>NZ_JBMDWL010000145.1:0-48849 GCF_048594625.1 Sphingobium sp.
AAGGAAGGTGGCGCGAGTGACGGGGCTCGAACCCGCGACCTCCGGCGTGACAGGCCGGCACTCTAACCAACTGAGCTACACCCGCGCAGGGTGGCATCTTTCGTGATCCCAAAAGATCACCAGACGATGCTGTCTGGAACACCATACCCACCTTCCGGTCAAGGAAAGTGGCGCGAGTGACGGGGCTCGAACCCGCGACCTCCGGCGTGACAGGCCGGCACTCTAACCAACTGAGCTACACCCGCGTTTGGTGTGGAAGCGCCGTCTATGAGCGTGATGCGATGCTGTCAACCGTCCGCAACATCAGTTTCATCTTTATCGTCATTTTCTTTGCGCCGCGATACGGTCAACGTGCCCTGTTCGAACAGAAAACCGGCAATATCCGGGGTTCCCGCCGCGCCGACCACGGTCTGGATGATGATGAGCAACGGCACCCCCAGCAAAGCGCCGGGCGTGCCCCACACCCATCCCCAAAAGGCCAGCGAGACGAGAATCAGCAGCGGGTTCATCGTCAGCCGCCGTCCCAGCAGCATCGGCGTGATGACATTGGCCTCCACCAGATGGAAACCGACCTGCAACGCAGCGGGCAGCAGGGCGACATAGACGTCGTCGAATACCATCAACCCGCCCAGCCCCAGCAGCACGGCCGCCAGCATCGGCCCGAAATAGGGAATGAAGTTCAGCAGCGCGACGATGCCGCCCCACATCAGCGGCGACGGCATGCCGATCAGCCACAGCGCCAGTGCGACGGAAAGGCCAAGGCAGCAATTGATGGTGGCGATGGTGATGACATAGGCCGACGTCGCGTCGACCACATTCTGGATCACCCGCGCCACCGCCATGGCGCCGTCGAAACTGCCGCGCGAATTGATCGTGCGCCGCCGCAGCCGGGTCCAGCCCGCAAGGAAGAAATAGATGATGAGGAGCGCGAATACCATCTGAATGATGGCTGCCGGGGCCGATGTCGCCGCAAATTGCAGCAGCGACCGGGGCGCCTCCACCGCGGCGGTCTGCGCCGCGGCGACCGGGCCGGTTGCCAGCATCTGCACCGTTTCGTCCACGAAACGCTGGAGATTGGCGTAGAAATCGATGACCGGGGCCAGGTTCGCCTGAATTTGTGGCAGGCGCTGGGGCAATATGCGGAACCAGTCGGTCGCGGGCACCACGATCAGCACCAGCGCCGTGTTGGCGACCAGCAGAAAACCGACCACGGCCATCAGTGCGGCCATGCCCGAAGGCAGGCCGCGCCGTTCCATCCATTCCAGCAACGGCACCAGCGCGATGGCGATGACCAGAGCGGCGGTCAAAGGCAGGAAGAATTCCGCGCCCGCGCGCAGGGCAAAGGGCAATGCCAGAATGAGGCCGATTCCCGACGTCAGTGCAATCGACGCCAGCAATCGGTCGCGTCGCCGATTGATCTCCTTCTGCTCGGTCGGTGTCACGCCTTGATCGATTCCCTGTCTGTTCACCCTGATGTGCGCCGCCTGTCCCGACCCGTCAATTTACAATGGGGGATATAGCGCAGAGGACGACGAAAATGCGTGATTAACCAAATATTTGCTCAGCGGGTTTAAGGCCGCCTGCGGGGATATGAGAACGGGGAAGAGAATGACGCGCAGCCTTGCGCTCCTGCTCGCGATGGCGGCAGGCGTGATGACGGCCACCAACGTCGCCGCACAGCCATCGCTGAAAACCGGCACGCAGATGTTCGTGGAGCGGGTGTCGACCGATCTGAATGGCCGGTCGCGGCGGACATTGGCGAATGCGGACCGGATCGCGCCGGGCGACGCGCTGATCGTCATCGTCCACTGGCGTAACGAAGGTGCCCTGCCCGTGCGCGACCATGTCGTCACGCGCGCGGTTCCGCGCGGAATCCTGCCCGACCTCAGCGATCCCGCGATGCAGGTATCGATCGACGGCGGCAGTCATTGGGGCCGCATCGAACAATTATGGTTGCCGACGCCCTTGGGCGGCGTGCGCCGCGCGGTTGCCGAAGATGTGACCCATATACGCTGGCAATTGCCCGACATGGTGGCGCCGGGTCGCGCGGGTCGTGTCAGCTATCGCGCCATCATGCGATAAGCGGGTGCGGGCGACACCTGAGCGTCGCCCGTTTATCGCGTCAGTCCACGAACAGGAAAGCAGGCGCTTCCAACAGCTTGCGAACTGCCTGTACGAAGCTGGCGGCGTCCCAGCCATCCACCACACGATGGTCGCAACTGATCGACAGGTTCATCAGCTTCGCTGCGACGACGTCTTTCCCCTTAAAGACCGGCCGCTCGATCACGCGATTGGGTCCGATGATCGCGACTTCGGGCCGGTTGATCACCGGTGTGGTGGCGATGCCCCCCAGCGGCCCCAGCGATGTCAACGTCAGGGTGGAGCCGGACAATTCCTCCGACTTTGCCTTGCCCGTGCGCGCAGCGTCGGCGAGGCGACGGATTTCGTTCGCCAGTTGCCACACATTGCGGTCCTGCGCATCGCGGATCACCGGCACCATCAACCCGGCGTCGGTCTGCGTCGCCATGCCCAGATGCACCGATCCATGCCGCGTGACCACGCCTGCTTCATCGTCATAGCGGGCGTTCAGCATCGGGAAATCCGGCAGCGCCTTGCACAAAGCGACGATCAGCAGCGGCAGCATGGTGAGTTTGGGCCGGTCGCCGCGATGCGCGTTCAGCTGCTCTCTCAATGCCTCCAGCGCGGTGACGTCGATTTCCTCGACATAGGTGAAATGCGGGATATGGCGTTTGGATGCGGCCATGTTTTCCGCGATCCGGCGGCGCATGCCGATGACCCGGACCTGATCGTCCGGACGACGGGCGGACTGGACCGCGGGACGATAGCCCTGCCCCTGACCGTAAAGCAGATAGGCGTCGAGGTCCGCATGGCGGATGCGGTCGGCGCTGGTCTTTACCTGCGACAGGTCGATGCCCAGCTCCTTTGCGCGGGCGCGGACGGCGGGGGACGCCAGGATGGGTGGAGCGCTCTCCGTCGGTTCGACCTCTCCACCGTTGTTCGGGCCGGGCTTGTCGAAGCCCCTCGCTTCCTCCTTGTCCTGCGCCAGGGACGATAAGGATGGCGCTTCGACAGGCTCAGCGCGAACGGGTTGGGAGGGTTGCTCATCGATCGCCGCTTCGCCGGGCACTTCGGCGTCGCGCGCTTCATTCGAAGGCGGAGCAGCCGCCGAGGCATCACCCTCCACCTCAATCTCCACGAGCATCGACCCGATGGAAATCTGGTCGCCCGGTTCGCCCGCCAGCCGCACGATGGTGCCCGCAACGGGACTTTCCATTTCGACCGTTGCCTTGTCGGTCATCATGTCGGCTATCGGCTGGTCTTCCTCGACCCGGTCACCGACCTTGACGTGCCAGCCGACCACTTCGGCCTGCGCGATGCCTTCACCAATGTCCGGCAGTTTGAACGTGAAAAGAGCCATTACATCCTCCCCCGTTCGTGCATGGGCGAAAATATGATCTGGCAGATGTCGTGCGACGCACGAACGGAACAGGGAGGTGTAACGACCATTGCCCTTCAGTCCTTCATGATCTTGTTGATGGCTTCGCGGATACGCACGGGACCGGGGAAATAGGCCCATTCCAGACTGTGCGGATATGGCGTGTCGAAGCCGGTGACGCGCCCGATCGGCGCTTCGAGATGGTAGAAGCAGCGTTCCTGCACCTGCGCCAGCAATTCCGCGCCGAAACCGCTGGTCCGGGTCGCTTCATGCACGATCAGGCAACGGCCGGTTTTCTTCACCGATGCCTCGATCGTGTCGATGTCCAGCGGGACCAGACTGCGCAGATCGACGATTTCCGCGTCCACGCCATGGGCAGCGACGGTATTTTCCACCACATGCACCATCGTGCCGTAGCACAGGATGGTCAGCGCTTCCCCTGCCCGCGCGATCCGCGCCTTGCCCAGCGGGATGCGGTAATAGCCGGTCGGCACCTGCGCGTCGGCATGCCCGGCCCAGCTTTTGGCGGGCGTGTCATAATGGCCGTCGAACGGGCCGTTATAGATGCGCTTGGGTTCGAAGAAGATCGTCGGATCATTATCTTCTATCGCCGCGATCAGCAGCCCCTTGGCATCATAGGGGGTCGAAGGAATAACCGTCTTGATCCCCGAACAATGGGTGAAGATGCCTTCGGGCGACTGGCTGTGCGTCTGGCCGCCGAAAATACCCCCGCCAAAGGGGGATCGTACCGTCATCGGCGCGATGAACTCCCCCGCCGAACGATAGCGCAGCCGCGCCGCTTCGCTCACCAGCTGGTCGAGCGCGGGATAGATATAGTCCGCGACCTGGATTTCCGGCACGGGGCGCAGGCCATAGGCGACCATGCCCACCGCCACGCCGATGATCCCGCATTCGGTGATCGGCGTGTCGAACACCCGGTTCTTGCCATATTTCTGTTGCAGGCCCGCCGTGGCGCGGAAGACCCCGCCGAAAAAGCCGACATCTTCGCCCATGACGACAACCGTCGGGTCGCGATCCATCATCACATCCATGGCGCTGTTGATCGCCTGGATCATGTTCATCTGGCTGATGTCGGCGGAAGTTTGCGGCATCATGACGTCACTTGCAATTTTTGCTTCGGTCGCTTCACTCACAGCCCCGCCGCCTTCCATTCGTCCAGCATCTGCTGTTGTTGTTCCTTGAGATGCCAGGGCATGTCCTCAAACACATCCTCGAACATCGACTCCATCGGATGGTGCAGGCCATGGCCAAGGATGCCGTTCTTTTCAGCCTGACGCGCGGCATCGCGGACCATTTCGGCCAGTTCCCTGTCCATCGCGGCGTGGCGATCCTCATCCCAGATGCCAAGGCCGATGCAATGCGCCTTCAACCGCGCGATCGGATCGCCCAGCGGCCACAGGCTGCTTTCCTCGGCAGAGCGATAGGCGCTGGGATCATCGGAGGTGCTGTGCCCTTCGACCCGATAGGTGAAATGTTCGATCAGCGTCGGTCCGCCATTGGCCCGCGCCCGGTCGGCGGCCCAGCGCGTTGCGGCGTAGACGGCCAGTACGTCATTACCGTCCACCCGCAAACCCGCAATGCCATAGCCCACCGCGCGTGCGGCGAAGGTGGTCGCCTCTGCTCCCGCAAAACCTGAAAAACTGCTGATAGCCCACTGATTATTTACGACATTCATGATGACCGGCGCGCGATAGACGCTGGCAAAGGTGCAGGCCGAATGAAAATCGCCTTCCGCCGTCGATCCCTCACCGCACCATGTCGCGGCAATCCGGGTGTCGCCCCGCGCCGCGCTGGCCATCGCCCAGCCGACAGCCTGCGGATATTGGGTGGTAAGGTTGCCGGAGATCGAAAAGAAGCCGGCTTCCCGCGCCGAATACATGATCGGCAACTGGCGGCCCTTCAACCGGTCGCCGGTGTTGGAATAAATCTGGTTCATCATATCGACCAGCGGCCAGTCGCGGGCCAGAAGAATGCCCTGCTGGCGATAGCTGGGGAAACACATGTCGTCCCGCGACAGGGCCAGCGCCGCGCCAATCGATACGGCCTCTTCCCCGGTCGATTTCATATAAAAGCTGGTCTTGCCCTGACGCTGGGCGCGGAACATGCGCGCGTCGAACGCACGGGTCAGCGCCATATAGCGCAGCATCCTGAGCAAGGTTTCGGACGGCAGTTTCGGGTTCCACGCCCCCACCGCCGCGCCATCATCATCCAGCACGCGGACCAGGCCATAGGCCATGTCGCGCATGTCGGCGGGCTGCGCCGCCTCATCCGGGCGGGGGGCAGCGCCCGCCGCTGGAATATCGAAATGGGTAAAATCGGCGCTCTCGCCCGGCCGCGCTGGCGGTTCGGGTACGTGGAGACGCAGGGGGGGTAGATTACGCCCAGCCTGCCCTTCAGCGCCGCCTGATCCGTTCGGATCGCTCATCCTGCCTCCTATGGTGCATTGCAATATTATTGCTTGACGCAGATATTATATTACAACGCCGCAAAGGGCAAGCCTTGCTGACCCATCTTCCCGCTTTATCTGTCCAACTCGTCGTCTCTTTTCACACGGCGACGGGTGCGGAAATATGGGCCTGCGGCGCGTAATCGGTCACTTCGAAATCTTCGATGCGATAATCGAAAATCGTCGAAGGCTTACGATTGATCCGCAATTTCGGCGAACCGGACGGAATTCGGGCCATTTGTTCTTCCACCAGCGGCGCGTGGTTCAGATAAAGGTGCACGTCGCCACCCTGCCAAACGACGTGCCCCGGTTCCAGATCGCATTGCTGCGCCAGCATGCGCGTCAGCATCGACAGGCCGAAGATGTTGAAAGCAAAGCCAAGGCCAAGGTCGCAACTCCGTTGAAACAGCAACCCGTTCAGCCTCCCGTCCGACACCTGAAACTGATAGGTCATGTGGCAGGGCGGCAGCGCCATCTGCGATACTTCAGCCACATTCCAGCCGGTGAAAAGCAGGCGGCGCGACCCCGGTGTCGTGCGAATCGCCTGCACCAGTTCGGCGATCTGATTATGCCCCTGCTTCGCCCGGCGGAACAGGCCGTCACCCACAGGTTCATAACGGGGCCAGTTGACCCATTGCGCACCATAAACCGGGCCAAGGTCACCCCATTGGCGGGCGAAGCCTTCGTCCGCGATGATTCGCGCTTCGAACGTATCGCGATCGATGTCTTCACCCGTCGCCCGGCGATAGCTATCGAGCGGCCAGTCGGTCCAGATATGCACATTCTGCCGCACCAGTTCGCGAATATTGGTGTCGCCCGTGAGGAACCACAGCATTTCCCGCGCCGCGACCTTCCAATATACCCGCTTGGTGGTCAGCAGCGGGATCGCATCTTCCGCCAGCGAAAATCGCATTGTCGCGCCCAATATGGAGCGCGTTCCTACGCCCGTCCGGTCGATCCGTTCGTCACCATGGGTCCAGATATGCCGCATCAGATCCAGATATTGCTGCTCATAATGGGAAACGGATGGAGAAGCGGTCTGGGTCAAGGCATCGTCCTGCGCATGCGATTCTGAATGACCCGGCTGTAGCCCAGCACCGGGTCCGCGCCAATCTTGCCGTCAAAATGGACCCGTCTTTCGCTCTCTTGCACCATAATGGAGCGACTTGCGCTGGTTCGCCTTCACATGTGCGCCATCATCCGGCACATGGTGGAAAGCGACATATTGTTGATCGCGATGCTGGACGATGAATGGCGCCCGCGCGGCATCATGCCGCTGAAACGGGACTGGCAAGGTGCGTTCGCCCAGCTATTATATACAGATGCGGCTTGGCTGGCGCTGATCCAGCAGCGCCCTGTCGGATCATCCCCCTCGCCCCGACCGGACGATATCATGCTGACCCGCATGCTGGCGCGGCGACTGAAACCGCTGGACCTGAAACTCGCCGACCATGTCATCCATGCCGGAAAAGCGCGCTTCAGCTTTCGCGATGCGGGGCTTTTGTGATGATTTTAAAAAAAGCGTCATTGCCCGCTTGCCAGCCCGGAAAGCCACCTCTATAGGCGCACTCCTGCCTTACGGGGCCGCCCAGAAAGCGGCTTCGGCATCGGTCGGGGAATAGCTCAGCCTGGTAGAGCACTGTCTTCGGGAGGCAGGGGCCGGAGGTTCGAATCCTCTTTCCCCGACCAACTTTCCGCTTCATGCGGATGAGTTTCCGGTTGAAAAACAGGGTCGAACATTCTTTGGAATGTCGGCCCTTTTTCATATCTATTGCGGGATCACGATCACAGCCCGGCACCCAGCGGAATTTCATCTCCACTGACGGCCACATCCTGCCCTCTCCCCTTCGACGATGCATAATCCGAAACATGCGTTGCGGTTTCGCGAGCCGTCCGCATCCGCCGATCCGGCGATGCCTTCCCCCCCGCGAAATAGGGCATGGGATCGACCGCCCGTCCCCCGACCCAATATTCGAAGTGCAAATGCGGGCCGGTGGAGCGTCCCGTCGATCCCACATGACCGATGATCGATTCGGCATCGACCCTGTCCCCCGCCCGCACATTGATGCCCGACAGATGCGCATAGCGTGTCCTGTCCCCATCGGGATGCGCGATTTCCACCATCAGCCCGTAACCCCCGGCCAATCCGGCCCGTTGCACCACGCCCCCGGCCGCAGCCAGAACCGGCGTCCCGCTGGGCGCGGGCACATCGATACCGCGATGGAAATGCGGACGCCCGTCGATCGGATCGTGCCGAAGACCATAGGAAGCGGACAGGGGTCGTATCAGCGCACCGCCCCATGACGGCGAAGCCGCGATGCCCGACAGGCAGAGAAGAACGCGAAAGACAGGGTTCATATTGCCCGGACGTCGCCGCGCGGGCAGTTCCGCCTCGAAATATTCGGGACATATCCGGTCACGCCGAACGCCTCCCGTCTCGGCTGCCTGTCCTTGCCATGCATCAGGGCGCCTCCATCCACATTGTTATAAATGTGCAAAGAAATTTGCCTGCCCCCGGACGGAATGCCCGATCCTGTGCCGTCTCGACCTGCACAAGGCACGACGCGGTGCCGGACATATCGGGGATACTGAGATGAACAATAGCGAAAACCTCATGCTCGACATGCTGAAGAAGGGACGCGACCATTATGGCGTCGTCGCGGTCAAGGCTGAGTTCGAAGCGGAAGGCACGCGGCCCGACGAATTGCTGCGCCTGCTGGACATGGCGCGCCGTGCCGATCTGAAGGTCGCGCTCAAAATCGGTGGATGCGAAGCGATTTCGGATCTGCTGGCTTCGCGCCTTTACGGCATCGATTATATTATCGCGCCGATGGTCGAAACGCCCTATGCCCTTTCCAAATTCGCCGATGCGCGCGACAAGGTCTATGGCAAGGGGCCGAGCAGCACGCAGTTCCTGTTCAACCTGGAAACGCAGGCGACGCTGGAATCGCTGGAAGACATGCTGCCGATCGCGCGTGAACGGCTGGACGGCATCGTGTTCGGCCGGGTCGATTTCACCCTGTCGCGTGGCATGCCGCGCGGCGCGATCAATGCGCCGGAAATCACCACGGCGGTGCTTCAGGTCGCCGACGTTTGCGCCCGCAATGACCTTGACCTCGTCGTTGGCGGATCGGTCGCGGTCGAAGCCGCACCGGCACTGCGTTCTTTCCGTCAGGTTCGGCTGGACCGGTTCGAAACGCGCAAGGTGATATTCGATGGTGCCGCCGCCGAATCGCCGGATTTCGAAGACGGCATCGCCAATGCGATGGCATTTGAACTGGCATGGCTGGAAAACAAGCAGGCCTATTATCAGACGATCGGCGCGGAAGACCAGGCCCGCATCAAGATGATGCGCGACCGCGTCGCCACCGCCAATGCCGGCACGATCAAGTCCGTCGCTGCCTGACAGTCCATGCCCTTGTCCCAGTCCCTGAATCATCGGGTCGGCACGCTGATGCGCAGCGTGGCGGCAGAGATCGTCACGCCCCGTTTCCGTACCCTTGCCGCGCATGAAATTGCCGACAAGGGCGCGGGCGAAATCGTCACCTGTGCCGACCATGAGGCCGAAGCCGCGCTACGCGACGGCCTCGACCGGCTAAACATCGGCGCGCGCATCGTCGGGGAAGAGGCCTGTTCGGCCGATCCGGCATTGCTGGACGATGTGGGCGAAGGGCTGGTGTGGCTGATCGATCCGCTGGACGGCACCGCCAATTTCGCGGCGGGCCGCCAGCCTTTCGGCATCATGATCGCACTGGTGGAAAATGGCGTGCCGCTGGCAGGCTGGATCTACGATCCGGTCAGCGGCCGGATGTGCGCCGCGGAACGGGGCAAGGGCGCGACCGTGAACGGCACGCCGGTCCATGCCCAATCGACCGGAGCGATGCGACCGGTGGCGGCATTGGGCACGCAGTTCCTGCCGTCCCATCGCCGCGCCATCATCCATGAAGCGGCGACCGAGCATTTCACGCTGGAAACCATCCCGCGCTGCGCCGCCGAAAGCTATGCCCGGCTGGTGCTGGGGCGTAACGACGCCGCCCTTTTCCAGCGCATTCTGCCATGGGATCATGCCGCAGGCATCTTGTTCCTGACCGAAGCAGGCGGCCATGTCAGCCATTGGGACGGTACGCCCTATCGGGTCGGATCGCCGTCCCCCGGTGTCCTGCTCGCTGCGTCCGTCAAAACGCATGCGCGGATCCTGAAACACCTCTCCCCCCTTCTTCTCGACAGCCTTGTCGTACCGGAACTCCTGACCGCATGATTCTACCCCGTTCCTTGCTGCTCACCGGCGCGGCGCTGGCGTCCTTCGGCCTGCCGCATCTGGCGCAGGCGCAATTGTCGTCCCCGCTTGGCGGATCGGGCCAAAGCGCGGACGGCACCCCCGCCGCCAGAGCAAAGACCGATGTTTCCATTCCATCGGCCGCGGCTCCTGCACCGTTCCAGCCTGCGGTCATTCAGGGCGCACGCGCGGATGCATCTGCGCCGGATGGCCCGCCGCCAAACGCGCCAAAACGCGCGAAAACCGAAATGGCCGCACCGAACGAATTTGAAGCCTATGTGTCCGACGTCGTCGGAAAACCGCTGCGTCGGTTCGGATCGGAACTGCTGCTGCCGGAATCGCGAGATTTCACCGCGCCGTCTTCAGCAGCGGTCCCCGACGATTATCGCCTAAATCCCGGCGATCAGCTTCGGCTCGACCTGTCGGGCAGCGTTCAGGCGAACGATGTTCTGCTCACGATCGACAGCGAAGGCCGGATTTTCGTACCGAAGGTCGGCGCCATCACCGTCGGCGGCCAGCGATATGGCGATGTGCATGACGTCATCGCACGGCAGGTGTCGCGCCAATATCGCAATTTCGACCTGCAAATTTCGATCGCGCGTCTGAAAGGCCTGACCGTCTATGTCACCGGCTTTGCCGAGCGACCGGGCGCATATACAGTCAACAGCCTGTCGACGCTGGTAAATGCCGTACTGGCCGCAGGCGGCCCCGGCGCGGGCGGCAGCTTCCGGTCGATCCAGTTGCGCCGGGGCGGAAAACTGGTGTCGGATTTCGACCTCTACGACCTGCTGTTGCGCGGGGACAAGGGCGGGGACGCGGCGCTGCAAAATGGCGACGTCATCCATATCGCGCCGACGGGAACGCTGGTCGCCCTGATCGGCAGCGTCAATCGGGAAGCGATTTACGAAGTCGGGCCGAACGAAACGGTCGACGATGCGCTGCGCTATGCCGGTGGCGCGTCCTCCGTCGCGGATGCATCGCGCCTGATGCTGTTCGATTCGCTGGGGCACCGCGAAATCGGCTGGCAGGAGCTGAAGCCCGCCGATGCGCGCAGCCGTATCGCACAGCGCGGCGACATCATCCGCGTCCTGTCCGACATCGGCATCGCCCGCCCGCTGGGGCAGCAGCCGGTGCTGGTGACGATCAGCGGCGAAGTCACGAAACCCGGCCGCTATTATGTGCAGCCGGGTACCCGCCTGTCGGATGTCGTGTCGCAGGCAGGCGGCCTCACCACCGACGCCTTCCCCTATGCCAGCGTCATCACCCGCCAGAGCGTGAAGGCGCAGCAGAAGGAAAGTTTCGACCGCGCCGTCAAGGATATGGAATTGTTGCTGAGCACGCAGCCGCTGGTGTCGGTCAACCGCGCCCAGCTGGCGACGCCGGGCAATCAGGCGCTGATCCAGTCCGTTGTGCAGAAGATGCAGGATCGCGAACCGACCGGGCGTCTGGTGTTCAACCTGCCCGTCACCGCGACCCAATTGCCCGCCGACCTGATCGTCGAAAATAATGATGCGGTGTTCGTGCCCACCCGGCCGGTCACCGTCGGCGTGTTCGGCGCGGTGCCGACGCCAGCATCCTTCGCCTATGATGACGGCAAGACCATCGGCGATTTCGTGAAGACAGCGGGCGGCATCCAGAAGCTGGGCGACAAGAAGGAAATCTTCGTCGTGCGCGCCAATGGCACGGTTCTGGCCGATGGCGGCTCCACATTGCGGGCAAAGGCGTTGCCCGGCGATCTGGTCTTCGTTCCCGTCGATGCCGATCGTGGCGAATTCTGGGCGCGACTGCGCGATATTACGTCCAGCCTGTTCGGTGGCTTTATCGGGGCAGCGTCCGTCGCCGCCGTGGTGAACTGACCATGATGGACCGTGCAAAGGCATGGATCGGCGACGCCCGCATGCGCAGGCGCGGCTACGCATTGAGCGCGGCGGCCTTCGCGCTGCTCAGCGTGCTGCCGCAACCCTATGTCGCCCGCGCCAAGATCGTGCCGCAGGACAGCAGCAGCATTGGCCTCAGCTCCATGATGAACGCGCTAGGCGGACAGTTGGGCAGCTTCGCCTCTCTGCTGGGCGGCGCGAAACAGCCCATCGACCTGTATCTCGCGGTCGCGCGTACCCCCGAAGTCGGCGACATGGTGATCCGGTCGCTCAGGATGGACGCCCCCGACGCCTATGGTTCGGCCCGTGCCGCGCAAAAGGCGCTGAAGCAGAAGATCGACATCCATTCGCTGACCGGCGGGATGATCGAAGTCGAGGCGCGCACTCACGATCCGGCGGAATCCCAAGCGCTGGCCCGCGCCTATGTCACCGCCATCACCGAGCGGCTCAACGCGCTGGGCAACGACCGGGTGCTGCGCAAACGCGGCATCGTGGAAAAGCGGTTCAAGGAAGCCGCCACCCGCGTCGGTCGGTCGGAAGCCGCACTGAACGCATTCCGCCGCACCAACAATCTGGCCGCGCCCGAAGCACAATTGGGGTCCGAACTGTCCCTGCGCGCCGGTTTGCAGGCGCAGTTGCAGGCCAAGATGGTGGAGCTTCAGACGGCGCGCCAGTTTCAGGGGGATGAAAATCCCGCGCTTCAGGCGCTGCAATCGGAAGTCGCGTCCCTGCGTGCCCAGATCGCCCGCAGCGCCGATCCCAGCACGGGCGCAGCCGGTCCCAACGTGGCCGGCCTGTCCGAGGTGTCGGGCAAATATCTCGACCTCTATCGCGACTATCGCTTCGCTCAGGCGCTGTACGAGGTTTATGCCCGATCGTCCGAAGAGGTGACGGTGGAATCCATCGCCGCCGAAACCGCGTCAGACGCGCAGGTGGTCGAGGCGCCCCGACTGGACATCGATCGCAAGTTCAACATTCCCGCCGTCGCGCTGCTGGCGCTGATCGTGGTGCTGGCCTTCTTCACGGAAATCTACGCACCGGCAACGGACATGCGCCTGCCGCTCATCCATCCGGCGGATCGTCGCCCGTGAACGCACCCGAACTCTCCATCGTCATTCCCTGCTATAATGAGGAGGAGAATGTCCGCGCCATCTGCACCGCCGTCACCGCGCAAGCGGAGCGGCATGCGAAAAGTCATGAGATCATCCTGATCGACAATTTTTCGACCGACTCCACCCGTGCCATCATGCGGGAGCTATGCGCGGAGGATGACCGTGTTCGCGCGATCTTCAACAATCGCAACTATGGTCAGATGCGCTCACCCACCCATGGCATCTATCAGGCCAGCGGGCAGGCGGTGATCGGCATGTGCGCGGATTTTCAGGATCCGCCCGCGATGATCGGTGAATTTCTGGCGCTCTGGCGCGGTGGGGCCAAAGTCGTCCTGGCCCAGCGGCGTCAGGAGCGGACGTCCATATGGCTCGGCCTGACGCGGCGGATCGGCTATGGCCTGCTCGGTCGCTTTGCCGACTATCCCATCATCCCCAACGCCACCGGTTTCGGCCTGTTCGATCGGGCGGTGGTGGATACGCTCAAGCGCTGGAACGAGCCGGAACCCTTCTTCCGGGGAATGGTGGTGGAAAGCGGCTTTTCGCTGGCGCTCGTCCCGTTCGACCGACCGGAACGTGCGGCGGGCGAAACCAAGAACGGGTTCCGTACCCTGCTGTCCTTCGCACTGTCAGGCCTTGCCGGATCTGCCAAGGGGCTGCTGCGCCTGCCAATCCTGATGGCCGTATGGGCGGCGATGGGCAGCATCGGCCTGTTGATCGCAACCCTGATCGCAATGGTCGCTGGCGGCCCGGTCTGGCCACTCACCGCGCTCACCATCGGCACAGGCATGTTTGCGACCATATTGCTGTTCATCGGGCTGATCGGCGATCAGGTGCGGCTGATCGGGGAACGGACGCGTGGCGTTCCGCTGGTGATCGAGGAAGAACGGCTGAACTTCGCGGACCGGGCATGACGGCGCGTCCTCGCATCGCCGTGACCGAATATGCACTGGCGGCCATGGTGGTCGCCAGTGTCGTCTGGGCTGCGCTGTTCTTCCAGCAGAAAGGATTTCTGCCCCAGCCGTTCGTGATGGACACGAACGACACCTTCATGGACTGGTTCAACACCGCCTTCTGGGCGAACCGGCCGGGCGCCTATGATGTGTGGCGCAGCATTTATCCGCCGCTGTCTTTCGTATTCCTGGACCTGTTCAGCCTGTCGGGATGCCACCTGTCATCCCCCTTTGTCGCGCGCGACTGCGACTGGCTGGGACAGGCGACGATTATCGGCGCCTATGCCGTGAACGTCGCGCTGTTCTGGACCCTGTTTCGTCGCAACGACCGGGCGACAGCGATCCCGCGCACCATCGCCATGGCGCTGGGCCTGCCGATGCTCTTCACGCTGGAGCGCGGCAACCTGATCCTGATCGCCATGCCTGCCTTCATGCTGGCGCATGACCCGATGGTGCGCGCGCCATGGGTACGCGCCATGGCGACCGCCGCCACCATCAATTTCAAACCCTATCTGCTGCTCCCCGCTCTGGCCCAGCTGGTCCGGCGCGAATGGCGACCGCTGGAGCTGGCGGGCATCGCCACCATCATCCTCTATCTGGTGACGCTCGCACTGGTAGGATCGGGCACGCCGGGCGAGATCGCATCCAACACCGCCAACTGGATCGTCTTTCAGGGCGGACAGGTGTGGAACGAAGTCAATTATTCCACCAGCTATGCCCCCCTGCTCTCCATCCGCAAGGCTGCGCCCATTCCCCTGCTGGACCTCGTCCCGTCGCGGCTGGTCGAAGGGATCGAATATGTCGTTCCCCTGCTGATCCGCATCAGCCAGCTTGTCGCACTTGCGGCACTGGCCGGTGCATGGCTGCAACCACGAGCGCTCAGCCATGAGCGTGTCGCCATCATGTTGCTGGGCGCCTATCTCGTCACCCAGTCGCCCGGCGGTTACACGCAACTGTTCCTGCTCTTCCTCGTCCTGCTGGAACGGTGGCAGGGGTTCGGACCGAAAATCGCAATCATCTGCACCTATCTCCTCTGCCTCGTCGGCGATGTGCAGATCGCGTCGATCATCGACCTCAACACCAATGGCTGGCTCAGCGGTCGTCCGGTGACGCCCAGTTTCGGCCTTACCATCGGACATTTCCTTCGCCCCGGCCTGATCATCATCATCCTGTGGGCGCTGTCGTGCGACGCCATGGTGCGCATCTATCATGCGCATGCGCGCCACCGCCCCAGCCCCGGACTCGCCATCGCATGATCCCGCAAAACGACCTGATCGCCATCGACATGGCGCTGGCGCCACTATGGCCACGCCTTGAAGGGGCGCGCATTTTCTTCACCGGCGGCACCGGTTTCATCGGCCGTTGGATGCTGGAGGCGCTGGCCCGCGCACCTGTCCATGTCGATGTCTCATTATTGAGCCGCAACCCGGAAGGTTTCGCGGCCCGTGCGCCGCATCTGGCTGATCGCTTCAGGCTGATCCGCGGGGACATTCAGAGCTGCCCTGCGCCCGACGGCGCCTTCACCCACATCGTCCATGGCGCGACGGACGCGAGCGCGGCGCTGACCGCCAACGACCCGCGCCGCATGTTCGACACGATATTGGACGGCACCCGCGCCATGCTGGACCTCGCCCGCGACCGGCAGGCGCGCATGCTGTTCATGAGTTCGGGCGCGGTCTATGGCGTGCAGCCATGGGACGTCACCCATGTCACCGAAGACTGGATTGGCGGCCCGTCCATCCGCGACCCCAGATCCGCCTATGCCGAAGGAAAGCGCGCCGCCGAAACGCTGTGCGCCATCTATGCACAGCAATTCGGCGTGGAAACGGTGACGGCACGCATCTTTGCCCTGCTTGGCCCGCTACTCTCGCTCGACACCCATTTCGCGGCGGGTAACTTCATCCACGACGCCATCGCCGGGCGCGTCATCGAAGTCCAGGGATCGGGACAGGCCGTGCGATCCTATCTCTACGCCGCCGACCTTGCCGTGTGGATGTGGTCCCTTCTGATCGCCGGGGAAAAGGGTGCAGCCTATAATGTCGGGTCGGAGGAAGCGGTATCCATCGCCGACCTTGCCCGACGCACCGCCACAGTGCTGGGCGCGCCGGACGTGCATATCCTTGGCCGCCCAGATTCCGGCTGGAACCCCGGACGCTATGTCCCCTCCACCGCCCTAATCCGCGAAACCCTTGGCGTATCGGCGACCGTCGACATCGACGAAGCGATCCGCCGCACCGCAGCTTCCAATGGATGGACCCCATGACACAGGTAAAACTTTCCGACTGGCTGGCCCAATGGCTGGCCGACAATGGCATCGAACAGGTTTTCATGCTGACCGGTGGCGGCGCCATGCACCTCAACCACAGCATCGGCACCCATTCGGGCCTGAAGACGTTGTTCACCCATCATGAGCAGGCGCTGTCCATGGCGGCGGAGGCCTATGCACGCCTGACCAACAAGCCTGCGGTCGTCAACGTCACATCCGGCCCCGGCGGCACCAATGCGATCACCGGCGTCTATGGCGCTTATGTCGATTCCATTCCGATGCTGGTGCTGTCGGGTCAGGTGAAGCGCGAAACCACCGTGCGTTCGACCGGCCTGCCGCTGCGTCAACTGGGCGATCAGGAATTGGACATCGAGGAACTGGTCAGGCCCGTCACCAAATATGCGGTAATGGTGAACGATCCGCAGGCGATCCGATACCATCTGGAAAAGGCGCTGCATCTGGCGACGAAGGGTCGGCCGGGGCCGGTATGGGTGGACATCCCGCTCGACGTGCAGGCGGCCAAGATCGATCCCGACACACTGACCGGCTTTGACCCCGCCGAACTGGAACAGCCATGGCTGGACACCGACCTTGGCCCCATTGCCCGCGAGATACTGGATCGGCTGCAAAAGGCCGAACGGCCGGTGGTCTTCGCCGGTGGCGGCGTACGCCTGTCGGGCGCGCATCGCGACTTCATCGCGCTGGTGGAGCGGCTGGGGGTGCCGGTCGTCACCGGGTGGAACGCGCATGACGTGCTGTGGAACGACCACCCGCTCTATGCCGGGCGGCCCGGCACGGTGGGCGATCGTGGCGGCAATATGGTGACGCAGAGCGCGGACCTGCTGATCATTCTGGGTAGTCGCCTCAACATCCGGCAGGTCAGCTATAATTGGGACAGCTTCGCCCGCGCCGCCTATAAAATCTGGGTCGACATCGATCCGCTGGAGTTACAGAAGCCGACGGTCAAGCCCGACATGCCGATCGTCGCCGATCTGGCCGATCTGATCCCGGCATTGCTGGCGCAGGATTATGCGGGGCCGACCGACCGGCATCGCGAATGGCTGACATGGTCGCGCGAACGTGTCGCCCGCTTCCCCGCCGTGCTGCCCGAATATCATGACCATGGCCCGGCCAATCATCCCTATGTCGCGATGGAAAAGCTGTTCGACGCACTGGATGAGGATGACATCGTGGTCACGGGCAATGGCAGCGCCTGCGTCGTGAGTTTTCAGTCCGCGCATCTGAAGCAGGGCCAGCGGCTGTGGACCAATTCCGGTTGCGCCACCATGGGGTACGACCTGCCCGCCGCCATCGGCGTCAGCGCCGCCATCGGCCCGGAGCGCCGCGTCATCTGCATCGCGGGCGACGGCAGCATCATGATGAACATTCAGGAAATGCAGACGATCGCGGGATATGGCCTGCCGATAAAGGTCTTCCTGATCAACAATAGCGGTTACGTCTCCATCTTCCAGACGCATCGCAATTTCTTCAACGGTGTGGAAGTGGGCGGCGGCCCCAAGAGCAACGTGACCTTCCCTGACTTCGCCAAGGTGTCGGCAGCCTTCGGATTCGATTATGTTCGCGCCGACGGGCATAATGACCTGGCGCAGGCGATCGCGGATACGCTCGCCACGCCCGGTCCGGCGCTGTGCGAAATCATCGTCGACGAACATGTGTCCTTTGCGCCAAAGCTGGGGGCCAAGGTTCACCCGGATGGCCGCATCACATCGCCTGCTCTGGAGGATCTTTCGCCCTTCCTGCCGCGCGACGTGCTTCAGGACAATATGGCGATCCCCCTGATGGAGGAGATGTGAAGGCCGCGACCCTGCCCGGCCAGAAGTCGCATGGACGCCGCCCGCTGCGTTTCCTGATCGCGGGCGGCATCAACACGGCGTTCGGCCTTGCCTTCTACCCGCTGCTTTTGTGGAGCGTTCCGGCGCTCCACAGTCGTTATATGATCGCCCTGTTGATCGCGCAGGCGGTGTGCCTCTGCTTCGCCTTCACGACGTACAAGCTGGGGGTTTTCCGCACGCAGGGGAGTATCCTGCGTGAATTTGCGACCTTCGCCAGCTATTATCTGTTCAACTACGCGCTCAACTGGGGGGCATTACCGCTGCTGGTCGAGGCGGGCGGCCTGTCGCCCATCCTCGCCCAGTTCGGCTTTTCCCTGTTGCTGATCGCCGGAAGCTGGTTTTGGCACAGCCGTGTCACTTTCAAGGACAGGACATAGGATCACGACGCTTCCCGCGCTGCGCAATCGTACCTGCCCCTGTTGCGGGGCCACCGATGGAAAGCGGGAAATCGCCAGCCCCGGCGACGTCGAAGGCATGACTCTGGAACAGTTGCGCCCCTATTGGCACGGACTGGAGAAGGAGAAGCATTTCTTCCCCTATCGCCGCTGCCAGCGCTGCGCGCTGCTCTATAATCCTGCCTTCTTCGACGGTGCGCAACTGGCCGATCTTTACAGCAGCATGCCGCCCAATATGGATATGGTGCCGTTTGCGCCGTGGCGGATACGCAGCGCGGATATTTCGCCGCCGCTGCGCGCAACGGCCCGCTGGCTGGCGGCTATCTGGAAATTGGGCCGGACATCGGCCATGTGGTGACGCAGGCCGTCGCTCATGGCGGTTTCGACCGATACTGGCTGTTCGAACCCAATCAGGCCGTACATACCCCGTTGCGGCAGGCGGCGGGCGGTAAGCCGACGGAAATCCTGACCGACATGACCGACCTGTCCCCGGTTCCGGACGGAAGCGTCGGGCTGGCCGTCATGATCCATGTGCTGGACCATCTGCTCGATCCGCTGGCCATGCTGCGCAGCATATATGCAAAGCTGAAGCCCGGCGGCGCGCTGCTGACCGACCCATGACGAAGCATCCTTGTTGCGCCGGGTGCTGGGTCGCCGCTGGCCGCCATTCTACCTGCAACATCCGCTGCTTTATAATCCGCATACGATCAGCACGCTGGTCAGCCGGGCGGGCTTTCCGGTCGTGCAGGTCCGTCCCAGTGTCAATCATTTCCCGATCGATTTTCTGGCCCGCCAGGCGGCGCAGGCGGCGGGCATGAAACTGCCCTGCCACCTGCCCCTGCCACGGCGCGCCATTGGGCTGCGCCTTGGCAATATGCTGGCGATCGCTCAGGCCGCGGCCTGAACGACACCTCGTCCGGCCTGCCCGATATAGCGGCCGATTTGCTCCAGCGTAACGGCGCGTGCATCTTCGCCCGTGCCGACCCGCTGGTGCCACTCCACGATCCAATCGATCGTCTGCGCCAGCCGCAAGGCGGGCTGCCAGCCCAGCGCCGATTTTGCCCGCGAACAATCGAGCCGCAGCAATCCTGCCTCATGCGGTTGCGGGCCATCGTCCAGCGTCGCCGGGGTAGCGTCTTCACTCCATGCGGCGCGCATGCGATCGACGATCCAGCCGACTGGCCGGGCATCCTCATCGGCCGGGCCGAAATTCCAGCCATCGGCAAAGCGCCGTTCACCCGCCAGCAGTCGCTCCGCGATCATCAGATAACCGCCCAGCGCCTCCAGCACGTGCTGCCACGGCCGCACGGACTGGGGCGATCGGATCAGCGGCGCCGCGCCCGCTTCGAAAGCGCGGACCAGATCGGGCACCAGACGATCTGCCGCCCAGTCCCCGCCACCGATTACATTCCCCGCACGGACCGACGCCAGCGCAGGGCCTTCATGTTGAAAATAGGAACGGCGCCAGGCAGACACGACGAGTTCGGCGCATCCCTTGCTGCTGCTGTAGGGATCATGCCCGCCCATCGGATCTGTTTCGCGATAGGGCCATTCCCATTCGCGATTTTCATAGCATTTGTCGCTGGTGACGCACACGATCCCCGCCACGCCGCCGACATGCCGCGCCGCTTCCAGCACATGAACCGTGCCCATGACATTGGCGGCATAGGTTTCGATCGGCTGTTCGTAGGACAGGCGCACCAATGGCTGGGCGGCGAGGTGGAATATGATTTCGGGCCTCGCCCGCTCGACTGCCGCATGCACGGCAGCAGGATCGCGCACATCGCCTTCGACATGGTCGATCAGTTCGCCGAGGCGCGTTGCATCGAACAGGCTGGGGTCGCTGGGCGGCGGAAGGGAGAAACCGGTAACCTTCGCCCCCATGGCATGCAGCCAGATTGCCAGCCAGCTGCCCTTGAAGCCGCTGTCGCCGGTCACGAGGACGCGGCGACCATTCCAGACGGGATTTACCAGCG
This sequence comes from Sphingobium sp., assembly GCF_048594625.1. Taxonomy (GTDB): domain Bacteria; phylum Pseudomonadota; class Alphaproteobacteria; order Sphingomonadales; family Sphingomonadaceae; genus Sphingobium. The sequence goes on from NZ_JBMDWL010000145.1 coordinate 20,630, forward strand.
CTTCCACGGTGCGCCCCCCGTCCGCCACAGCGTATCCAGATGAATCTTGTCGCGCAGCGTGTCCATCGGGTGCCAGAAACCATCATGACGATAACCCATCAGGTCACCATTGGCCGCCAGCGTTTCCAGCGGTCCGGATTCCCAGATAGTGTCCGGCCCGTTGACGAGGTCAAGAACACTGGGATGGGCGACGAAAAAGCCGCCATTGATCAGGCCGCCGTCGCCCGCAGGCTTTTCGCGAAAAGCCGTCACCTGATCGCCTTCGAACTCCAGCGCGCCAAATCGTCCCGGCGGCGTGACGGAGGTGATCGTCGCGCGCCGTCCATGCGCATGATGAAAACGCACAAGATCAGCCACGTCGATGTCCGCAACGCCGTCACCATAGGTGAAACAGAAAGGTTCGTCGGGATCGAGATAGGGGCGGATCGCCGCCAGGCGTCCCCCCGTCATCGTTTCCGCGCCGGTTTCCACCAGCGAAATGCGCCAGGGTTCGTTGCGGGTATGGTGAATTTCCATGCCATTGCCGCCGCGCAGGTCGATGGTGACATCGGCGGTATGCAGGAAGTAGTTGGCGAAAAATTCCTTGATGACATAGCCTTTATAACCAAGGCAGATCACGAAATCGTTGAGGCCCGCGGCCGAATAGATTTTCATGATATGCCACAGGATCGGCATGTCGCCGATTTCGACCATGGGCTTGGGCCTGACGGCGGTTTCTTCGCCAAGCCGGCTGCCAAGGCCGCCAGCCAAAATTACGGTACGCATTCGTCCTCCCGGAACAGGTGGTTTGCATGAAGACGGAGCCAGATCGCGCATCCCGTCCGGCAAAGGCGCGTCGATTGCCCGGCAAAGAGACGGTCGCCCTGATCCTGATCATGCTGGTCGCCGCCGCCTGGCGGTTGTGGCACATCGATTTCGGGCTGCCTGCGCTGAATGATCCCGACGAACCGCTGTTCGTGACGACGGCGCTCGACATGTTGCGCGAACATCGGCTGAACCCGGAATGGTTCGGACATCCCGCGACGATCCTGTTCTACGCACTGGCGGCCATTTTCGCCGTTATCGGCTATGTCGGAACCTTGACCGGCCAATGGGCCGATACCGCAGGATATGTATCGGCGGTCTATGCCGATCCGGGCATCGTCATCCTGCCGATGCGCCTGTTCATCATGACGACCGGGCTGGGTTGCATTTATCTGATTTACCGCGTCGGCCGCGAGGCGGCCGGTTCGGCCGCAGGCCTGATCGCCGCGGCGTTGCTGGCGTGCAACGGCCTGCATATCGAATTGTCACAGGTCATTCGTACCGATATGATCGCCAGCCTTTTCATGCTGGGCAGTTGCCTGTTCACGCTCCGCGCGGCCAGCACGGGCCGGATGCGCCACCATATGCTGGCCGGGATCATGCTGGGCCTTGGCGGCGCGACCAAATGGCCCTCGCTGCTGTTCATCGTCAACGCGCCCGGTGCCATTCTGTATCGCTGGCGACAGGATGGATGGCGGCGATGCCTGATATTGCTGCCGGTCGCGATCGCCTGCGCCATCGTGGCCCTATGCCTTGCTTCGCCTTATCTGCTGCTGGACCATGCAACGGTGTTGCGCGATCTGGGCGGCGAAGCGCGTACCGCCCATCCCGGCTCAACCGGCGGGACGGCGATGGAAAATATGCTCTGGTACGCTCGGCATGTCGTACTGAACGGGTTCGGGCCGGTTGGCGCGATATTGGCCACAATGGGCCTTGCTCTGGCCCCATGGCGGGCGCGAAGACTGGCCCTGGCCGCCTTGCCCGGTGCGGCACTGTTCTTCGCTGGCATAGCGTTTCAAGCGCTCATCTGGGAACGCTGGGCCGTGCCGCTGCTCCCCTGGATCGCGATCGCCATCGCCATCGCGCTGGTCACGCTGGTCGGGAAACTACGGGAGAAGTGGCAACCTGCCGCCATGGCGATCATGCTGGCCGCTCTCCTGTTCCCGATGGCCAGCGGCAGCGCTTCGCGAACCCGGATGCGCGCCCATGATACGCGGCAGATGGCCAGCCAGTGGGTGCGCGAGCATGTGCCCGCTGGAAAATCCTTGCTCATCGAGGACGCGGCGTTCGATCTTCTGAAGTGGAACGGCCGCGTCCTGTTTCCACTGGGTGACGCCGGCTGCGTCGACGTCCATCGGTTGCTCGGCGCGAAACCCAGCTATCAACAGATTGGCGAGAAACGTTCCGGCAAGGCGATCGTGGATCTGGGCAATGTCGCGCCGCAAAAACTGGCGAGTTGTAACAGCGATGTCGCCATCATCACCCATTATGATCGATACCGCCGGGAAGCCGGCACTTTTCCCGATGAACTGGCGCAATATGACGCATTGATGCGCAACGGGCACATACTGGCGACCTTCCGCCCCATTGCCGGACTTCAGGGTGGCCCGGACACCTATGTCGTTCAGCGAAACGGGCCGTCGACGGGGCGCTAGCCATTTTCGACAGATGACATGTGTCGAAAGCAGCGGCCGCGTTTTTGCGCGGTCGTAAAAGATGTTTGACCCCGCCTGTCCGCACGGCAATGATCCCGCCTTATCAAACCGGTATAGCCCGACGGCCATGCCGCGATAAAGCCGACGCGCCCGAACCGGTCGCGTCCAGCGCACAATCCGACCCGCATCATGCGGGCACGAACAGGCGGGAGACTAACCTTGCACAGACGCGATTTTCTGGCCTTTGGGGCCGTGGGCGTAGGGGGCCTCGTCCTCCCATCCATGTTCGGCAAGGTGATTGCCGCAGAAGAACTGGGCAACAGCATCGACGTGGCGGTGAAGAAGTCGCTCGCCGACGCGGCCATGAATGCGGCGAAAAGCGCGGGCGCAACCTATTGCGACGTGCGCGTGGGCCGTTACCTTCGCCAGTTCGTCATCACCCGCGAACGCAATGTCGAAAATGTCGTGAACACGGAATCGACCGGGGTCGGCATCCGCGTGATCGCGAACGGCGCATGGGGCTTTGCCGCCACGAACGACATGACCAAAGAAGCCGTGGCCAAGGCCGCAGCGCAGGCCGTCGCCATCGCAAAGGCCAATGCGCCCGGCCAGAGCGCGCCGGTACAGCTTGCCCCCGTCAAGGGCGTGGGCGAAGTCAGCTGGCGCACGCCGATCGTCAAGAACAGCATGACTGTGCCGATCAAGGACAAGGTCGACCTGTTGATGGGCGTTAACGCCGCCGCGCTGGACGCGGGCGCGGACTTCATCCGTTCGACGCTGTTCCTGGTGAACGAGCAGAAATATTTCGCCAGCACCGATGGCAGCTATATCGATCAGGACATTCATCGCATCTGGGCGCCGATGGAAGTGACCGCGATCGACAAGGCCAGCGGCAAGTTCCGCACCCGCGAAGGACTGTCGGCGCCGATGGGCCTTGGCTATGAATATCTGGATGGCGCGGCCAGCGGCAAGACCGTGCTGCCCAACGGCGTTACGGTCTATGGCCAGTCCTACGACATGAAGGAAGACGCCATCGCCGCCGCCAAACAGGCGCGCGCCAAGATCAAGGCGCCGTCGGTCAAGCCGGGCAAATATGATCTGGTGCTGGACCCGTCGCACACCTGGCTGACGATCCACGAATCCGTCGGACACCCGCTCGAACTCGACCGCGTGCTGGGATATGAAGCCAATTATGCCGGGACCAGCTTCGCCACGATGGACAAGCTGCAAAGCCATTTCCAATATGGCAGCGACAAGGTGAACATCGTCGCCGACAAAACGCAGCCGGGCAGCCTTGGCGCGGTTTCCTATGACGATGAAGGCGTGAAGACCAAGAAATGGGATTTGATCCGCGACGGCAAGCTGGTCGGTTATCAGGCGATCCGCGATCAGGCGCATATCGAGGGCAAGAAGGAATCGGACGGCTGCGCCTATGCCGACAGCTGGTCCAACGTGCAGTTCCAGCGCATGGCGAACGTGTCGCTGGAACCGGGCAAGGCCAAGCAGAGTGTCGCGGACATGATCGCAGGCGTTGAAGACGGTATCTACATCATCGGCGACGGCAGCTTCTCGATCGATCAGCAGCGTTACAATGCGCAGTTCGGCGGCCAGCTGTTTTACGAAATCAAGAACGGCAAGATTACCCAGCAGATCGAGGATGTCGCCTATCAGATCCGCACGCCGGAATTCTGGAACGGCTGCGCAGGTGTCTGCGACGCCAGCGATTACCGTCTGGGCGGCTCCTTCTTCGACGGCAAGGGGCAGCCTGCACAGGTTTCCGCCGTATCGCACGGGTCTTCTACCGCGCGGTTCAACGGCATCAACGTCATCAACACCGCCCGTTCGCTCGGCTGATCGGTTAGGGAGACAGAAAAATGAGCATCCTTTCCGAAGCACAGGCCAAGGCCATTCTGACCAAGGTCGTCGGTTTTTCCAAGGCGGACGAATGCACCGCCCAACTGACCGGCAGCACGCGGGGCAATGTCCGTTTCGCGCGCAACGACGTGTCGACGGCTGGCGTGACCGACAACATCGAACTGGGCGTGCAGGTCGCGTTCGGCAAGCGCGTGGGCACCGCGACCATCAACCAGTTCGATGACGCCGCGCTGGAACGCGTCGTCCGCCGCGCGGAAGAACTGGCGAAGCTGGCCCCGGAAAATCCGGAATTCATGCCCGCCCTCGCCAAGCAGAGCTACACGCCGACAGACACGTTCAGCGCGTCGACGGCTGGCATCGACGCCGCCTATCGCGCCAAGGTCGCGACCGACAGCATCGCGCCATGTCGTGCAGGCAAGCTGGTCGCGGCCGGCTATCTGGAGGATGAGACGGGCTTCGTCGCGTTCATGAACAGCAAGGGCAATTACGGTTATCAGACCTCCACCAGTTCCGACTATACCTGCACCGTTCGTACAGAGGATGGCCGGGGTTCGGGCTGGGTCGGCCATAATGTGCAGGACGTCGCCACCTTCAACGCGGGTGAGGATATTCGCGTCGCCATGCGCAAGGCGTCCGCTTCGGCTGATGCCAAGGCGCTGGAACCCGGCAAATATACCGTCATTCTGGAACCGGCCGCGGCCGCTGGCCTGGTCGCTTTCATGATGTATTTCTTCGACGCGCGTTCAGCCGACGAAGGCCGCAGCTTCCTGTCGAAGAAGGGCGGCGGCAACAAGCTGGGCGAACAGGTCTATGGTCCTCAGGTAAACATGTTCACCGATCCGTCCTATCCCGGCGGCGCGGTCTATCCCTGGGACGAAGACGGCGTGCCGCGCGCCAAATTGCCGATCATCCAGAACGGCAAGCTGATGAACATGAACTACAGCCGCTTTTGGGCGCAAAAGCAGGGCAAACCCGCACAGGCGCAGTTCGGCAATATCATCATGGAAGGCGGCACCAAGTCGACCGCGGACCTGATCCGCACCACCGAACGCGGCATATTGGTATCGCGTACCTGGTATATCCGCATGGTGGACCCGCAGACGGTGCTGCTGACCGGCCTGACCCGCGATGGCACTTTCTACATCGAAAACGGCCAGATCAAATATCCGGTGAAGAATTTCCGCTTCAACGAAAGCCCGGTGATCATGCTGAACAATGTGGAAGAGTTCGGCAAGCCGGTGCGGGTGAAGAGTGACGAATCGGGCACCGTCATGATCATTCCGCCGATGAAGCTGCGCGACTTCACCTTCACATCTCTGTCGGACGCGGTGTGAGGTCCGTACGGACGGCATGACGCGGAGTGAATTTCTTCGGTTGATGGCAGGCGGTCTGGCTGGCGCGATGCTGGCCCGTCCGCCCGTCGCCTGCGCCGCCGGTGGGTTCGATTTCTGGTTCACCCGGCTGCGGTACGACAGCGGCGACTGGGACGTGGACCAGCGCACGCCGTCCAACATCATCACGGCGCTGATCGACTATACGACCTTGCGCGTCGATCCGAAGGAGCATGTCGTCGCCCTGTCCGATCCCAGGATGCTGACGGCCCCCTTCTGCTACATGGCCGGGCACAAATTGGTGGAGTTTTCGGCGGCGGAGCGGCGCAATTTCGAACGCTATGTCCGCAATGGCGGCTTCATCATGGTCGATGATTGCAACCATGACATTGATGGCCTGTTCGCAAAGTCGTTCGAGTCGCAGATGGGCAAGATATTCGGGCCAAAAGCGTTGAAGGAATTACCCAAGGGCCACGGCCTTTATCGCAGCTTCTTCAGGTTCGACGGCCCCCCCAATACCGCGTTGGAACTCAATGGCTGGGGCGACGATCTGGTTCACGACTATCTCAAGGGGATAGAGGTGAACGGACGGCTGGGCGTTTTATACAGTAACAAGGATTATGGCTGCGAATGGGATTATGACTGGCGCAACAAGCGCTTTCTGGCCGAGGATAATACGAAATTCGCGGTCAATATCGTGATGTATGCGCTGTCGGTGTGACGTCGCGCGCTCCATTCCAGCATTTCGCCCAGCAAGGGACATGACATGACCGACATTAGTGAAGCCGTTATTCAAGAGCGTCTTGCACGCCTTATCGACCTGCGCGCCGCAATCGGGCAGGCGATCGTGGGGCAGGCCGATGTCGTGGAACAGTTGCTGATCGGCCTGCTGGCGGGCGGTCATTGCCTGTTGGAAGGCGTGCCGGGCCTGGGCAAGACATTGCTGGTCCGTTCGCTGGGCGAAGCGTTGAAACTGGACTTCCATCGTGTCCAATTCACGCCCGACCTGATGCCCAGCGACATTTTGGGCACGGAATTGCTGGAAGAAGACCATGGCCCCGGCCAGCGCAGTTTCCGGTTTCAACAGGGACCGGGGTTCACCAACCTGTTGCTGGCTGACGAACTCAACCGGACCCCGCCAAAGACGCAGGCGGCGCTGCTGGAGGCGATGCAGGAAAAGACCGTCAGCTATGGCGGCGTGACGCACCAGTTGCCCAAGCCGTTTTTCGTGCTGGCCACGCAGAACCCGCTGGAACAGGCGGGCACATATCCCCTGCCCGAAGCGCAGCTCGACCGGTTTCTGCTGCACATCCGCGTCGATTATCCGACCGAAGCCGAAGAGCGCGCCATTCTGGCGCAGACGACCGGTTCGGGTGGCGGCGCAGTGCCTGCGGTCATGGCGGGGGAAGAGGTGCTGGCGCTCCAGAAACTGGTGCGCGATGTGCATCTGAACGACGATCTGCTGCATTGGGTAACGCGGATCGTGCGGGCCAGTCGTCCGGGCGATGGCGCGCCCGAAGACATTCGCAAATATGTGAAGTGGGGCGCAGGCCCGCGCGCGGGGCAGGCCCTGATCCTGACGGCGAAGGCGCGCGCCCTGCTCCACGGCCGATTGGCCGCAACACGCGACGATATTGCCGCCCTTGCCGCACCGGTAATGCGACACCGACTGTTGCTGTCCTTTGCGGCCGAGGCAGAGGGGCGCAGCGCCGACGATGTCGTTGCCGCCCTCATCCGCGCCGTGCCGCTGGCCTGATCCGGGCGATGGTCGACCTGATCCCCGCCGACGTACGCAGCCGCCTTCGCGGCCTGCGCCTTGTCACGCGCCGGGCGGTGGGGTCGCACGGGCTGGGCCTGCACCAGAGCCACAGCCGTGGCGCGGGGTTGGAATTCGCGCAATATCGCGCCTATGAACCCGGCGACGAACTGCGTCAGATCGACTGGAAACTCTACGCCCGGTCGGACAAATTTTTCGTACGCGAAGCCGAACGGGAAAGCCCCGTCGCCGTCTGGATATTGATGGATGCCAGCGCATCCATGGGACAGGCCGACGCCACGCGGCCCGATTACAGTCGATTGGACGCCGCAAAAAGCATGGCGGCGGCCATTGCCCACCTTGCCCTGGATCAAGGCGATCGGTTCGGCTTCATGGCTCTGGGCGACGGCGGCCTGACGTTGCTGCCGCCGGCCACCGGTCCGCGCCAGCGCGACAGGATGTTGCTGGATCTACTGAAAATACGGACCTCCCGCACCTTTGCTCAGGACAATCAGTTGGGTCCGGTCTGGGAACGCGTCGGTCCCCATGATCTGGTGATCCTCTTATCCGACTGTTTCGATGAAGGGGCGATCGGACTGGCGGAAAAACTCGCCGCAGCCGGGCGTGAGGTGCTGGTTATTGAAATGCTGACCGTTGCGGAGCGGGATTTCCCCTTCGATGGCGGCTATCGATTCCGTGATCCGGAAACTGGCGAGGAATTGCTGGCGGACGGCGCGGCGCTCCGCACTGAATTTCTCGCGAGGTTCGGCGAAGCGCGGGAAAGGCTAAGGCAAAGACTGACCGCCGTTGGCATCCGGCATGCCGTGCATGTGCTGGACGAGCCGGTAGACCTGCCATTGCGTCGCCTGTTTTCCGCGCATGACGCGGCGGAATATGCATGAACATGACATTATTGTTTCCGGCGGCGCTGGCTGCACTGACGGCGTTGATCGTGCCGCTCATCCTGCACATCGCGCGACGCCGCGAACAGTTGCTGACGGAATTTGCTGCGCTGCGCTGGCTGCGGCAGAAACCCCGGCCACGGTCGCGTCTGCGGTTCGATGAACGGTTTCTGCTGCTCATCAGGCTATTATTGCTATTGCTGGTCGTGGTCTGGCTCACCAATCCGGTGCTGTTTGGCGCGACCGACCGTCGCCCTTATGTCGCCATCATACCGGGCGCATCATTCGATCCCGCCGTCTTCAAGGATAGTCGCCTGCACTGGCTGGCGCCGGGTTTCCCCGCGATCGACCGACCGCAACCCGTCGGATCGCTGCCTGTCGCCAGTCTGATCCGTCAGATCGATGCCGAACTTCCGGCCGGAACGCCCCTGACAATCGTCGCCCCCGCCATCATTGCCGGAGCGGATGCGGAACGTCCGCGCCTGTCGCGCAAGATTGTTTGGCAGGTTACGCCCGGAACGATGGCCTGGCCCAAAACGGAAACGCCCGTCCCGCCCGCCCTGTCCGTGCGATGGGACGAGGGGCATCGCTCCGCTCTGCCATATATTCAGGCCGCCGCTTCGGCATGGCAGCCTGGCAATCGATCCGCCCATATCGACAGCCGCCCGGTCGATGCTCCTTTGCCTGATGATCGTCATACGCTGATCTGGCTTGCCGGAGGCAGCGTGCCTGAAAAGGTGCTGCGCTGGGCCAGCGACGGCGGAACCGTGATCATGGCGAACGACGCCGTCCTGCCGAAGGATAACTTGACGGTCCCTTTGTGGCGTGATGAAGGCGGCGTCCCGTTGGCCGATGGCCTTCGGTTTGGGAAAGGCCGATTGCTGCATTTCACGCGCCAGCTCCGACCTTCAGACATGCCGATATTATTGGAACCGGATTTTCCTGCGCAATTTGGTGCACTGATCGAGCCGACACCGGCGCCAGACCGCGTGGCGGCCGTCGATTATGCGCCTGTCGGCGGCGCACGATTCTTTGACCAGCCTCCACAATCGCTGCGTTCATGGCTGGCCTTGCTGATCGCAGGCCTTTTGCTGATTGAGCGGTGGATGGCGACCCGGCGCAATCGGAGCACCGCGCCATGAGCGCCGACAGCCTGATCCATCACTGGACTGCGCCCGCACGCCGTCGTGCGTTGATGGAAACGCTGACGATGGCCGCAACGCTCTTGATCGGGCTTGCGGCGATCGCATGGCGGCTATCCGGCCTATGGCTGGCCTTCAGCGTCATGGTGGGCGGCGGCCTGATAGCGCTCATGATAGCCATGGGGCGCGTCGCAGCCTATAATCGGTCATGGCTGATCCGTCGCCTGGACGACAGCCGACCCGATCTGGAAGATAGCAGCGCCCTGATTTTTTCAGATGTCGTCCCGGCATCTCCGCTCGCAGAACTGCAACGTCAGCGTATGGCCGCCCGGCTGGATCAGGGGCGTCCCGAAGATTTAAGGCCCGACTGGTCGCGGCGCAGGCTGACATTGTTCGCCTTTGCCGCCCTCAACATGATTGTCGCCGCGACATTGTGGCCGCATGGCGAAAAGGGGCAGCCTATCCTTTCCCCCAGCAGGGAAGGCATGAATATCCCGCCCGGCGCTCCACGCCTGATCGCGCAAAATCTGCGTATCATTCCGCCTGCCTACACCGGCCTGCCGATGCGCGATGCTGCAACGCTGGATAATCGCGCGCCGCAGGGGTCGCGGCTCGAATGGACGCTGCGCTTCGATCCGCAGGCACAGCGGCCCGCACTGAACATCACCGGTGGAGAGCCGGTCGCGCTTCGTCGCGACGGGGGCAACTGGGTCGCCAGCCGGATATTGGACGCATCCTTTCTCTACCGCGTCGATCCTGGTGCGGCGAAAGGCGTAACTCCGCCGCTCCACCGGATCGACGCGATGATCGACAGTCCGCCACAGGTGAAGGCGCTGTCCCCCACATCCAGTCTGACGATGGTCACACCGGGCCAGCGGAGCTGGACGCCGGTTTTCGCCGCGACCGACGATTATGGCGTTGCAGCCACCGCGCGGCTTCGCATCACATTGGCAATCGGCGAAGGCGAAAATGTGACGTTCAGCGAACGGGAAATCGCCGTTTCAGGCAGCGGACCGGCCCGCGACCGGCGTTTTGCGCCCATGCTTGATTTTTCCAGACAGGGCTTTGCCGCCGGTGGCGATATGGTGGTGCAACTGATCGTGCGCGACAATCGAACGCCAGCCCCGCAGGAAGTGCGTGGTCCAAGCATGATCCTGCGCTGGCCATCGGCCAAACAGCCGGAAAGCAGCGGACTGACCGGCATGGTCAACACCACCCTGCCCGCCTATTTCCGCAGCCAGCGGCAAATCATCATCGACGCCGAAGCCCTGATCAAACGCAAGCGCAGCCTGACGACGGATCGGTATGTGTCCCGATCGGCCGCGATCGGCAGCGACCAGCAGATATTGCGTGGTCGCTACAGCCAGTTCCTCGGCGGCGAAGAGGAAGGTGAACCGGAACTGCCATCGGCGGACGCGGAGGGGCACCATGACGGCGATGGCCATGATCATGGCGGCCCGCCCAAGCAGCCCGCTACAGGATTTGGTGCACCCGAAGATGTGCTGGCCGATTTCGGGCATCCGCACGATGAATCTCCCGCTTCCAGCCTTGATCCCGAGACCCGCGCAATCTTGAAACAAGCGGTCGACCAAATGTGGCAGTCGGAACGCGAACTGAAGCAGGGGCGTCCTGATCTGGCCTTACCCTTTGCTTACAAGGCCCTGCGTTTCATCAAGGAAGTGCAGCAGGCCACCCGCATCTTCCTTTCACGCGTCGGACCGGAACTGCCACCCATCGATGCGAGCCGCCGCATGACCGGCAAACGCGACGGACTGGAAAGCCGCGTCCTGCCGGTCGCGCCCGTAGAAGGCTCGGACGGTCCTGCCGCGGCGGCATGGCGGGCGCTGGGTGATGGTCCCGACGCAATCCACGGCCCGATCGCGCTGGACAGCCTCGAAAGCTGGGTTCGTGCCAACCGCATGCGCTTGCCCGATGCGCTGGCCTTGACCGGTGCGATCGACACGGTGCGGAACGAGCCGGATTGCCGTGCCTGCCGCGCGAAGTTGCGCGCGCTGCTATGGACCGCGATGGAGCGACCGGTGCGCGCGAACCGGCGCAGGCAAGGCGACACGGTTGGAACACGCTATATCCAATCGATTGGCGGTGCACGATGAGCCTCGAGATTGCCACCGCATTCCTGATGGTTATGGCCGTGTTGCTGGGCTGGGCGCGCCTGATGCTATGGCATCGCGCGGTGGGCAAGGTGGGGCAGGCATCGGTTGCAAGGCTGATCCTTCTACTATGCCTGCAGCCTGTCAGCGCCGGCATCCTGTTTTTCGCGCTTTTTCCGCCCGCGACGGATGGCGACACAAGAACGCTGCGAATTGCCACGGCAGGCACATCGAAACTTGCTGGCGCGACGAAAGACGCGCCACTGATCCTGTTGCCCGAAGCGGCCGATATTGACGGCGGTGTTCTTGTCCCAGATCTTGCCACGGCCTTGCGTCAGCATCCAGGCGTGACTGCGATTACGGTTCTGGGCAATGGCCTTACGCCGCGCGATGTGGATGCCGCGCGCGCGCTGGCTGTGCGGTTCACCCCTCCGCCGCAGCGACCTGGCATCGTGCATCTGGCCCAACCTCCGGCCATTGCCCCCGGCGGTCGCTTTTCGACCAGTGGCACTTTGGCAGGTGTCGATCATGCCAGCGTCGAACTGATCGACCCGGCAGGTCGCATCACCGATCAGACAGCGCCCGACAGAGATGGCCATTTCAGCTTGAACGGCACGGCCCGCGCGGCGGGGACAGCTATTTTCACGCTGCGGGTCCGGTCTGGCAAACGAGCTGTGGAGCAGGCGGAAATTCCAGTCTGGACAACGAATGGCGGAAAGCGGCTACGCCTGCTAATATTTGCGGGTGCTCCCGGCCCGGAGGTCAAATATCTCCGCCGCTGGGCCAGCGATGCCGGTTTCGATGTCAGCGCGCGCATGAGCGCTGGTGGCGGCATTGCATTGGGCGACGCCCCTGTGGCGATGAGCACCGCAGAGTTGCGCCGTTTCGATGTTGCGATCGTAGATGATCGGGCATGGCCAGCGATGCGCGGCCCGATAATGGCGGCGGTACGCGATGGTTTGGGCCTGATATTGCGCGCAGGCGGTGCGATAGACGGCACAACCCGGTCCCAGTGGCAGGCATTGGGCTTCGCGCTGGATGGTCCGGGGGGCATCGTCCCGGTCGCCCTGCCCAAAGCTGACGAACAGGCGGTTATGCGGAGTCGCCATGGGATCGGCAGCGAGGAGGCACCAATCGACATGGCTCTTCCCGAAGACATAGCCCCCGAAGTCAGTCGTTTCGGTTTGATGCCCGGCGGGGGTAATGCCGTTGCGCTTTTGCATGATGATGCTGGCGCCGATCTGGCGGCCTGGCGCGCTGTCGGTAACGGGCGCGTCGCGATATTCAATATGCTCGACAGCTATGCTTTGCGCGTGACCGGGCGTGGCGATCTGTACGATGACTGGTGGAATGCGCTGGCCGGTACGGTCGCACGGCCGACCCCGACCGACAACATGATGCAGGATGTCGTCTGGGTCGGTGAGCGAATGACATTGTGCGACTTGCCGCAATCGACGCGTCTTGCCGCGCCAGACGGCAAGATGATTACATTATCACCAGTCAGCGGCTGCGCCGCATTCTGGCCTGAAAAACCGGGCTGGCATTATCTGCGAAAGGCTGGCGAACTGCGTGCATTCTTTGTGCGGCCGACCACGGTTTTGACCGCGATGCGCAACGCGCGCGACGGACAGGCCACGGCCATGCTGCGGCAGGATGAAGCTGGTGCTGCGCGTGAACGGGTGCCCCAGCATGTCGTATCGACATGGCATTACTGGCTTGCCTGGTTCGCCATCACCATGGCCATGTGGTGGTTCGAACGGTCCAGGATGGGCCGACGTACAGCAATTGTCCCAAACCCACCCCTTGCAACCAGCGCCGCCGCGCCATAGCAATGTGGCCTCGCGGCGTTGGGCCGTACACCGCCTGCCAAAGCCGCATTATTGTCCAGCCTGGATCAGTATCAGGGCAATGCAAACATGATACGCACGCTGATGGCAAACCAGTTAGGTGACGACGATCCTGCCGGCTTGTTCAAAACGATGAAGGTCGCACAGACCGCCCAGCCCGCACTCATCGAGAATTTCGCCGTCGAATGGACCCGTTTCGTATCGCAGAAATTCCGAAACCTGCCCCCGGAAAAGCGGCAGGAAGCACGCGACGAAAACTTTGCATCATTCTGGCTGACGGCAAATGGCATATGGAACCAAGAACGTCGGAAGGCGTCGACATGCGCGCTGTCGGACGCAGGGCGGAAGGACGATGCCATTGCGCAGATGGATAGTCTGATCGCTCTGGGCGTCGATCAATATCCCGACCTTGTATCGCAGGTTACCAACCGGGCAGCGATGTTCAATGGTGCCGACATGCCCGACCGCGCACTCGCGGCCGCCATTGAAGCGGACGAGAAATATTCTTCCCATGCCAGCACCTATGGCGAAATGTGGATATGGGCAGGCAAGTCCTGCGCACTTCGCGAACTGAACCGGGTCGATGAAGCAAAAATGGTCGAACTGAAGATCTCGGAAAATACCGAGGAGAATAAGGCGGCCGCAACCATGGCGGCGGCCTGCCGCGGCGATCAGGCGCTGATCGAAAAACTGCTGGTCGAAAGGCTGGACAAGGCAGATGATCGCGAAGGCGCGTTGGGACTGTACATGCGGTTCGGCATGCCGTCCGTACAATCGCGGTTCGACGCGAAACTGGCCAGGGTGATGGAGGCGGCACGGCGCGCACCGGCCGTGCAGGCCAAGTTCGCTGAATATGGCCGGGTGATCGACTTCGCGGGAAGCCAGGCCCATTGGAGCGAGTTCTGATCCGGCCGCCTCAATCCGCCATATAGAAGTCGCGCAACGCCCGGGCATCGTGCAGGGCGTTGTGTGGCACGCGGCTGTTGGCTGCGGCGCTGAAGCCAGCGGCGTTGATCAATTCCAGGCGCAGCCCGAAATCGACGCCCGCCATCCGCCCCGGCCCCGTGACCAGCAAGGCGCAGAAATGCGCCAGATCCTCCGGCCAGTCGGCGATGATGACGGGATCGCTGTCCCCTTCCAGATAGGAGGCGACATGATCCGCAGCTTCGACCCGGTTCAGTTCCAGATCGATCCCCGGCGGGACATGGCGCAGATAGGGGATGACATGTTTTTCGACCCACGGCTCGATGTCGTCGGGCAGGGGCAGCGAGACGTAAAATTCCTGATCACCATATTCGGGGACAAGCGCGACGCTGATCAGCGTGCCGCCGAAGCCATTGAATTCGGTGTCGAGGAAATAGCGCATGAAGAAGAAAACCGCCTGTCCATATCTGGCGTCAAATGCGATGACGCAGGTCCGGAGGTGCCTGTAGCATTTGCGTGACGGATGCCAAGCTGCCATGCGCGCCCATGCGATGGGTGGTGCGGCCATGCCCCATCCACTGGACGGAAGGAAAAGATCATGATCCCGCGGGAATATCTGGATTCGGCGCAGGTGCCGGGCGGGCAGGAACTGAAACTGTACCGGCGCGGCAAGGATCATATGATCGTGCTGGATCGCAACGAATTGATGAGCAGCCGCATGAGCGGATCGGAAAAGCAGCTGGCGCTGATGACGATCGAACGGCTGAAAGGACGCAAGGCGCCGCATCTGCTGATCGGCGGCTATGGCATGGGCTTTACCCTGCGCGCTGCGCTGGGCGCGCTGGATGGAACGGCGAAGGTGACAGTGGCGGAACTGGTGCCAAAGATCATCGAATGGGCACGCGGGCCGATGATCGATCTGATGGACGGATGCCTGGACGATCCGCGCGTCCATCTGGTCATCGATGATGTTGTGCCCGTGATCGCGGCGCGCCATGCGACCTATGACGCGATCCTGCTGGACGTGGACAATGGCCCCGACGGGTTGACCGCCGCCGCCAATGACCGGCTTTATTCAGCGGCGGGGCTGGCGACGGCCAAGGCGGCGCTGAAACCGGGTGGCATATTGGCGGTCTGGTCGGCCGGGTCGGACGATCCCTTCACCCGCCGCCTGCGCAATGCGGGCTTCATGGTGGACGAAGTGGCGGTCAAGGCGCGCGACAATGGCAAGGGACCGCGCCATGTCATCTGGTTCGCGCAGAAGCGGTAAGGGATCACGCCGTCAATGAAAGTCCCGCGATTTCGGCAATATCCGGACATCGCGCGGATGACGACGTGGTGACGGCAGCGCGCGGGGATGGGCAGGATGCGTTGCTTCGTCGCTGCGCGCCATCGGCTGTTCGTTCAGCCATGCCAATGCATTGCTGGCGTCGATAACCCGGTCAACCATCAGATGGACGACATTTTCCTTGCTGCGCTGAACCTCTCCGTCGATCAGCATCAGGCGGGATGCCATGACGGCCCGCCGCTGCTTTTCCATGTCCCGCGCCCATAGCAGCGCGTTGACGATACCGCTTTCATCCTCGATCGTGATGAAGACCGCATTGCCCTTGCCTGGGCGCTGGCGGATCAGCACCACGCCTGCGACCCGGACTTTCGTGCCGTCCTTCGCCGCGTTGACACTGGCGCAATCCACCGCCCCCTGTGCTGTAAAATGGCCGCGCAGAAACTGCATTGGATGCCCTTTGAGAGAGAGGCGGTGGGTCGCATAGTCGATCGCGACTTCTTCCGACAACGGCATCACCGGCAATGCGGCGTCAGGCTCGCGCCCCAGTTCGGGCAGATCCTGTGCCGCGAACAGAGGCAGTTGAGCGGGCGGCACCCGACGCGCTTCCCAGCCCGCCTGCCGTCGGTTCTGGCCGATGGATCGCAACGCATCGGCATCCGCCAGCAGATGCAGGGCACGGGCGGGCATCCCGGCCCGACGCGCCAGATCCTCCATATCACGGATCGGCGCTTCTTCCCGCGCCGTCTTCAATGCCTGCGCCCATTCCTGACGAAAGCCGTCCATCCGGTTGAGGCCAAGGCGCAGCACCCGCTCCCCTTCCAGACTACTGTCCCATTCGCTGGCCAGCACATCGATCGGTCGCACTTCCACGCCATGATCCTGCGCATCGCGCACCAGTTGCGCAGGCGCGTAGAAACCCATGGGCTGGCTGTTGAGAAGCGCACAGGTGAAGGCGGCGGGATAATGGCATTTGAGCCATGACGATACATAGGCAAGCCAGCCGAACGCCTGCGCATGACTTTCGGGAAAGCCATATTCGCCAAAGCCCTCTATCTGTTTGAAACAGCGTTCGGCAAATTCGCGTTCATAACCGCGGCTCACCATGCCTTCGATCAGGTCGGTCTGATATTTACTGACTTCTCCCGTGCGTCGAAATGTCGCCATGGCCCGTCGCAATCCATCCGCCTGAGCAGGCGAAAAGCCACCCGCGACGATCGCCAGCTTCATCGCCTGTTCCTGAAACAGCGGGACACCCATCGTCTTGCCCAGCACTTCCTCCAGTTCATCCGGATGATCGGGTGGCCCCGGCAGTTCTGGCTTTTCTTCCCCCGACCGCCGCCGCAGATAAGGGTGGACCATCCCCCCCTGTATCGGCCCCGGCCGCACGATCGCCACCTGAATGACGAGATCGTACAGTTCCTTCGGTTTCAGGCGGGGCAGCATGGCGATCTGCGCGCGGCTTTCGACCTGAAATGTGCCGATGCTGTCGCCTTTTTGCAGCATCTGATAGGTCGCCTTGTCCTCCTGTGGCACCCGGTCCAGCGTCAGGTCGCCCAGATGATGGGATCGCATCAGGTCGAAACTCTTGCGGATCGCCGTCAACATGCCGAGCGCCAATATATCGACCTTCATCAGGTGCAATGTGTCGAGATCATCCTTGTCCCATTCGATGAAGGTCCGGTCGGGCATGGCCGCATTATGGATCGGCACCAGTTCGTCCAGTCGCCCCTGACTGAGCACGAAACCCCCGACATGCTGCGACAGGTGGCGGGGAAATGCATAAAGCTGCTCCGCCATGTCGCGCAGGCGCGCCAGTTCCGGGTTTGCAGGGTCGAACCCCGCTTCGCTCAGGCGGTTTTCGGGCAGTCCTTCCCCGCCCCAGCCCCAGATCGTGCCGGACAGGCGCGCCGTCACATCCTCCGTCAGGCCCAGCGCCTTGCCCACTTCGCGCAATGCGCTGCGCTGGCGATAGCGGATGACCGTGGCTGCTATCCCTGCCCTGTCGCGGGAATAGCGTTCGTAGATATATTGCATCACCTCTTCGCGCCGTTCATGTTCGAAATCGACATCGATGTCCGGTGGTTCATGGCGATTGTCCGACAGAAATCGGGAAAAGAGCAGTTTCTGTTCCACCGGATCGATCGGCGTTACGCCCAGCAGGAAACAGACCAGCGAATTGGCCGCCGACCCGCGACCCTGACACAGGATCGGCGGATCGAGGCTGCGGGCATAAGCGACGATGTCGTGAACGGTCAGGAAATAATAGGCATAGTTGCGCTTCCCGATCAGCGTGAATTCTTCGTCCAATACCTCCCGATAACGCGCCGGCAGTCCTTCGGGGAAACGCGCTCTGGCCTTTTCCTCCACCAGATGTTCCAGCCATGCCTGCGGCGCCCAGCCCGGTGGCACCGGTTCATGCGGATATTCATAGACCAGCTGATCGAGCGTGAAGTCGATGCAGCCCAGCAGATCCTGCGTCGCGGCGATCGCCTGCGGACAATCGGCGAACAGGCGCGCCATTTCGGCGGGTGTCTTCAGATGCCGTTCGGCATTGGCGGCCAGACGCCTGCCCGCCGTCTGGATGGTCAGCCCTTCGCGGATACAGGTCAGCACATCCTGCATCGGCCGATCCGCCGCCTCCGCATAAAGCGGATCGTTGGTGGCGATCAGCGGCACGCCAATATCCCTTGCCAGCGCCATCCGCTGCGCCAGCATCCGCGCATCACGCCCGGTTCGCCCCATGGTCGCCGCCAGCCACAGATGCGGCGTTGCCGCGCGCAGCCGCGCCAGCAGCGGCGCATCGCCATCCATCGCGATCAGCGCCATATCCTGCGCATGATCGATCAGATCGGATAGCGCCAATTCGCATTCGCCCTTGATCGCGCGACGATTGCCCAATGTCAGCAGCCGGGTTAGCCGCCCCCAGCCAAAGCGCGTCCGGGGATAGGCGACGATGTCCGGCGCACCATCGGCAAAGACCAGCCGCGCGCCGACGATCAGGCGCATGGTGACGCCCAGCGGCCGCAGATCCTTCAGTGCCTGATGCGCGCGGACCACGCCCGCCACGCTGTTGCGGTCGGCAATGCCGATGGCCGTCATGCCCAGATGCGCGGCCTGTTGCACCATCGCGCCGGGATGGGATGCCCCGCGCAGAAAACTGAAATTGGTGGCGGCCACGACTTCGGCAAAAGGCGGACCGGGATCGGGCGATGCGCTCATGCGAACAGGCCGTGCAGATACCAGCCTATGTCCACGCCTTCATCGAACAGGCCATGGCGGAACATCCAGTAACGGCGGCCTTCGTCATCCTCGACCCGATAATAGTCACGGGTGCGCCCAGCCCCGCCCGGCTGATGGCCATTGCGTTTGCGCCACCATTCCGCCGCGAACCGTTCCGGCCCTTCGGCAAGGCGGACCTGATACAGGCGATCGCGCCAGCGGAAGCGTTGCGGCGGACCGTCGGGCACGCCTGCGATCACTGCCACCGGCTGAGGCGGATCGAACAGCAGCAAAGGCCGGGGTTGCGCCTGTTCCGTCGCGCTTCGGTCCCATTTAAGTCCCTGCGTTGCGGGCACCATCCGTTGCGCCAGTTCAGGCAGATGCCGGTCGCAGGGTTTCAAACGGCGGACATTGTCTGGGCCAAGGCGGATGGACAGTCGATCGATCAGTGCAACGATGGCGTCTTCATGCGCCATCGCTTCCCGCCCATCCATCGCCTGTTGCCGTTCGGCCAGCGGCTCCACGCGCGGCACGGTCACCAGCACGGCGTCGAAACCGAAACCGGGATCAAGCGGATCGGCCAGACTGTCGATCCGTTCCCGCAACAGACGCAGTACGGCGGCAGGATCCCGCACCGGTTGCCCGGTTTCGATCTCAAGCCCCTGCCGCACGCCATCGCTGCGCAGCAACCCGACGGCAAAACGCCTGCCCCCCAATTTGCGCGCCTCCATCTGCCGCGCGACCTGTTCCAGCAGATCCTCGATAACGTCCATCACATCATCGGTACGGGCGATGGGTTCGGGAAAGCGGGCCTGCGCACATATGGGGATGACGGCGGGGCGTGGCGCGATGGGACTGGGCGCTTCGCCCAGTATCTGGCGCAAGCGCGTGACGGCCTGTTCCCCGAACCGCGCCGCGATCATGCCCATCGGCCGCCGCGCCAGATCGCCGATGCTACGCAATCCGGCACGGCGCAGCGCCGCCAGCCCACCATCGTCCAGTTCCAGCGCAGCGACCGGCAAGGTCATGACATCCATCGATCGTCCACCATGGCGCGCCAGCGCACGGGCCGACATGGCATTGGGACCAAAGCCATGGCGGCTGACCAAACCGGCCATGGCCCGCGCCTGCCGGGCCAGCGCCTGTCGCCCGCCAAACAAATGGGTGCAGCCGCTGATGTCCAGGATCAGGCCATCCGGCGGATCGAGCGCCACCATCGGCGTGAAATGCCGCATTTTTTCGAGCAATCGATCCAGCATACGGGCATCGGCCACCGCATCGGCAGGGCGCGTCACGACGAACGGGCAACGCGCCCGCGCATCGGCCAGCGTCATGCCGATGCTTAACCCCTGTTCGAGCGCCAGCCTGTCCACCGACGCCAGACGCAATGCATTGCCGATCCGTTCAACCAGAACGACCGGTTGCAGGGAGGGATGGTCAGGCGACCTGTCGTGCGGCGTCTCCATCGCCGCGCGCGTCCGTTCGCAGGCGAGAAAAGGGAACCATAGTGCCAGGCACAATCTTTTCTTCGTCCTCCCCTGCACCGACATTGTCCCTGAAACATCCATTGTCCGCATCCCATGACAGTCGCCATCGCCCGCCGGCAGGGCCGTTGCGGCAACGGAGCAGTTCGGCTTCGATCATCGGCAGTCCGGGAGCATTCGCCTCCAGCGGCGCAGAAGGCACGCTGCGGATCATCCAGCGGGTCTGTGCCCCGCTAGATCGCTGTTCCGCGCCGCCCCGCAGCATGAAGATGATCGCGCCGGATGCTTCGGCCGCCAGCACCAGCCGCCGACTGGCGGTCAGGTCATAGTCGGCAAAGCGCCCATCGCTTTCGAACATGATCATCGCCACGCCGGGACAGCGCGCAGCCTCCAGCCCGGCCCGCAGCATGTCGACTTCGCTTTTCGCATCCACGATCGTCAGCCGCGCCGGGTCGACGCCGCATGACGCCAGTCCATCGCCCGAAAATATCGTCGGCACATGCATGCGGCGCGGCGTTCGAAACGCAAAAATCGCGCCCGATCCGCCATGTCCCTGCGCCAATGCGAAAAGGATGGCGGCCGCCCTGTCTTCCATAGCGTTATGCACTTCATGCAGATGCCCCCGTCCCAATGTCGGGAACGGCATATCCGCATGCGGCATATTCCCCCCTCGAAAACGGGGTTGCTGAAAAAAATCCTTGGCTGGCATGATACGAATCACTCTTTATGTTCTCGTTATGTTCCTTTCTTCATGGTTCGTCCAGTCCGTAACTGGCAGATGTCCGTGGCCGCTGGCGCTGGGCATGGAATGCCCATAGCGGCCAGCGGGCCGACCTACGAACGCTCCAGCGGATCGCCGCCGTCGTGCGCTGCGTCTGCCTTTTCAGCCGATATGTTTCAGAATGTCGGTGGATTCCGGTCGGTCCAGCCAATCCGGGCTGACATGCAGCCATTGCACATCCCGCCCCTGCCCGACCAGAAGTATCGCGGGTTGCGGCAGTTCCCAGCTATGCGTGCCGGTCACTTCGCCGATCCAGCCCGGCGGCGGTGGCGACGGACGATGATCGGGTTGGAAGCTGATACCCAAAATCCGCGCGAATCCGTTGTCGGCATCGGTCGCGACATGGAAAGGCAGGCTATGGCGCTGCTTTATGTCGCGCAGGCGATCGGGTTGCTGCGGGCTGAGCGCAACCAGCGGAATGCCGCGTTCGGCCAGTGCGGGCCAGAGCGTTTCGGCATAATAGGGCAAGGCAATATTGCAGGCAGGACACCCCGCAAACCGGAAGAACATGAACAGCGCCGGGCCATTGGCGGTTAGCCCGTCGAGATCGATCACGCCGCCATCGACTTCCTGGAAAGACAAAGGCGGCAGTAACGTGCCCGGCTGCGCTACTACCGTGGGATCGAAACGTTCGGTCAATATGCGGCGCTGATCGGCATTGGCCTGCAACTGCGCCGGCGCCCAGTTTCGTTCCCGTTCCGCCTGCAAAGCGGCATAGCGGTCCTTGAGGCTGTGGGTGAGAAGTGTCGCCATCATGATCTCCTTGGGTCGGGATCATGATGGCGGCAGGGCTATTTCATCGCCAATGAGAGTTGCGTGCGCAGCGACGATGAATCGTCATAGTTTCAGGCGGCATCCTGCCTTTGCACGCGTGGCTGATGTCGGCTCGCGGGAATGGACAGGCCCAGATTGCCGCGCAGCGTATCGGCCTCATAATCGGTTCGGAACAACCCCCGCGCCTGAAGGATCGGGACGACTTCTTCAACAAAGCGCCTGAACTGCGCGGGATGGCCTAGATGGACGTTCAGGCCATCGAGGGCGCGGCCGTCGAACCAGCGCTGGATTTCGTTCGCAACCGTTTGCGCCGAACCGACGAAGGGACTGCGGCGCCCCACCCGCGCCCGCTCCACCGCCTGACGCAGGGTCAACCCCTGTTCGACGGCCTGTTCCGTCACCTTCTTCGCCTGCGTGTAAAAGCTGCTCTTCGCATGTTCCAGCGCTTCGACCGGAAACGGTGCATCGGGATCATATTGGCGGAAATCATGCCAGCCAAAGGGGCGGCCGAACTCCGCCAGCGCCTGATCGAAGCTCTGATCCTGTTCGCGATAATGGCGCTGGATGTCCTGCGCCTGTTCGTCGGTATCGCCGATATAAACGAAGAAACCGGGCAGGATCACGATTTCGTCCGGATTGCGCCCCTGCTGCACAGCGCGTCCTTTCAGGTCGGCGTAGAAGGCCTGCCCCTGTTCGATCGTTGCCGCATGGGTGAAAATGGCGTCGGCGATCGTCGCCCCCAGATCGCGCCCCTGATCGCTGTCGCCCGCCTGAAATATCACCGGTTCGCCCTGCGGCGAGCGCTGGATGTTGAGCGGGCCGACGACCTGAAAAAACTCGCCGCGATGGTCGAGCCGATGCAGTCGTTCGGGATCGAGGAACCGCCCGGCCGCCCGGTCGCGGACCAGTGCACTCTCTTCCCAACTGGACCACAGGCCGCGCGCCACATCCAGAAATTCGGTCGCGCGGCGATAGCGGGTATCATAGTCGAAATGGTCTGGCAGGCTGAAATTGCCCGCCGTGCCCGCATCCCCGCTGGTCACCACATTCCACCCGGCGCGCCCCTTGCTGATCAGGTCGAGCGAGGCGAAGCGGCGGGCGAGGTTGAATGGATCATTATAGGATGTCGTCAGTGTGCCGACGAGGCCGATATGGCTGGTCGCCACCGCCAGCGCCGACAACAGGGTCAGCGGTTCCAGTCGGTTGAGATAATGGGGCGGCGAATGCTGCGTGATGAACTGGCTGTCGACGATGAAGACCAGGTCGAACTTCGCCGCCTCCGCCTGCCGGACGACATCGATATACCAGTCGATATTGACGCTGGCATCGACCGGAATTTCGGGGTCCAGCCATCGGTTGCTGTCGCCGGGACCACCCACGCCGGTAGGGACGAGACCGAGTTTGAGTTGTCGTTTGGCCATGAACCGCCCCTTATGCGTCAAAGCCGGGGGACTGGCGGCCTGCCTTGCGCAGGGCGGCTTCCCAGACGAGGTCATAATGCGACTTGCCGCCTTCCACTGGTTTGCGTTCGCGGCTGATCTGGCGGCGCACTTCCTCCTGCGCTTCTTCGGGCGCGATCAGCACCCGGTCGCGGCCGATGGACAATGATCGCACCTGCGCCTTGCAGGCTTCCTCCAAATGATAGATGCCGCTGAACGCTTCACCCGGCGATGCGCCCAGCGCCAGCGTACCATGGTTGCGCAGCAGCATGACCTTCGTATCGCCAAGGTCGGCGACCAGCCTTTCACGCTCATCCAGATTGAGCGCGACGCCTTCATAATCATGATAGGACAGGCGCGGGATCAGGGCGAGCGCACGCTGGTTCAGCGGCAGCAATCCTTCGGCATGGGCGGACACGGCCATGCCGTCGGCGCTGTGGAAATGGGCGATATAATGGGCGTCGTCGCGTGCGCCATGGATCGCCGAATGGATGACATAGCCCGCATAGTTGATGCCATAATCGCTTTGCCCGATGACATTGCCGTCGAGGTCCACCTTCACCAGGCTGGACGCGGTGATTTCATCGAACATCAGGCCGAAAGGGTTGATCAGGAAATGATGGTCCGGCCCCGGTACGCGGGCGGAGATGTGGGTGTAGATGAAATCATCCCAGCCATAGAGAGCCGACAGGCGATAGAAGGCGGCAAGGTCTATGCGGACCTTCCATTCCGCTTCGCTGATGCCAGATGCGCGGAAACGATCGTCTTTCAGGACTGCAGCCATGGGAATGCTCCTTTGCGGGGGAATTTAGGGGCCGGGCGACGATGCGCCCAATGAGAATGTCTGATGGTTGGGCAAGCGCCGCTCATGTCGGGAAGACGCCCGGATCGACGATGTCTGCGACAGCGAC
Organism: Sphingobium sp.; assembly: GCF_048594625.1. Taxonomy (GTDB): domain Bacteria; phylum Pseudomonadota; class Alphaproteobacteria; order Sphingomonadales; family Sphingomonadaceae; genus Sphingobium. Next base: position 44,873 of record NZ_JBMDWL010000145.1, read on the forward strand.
ATGGACAGGCAATTCGCCGTCGGCATGGAAGCGATCAACCACCCGTTGCAGCGGCTTGATGACTGTATCGTCGGGTGGGATCAGCACCGGGTTCTGCCGGTCCACGATCAGCTTCGCCAGTTTCGGATCGACGCCGGTCGCCTTTGCAAAGACGCTGGCGTAGAGGTCTGGATGCGCCTGCGACCACTGGCTGGCGGTGCGCAGGCGGGACAGGACATCCCGCAACGCATCGCGCTTCGCTGGATCGGCCAGCGCGGCGTCCGATGCGGCGATCAAGGTCAGGCCGGTATTGATCCCCGATCCGTCACGAAGCAACCGTGCGCCCCGCGCCTCAGCCGCGATCTGATAGGTGCCGAATGTCGCCCACGCCTCTATCCGCCCGGCGGCGAAGGCGGCGGCGGCATCGTTGGGCAGCATGAAACCGATGCCGACAGCCTTGCGATCGACCTTCGCTTCCTTGAGCGCTTCGAGCAGCAGATAATGGGATATGCTGCCCCGCGCACTGGAGACGATGACGCGATGGCCCTTGAGGTCCGCGACATGGCGGATGGGCGATCCGGGCGGCACGATGATGCCGATGTCACGGGTGGAGGACAGCGATCCCGCGATCACCTTGAGCGGCGCGCCCGCCGCCGCCGCCAGCACGACGGGCAGGTCGCCCGCGGGCGCGGTATCCACCGCCCCGGCATTGAGCGCTTCCAGCAAGGGCGCCGCACCCACGAAATTGGCCCATTCTATGTCATAGGACAGGTTCTGGAGCGCGCCTGCCGCCTTCGCCTTCGACTGGAGCAGATGGACCTGATCGCCCAGCACCAGTTTCGTGCGACCGCCCTTCCCGGCCCCGCCGCATGCGGTGAGGCCAAGCGCGGCAGCGCCGACGAGAAAGGTGCGTCGATCAGAAAGCAAGTGCGATCCGTCCATAATAATAGCCACCTGCGGGATTGAAGGGCGACGGGCCATAATAGCCCTGCCCGGTCTGGGGATTGCCCGGCCCGTTGGTTTCGGGACGAACGTCGAACAGGTTGGTCGCGCCGACGGACAGGGTCGCAAATTGCGTCACCTTTGCGCTGATGCTGGCGTCGGTGATCAGCTTCGCGCCGAAATAGCGGTCGTCACCCGCGGCGGTGCGCTGCGTATATTTGCCGTAGCGCGTGTTGGTGATGCTGAGGCCGAAAATGCCCTTCGACCAGTTAAGCGTGCTCACCAGTTTCGTGCGCGGTTGCAGCACTTCCAGTTCGCCCAGCTTGTCGCCGCCGAAGAATACGGAGCCAGCGCCCAGCAGAGAGGCGCCGTCAGCCCCGAACAATTGCGCCGGGGGCGCCACGACATCGCTCACTTCCGTCTTGCTGTAGTTGAAGGCGAAGGTCAGGCCGAGCTTGCCCAGATCGCCAAGGCCAGTGGAATAGTCGGCGACCAGATCGAAGCCCTTGGTCTCCGTATCGGCAGCGTTGATGAAATATTCCGCCTGTTCGATGTCGGACAGGCCGTTGGCGGCGAGGATCGCGGAAATGCCGGGGCCGAACAGGCGGCCCGTGCGCTGGATGCGATCCCTGATACGGATATAATAGCCATCGAACGTGACCGACAGCGCCGAGATCGGCGTGAAGACGATGCCCAGTCCGGCATTCCACGTCTTTTCCGCCTTTAGCTGTTTTGCGCCCAGCAACTGGCCGACATTGCTGTCCGCCGTGACCAGTTTCGCGACGGTGGGACGCAACTCCGTCTGGCCGGTTGCGGCGTTGAAGAAGGAGGATGTGCGCCCGTCCGTCTGCGCATAGCCGACCTGCGTCAGCGATGGCGCGCGGAAACCGGTGCCCACCGTGCCGCGAATGGCGAGCGCGGGGCTGATTTCATAACGGCTGTTGAGTTTGAGGCCAACCGGGCTGCCCGAACCGTCGCTATAATGTTCGGCGCGGACCGCGGCACCGATATACCAGGCGTCGGTGGGATAGAGGCCGATATCGACATAGCCCGCATAAACCTTTCGACTGATGTCGGCTTCGTCGGCGGGGGACAGGACGATCGCGCCCTGCACCACGGGCGATGCAACGCGGCCGACATTCCAGTCATATTGCTGGTCCCCCGGTTTGAACGTGTAGGTCGCACCCTGATAGGCCAACGGATCGCCCGCGAAGGTGCGGAAGCGGTCGAGCCGATATTCGCCGCCGATCGACACTTCCAGCGGCTTTGCGAAACCGATGTCGAATTCCCGGTGCAGGTCGACATTATGGGTCCACTGGCGGAACTCGAAATTGGCGAGATTGGGCCATTGGGTGGGGCTGGTGGGACCAAGCGACGGGCGGATCGACAGTTTCGACCATTGGCGGCTGGCGTTGCGGCCGAAGGAGGAGGAGATGTCATAATCCCAGCCGACCAGCGTCCCCTTCAACCCGCCGACGAACTGAAAATCCGTCTCGTCGATATTGTTGAGCGGATAATAGCCGTCGGGGAAGAGTGATGTGAAGTTGGCGGTGCTGTTGGGGCGACGGAAATTATTGCCGATTTGGGCGTCGCGCTCGCCATAGGTGCCGAAGCTGTAGAGGGTCGCGTTGTCGCTGACCGGCAGCTGGGCATTGTAGCCCAGGTTGAATGCCTTGATCTGAGGATCACCATTATGCGCGCCGTCGCGGTTCCACTCCGCGTTGCGGGCATTAGCTTCCGCTATGTTCGCTTCCACCTGCGCGCGGGTCAGGCCGCTGCTGGCGACGACCTGATCGATGGTACGTCCGGCGGGCAGGCCATAGAGGTTGGTGTCGGTCGACAGCAGGTTCCACCATGCCCCGCCCCGCTTGCGCACATCGCCGCTGATCGTCAGGAAGCCGCCGTCGCCAATCTTCGTGCCGTAACGGATCGTGCCCTTCCAGCTGTCCGGCTTCCCATTGGCGTCATAGAGCGTGCCATAAGTGAAATCGCCGCTCAGCCCTTCCTTTTCCGCCAGTTGGATATTGATGACGCCTGCAATCGCATCGGTGCCATATTGGGCGGCGGCGCTGTCCTTCAGAACCTCTATCCGGTCGATGCCGCTGGTGGGGATCAGGTCGATGTCCACCGGGTTGGCGCCCGATGTGTCGGCCGTGCTGTTATTGAGGAAAGCGCCGTTATGGCGCCGTTTTCCGTTGACCAGCACCAGCGTGTAAGCGGGGGCGAGGCCCCGGTTGGTGACCGGGCGACCGATGGAAAACACGCCCGCATGGGTCGACCCGAAATTGATCGACGGCAGCAGTTTCGACAGCGCTTCGCCAAATTCGGCGGAACCGGTCGCCTGCAATTTGTCCGCGCCCACGACGTCGATCGGCGCCGGGCTTTCCGCGATGGTACGCGGCGCGCCACGGACGCCGGTGACGATGATCGTCCCGGCGTCCGCAGCGACATCTTCCGGCGCAGCGATTGCCTGTGCCAGCGCCGGTGATACAGCGAAGGAGACAATCGTGAGCGCTGACGATGCAAGATAGGCAGAAACGGTCTTCATCTGTTATAATCCCCAATATTGTTGGGGCCTGTCTATTTTCTACTTATTTAGTTGAAAAATGACTTTACGACCGGATCGATGATTAAAGTTAAACTTTAGATTAGCTTTCCAATGACGAAGTTATTGTTTCGCAGATACGCCGAAACTGGCGTCGAATGCCTGCGCGACGTCGCGCCTGCCATCGGTCAAGCCTGCCCGCTGGAAACGGGCTGTGATGCCCTGTTCATGCGAGACGATCTGACCGTCGATCGGCTGCGCGACGCGATTGTTGCGGTCGAAGCTGGCGCGGGCGATGTCGAGCGGCAGGCCCGTTTCCTTCGCCAGCACCTTTGCAAAATCATCCGGATGCGCCCGCGCCCAGGCGACGGCCTTCGCCTCCCGCTTCAGGAAGTCGGCCAGCATCGCCCGCTTGGGATCGATGGAGTCCGCATGCGCAATATCGATATAGATGGGCAGGCCATAGTCCTTCGCATCCACGATCGCGCGCGCGCCTTCCTTGATCGCGACA
>NZ_JBMDWL010000146.1:0-22537 GCF_048594625.1 Sphingobium sp.
GCCTTCGCCTCCCGCTTCAGGAAGTCGGCCAGCATCGCCCGCTTGGGATCGATGGAGTCCGCATGCGCAATATCGATATAGATGGGCAGGCCATAGTCCTTCGCATCCACGATCGCGCGCGCGCCTTCCTTGATCGCGACATTGGTATAGGGGGTCCAGATCGCCCAGGCATCGATCGATCCGCTGTCAAAGGCGGCCTTGGCATCGCCGGGCGGCAGGAAGGTGACACGCACCTTGTCCGCCGGGATCTTTGCGCGTTCCAACGCCTGCAGCAGTAGATGATGGCCGATCGATCCGCGCGTCGTGGCCACGGACTTGCCAACCAGATCCTGCGCGCCTTTCAGCGGCGATCCGTTCTTGACCAATATGGCGAGCGCTTCGGGCGCCTGCTGCGCGGGGGTCTGTATGCCGATGGCCTTGACCGGGCTGCCGCTCTGATAGGCGAAGATGAAGGGCGCGTCGGCGGCCAGACCAAGGTCCGCCGCGCCGCCGCCCACCGCCTCCAGCAGGGGCTGCGCCGCGGGAAATTCCGACCATTCGACCGTATAGGGCGCGCCATCCAGCACGCCCGATGCGATCATCATGGATTTGACCTGCCCCTTCTGATTGGCGACGCGCAGAACCTTGTCATCGCCGCGCTTAAAGGTCGCGGCGGCGAGGCCAAGCCCCGCCACCGCAATCAGGGACGCCGACAGGATGGCGACGGTTTTCTTCGACATGGATCAGCCCGCCAGTGCGAGGCCGGACGCCTCACGCTGCGCCACCTTAGCGCGGACGACCGGCAGCAATTCGCGGCCATAGAGGATGGAATCGCCCAATGGGTCGAAGCCGCGGATCAGGAAATGGTCGATGCCGATGTCATAATATTCCAGCATCGCGTCGGCCACCTGTTCGGGCGTGCCGACAAGTCCGGTGCTATTGCCAGCCGCCCCGGTCAGCGCCGCGACGCCGGTCCACAGGCGCGTGTCGCGCCGGTTGCTGCTGGCCGTGTCGAGCAGGCGCAGCGACCCGGCATTGGGTGGGCGATGGCCCGTAATGGGCAAGCCGGCGGCAACACGATTTTCGCGCACCCGCTCCTCAATCTCCGCCGCGCGTTTCCAGGCGGCTTCCTCCGTGTCCGCGATAACGGGGCGAAGCGAGAGCGAGAAACCGGGGTCGCGACCATAGCGCGCCGCCGATTTGCGGACGGCACGGACCGTGTCCTGCACGGCTTCGAGCGTTTCGCCCCACAGCGCATAGACATCGGCATGGCGCCCCGCGACCTCGATCGCTTCATCCGACGATCCGCCGAAGAAGACCGGCAGATTGTCCGGCTTGATCGCGCTGAACGCCTGACGGATGTCGTAAAACCGGCCCTGATGGTCGAAGGGGGTGGCGGCCGTCCATTCCTGCCGCAGGACCGACAGATATTCGTCGGTGCGGCTGTAGCGCTCCGCCTTCACCGTTTTTGTGTCACCGTCGCGCGCCATTTCCTCATCCGCGCCGCCGGTGATGATGTGGACGGCGACACGACCGCCCGATAGCTGGTCCAGCGTCGCCAGCTGGCGCGCTGCGACCGTTGGCTGGGTAAAACCGGGGCGATGGGCGACGAGAAAGCCGAGCTTCGTCGTGATGGCGGCGGCATGGGCCGCGACGATCTGGCTTTCCGGGCTGTTGGACCCGAAGGGGATGAGGACGCGGTCGAACCCGCCCTCCTCCTGCGCCTTTGCCGCCGCGTTGACATAATCGGTGTCGAGTGCGCGGCTGCGCACCGCTGACTGCGTTTCGGACCCGTTGTTGAACCCGATATAGCCGATGAACCTGACGCTCATGGATATTCTCCTGATCTTCAAATAACGTAGAAGCCGTGGGTGCCGTCGCGCTCCAGCTGGGCGACGAGGCCATATTCCCAGTCCAGATAGGCCTGCATGGCGGCGGCCTTGTTGTCGGTGCCTTCATAGGGGCGTTTGTAGCGGCCCTCCGGCCCGCGCGGGGACGGTGCGCCGTCCGGCCCGCTTTCCAGTGTGGCGGCCGACCAGTCGATGTCGAGGATCGATACGTCCCAGCCGAGCTGCGCCAGCCAGGACGCGGTCATCGCGGCACGCACGCCGGTGGGATCGGTCACGACGATGCGCGCGCCGCGCACCGGGGCATTATGGTCCGTTTCCTGCACCAGCTGGCCGCCCTGCGCATTGCGGAAGCCGGGCAGATGGCCGCTTTCATATTCGCGCGGCTGGCGCACATCGTAAAGGTAGAGGGTGCGGCCGGTTTCAGCCCTGAACGCTTCCAGTTCGTCCCATCCGATCCGCTTCACGCCGGCGCGATAGGCGACGTCGCGGGCATGGACGTCGGCTTCCGTGATGGCCGCGTCGTCCACTTCCGGCGCGACACGGGTCTGGCCGGTTTCCAGTTCCTGCCCCGCCAGCGTCCAGCCGATCGTGCCGTTGCGCAGCGCGAACACCTTGTTCGGCACGCCTGCGTTGACCAGCGACTGGGCGCCGATGATCGACCGGGTGCGACCGGCGCAATTTACGATGATCGTCGTGTCGGGATCGGGCGCGATGCTGCGCGCACGCAGCGCCAGTTCCGCGCCCGGCACGCTGGTGCCGGTGGGGATGCTCATGGTGTTATATTCGTCGTAGCGGCGCGCGTCGACGATGCGGATGTCGGCCTTTTCACGGATCAGCGCCTGCACTTCTTCGGCGGCAAGGCTGGGGGTGTGGCGGCGATGTTCGACCAGTTCGCCGAACGCCTTGCTATAGCTGTTCACATCCTCGAACAGTTCATAGCCCGCATCGCGCCAGCCCGACAGGCCACCTTCCAGTTCGCGCACGTCGGTATAGCCAAGACCCTCAAGGCGCACGGCGGCCTTGCGCGCCAATCCTTCTCCATTGTCATAGACGATGATCGGGGTCGCCAGACGCGGGATGCGCCAGCGGACTTCCTCATCGATGCGGCGGAGCGGGATCTGTGCGGCGAAGAGCGGGTGCCCCTGCGCAAATTCATGTTCCTCGCGCACGTCGATGATGGCGATTTCGCTGCCGGTCAGCAGCGCGCTGCGAATGTTCAGCGGCGATGCCGTCTGAATGCGGTCGAGTGTTTCGGTGGTCATGGCTGTTTCGATCTGTCCCAGAGGTTAGGGATCACGCGGTTGGCGTAACCCGAAATGAAGGTCTTTGGCGTTCCGTCCGGGGCGTAGGTGGCCCGTTCGACCGCGCCGATATTCGCGCCATAGACATGGATGCTGATGGATGGCCGGTCGGTCAGGCCATTGGTGACGCGATGAATGTCGCCGATGCGGGGGGACACGGCGTCCACCTCTCCTTCGCGCAGCCATTCCTCGCCATCATCGACCAATGTGCCATTGGGCAGGCGGCGGAAGCGTTCCACACGTTCCGCGCCGCGCAACACGCCGACAAGGCCCCAGACGCTATGATCGTGAATGGGGGTGGACTGGCCCGGTCCCCAGACGAAGCTGACGACGCTGAACCGTTCCCGGCTGTCGCAATGGAGCAGATATTGCTGGTAGCGATCCGGGTTAGGGCGCGCATAGTCTTCGGGGAGCCAGTCGTCGGTGGCGATCAGCCGGGACAGCAGCGCGCGGCCGCTGTCCAATATCGCCCGTTCGTCCCGCGTCGCCGCCAGCAGATCGGCGAAAGCGGTCACGAAACCGCGCAATCGCGCGGTATCGACCGGCCGCTCCAATGTCGCGAGCGTGCTCATTCGGCGGCTTCGGCGAACGGCGCAAAGGGAATGACGCCGTCACCATGATCGTCGCCGCCCAGATGCGACAGCAGCTTTTCGCGCAAACGCCCGGCCAGTGAAGCGCGTTCGCCACGCGGGGCGACGATGCGCTCTTCCGCCACGATGCGCCCCTTGTCCAGCACCAGTACCCGGTCGGACAGCGCGATCGCTTCCTCCACGTCATGGGTCACGATCAGCACGGCGGGCCGATGTCTGCGCCACAGCGACAGGACCAGATCGTGCATCCGGTATCGCGTCAGCGCATCCAGCGCGGCAAAGGGTTCGTCCAGCAGCAGCAACTGGGGTTCGCGCACCAGTGCACGGGCCAGCGCCACGCGCTGCGCCTCCCCGCCCGACAGGGTCAGCGGCCAGGCGTCGATACGGTGGCCAAGGCCGACTTCCTTCAGCGCATTTTCGGCCCGTTCACGCACCTCACCCTTCAGGCCGAGCGAAACATTCTTCCACACCGGTTTCCAGGGAAGCAGACGGGCGTCCTGAAAGACGACGGCACGGCTGTCGGGCACTTCGACATCCTGTCCGCGTACTTCATCCAGCCCCGCAAGCGTGCGCAACAGCGTGGTCTTGCCCGAACCGGATCGGCCCAGCAGGGCGATGAACTCGCCCGGCGCAATGTCGAGGTCGAGTCCGTCGATGATCGTGTTCGCGCCAAAGCGCCGGGTGAAGCCGCGCAACCGCACGACGGGTTCGGGATGGTGGGCAGCAACGTCCACCGTTGAAAAGCCGAGGCGAGCGTCCATGCTTATTGCTCCACTATGCTGGGGCGCCAGATGAGGGCGCGGGCTTCGATCGAACGGACCAGCCAGTCGGCGCCAAGGCCAAGAATGGCGTAGACCATCAGGCAGACGACGATGATGTCGGTCCGCATGAAATCGCGGGCATTGTTGATGAGGTAGCCAAGGCCGGCCGAGGCATTGATCTGTTCCGCCACCACCAGCACCAGGATCGATACCGACAGCGCATAGCGCAGACCGACCAGCAGCTGTGGCAGGGCCGATGGCAGCACGACGTGCCAGATCTGGTCCCAGCGACTGAGGCCAAAGCTCTTCGCCGCGTCCAGCAGGCGCAGGTCCACGCTGCGGATACCGCTATAGAGGTTCAGATAGACGGGAAAGATGGTGCCGAACGCGATCAGCGCGACCTTGGGCGTTTCGCCGATGCCGAACCACACGATGAAGAGCGGCGTCAACGCCAGCGCAGGGATGGTGCGCTTGATCTGCATCAGCGGATCGACCGCCAGCTCGCCGGAGCGGGACAGGCCCGCCACCAGCCCCAGCGCCAGCCCCAGCGTCACGCCGATGATCAGGCCAGCGGCCACACGGGCGAAGGACACCAGCAGATTGGACGGCAATTCGCCCGAAATCACCATGCCGAACAGGGTGCCGATCACCGCGGACGGCGCGGCAAGCGTGCGTTCCGGGATCAGGCCGACGCGCGACCCCGCTTCCCACAGCAGCAGCAGCAGGATCGGCGACAGCCAGCGCCCGCCAAAACGCGCAATCGAAAAGCGCGGGGCGGTGCCGGGCGATACGCTCCGCCCTCCCGCCGATGTGTCATTGATCGTCAAAACCGCCATTTCCGGGCCTTTTCCTGAAGTCCCGACAAGCCAACATGAATTGTCTACCTATTCAATTAAGTTTTTCTGGAGCGACCTATCAGCATTCGTCATAGTATGCACTTCGTCGCTCCTGCGGGGCGGATTAACGGCGATATTGGCCGATTTTTCATGCCTGCTCAGCACGACCAAGTTTTTCCATGGCCGATTAAATCTCTACTATTTTGATTGATATATAGGCATGGACGATAAGTCCTCACCCGTGCCCGGCATCGGATCGGACCTTTCCCAATTTTTTGCAAAAGAGGTTCATCGTGCCGGTCAATCTGCCGACCAACTTGCTGCGCAGCTTTGTCGCCATCGTCGATACCGGTTCCATGCTCAACGCGTCGGAACAGGTATTCGTCACGCAATCCGCGCTTAGCCTTCAGATCAAGCGGCTGGAGGAACTGGTGCAGCAGACGCTGTTCCTGCGCGAAGGGCGTCGGCTGAACCTGACGGCCGCGGGCACGGTGCTGCTCGATTATGCGCGGCGCGTGCTGCTATTGCATGACGAGGCCGTTGCGGCAGTCAGCGCCGGGCGGTTCGCCGGGCCTGCGCGCATCGGCATGGTGCAGGATTTCGCCGATACATTGCTGTCGGGGCTGCTGTCGCGCTTCGCCGAACTGCACCCCGATGCGCAAATCTATGCGCGCGTGGCGGGGACTGCGGAATTGCAGGCGCTGCTCGACCGGCGGGAACTGGACATATTGCTGGGCTTTGCCGCGCCCAATGATGCCCACGCCGTCACCGTCGCGCCGATGAGCTGGTATGGCGACGCCGCGCTGGCCGATCGCGACGTCATACCGCTGGCCGTGCTGGAGGAACCCTGCCGGTTCCGCGAAGCCGCCATCCGGTCATTGGAGGATGCCGGGCTGCAATGGCGGATCGCGGTGGAAACGCCCAATCTGGCGACGCTGAAGGCCGCTTTGGGCGCGGGCCTTGGCCTTACATGCCGTACGCACCTGTTCCTGGATGACAGCGCCGCTCTGGAACATGACCGGCTGCCCGACCTGCCCCGTGTGGCGGCCATATTGCGGTCCGGGGAAAAGCTGGATCAGGCGGCGCAGCGGCTGGCCGAACTGGCGCGGGAAACGGTCGCCGCGCTGTAGGACATGATGCGAACCGTTGGCCATTCCTGCCTCTAATACCCACGCGCCGGGTCGACGATGTCGCTCGGCGCTTCACCGCGCGCGAAGCGGGAAATATCGTCCCGCACCTTGTCCAGCAGGCGATGACGGACCAGCAGATGATTGCTCGACACATGCGGGGTCAGTCGGACCAGCGGATGGGTGTAGAGCGGATGACCTTCCGGCAGCGGTTCGGGGTCGGTGACATCCAGCGTCGCAAAGCCCGGCCCGTCGCCCCGGTCCAGCGCGTCGATCAATGCGTCCTGATCGATAACGGACCCACGCGCGACATTGATGATATGGGCGCCCGGCTTCACCTTCGCCAGCAGCGCGGCGTCGAACAGATGGCGGGTCTGTGCCGTGGCGGGCACCGCTATGACGATATGATCGGCGCGCGACACCAGCGATTCCAGACTGGCGACATGTTCGACGCCGCTGACGCCCGATTGCGCGCCGGTGCGACGCAGGCCCACGACCTGCGCGCCCAGCGCAAGGCCGCGCCGCGCGACCGCCTGCCCGATCGCGCCCAGTCCGACGATGCCGATGGTGGTGCCCGATACCCGGCCCAGCGGCACATTCACCCATTGCGCGCGCGACCGGGCGGTCACGCTTTCCAGATTTTTGGCCTGGGCATAAATGGCGGCGATCACATAATCGGCAATTTCGTCCGATGCGACGCCCCGGCCGCAAGTGACGATGGGCGCGTCCAGCAGCCATGGCGGATAGAAATCGATGCCTGCCGACGCGCTGTAAACCCATTTCAGCCGCCCCGGCCATGCAGGCGGCCGGGCCATCGCGGGCTGACGCCATGCAGGAGACGGGCGGACCAGTAAAATGTCAGCCTCGCTGGCGGCGGTCCATGGATCTTCATCCGCCACGTCGATCAGAATGGGGGCGATGGGATGCTGGCCAAGGCCGCGATTGAAATCGGCATCCAGCTGGCTGGCGATGATCAGTGACATGTCAGTTCCCCAACGCCGCCCGCCCGGCCGCGATCAGGATCGTGTCGGTCTGGGGTGAATGGATGCGACTGCACAGGACATCGCGATAATGGCGTTCGAGAGGATTTTTACGACTGATTCCCGGATTGCCGGTGAGTTCAAGGCCGATCTCGACTGCGCGGATCGCATTGGCCGTTACCAGATATTTGATATTGTTCACTTCGACAGCAGCGGGCGTTTCCCCCGCATCATGGCGCACGGCGGCATCGCGAATCAGGGTGCGATTGACCTGTAACAGCGACTCTATCTCCCCGAATTTCTCCTGCACGCGCGGCAGTGTGGCGAGCGAAGCGCCCAGATTGGTCGGCACCCGATCATTGAGATAGGCGCGCAGCCAGTCCCGCGCAGCCCGCGCCACGCCATCATAAATGGTCGAAATGGACAGCGCGTTCCAAATGGCAAGACCCGGATCGCCCGCCCCCGCTGCCCATTGGTCGGGTCGGCGGACATCCACCGCATGATCGACCGGCACAGGCGTATCGGTAAAATGCACGGCATGGCTGACCGTAGCCCGCATGCCCAGATGATCCCAGACCGGCTCTATCTCTATACCCGGACTGTCGGCGCGGATCAGGAAATTGCCGACGCGCGGATCATCCTCATCGGTCTTTGCCCAGACGGAAAACCAGTCGAGGCCGGTCGATCCGGTGGAATAGATTTTGGTGCCGGTCACCGCCCATCCATCGGCAGTCCGCCGCGCCGTCGTCGCGGGCAGGCCGCCGCGTACCGGCGTCCCCAGCTCCGGTTCGACGCGCAGGCCGCCGATCAGGCCACCGCCCGCCACGGCATCGCGCGCCAGCCGCTCGTATATCGCCGCGGGCCATGTCCGCGCGCGGGTGGGCGTGGCGTGATAATGATAGGTCATGAACAGGATGAGCGCGGTGGACGGTTCCCCCTTCGCCACCGCGCCCAGCACGCGCAACGCTTCCCCAAGCCCAGCGCCGCGCCCGCCCAACTCGCGGGGCACCGTCAGTCCAATCAGCCCCTGTTCTGCGAGCAGATCGAAATTGGCGCGCGGAAATTCCCCGCTGCGGTCATAATGTTCCGCCGTTTCCGCCAGCTGCCGCGTCAGGCGGTCCAGCTGCTCTGCCGGAACCGGGTCAATGGCGGAGGGGACCGCCCGTTCGTGATCGATTTCCTGCGTGGCCATATCTCATCAGCCTTTGTGGAAAAGGACGTCGTTGAAACGGTCGTCCCACAGCGGGCGAACATCGACCGCCCTGGGCAACAGCTTCTGACGGAAGAACAGGTCCGCCACCTGTTGCTGCGAAGCGATGGCGGCCTGGGTAACGGGGCGCAGTTCGTAACTGGCGCTCTTGCGGCGGAACTGGTCGATCACATAAGCGCGCGGCACGCCAATATCCTGCGCGATGATGCCCGCCCATTCATCCTGATGGGTCGCGGCCCAGCCATAGGCTTTCTGCACCAGCCCCAGATATTCCCCGATCAGCTTCGCCCTGTCCGGATCGGCCAGCGCGTCGACATGCGCCGACACCAGATAATTGCCGGATAATATGCCTTTCGCCGTGCGCAGGATGCGGGCGCCCTCAGTCGCTATGGCGCGCTGGATCGGAAAGCCGTAAATGGCCCATCCATCGATCGCCCCTTGGGAAAAGGCCGCCGCTCCGTCCGACACGCCCATAGCGACAGGGGTAATGTCGCCCCAGTTTAGGCCGACATCCTCCAGCATGCGGATCAGGAAATATTGCGATGTGGTGGCACGAACATAACCGATGCGCTTGCCCTTCAGATCGGCGATGCTCTTCGCCTTCGATTGCCGGGGCACCAGCATGACCTGATTATTCACGTCCCCATGCGCGACCGCGATCTGGCGAAAGCTCTGAATGGTCGATGCAGCCGCGAAGATCGGCGGAATTTCACTCATCCCGCCATAATCGAGCGACCCGCCATTCAGCGCCTCGACCACCATATGACCGGACTGGAACTCGCTGTAATCGACGTCGAAGGCTTCGGGTACGATCCCGGCCGCCCCGAACAGCAGGCGCGGGTCGCCTTCTCCCTTGCCGGTGATGGAGACGCGCAGGCGTGGACGTCCGCCGCCATTCCCGCTGCATCCCGCGAGCAGCAGGCTGACCCCGCCACTCAGCAGCATGCGGCGCGAAACGGCGTCAGCGACCATGCCGGCCATCACGCACCGGTTCGGCCCGCCGTTCGAACAGGATCACGTCGGGATCGCGCAGAAATTCGCGACGCGCCGCCGTGCGCAGCCGCGACAAAATCCTTTCAACGGAACGTAACAGGGGCATGATCGTCTTCCTGAGATAGGGATGGCATTTTATCTATTTCATCAGTAGAGATATGTCCCACAAGCAATGCTGGTGGAATGATAAGAAATGCTTGATCCATGCTGAAGGTCGATCATGTCGCGATAATCGGGGGCGGCTTCAGCGGCGCGCTGCTGGCCATCAACCTGTTGCGGCACGGCGATGCGCGTGTGACTTTGGTGGAGCGGCGGCCCGAACGATTGGGACGCGGGCTGGCCTATGGCGCGGCGCAGGCCGACCATGTCCTCAACGTCCGCGCCGCCAATATGAGCGCCCTGCCCGACCAGTCGCGGCATTTCGCCCAATGGCTGTCAGCCGCGCGACAGGGTCAGGACGGCAGCTTTGCCACCCGGCGCGACTATGGCGCCTATCTGTGCGCGCTGCTGGAACAGGCGAGAGACATGGCCGGGCCGCGTTTCCAGATCGTGCAGGATGAAGCGATCGACCTGAATGTCGCGCAGGATAGCGCCTTTGCAACCCTGCGATCGGGCGAAACCGTCGCGGCCGATGCGGTGGTTATCGCGCCGGGCAATCTGCCTCCGCACGACTTGCCGGCCTTTGCCGGGCTGGACTGCCCCGCTTATGTCAACGATCCATGGGCGACGGATATTGCGGCGGACCTTGGCCCGGATGACATGGTCATGCTGCTGGGGAGCGGGCTGACGGCGGTTGACTGCGCCCTCAGCCTGAACAGTGCGGGCTTTACGGGGCGGATCATGGCGCTGTCCCGTCGGGGCCTGTCACCCCATGCCCATGCCCCCGCGCCGCCCTATGCCTTGCGGAACGAAAGGCCCGCGGGACCGGTGTCCCAGATCACTCGCGCCGTGAGGGATCGCGCGACAGAGATCGGATGGCGCAATGCCGTCGATGAATTGCGCCCCTTCACGGCGGACATGTGGCGCGCGGCCAGCGCGGACGAGCGTCGCCGGTTTTTACGGCATATGCGCCCTTATTGGGACGTTCATCGCCACCGCATCGCCCCGCCCGTGGCAGAACGACTGGACAGCATGCGCGCGCAGGGGCAGTTGCTGGTGCGCGCCGCAAAGGTGATGAGCGCCACGCCCGACGACCGTGACCTGATCGTAGGCCTGCGCCCGCGTGGATCGGCCGAGACGGATAGGATCAAGGTGCGGCGCGTCGTCAACTGCACCGGCCCGCTGGGCGATCTGCGCAAGGCAGCCGATCCCCTGCTGCACAATCTGTTCAAAAGTGGCAGCATCCGGCCCGATGCTCTGGCCATCGGCATCGACGTCGACCGCCAGTGCCGGGCCATTGCCGCCAATGGTCAGGCGCAGGATCGCCTTCATGTCGTCGGCCCGATGACGCGCGGCGCGCATTGGGAAATCGTTGCCGTGCCGGACATTCGGCGGCAGGTCTGGTCACTGGCGCGGGAATTGACCAGCGCCCATTGGGTGGAGGCCGAAGGGCTTTAGAGCATCGTGCGCATAAGCGGGAACCGGTTTTGCGCAGAGAAGGATGCGATAACAAATAACTAGAGCAGGCATCCTGCGTCAGATTTAACGCAGCCTGCTCTGGCGCCGATGGGTCGGTCAATCGGCGACCGGCATGTCATAGGTCGACCCGCTGGTCCCCACGGGATAGGCGGACGCACTCGCGCTACCTTCGACATACAGGACTTTGCCCTGCGGCAGGGCGGTCACGCATGTCTGCGCGAAGCTGTCGAGCCGCGCCCATTTACCCCATTTTTCCAGATCAGCCTGCGTCGCCACGGACGTCGTCACCGATGCGCATGCCTCTTCCCAGAGCAGATCTTCCTCCGCCCGCCCGGCATAGATGAAGCGGATATGGCAGGCGGACTTGCCGTGCAATTGCCGGTCTTCCCTGCCGATGATGCGCGATCCGTCCGCCTTTTTTTTGCAACGGCGACGACTTCATTCTGCACATGGACGGGCGCGGTGGCTTCATTGGCCGGTTCGGCCTGCGAACAGCCCGCGCCCATTATCGCTGCAAGGGCAAGCATCATCCTCTCATGCATGTGTCCCGTCTTAAAATGCCGCATCAGTTCGAGTCGAACTCCACATGCAGGTGATTGTTGCTGCCGTTGCGGAAGGTTTCGAAAATGACGTCATAACCGGTGCCCAATATGCGGCTGACTTCGGCCTGAAAGGCCTGTCCCTGCGCAACGCTGATATTGTTGCCGCGGAAATCGAGCGCC
Source organism: Sphingobium sp. (assembly GCF_048594625.1). Taxonomy (GTDB): domain Bacteria; phylum Pseudomonadota; class Alphaproteobacteria; order Sphingomonadales; family Sphingomonadaceae; genus Sphingobium. The sequence continues at coordinate 11,928 of NZ_JBMDWL010000146.1, forward strand.
TGATTGTCATAATGGAGCGATCCGTTGGAATGGCGGCTGTCATTGTCCCATGTGATGACGGGCGTCGGCAGGTCCAGCCGACGGGCCGCTTCCATCACGGCGCGGATCGCCGGGTCCATGGTGGCATCCAGATTACCGATGCGCACGCCGTCATTCTTGACCTGAACCTCATGTTCGGCCGCGACGGCATTGCCAGCGCATTGAGTTCGCGCACGCCGTCCAGTTCCAGTTTCCGGCACATATTGTTCCGGTGAACGCGCACCGTATTTTCGCTGATCACCAGCAATGTCGCAATGTCGGCATTGGCGCGCCCCCAGCCGAGGAACCGCATCACCGCGACCTCCGTCTTCGTCAGCGTGCCGACACCCGTGCGATGCCGTTCGGGAAAGCGGGACGCGGGGATGCGATATTGGGCAGCCGGCACATCCTCCTGACCCGCACAGGCATCAGCCTGCCGCAACAGGCGTATCAGTTCGCGCAGACGCTCTTCTTCCGTTTCCTGTTCCGTCATGACGCCAGCGTGCTTGCGATCGCACGGACGACGTCGGTGCGGGTGAACAGGTCCATCAGCACCGCTTGCGCCAGCAGCGGCACGATGATCAGCAACAGCGCCGTCGCCGCCCAGCTCTTGATCGACAGCGACAGGGAAAAGACGTTCAGTTGCTGCGCGAAGCGGTTAAGCAGGCCCAGCGCCGCATCGACCAGATAGAGCATGACGAGGATCAGCGCGGCGAACACCAGCGCCAGCATCATCAGGCGGCCACCCCCCTTCGAACAGCAACAGCCTGCGCGGGTCGAGTTTGGGCCAGCTTTGCGCGATAGGCCAGGCGGCATAGCTTTCCATGATGACGCCGACCAGCAGCAGCAAGCCGCCCGACGCCACGAACAGCATATGGGCAAGCCGCCGCATCAGCGACGTCTGCGTACCGCCATTGGGTCCGAGGATCTGGCCGATGGTCGCGTCGACCTCCGCCCGGCGGAAACGCCAACACCCTTACCTCAACCGCCGCAAGCCTATCTCCCCTCAAAGACAAGCCGCGCGATCTCGCAACACCCTGTCGGATCAGGCCGCATCCGTCGCCTTACCGACGGATGCTCCCCGTGCAGAGGTTCCCGCCGCGCCGCTGCCCTCGGTCGATCCGACTGCCAGGGCAACCGCCCTGGCTGCCGCCATGTCACGCCTTGACGCAGGCATGGCGCCGTCGACCACGACGCAAGTGATCATGACCGGCGACCAGTGGCGCATGGAGCAGGCCGTGGTCGCCCATGACGATCAGGGGCTGAACGTCGCCATCGACATGGGCCGCACGGACAGGAGGATTCCGAAAGTCTGGAGGAATTGCGCGCCCGTTTGCGCGCACGGGGCATCGACGCTTCGGTCGACGTCATGGCGGCCCGACCCGCATTCGCACCGAAATCCTGACATCGCGGCCATCGCCCGGCCGCACCTGACGACGCCATAAATCTGGCTCGACACGCCCACCTGATAGCGCTACCAAATCTTCCACACGCTCACGGCCATGATCGACAGGGCCAAAAAGCGCATGAAGGAGGGTGAACGTGCGTACAGCTTATCCAGAATTGGCGCAGCTTCTCTCTTCAAAATCTATCGTCAAAATTCCGCCCACGTCACCCCTTCGGGTCATTATATGGTGACGTTATCACCGTATCGATGTTAGGCATCTTCCATCGACATCTTACAACCGAATGATAGCGCTATCGCCAATCATCAAGGAGAGGATCATATGTCCCGAATTTCCCTGCGCCCCATGGGGCTGACGCTCGCCCTGCTGTTGATGGCGGGATGCCAGCAGCCATCGCCCGAAGCCAATCAGGCTGCGCCTGCCAAGGACGCAAAGCGCCCCGCGTCGGATTATCTGTCGCAACCGCTGGTCAGCGACATCTACACCGCCGATCCGTCCGCCCATGTGTGGAACGGAAAAATCTACGTCTACCCCAGCCATGACATAGACGGCCCCACGCCTGAAGACGATCTGGGCAGCCATTTCGAAATGCGCGACTATCGCATCCTGTCGATGGACAAGATCGGCGGGCCGGTCACCGTCGGCCCCGTTGCGCTGGACGTGAAGGACGTGCCCTGGGCCGACAAGCAGATGTGGGCACCCGACGCCGCGTACAAGAACGGCACCTATTATCTCTACTTCCCTGCCAAGGACAAACAGGGCGCTTTCCGCATCGGCGTCGCCACGTCCAAAAGCCCGACCGGTCCGTTCAAGGCCCAGCCCCAGCCGATCAAGGGCAGCTATTCGATCGATCCCGCCGCCTTCACCGACGATGACGGGCAAAGCTATCTCTATTTCGGCGGCATCTGGGGCGGTCAGTTGCAGCGCAATATCGGCGGCACATATGATCCCAACGGCTCCAAGACCGACCTGGAACAGGATGACAAGCCCGCCATCGCACCGCGCGTCGCGAAACTGACCGGCGACATGCTGGAATTCAGCGAAACCCCGCGCGAAATCCAGATCGTGGATGACAAGGGCAAGGTGTTGCTGGGCGGCGACCATGACCGGCGTTTCTTCGAAGCGGCATGGATGCACAAATATAAGGGCAAATATTATTTCAGCTATTCGACCGGCGATACCCATTATCTGGCCTATGGGATCGGCGATTCCCCTTACGGTCCCTTCACATATAAGGGCCATATTCTGGAACCGGTAGAAGGCTGGACCACCCATCATTCGATCGTCGAATGGAACGGCAAATGGTGGCTGTTCTACGCCGACAGTCAGTTGTCGGGCCAGACGCGCCTGCGCAACGTGAAGGTAACCGAACTGCGCTACAATCCCGACGGCAGCATCCAGACCATCAATCCGTTCGTCACGAAACCGGCGCACTGATTGAAAGCATGATGGGCAGGTTCGCCAGCAACGCGCGAACCTGCCCCTCGCGCATCATCCGATCAGATTGCACCGGATGATGCTCCCACTTTCTTTTATTTTCCGCATGATGCGGGTCGTCGGCTATTCCAGCCGACTTCATAAGCTCCAACGCCACACGGGAAAATGCGCGTTCAGGCAAATCAGCGATGTCGGGGAAATTTGGTGGGCCCGGCAGCAACCGAAATTGTTGACTATCCGATTGAAAGAAAAGGATTTTTTCTGCGGCACCTGCGAATATACCCGCAATTATGCCCGCAGCCAAAATCCACTCCGCAGCACAGAATTTTCTCCTTATTTATCAGCCTTCTATATCAAATCTCTCTCCCCTTCAATCCCTCCTGATCGGTAGAGATCAGCTAGGTTGCGAGTTTGGTTTTCCATTCGCCCCCGTTCATGTCCGCTTCCCCTGAATGGAAAGCCGCATTGGAAGCCTCTGGACATTAATGCACGAGCATTGAGCGGCCAAGCATGGTCGGCATAACTAAGGCGGCTTTCTTGACCGAGGGTTCAGACACCCATATCCTGTACGAATGAAGGAGCCGCAATTCTATGACCCTGCGGAACGGGCTCGCGAGAAGCAGCGAGAACGCGACAAAGACGAGGCTGACCTGCGGAGCGGCAAAGTGACGCGTGACGAGCTTGCCGCGCGTAACGGGTTTTTCAGCAGCGTTGCGATCAGCCAAGGCCGCATCAAATTCCCCGGCTCGTTTGACGGCTGACGCATTGCTGTCCCCTCTCGCCTAGCTTTCGAGCGGCGCCCTGGGGTTCAGTCTTTCGAGCATGGCCTTGCCTGGCTTGAAATGCACTCTGGATTTGGGTTCAACGGGGACCGCCGCCGGTACGCGGGTTACGGCCGTTGCGGGCCTCATAGGCTCTGACCGAAAAAGCGCCGAACCCACGCAGTTCGACTCTGCCGCCCGACCGAAGTTGCTCGGCAATCGAACCGAAGAATGTCTCCACGATCGTTTCGGCGTCCGCCGCAGACAAATCTGGATACTCTTCTGAAATACGCGTGATCAATTCCGATCGAACCATCAATTCCCCCTACCCGGCTCTCTGCACTTACATGCACAAATCGCAAAAGGCGCAGAAGAGGCTTTTCGTGTGGCCCGTCATTTTACTTGGCAGCGTCGCGCGCGCTGCGATTTACCAGGCGATGCAGCCCTTGCAATTATCATCAGATTGCAGTCAATCTCAAGAACATGACAGCCACCGATCCTGCGCCTTTCGACGATGTTCCGGAGAACCGTCGATGGATCGATGCTGAGCTTTCGGCCCAGCTTGCAGAACTGGCCGATCGTGGCGAGAGCGATACAGCCGAGTTCAAGCGCGGCCTGCCGGAACAGGCATCCTCACTAGCCAAGGAAATCGCAGGGTTTGCGACGAGTCGCGCCGGGCGCATCTTTCTGGGCGTCGAGGATGATGGCGCGATTGTCGGGATCGAGGATTGCGACACCCATGACGGGCGCAACCGGATCAGAAGCCGCATCGAAGGTATCGTCAAGACGGTCCAACCACTGGTCCATGTCCGCCTTTCCTTTGCCGCTGCAGGAGAGCGTGTTGATTGCTGCTGAGAAGTGACCCGGGGTTTTCATTGAGAAGTGACCCACCTTGCGATTATGTTTCGGATGTCAGGGGTGGGTCAAGATGAGGTTTTCTCCTTCCGGGTGTTGGGCTGCTGTGCCGAGCTGTTCTTGAACCTGAAGCTGTCGTTGCCGGTCTCGAGGATGTGGCAGTGATGGGTGAGCCGATCGAGGAGTGCGGTGGTCATCTTGGCATCACCGAACACGGTAGCCCATTCGCTGAAGCTGAGGTTGGTAGTGATGATGACGCTGGTGCGCTCGTAGAGTTTGCTGAGCAGGTGGAACAGCAGGGCGCCGCCTGAGGCGCTGAACGGCAGGTAGCCAAGCTCGTCGAGGATCACGAGATCGGAATGGGCAAGCCTGCCGGCGATCTGACCTGCCTTGCCCTGAGCCTTTTCCTGTTCGAGCGCGTTGACCAGCTCGACCGTGGAGAAGAACCGCACCCGTTTACGGTGATGTTCGATGGCCTGGACACCCAGGGCGGTAGCGATGTGGGTCTTGCCGGTACCTGGGCCGCCGACCAGCACGATATTGTCGGCCACGTCCATAAACTCGCAGCGGTGGAGCAGGCGGACCAGCGCCTCATTGATCTCGCTGCTGGCAAAGTCGAAGCTCGTCAGATCGCGATAAGCCGGGAACCGCGCGGCCTTGAGCTGATAGGATACCGATCGCACTTCCCGTTCGGCGGTCTCCGCCTTGAGCAGTTGTGACAGGATCGGCACCGCCGCATCGAACGCTGGTGTTCCCTGCTCCATGAGATCGGTGACGGCCTGCGCCATGCCGTGCATCTTGAGGCTGCGTAGCATGACGATGATGGCGCCGCTGGCGGGATCATGACGCATGGCGGTTCTCCCCGCGCAGCGCATCATAGCGTTCCACATTGGCAAGAGGCTCGCTGACCAGTCTCAATGCCTGGGGCGCCGTGACCGGCGGTGTCGCCAGCGGCTTGCCGTCGATCAGCCGGTGCAGCAGGTTGAGGATGTGGGTTTTGGTCGGAACACCGGCCTCCAGCGCCATGGTAACCGCGCGCAGTACGACCTGCTCGTCATGATGCAGCACCAGGGCAAGGATCTCGACCATCTCCCTATCGCCGCCGGCAGCGCGCAACAGATGGCGCTGTAACCGCTGGAAGGCCTCGGGCATCTCAAGGAACGGCGCGCCGTTGCGCAGGGCGCCAGGCTTGCGCTTGACGACCGCCAGATAATGGCGCCAGTCATAAATAGTGCGTCCCGGCCCATCATGGGATCTTTCGATGATGCGCTGGTGTTCGCACAGCAACTGCCCCTCGGCCACCACGAGGAAGCGGTCGGGATAGAGCCGCACGCTGACAGGGCGGTTCGCAAAGGACGCCGGCACGCTGTAGCGGTTACGCTCAAGATGGACGAGGCAGGTCGGCGAGACCCGCTTGCCATACTCGACAAAGCCATCGAAGGGCCTGCCCATCGGCATCAGGCTTGCCACCTCCTCGGCCCAGGCATCAGCGACAGAGCCGGGTTCGATCCCGTGCGGGATATCCTGCCATAGCGCCTTGCAGCGTTCCTCCAGCCACAGGTTCAGGACATCGAGGCTTTCCGCTTGCGGCGTGGGTTGCCACAGGCGATGCCGCGCATCCTGGACGTTCTTCTCGACCTGGCCCTTCTCCCATCCCGCTGCCGGGTTACAGAACTCGGCCTCGAACAGATAATGGCTCACCATGGCCAGGAAGCGAGTGTTGACGGTCCGCTCCTTGCCGCGTCCGACCTTGTCGACCGCAGTGCGCATGTTGTCGTAGATGCCGCGCCGCGGCACCCCGCCCAGTACGCGGAACGCATGATTATGGGCATCGAACAACATCTCGTGGGTCTGAAGGAGATAGGCCCGCACGAAGAAGGCACGGCTGTAGCTGAGCTTGAAGTGCGCCACCTGCAGCTTGGTGCGAACCCCATCGATGATCGCCCAGTCCTCGCTCCAGTCGAACTGGAACGCCTCACCTGGTGCAAACGACAGCGGCACGAACATGCCCTTGCCGCTCATCTGCTGCTGGCGGCGATAATCATCACGCCAAGCACGAGCAAAGGCGGCCACACGACCGTAGGACCCATCAAAACCCAAGCTCACCAGATCGGCATGCAACTGCTTGATCGTGCGCTTCTGCTTGCGCGAGCGGCCCATCTCTCGCCTGAGCCAAACCGTCAGCCGCTCGATGAACGGGTCCAGCTTGCTCGGCCGCTCGGGCACCTTAAACCGTGGCTCCACAGTGTCCGACCGCAGACACTTACGCACGGTATTGCGGGATAGACCGGTGCGCTTGGCTATCTCCCGGATCGACAAATGATCGCGGTAATGCCAGCGCCGGATGACGCTCAATAATGCCATGTCCAACACTCCATGGTCCCCCGCTCAAAGCCAGGGACGTGTTCAAACATGGGTCACTTCTCAGTGGAAATTACTGGCTACCCCGGGTCACTTCTCAGCGGCAATCAACATTCTGGCCTTTGGCAGACGCCAGGCGCTCGAGCCCAAGGTCGTCAATGTAACGCGCTTCGTACGCGATATGGACGATATGCTCCGCCGCGCTATCGGTGAGGGCATCGAGATAGAGACCATCGTTGCTGGTGGGCTCTGGAACACATTTGTCGATCCGGCGCAGATCGAGAACGCGCTGCTTAATCTTGCGATCAACGCCCGGGACGCGATGGATGGACAGGGCAGGCTCACGATCGAGCTCGGCAATGCCAGCCTCGACGATGATTATGCGCGTACCCATAGCGAAGTCGTGGCCGGTCAATATGTGATGCTGGCTGTCACCGACACCGGCACGGGCATTCCGGCTGACATTATCCACAAGGTTTTTGACCCGTTCTTTTCGACCAAGAGCGAGGGCAAGGGATCGGGTCTTGGGCTTTCGATGGTTTATGGCTTCGTCAAACAGTCTGGCGGACACATCAAAATCTACTCCGAGGTTGGCGAAGGCACGACCATCAAACTTTACTTCCCCCGCTCGGTGGAAAATGAGGATGTGGAGGTCGAACTTGACAGCGGGCCGATCCGCGGTGGCAGTGAAACCGTACTGGTCGTCGAAGATGACGATGCGGTTCGCGCGACGGTCGTCGAGATGTTGAGCGACTTGGGCTATGGGGTCCTCAAGGCTGTTGATGCCAGCAGCGCTCTGAGCGTCATCGAAAGCGGCATCCAGATCGACATGCTGTTCACCGATGTCGTCATGCCCGGGCGCCTCAAGAGCGCGGAACTGGCGCGCATGGCGCGCGAGCGCCAACCAGACATCGCCGTTCTGTTCACCTCAGGCTACACAGAGAATTCGATCGTCCATGGCGGCCGCCTGGATGCCGGCGTCGAACTTCTTTCCAAGCCCTATTCGCGCGATGCCCTCGCGCGCAAATTCCGGCATGTTCTGGCAAATCAGAGGCAGCGCAATCTCGCTCGATTAACGACCCAGCGAACGGCCCCAACCGAGCCATCCTCGCGTCGAAAGGCCCTTGTTCTGATTGTCGAGGATGATGCACTCATCCTGATGAACACGGCAGAAATGGTCAAGGATCTGGGATTGACCGTGATTGAGGCAATGAGTGCCGAAGATGCGATTTCCGCGCTTCAGACCACCCATGTCGATGTGCTGATTACCGACGTCAATCTGCCAGGCATGGCTGGGCCCCAACTGGCTGCTCAGGCCCGCGCCCTTCTACCTGAAATAGGCGTGATCTTCGCTACCGGTGATACGCAACTGGAATTCGATCGCACCGATGCCAAGATTGCTCTCCTTGCAAAGCCATATGATGGAAAGGCGCTTGCAGAAGCGGTTTCCGGTGCAGGTATCGATCTTATGTCCACGTCGATACCGTCCCGCAAAGACGCCAAATCCAGTTAGCACACAATCTCCGCGTTGACCGGGCGAACGCCTGCGCGCCCGGTCAATAACTCATAGCATTGGGTCAGTCTGTGATGGGCATGGCCGATTTAACATGGCCCGTTCTTCTGCCAGGATCCCACCCATGCATCCGATGCGAGCGTCCCTGGTCAATGGTCTGCGTCAATGCAGACGCGTGGGCTAACCGGTGAAACTCTTACAAAGGCAGTGGTTCGAGCAGAGAGGCTGCCGACACGATCTGGATATCGGAACCTGACGCTCGATATGCCTCAGCCTTTTTGAACTGCGCATCGTAGCGGACATAGCCGAATGGCTCATTTGCAGCGACCGCCAGCATCGTCGTGGTCGCGCCGACTGACGCCATGATCTTGCCTCCATTGGCCGCGATGCGCTGAGCCAATGGACCGTCACGCGATTCGCCAAGGATGGCAATGCGCTGGCCCTTGAGCATCCCTTCGGTCGCCGGCCTTGGCAAAGGCGGCGGACGTTTTCTGGGCGGTGGCGCCAGCCAATCGGTCAATTGCGAACCTGTTTGGTCGATCGCCTTTACTATGATCATCCCTGCCGCACGGGCATCGCTCAATGCATCATGATGTTTGAGCGGGATACCCAGATGCTTCGCCACGATGTTGAGCCGGTGACTGGGAAGCTCGGGCCATACGCGCTTGGCAACGCGCACACTATCGAGCCATGTCGTCTCGACCATCGCGCGGTCATGGACCAGGCAGGCTGCGGCGAGGGCCCCTTTATCGAAATAGGAATGGGCAACGGTCGTGCGACCACTCAAATGACTGTGCACGACGGCATGGACATCGGCAAAGCAGGGTTGGCCCACGACATGCCGAGCGGCAATCCCGTGAATGCGCGTGTTGAAGCTGCTGAAATGATCCCGCGGGTCGACCAGCGACTCATACTCAAAGGTGACTGCGCCATTGCGGAACCCGACGATACCGATCTGGCAGATGCTACTGACGCGGGCGCATGCCGTTTCGACATCGATGACCACGAAATCCGGCTCTTTGCTTTCGTCATCGCCGGGATCGGTTGGATGGGGTGGGAACATGGAGGGGCCATAGGCGGTCTCAAACCCAATGTCCAAGTGCTCTGCTGGCAATGGCAGGGTTGCAAAGTCCCACCTCAATGCGCGTAGATCATCTTGCGCGTCATGCCGCCATCAACGGCAATTTGCTGACCAGTGATGAAGCCGGCGCCATCGGATGCCAGAAACAGGACAGTTGCGGCGATGTCGGCGGGTTCCCCAACGCGACCAACCGGGTGCTGCTCCCGATCGATCGCACGATGCTCTACGGCTTCACGCGTTTGCGCTTTCGCCCAAGGCCGCGTCTCGATCCAGCCAGGCAGGATGGCGTTGACCCGGATGTCGGGACCAAGGCTGATCGCTAGAGCATGGGTGAGAGCGCATAAAGCCCCCTTGGCCGCCGCATAGGCTTCTGTATCGGGCTCCGATTGGATTGCGCGGGTCGACGCCATGATCACGATCGACCCCTTGCTTTGCCGCAGCAGGGGAACGGCGGCACGAACCATCAAAAAGGCGCCCGTTACGTGGCTGTCCTGCCATGCCTGCCATTTTTTTGAGCTCAAGCTGCTCGATCGGGCCGTTGAGCGGATCAGCAAGGCCCGCATTGGATACGAGCAGATCAATGCCGTGGGCCGCGTCCCCTCCCCTATTCCATTCGATGATCTTCTCGAACGCCTTTTCGATGTCGCGCTCGCCGGCGACATCGGCACGAATGACGATAAGGTTTCCCGATGGTAGTTCGCTGCTCAAGCCACGAACCGCCTCGGCGTCGCGATCAATCACCGCCACGCGCCAGCCTTGCGTCAGCAGAGCCTGGGTGATGCCCTTACCAATGCCCTGCGCCCCGCCCGTTACAATTGCCGTTTTCATAATATATTTAGTCTCCATACGACAGGCGCAGGAAGTGCGTGCTCAGGCTATGCCGGCGCCGCCGGTCACACCAAAAACTTCGCCGGTGATGTAGCTGCCCTCCTGGCTCGCCAGCAGTACATAGACAGGGCAATCTCCACCGGTTGGCCAGGGCGTCCAAACTGGCTCTGCTTGCCGAACTCCATCACCTTTTCTTGCGGTTGGCCACCGCTAGGCGGCGTGGACAAATTTAAGCCAGTATCTGGCCGTTGCGAGATGGACCATTCCAAGGAAGCTATTGGCCAGTTGATCGTATCGGGTAGCGATGGCGCGGTTGATCTTAAGGTGGCCGAACATGCGCTCGATACGGT
>NZ_JBMDWL010000015.1:0-3786 GCF_048594625.1 Sphingobium sp.
GGCTTCGGACATCGTGAACGACAGCGACACCGGCTTCGCCTGGCAGGCGATCGCGGGCGTTCGTTACCCGGTCACCAACAATGTTGACGTCTCGCTGAAGTATCGCTTCTTCAACCAGGACGACATCAAGGTCATCCCGGCCTACTCGACCGCCTATGCGGCCGCTGGCGTCCAGGGCGAAACCAAGCTGCGCACGCACAGCCTGCTGCTCGGCCTGACCTACAACTTCGGTTCGGCTCCGGAAGCGGCTCCTCCGCCGCCCCCGCCGCCGCCCCCGCCGCCCCCGCCGCCCCCGCCGCCGCCTCCGCCGCCGGTTGCAGAATGCAACCCTGGCCCGTACATCGTGTTCTTCGAATGGGACAAGTCGGACATCACGCCTGACGCCGCCACCATTCTGGACAACGCCGTGTCGGCCTACAGCAGCTGCGGCAGCGCACAGGTCATGCTGGCCGGTCACGCTGACCGTTCGGGTGCCGCTTCGTACAACGTCGGTCTGTCGCAGCGTCGCGCTGACTCGGTCAAGGCGTACCTCGCTTCGAAGGGTATCCCTGACGGCGTCATCACCACGCAGGCCTTCGGTGAATCGAAGCCGCGCGTCGACACCGCCGACGGCGTTCGCGAAGTCCAGAACCGTCGCGTGGAAATCAGCTACGGCCCCGGCGCGGGCATGTAAGCCGATTTCCATTCTTCGGAATGGAAACAAGATTGAGGGATCGGTCCACTGGACCGGTCCCTTTTTCTTTGCCTATGGCGCGTGGGGCGGGCAGGCATGGGGATGACGGTTGTGCGGGACTGATGTCCGGGGCCGGGCGATGTTTTGGGTGGTTCAGCGCGCCGCGCGGGCCTTCAGGATATTTGGGAGCGACGGTTGCACTGCCTGCGACCAGAAATTGTCGTCTAGGAATGCTTTGCAGGTTCCTGATTGTGGATGTTTGTTCCGCAGGGCAACATGTCGCGATGATGATAACAACTGCCGTCATTGCACAACTGCCGCTGGCAGATATTGATCGTGTCATATTTTACAAACGGGACGAGATTACGACTGACCTGATCTGCTGCGATGTTGAAGTGGCTGGTCGTACCTTGTCATTCAACGAGGAAGCCAAAGGTTGGGATGATCTGATTACGCACCTCTCGGCGCTCCCGTGCTTTCGTGCTAATTGGTATGAAGCCGTCCCTAACCCGGCTTTTGCAGTAAGCGAAACCGTCGCGTTCGATCGGCGCTGAACGACCAGATTCCGTCCTAGGCCGTCGGAATTATCACCGTTCATATCGGAAATTGGCAATCGCTCTTTACAGTCCAACAACCTCCCGCACCTTAGGTTTCTCCCATGAACAGTCTTAGTCGGATGTTGGTGCTCGTAAGCCTCTTGGTCTGCGCGATAGTTCAGCTGCCTTCTTTTGTAGCACTCTGCATCGGTCTATCGGTGACTGGCTTGAGCTACTGGATTGGTCATAAGTGGCCTCACCCCAAATCCACATTTGTGACGGTCATTTCTCGACCCAGCGCTAAAACACTATCTCGGGAACGGCGTTCAATCGCCTTGGTTGCCGGGACGATGATCGCAGCCGGTATAATATGCCATTTCTTTTTGCAGCACATCCTGCCCGTGACGATCTGGACCTTTTTCTGGCCGCCAGTGGGCGCGCATTTCATCGGGCACGGAATCGGAACTCTCATATTTGGCTGGATCACAGCGCCGACGGACGTTGCAGAACATAACGCGTGGTTGGCGAAAATGACCAACTCTCCTCAATAATCTCCGTCTGATTTCTACATATGCCTGATTCAAACCTGCCTGTCGCCTAGCCACCCGGAAATCACTTTTGCGTGGTTTGGCGGGATTGGTCGGGGATGATGGCATCCTGTTCCGGCTGGGCGTTGTTTTGCTTCTTCGGTCGCTTCTCCATGTTGGAATGCCAACATTTTCTGCTGCCGCACGGTGTGTCTTTTGCGATTGGCTTGCAAAAAGGACGGTGACAAATCGGTGCGGGTGGGCAACAAAAGGCTTCCGGCTGCGTTTGCGCCTTATCCTGCCCTTTCCTGGGAGCTATTCATGAAAATATTCTCGCTTTTCGCTGCTCTGCCCGTTGTCCTGTCGGCGTCGGCCTGCGCATCCACGACCACCGGCAAGAGCGCTGCGCCGACCGCGTCGGCCAAGCTGGCGGCGGCCGATGGCGCGGCGCGCGGCACGGCGAGCGTGACGCAGGCGGGCGACGGGCTGCATGTGCTGGTCAAGGCACAGGGCGTGACGCCGGGTATCCATGCCGTGCATATCCACACCACCGGACAGTGCGCCGCGCCTGACTTTGCAAGCGCGGGTGGCCACTGGAACCCGACCGGCCACAAGCATGGCAAGGATAATCCCGCGGGCATGCATATGGGCGACATGCCCAACATGACGGTCGGGTCGGACGGCACGGGCGCGATCGAATATGTGATCCCCGGCGGCACGATCAGCGAAGGCGCGACGCCTCTGCTCGATACCGACGGCGCGGCTGTTGTGATCCACGCGCAGGCCGATGACAATGTAAGCGACCCGGCGGGCAATGCCGGTGGCCGTGTCGCATGCGGCGTGCTGGCCGCGCGCTGATCCTGCAAAGGGCCGGGGGCGGAGCAGGCCCCCGGTCGTCGCGCTGGAGGATATGGGGATATGGTTCAGGGCGCGGCGAAATAGCGAGTTTCGAGAAGCGTCGGCCGAGATACGTGACTTCGCCGAACGCAGCATATTTCAGTAGGTGAGCACCGGAAGCGCGGAAAGTTGCCATCGGCGGTCTGGCCGAAGCTGAATCCCTACAATTGCTGGCACGTTAGGCGTTAATCGGCATCATATCCTGTCGGTCCGCCCTGCGCCTGCCGAAGTTTGATCTGAGCGTTTCAGGCCGCCGCATGCCTGCTTTGCACCCTGTTCGGCAGTCGAAGGTGGCGTATCTCTCTCGATCTTTCGCTTCTGGGAAAAGGCATGGGCTTCGACAGGCTCAGCCCGAACGGAATTTATTGAGAGCATCGTGCGCCGAAGTGGGAGCCAGTTTTCGCGCAGAAAGTGATGCGACGACAGATGGTTGCAGCACGCATCTGGCGTCGGATGTAACGCAGGCGGCTCCAGAGCATCTTGAAGTCATCTGGAACAGATGGCGGCTCGCAAAATGCGATCAACAAAAGACATCTGGAACAGGATGCGATGGGGCTGGTCGGATCAGGCTCTGAGTCGCGATCCCCTGATGGAGTGCTGTTGGGGCGTCCGCTTCAGGTGGCGGGATAGTGGGTGACGGGGTGATAGGTTGATCCGCCATGGCCGAGGCGGCTTTCATAAGGGATGAAGCCATCCACAGGGAAGGGCGCGCCGGTCAGTGCGGCGTGATGCGCGAGGAAGGGTTCGACAAGGCCGCCCGACCGGCCGAAGCGGGCCAGCGTGACATGGGGCAGATAGGCGCGGCTTTCGGGCGGCAGGCCAAGGGCGACGCAGGCGCGGTCGATTTTCCGATGGAGCGCGGCCAGCGGATCGCGGGGCCGGATGCCCGCCCAGAGCGTATCGATGACGCCCTTTCGGTCGAAAGCGCCGACCCCGGACAGTTGCACGTCGAAGGGGGCGAAATCGATGCCGGCCAGGCTGTCGGCCAGATCATTGGCGCAATGGCGATCGACTTCGCCGATGAAGCGCAGGGTGATGTGCAACTGATCGTCGCTTTGCCAGCGGGCGCCCTCCACCCCGCCCATCAGGGACAGGAGGTTCGCGCGCTGATCGGCGGGCGGGCGGATGGCGACGAACAGGCGGTGCATGGCAT
>NZ_JBMDWL010000016.1:0-90293 GCF_048594625.1 Sphingobium sp.
GCCGCACCGCCATGCTGGTGGAAAAGGCGATCGCATAATCGCCCGATCCGTTGGAGAAGCTGGACCCCGTGCGCGCGATCCCGCCAAAGGCGCGCTCTGCCACCCGGCGCAGGTTGCGGTCGGACAAAGGCGCATCGGTCGCAATCACGATGACGACGGAACCGTCCGCCTTCTTTTCCTCCACCTGTTGGCGATAGTCATATTGGCCCAGCTTCACACCCACCGGCACGCCCGCAATGGTCAGCACGCCGCCATAATTGGCCTGCACCAGCACGCCGACGGTCCACCCGCCCAGTGATGCCGGCAGTCTGCGCGACGATGTACCGATCCCGGCCTTGTAGCCAAAGGCGATGGTTCCGGCGCCCGCCCCGACTACGCCTTCCTCCACCGCGCCGCCCTTTGCGCCCTCGATCGCGCGGCGCGCATCGGCCGTGGTGACATGGCGCCCGCGAATATCGTTCAGCGTGCCGTCGTTGGTTTCCCCGACGACGGCGTTCACCGACCGGACCTCTTCATTGCCGGGCTTTTCCAGCGTCCATTCGACGCTGGCGGCGGCGGCTTCGGCGACGTTCAGCGTATTGGTCAGCAGGATCGGCGTCTCCACCTCTCCCAGTTCGGCGACCTGTGTCGATCCCATGAACTTTCCGAACGCATTATAGGCGACGAAGCCCGCAGGCACCTTGTCCTGAAACAGGTTGCCGCCATGGGGCAGGATGGCGGTGACGCCGGTGTTGACGTCATGACTGCTCGGCAGCGTGACCTGTCCCACCATCACGCCCGCCACGTCGGTAATCGCGTTGAGCGCGCCGGGCTGAAGAATCCCGACTTTCACGCCCACCTCCCGCGCGCGCGGCCGTGCCTCCTCCTTCGCCATCAGCGGCGCGCCTGAAACCAGCAATAATGCGGCGATGGAATAACGCATGATGGATATTTTCCCTGACAGATGATGCCGCCCTATCAGCGCGACAGGGGCATCGCCACACTTGGCGTGCGCGACGGAGCGGCTATAAGGCGCGCATGACCGACTTTACCGAAGAAGAGCTGGCGCTCGACCCGCATTTCGCCGATCAGTTCGAGGCTGGCTTTCGACCCGCCTGCCAGCTTTACCTCATTTCTCCCCCGACCATCGACGATGATTTCGTGGACAGGCTGGCGCAGGCCCTCGACGGTGGCGACGTCGCCGCCTTCCAGCTTCGTCTGAAGGGGCTGGACGACGACGCGATTGCCGCCGCCGCCGCGCCCCTGCAGAAACTCTGCGCGGAACGGGAAGTCGCGTTCATCATCAATGACAGCGTGGCGCTGGCGCAGCGGATCGGCGCCGACGGCGTCCATCTGGGGCAGGATGACGGCGATGCCAAGGACGCGCGCAAGATTTTGGGGCCAAAGGTTCAGATCGGCGTCACCTGTCACGACAGCCGCCATCTGGCGATGGAAGCGGGGGAGGCCGGGGCCGACTATGTTGCGTTCGGGGCCTTTTTCCCGACCACGACCAAGGAAACCATGTACCGCGCGGAGCCATCGATCCTGGGCTGGTGGACGACATTGTTCGAACTGCCCTGCGTTGCGATCGGCGGCGTCACGGCGGACAATGCCGGTCCGCTGGTCGCGGCGGGCGCCGATTTTCTCGCCGTCAGCGGGGCCGTATGGAACCATCCCGACGGGCCGCAGGCCGGCGTTGCCGCCTTCGCCGATGTGCTGGCCAGCAAGGCGCCACCGCCGCGAAAGGGCGAAGCGGAATAGGAGCGCAGCCTTCCTGCGTCTCGTGCGTTGTCTCTCCATCTGATTGGAGAGGAATGTGGTGCGAAATCATCTGCTTGTGGCCATGCTTTTGTGCAGCGCCTGCAATGTCAACGTGACCGGCGCGAATGAAAGCCAGCCGGCTGCCAATGCTACCCGTCCCGCCGATGATGCGGCGGCGCAGGCGGCGGCCAGAAATGCGGCCTATGATTTTGAAATCGTGCCAGAACGCAATGCGCAACAGCCCAATCGCGTACTGATGGCGCAGGTGGCGCTCGACAGGCGCGGCTTTTCGCCCGGCGTGCTCGATGGCAAGGACGGCATGAGTTACAAGGCCGCGCTGCGTGGCTTTCAGGAGGCGCATAATCTGCCTGTAACCGGCGCGTTCGACCAGAAAACCGGCATCGCATTGCTGGAGGGGGAGGCGCGACCGACCACATGGCTGGTCAAAATCCCGCAGGATTTCGCGCGCGGTCCTTTTTTCGACGTTCCAAAGGGCCTGAATGAACAGGCCAGCCTGCCCGCGCTCACCTATCGCAACCTGCTGGAAAAGTTGGCGGAACGGTTTCATACGACGCCTGAAGTGCTGGTCGCGCTGAACCCGCCGGGCACCAGGGCGGCTGCGGGCGCGACCATTCGCGTGCCCGCCATCGACAGCCAGCCCGTCGCGCGGATCGACGGGGACGAACGGAGCTGGGGCGAAACGCTGGCCAGTCTGGGCGTGGCGAAGGATCAGCCGCAGGCCGACCATATCGTGGTCGACAAATCCGAAGGCTTGCTGAAGGTCTATGATGCGGACAACCGCATGATCGCGCAGTTTCCGGTGACTACGGGATCGCAGCATGATCCGCTGCCACTGGGCGAATGGACGATCCGGGGCATCAGCCGCAATCCCGACTTCCACTATAATCCCGACCTTTTCTGGGACGCGTCGTCCAAAGACCAGAAAGCGGTGCTGAAGCCCGGTCCCAATGGCCCGGTCGGCGTCGTATGGATCGACCTGTCAAAGGATCATTACGGCATCCACGGCACGCCGGAGCCGCAGACCATCGGCCGCACCGAAAGCCATGGCTGCATCCGCCTGACCAACTGGGACGCCGCCCGTCTGGCGCAGATGGTGAAGAGCGGGGTCAAGGCGAAGTTTCAGGCATGAATGCGCGGCGCTGGGGCGGGGCCGTGCTGGCGATCCTGTCCTGCGTCGCATTCGCCCATTATTGCGTCCGGATCGTGCCTGCCGACACGCCATCATCGCCGCCGATGCATGGGGCGGAGCGGCCCGTGGATGACGGTTTCCTGCTGATCCCGGTGGAAGGCATAGCTGGCAGCGCCCTGACCGACAGTTTCGCGCAGGCGCGGGCATCGGGCGCACGGCCCCATGACGCCATCGACATCATGGCGGCGCGGGGCAGGGCGGTGCTGGCCGCCGCCGATGGCCGCGTCGAAAAACTGTTCTGGAGCGCGGATGGCGGCCGGACGATCTATCAGCGCTCATCTGACGGGCGATGGATCTATTATTATGCCCATCTTGATGGCTATGCGCCCGGCCTGCATGAAGGTCAGTCGGTCCGCCGTGGCCAAAGGATCGGGATCGTCGGCAGCACCGGTAATGCCGACCCGGCCGCGCCGCATCTCCACTTCGCCGTGCATGGGATGCAGCCGGGCGAACCCTGGCATGGCGGCCGTGCGATCAATCCCTATCCTTTGCTGATCGGGCGCTGAGCTGTCCTACGTCGCGTCGACGGGATAAAATGGCGGGGTCACTTTCCAGATATGTCCCAAACGGGTAATGCAATTTCACGTTTAGCGGGAAAAGTGCGAAGTTAAGGGCAGGCGGTCCCTCTTGCCCTTCGCTCCGTCCCACTGTAAAGGCGCGCCCAGCCTCCACGATAGAGGCCGGCTCTTTTCCACATTCAGACATATAGGCAGGCTCTTCCCATGAAGATCAGCGGCGTCGAGATTCGTCCCGGCAACAACATCGAATATGACGGCGGCCTGTGGCGCGCCGTGAAGATCCAGCACACCCAGCCCGGCAAGGGCGGCGCCTATATGCAGGTGGAACTGAAAAACCTGATCGACGGTCGCAAGAACAACGTGCGTTTCCGCTCGGCCGAAACCGTCGAACGCATCCGCCTCGACACCAAGGATTTCCAGTATCTCTACGCCGAAGGCGACATGCTGGTGTTCATGGACACCGAAACCTACGAACAGATCAATCTGGCGCAGGATCTGATCGGCGACGCAGCGGCCTTCCTTCAGGATGGCATGATGGTCGTCCTCGAAATGTATGAAGAACGCCCGATCAGCGTCCAGCTACCCGAAACCATCGAAGCCACCGTCGTCGAAGCCGACGCCGTGGTAAAGGGCCAGACGGCTTCGGCCAGCTACAAGCCCGCCATCCTCGACAATGGCGTGCGCGTCATGGTCCCCCCGCACATCGTCACCGGCACGCGCATCGTGGTCGACGTGTACGAACGCGAATATGTGAAGCGGGCCGACTGATGCGGTCCGGGCGCATATCGGCACTGGCCGCCATCTTCACGATCGGCGTCCTGCCGGTTGCGCTCCCCGCTGCCGGACTGGCGCAGGCGACTGCGCCGTCCAGGGCGCAGCTTGACAATGCGGCTCATGTGCTGCGCGTCGTCATGACGGCGATGCAATCGAACGAAGTCGAACAGCCGGTCAAGAATGCGCTGTTCGACTGCGTCTATTCCAATTCGATCGGCAAGATCAGCGAGGCGACCGAAAAGGTCATCGCCGCCAATCCCGGCAAGGTCGATCGCAAGGACGCGTCGCAGATGCTGGCGGTGATAGCCGGTACATGCGGCTATCGCCCGCCTGCCGGCGCGGCGCCTGCGAAAAAGCCCGCCCCATCGAGATAACCCAACAGGCCGCTTTCCCAACAGCGGCGGAGACAGAATATGGTATCGCACTCCGGCCTCCTCACCATCATGGAACGCGCCGCGCGCAAGGCCGGGGCAAAGCTCCGCCGCGACTTCGGCGAAGTCGAACATCTTCAGGTCAGCCGCAAGGGGCCTGCGGACTTCGTGTCCAAGGCCGACCAGCAGGCTGAAAAGACGCTGGTCGAAGAATTGCAGAAGGCGCGCCCCGACTGGGGTTTTCTGCTGGAAGAAGGCGGCGTGATCGAAGGTGATCCGAACAAGCCCCGCTGGATCATCGATCCGCTGGATGGCACCACCAACTTCCTGCACGGCATTCCGCACTTCGCCATTTCGATCGCGGTCGAAGAGCCGCTCTATGGCGGCAACAAGCGTGAAATCACAACTGGCCTCATCTATCAGCCGGTGACCGACGAAAGCTATTGGGCGGAAAAGAGCCGTGGCGCCTGGCGTCATGACCAGCGCCTGCGCGTCTCCGCGCGCCGCGATCTGGCCGATTGCGTGATCGCGACCGGCATTCCGTTCATGGGACATGGCAATATGGCCGAATGGACCCGCATATTTGGTGCGGTTGCCCCGTCGGTTGCAGGCATCCGCCGTTTCGGCGCTGCCTCGCTCGATCTCGCCCATGTCGCGTCGGGCCGCTATGACGGTTATTGGGAAAGCGGATTGCAGCCCTGGGACGTTGCCGCGGGTCTGTTGCTGGTCCGTGAAGCGGGTGGTTTCGTCAGCGATTATCGCGGCGGCGATCAGGTCATGGATCGCAAGGAAGTGATCGCTGGAAACGACGCGATCCATTCCAAATTGCACAAGCTTGTTGCTGGCGCATTGCGCTAAAATCCCAAGAGGCCAAGCGGTTCAAGCGCTTGGCCTTTTTGCGATTCATTCTCACCGCGTTGGCCCCTTGCTTCGCATATGCAGCAGGCCTAAAGCGCCCCCCAAGATACAATTTTCGCCCAGGGGATTCCATTGGTCGATCTCGCCCAATATCTGCCGATCCTGATTTTTCTCGGGATTGCCTTGCTGCTTTCCGGCACTTTCGTCTTCCTGCCCATGCTGGTGGGCCGCCTGACCGGTTCGCATAAGCCCGACCCGGCCAAGCTCTCTGAATATGAATGCGGTTTCCCGGCATTTGAAGAGCCGCGCAGCCAGTTCGACGTGCGTTTCTATCTGGTCGCCATTCTCTTCATCATTTTCGATCTTGAAGCGGCGTTCCTGTTCCCCTGGGCTGTTAGCCTCGACCAGATCGGCTGGGCCGGCTGGGCAACGATGATGATCTTTATAGCGGAGCTGGTGCTCGGCCTCGTCTATGCGTGGAAGAAGGGAGCACTCGATTGGGAGTAGAACTGACCAGCCCCATGCCCGGCACGATGCCGCCCGTGGGGACGCAGCCCGACCAGGCCTTCTTTGACTCGCTGAACAGCGAAGTGAATGACAAGGGCTTCCTGATCACCTCGACCGAGGAACTGTTCCAGTGGGCGCGCACCGGATCGCTCTGGTGGATGACCTTTGGTCTGGCCTGCTGCGCGGTGGAAATGATCCACGTCAACATGCCGCGCTATGACATGGAACGTTTCGGCGCCGCGCCGCGCGCTTCCCCGCGTCAGTCGGACGTGATGATCGTTGCGGGCACGCTGTGCAACAAGATGGCTCCTGCGCTCCGCAAGGTCTACGACCAGATGTCCAACCCGAAATATGTGATTTCGATGGGCAGCTGCGCCAATGGCGGTGGTTACTACCACTACAGCTATTCGGTCGTTCGTGGCTGCGACCGCATCGTGCCGGTCGACATCTACGTCCCCGGTTGTCCGCCCACCGCAGAAGCGCTGCTCTATGGCATCATGCAGCTTCAGCGGAAGATCCGCCGTATCGGGACGATTGAGCGTTAATATGGCCCATTCCGCACCCAGGATCGCAAATCCGGAAGGCATTGCCGAAGAAATCGGCGCGCTGCTCGGCTCCATGCTGATCGAAACCATCGACCATGCCGATGAACTGACCTTCATCGTCGTGCGTGAGGATCTGGCGGATGCCATGGTCGCGCTGCGCGATAGGGCGCATTATCAGCAGCTGATGGAAATTGCAGGCGTCGACTATCCGGACCGTCCGTATCGTTTCGAAGTCGCCTATCATCTGCTCAGCGTCACGCGGAACCACCGCGTTCGCGTGAAGGTGTCGACCGACGAAGATACGCCGGTGCCGACCGTCACGCATCTCTGGCCGGTCGCTGGCTGGCTGGAACGTGAAGTGTTCGACATGTATGGCGTCGTGTTCGACGGCAATACCGACCTGCGCCGCATCCTGACCGACTATGGGTTCAAGGGGCATCCGCAGCGCAAGGACTTCCCGCTGACCGGCTATGTCGAACTGCGCTATTCCGAAGAAGACAAGCGCGTCGTCTATGAACCGGTAAAGCTGGCTCAGGACTTCCGCAGCTTCGACTTCATGTCTCCATGGGAAGGCGCGCAATATGTGCTGCCGGGCGATGAGAAGGCGCCTGCGCCTGCTGCGCCCGCCGCCGCTCCCACGCCCAAAGCCACGGAAAGCAAGGCTGACACCGGTGCTGGCGATGCCGCCAACAAGAAGGCTGAGGAAAAGTCGGGCGATGCCCCGGTGAAGCCCGCTGCCGCCACCGATGAAGGCAAGGGGGCTGCCAAGCCCGAAGGTAAGGCCTGATGTCCGACTATCTGGAAAAGCTGGACCATGTCACCGATGCGGCCGACCCGGCCTATGGCGACACGGAAATCCAGAATTACACGATCAACTTTGGCCCTCAGCATCCCGCGGCCCATGGCGTTTTGCGTCTGGTCATGGAACTGGAAGGCGAAATCGTCGAACGTTGCGACCCGCATGTCGGGCTGCTGCATCGCGGCACTGAAAAGCTGATCGAGCACAAGACCTATTTGCAGGCTCTGCCCTATTTCGACCGGCTGGACTATTGTTCGCCGCTCGGCATGGAGCATAGCTATGTTCTGGCGGTCGAAAAGCTGCTCAATCTGGAAGTGCCCTTGCGTGCGCAGTATCTGCGCGTTTTCTTCGCGGAACTGACCCGCATCTGCAATCACATGCTGAACTTGGGTTCGCATGTGATGGACGTCGGCGCGATGACGCCGAACCTGTGGCTGTTCGAAATCCGCGAAGACTGCCTCAACTTCTTCGAACGCGCATCCGGCGCCCGCATGCATTCGGCCTATTTCCGGCCGGGCGGTGTGCATCAGGACGTGCCTCTCAAGTTGCTGACGGATATCGCCGACTGGCTCGACACCCGCCTGCCGCGCCTGTTCGAAGACGCGATGAGCCTGGTGGTCGACAACCGCATCTTCAAGCAGCGGAACGTTGACATCGCCATTGTCTCCAAGGAAGATGCGCTGAAATGGGGCTTTTCCGGTCCCATGCTGCGTGGGTCCGGCATCGCCTGGGACATTCGCAAGGCGCAGCCTTACGACGTCTATGATCGCATGGACTTCGAAATTCCGGTCGGAACCGCCTATGACTGCTACGACCGGTTCATGGTCCGCGTTGAGGAAGTCCGTCAGTCCGCGCGCATCATGAAGCAGTGCCTGAACGAAATGCCTGAAGGGCCGATTGCCAGCTTCGACCGCAAGGTTTCGCCGCCCAAGCGCGGTGAGATGAAGCGGTCGATGGAAGCGCTGATCCACCACTTCAAGCTCTATACAGAGGGCTTCCACGTGCCCGCGGGCGAAGTCTATGTGGCGACCGAAAGCCCGAAGGGCGAATTTGGCGTTTATCTGGTCAGCGACGGCAGCAACAAGCCCTATCGCTGCAAGATCCGCCCGACCGCTTTCTCTCACCTGCAAGCCATGGACTTCATGATGAAGGGCCACATGCTTGCGGATACCACCGCTGTACTGGGCGCGATGGACATCGTGTTCGGAGAATGTGACCGATAATGGCTGACGCAGTTCATATCCCCGATGAGGCCGAAACCCGTGCGCGCTGGGGCGCGTTCGAGTGGACCGCCGAAAATGCCGAACAGGCCAAGAAGGTCATCGCGCGCTACCCCGCCGGTCGCCAGCAGTCGGCGGTGATGCCGCTGCTCGATCTGGCCCAGCGTCAGGTCGGTGCGGAAACGCAGACCAATGGCTGGTTGCCCGTGCCGGTGATGGAATATATCGGGCGTCAGCTCGATATGCCGTATATGCGCGTCTATGAAGTCGCAACCTTCTACACCATGTACAATCTGGCGCCGGTCGGCCGTTATCATGTGCAGGTGTGCGGCACGACGCCGTGCATGCTGCGCGGTTCGGACGATGTCTTCGCCGCGTGCAAGAACAAGGGTCTGGTCAAGGGCGGGACGACCCCCGACGGCCTGTTCACCCTGACCGAAGTCGAATGCCTTGGCGCCTGCGCCAACGCGCCGATGGTTCAGATCAACGACGATAATTTCGAAGATCTGACCTACGACAGCACCATCGCCATTCTGGAAACGCTGGCCGCTGGCGGCCAGCCCAAGATCGGCCCGCAGATCGACCGTCAGACGAGCGCACCCGAAGGTGGTCCGACCACGCTGAAGGACATGGTCACGGAAAATCACGACTATCGGGGGGATTGGGCATGACCGACGCACCCGCACCGGCTGCCTTCGTTGGCCCGCTGGCCGACAAGGACCGCATCTTCACCAACGTCCACGGCTTCCAGGATTGGGGCATCGACGCCGCCATGAAGCGCGGCGATTGGGACAATACCAAGAAGCTGATGGAGTTGGGGCAGGACGCCATCATCGACATCATCAAGGCGTCGAACCTGCGCGGCCGTGGCGGCGCCGGCTTCCCGACCGGCATGAAGTGGAGCTTCATGCCCAAGGAAAGCAAAGATGGCCGTCCCAGCTTCCTGGTCATCAACGCCGATGAATCCGAACCGGGTTCGTGCAAGGACCGCGAGATCATCCGCCACGATCCGCACAAGCTGATCGAAGGCGCGCTGATCGCCGGTTTCGCAATGCGCGCGCGCGCTG
Source organism: Sphingobium sp. (assembly GCF_048594625.1). Lineage (GTDB taxonomy): Bacteria > Pseudomonadota > Alphaproteobacteria > Sphingomonadales > Sphingomonadaceae > Sphingobium. The sequence goes on from NZ_JBMDWL010000016.1 coordinate 9,610, forward strand.
CCTATATCTACATCCGTGGCGAATTCATCTACGAAGCGAAGGTGCTCTTCGCCGCTGTCGAGCAGGCCTATGAAAAGGGCTTCATCGGCAAAAATGCCTGCGGTTCGGGCTATGACTTCGACGTCTTCGTCCATCGTGGCGCTGGCGCGTACATCTGCGGCGAAGAAACCGCGCAGATCGAAAGCATCGAAGGCAAGAAGGGCCAGCCCCGCCTGAAGCCGCCTTTCCCGGCGGGCGCAGGCCTTTATGGCTGCCCGACCACCGTGAACAATGTGGAATCGATCGCGGTTAGTCCGACGATCCTGCGGCGCGGCGCGGCATGGTTCAACGGCTTTGGTCGTGAGAACAACCGCGGCACCAAGCTGTTCCAGATCAGCGGCCATGTGAACAAGCCCTGCGTGGTCGAAGAAAGCATGTCGATCCCGTTCCGCGAACTGATCGACCGCCATTGCGGCGGCATTCGGGGCGGCTGGGACAAGCTGCTTGCGGTTATTCCGGGCGGTTCGTCGGTGCCTCTGGTTCCTGCCAAGGAAATCATGGACGCACCGATGGATTTCGACGGCCTGCGTGCGCTCGGCTCCGGCCTTGGCACTGCCGCCGTCATCGTCATGGACAAGTCGACCGACATCGTCCGGGCTATCTCGCGTCTCTCCTACTTCTACAAGCACGAGAGCTGCGGCCAGTGCACGCCGTGCCGCGAAGGTACGGGCTGGATGTGGCGTGTCATGGAGCGCCTGCGCACCGGCGACGCCGACCAGAGCGAAATCGACATGCTGTTCAATGTGACCAAGCAGGTTGAAGGCCATACCATCTGCGCGCTTGGCGACGCGGCGGCATGGCCGATCCAGGGGCTGATCCGGCACTTCCGTCCGGAAATCGAGCGCCGGATCAACGAGAACAAGGGTAGTGCCCCCGTCATGGAGGCAGCGGAGTAACCATGCCGAAGGTCAAAGTAGACGGCGTAGAACTGGAAGTCCCGGCCGGGGCGACCGTTCTCCAGGCTTGCGAGCAGGCGGGGAAGGAAATCCCCCGTTTCTGCTATCATGAGCGCCTTTCCATTGCGGGCAATTGCCGGATGTGCCTGGTCGAGGTGAAACCCGGACCACCCAAGCCGCAGGCATCGTGCGCGCTTCCGGCGACCGAGGGTCAGGAAATTCGCACCGACAGCGAAATGGTCAAGAAGGCCCGTGAAGGGGTGATGGAGTTCCTGCTCATCAATCACCCGCTCGACTGCCCGATCTGCGATCAGGGTGGCGAGTGCGACCTTCAGGATCAGTCGGTCGCCTATGGCCGTGGTTCGTCGCGCTATGACGAAAACAAGCGCGCCGTGACCGAGAAGAATATGGGGCCGATCGTCAAGACGGTCATGACCCGCTGCATCCAGTGCACCCGCTGCGTGCGCTTTGCTGAGGAAGTCGCGGGCGTGCCGGAAATCGGCGCCATCTATCGCGGCGAGAACATGCAGATCACCACCTACCTCGAACATGCTGCCAAGAGCGAACTGTCGGGCAATGTGGTCGATCTCTGCCCGGTCGGTGCGCTAACATCGAAGCCTTACGCCTTCGAAGCGCGTCCGTGGGAACTGAAGAAGACCCATGCGATCGACGTGATGGACGCGGTCGGCACCAATATCCGCCTCGACAGCCGTGGTCGTCAGGTGCTGCGCGCCGTGCCGCGCATCAATGACGACGTGAATGAAGAGTGGGCGTCAGACAAGACCCGGCACAACGTCGACGGTCTGGTCCGCAAACGCCTCGACAAGCCGTTCGTCCGGAAGGATGGCAAGCTGGTTCCGGCAACCTGGGCGGAAGCCTTTGCCGCTGTAGCTTCTGTTCAGCATGGCGGCAGCGTCGCGGCGATCGCGGGCGATCTGCTCGACTGCGAAACCATGTTCGCGGGTAAGGCGCTGGTCGAAAAGCTGGGCGGTTCCCTGCTCGAAGGCCGTCAGACCGGCCTGTCCTATGATGTGTCGAGCCTGTCGTCGGTGGTATTCAATACGCGGCTCGCCGACCTCGAAACCGCAGACGTCATCCTGTTAGTTGGCACCAACCTGCGCTGGGAAGCGCCGCTGGTTAACACCCGCATCCGCAAGGCGATCAAGAAGGGTGCGAAAGTTTTCGGCCTCGGTCCGGAAATCGATCTGACCTACAAGGTCGAATGGCTGGGCAATGACGCATCGCTGCTCGCCAATCTGCCGGAAGCCGTGCTCGGAGCCTTCAAGGGCGCTGCCCGCCCGGCGATGATCGTCGGCGGCGGCGTGCTGGCCAAGGATGGCGCGCATGGCGATACGCTGGCGCTGGTCGAAACGCTGGGCCTCGTGAAAGAAGGCTGGAACGGCTATAACGTCCTGCACTTCGCGGCGGCCCGCATGGGTGGCCTGATGCTGGGCTACGCGACCAAGGGTGGCGTGAAGGCGGTGGCGGAAGCCGCGCCGAAGCTGCTGCTGTCGCTGGGCGCGGACGAGGTCGACTATTCGCTCTTCCCGACCAGCTTCAAGGTGTATGTCGGCCATCATGGCGACAAGGGCGCGCATGCGGCGGACGTGATCCTGCCGGGCGCAAGCTATGCTGAAAAGGCCGGCACTTACGTCAATCTGGAAGGTCGCGTGCAGTTCGGTGAAAAGGCCGTGTTCGCGCCGGGCGACGCCCGCGAAGACTGGTCGATCCTGCGTGCCCTGTCGGAAGCGCTGGGCGCCAAGCTGCCTTTCGACAGCTTTGAACAGCTCCGCGCCGAAATGGCAAAGGCGGTTCCGGCGCTGGGTGTCGAAGGTATCGCCAACTATGGCTGGTCGATCCCTTCGTTGCCGACCGGCGCGACCGGCGAATTCAGTTCGCCGATCAAGGATTTCTACCTCACCAACGCCATCTGCCGTGCCAGCCCGACGATGCAGCAATGCTCGGCCGAGCTGATCCATGGCGTTGAGTATGCGGAGGCCGCAGAGTGACCGCTTTCTTCCAAGGCCTTGGCCTGCCTTTCGAAGGCGCCTGGCTGCTTTCTACTGTCGTCGGGATTTTGGTGATCTGTCTGCCGGTCATGCTGGCCGTTGCAATGATCATCTATGCCGACCGCAAGATCTGGGCCGCCATGGCGCTGCGCCGTGGTCCCAACGTCGTCGGTCCTTTCGGTCTGCTCCAGTCCTTTGCGGACGGTTTGAAGGTCTTTCTTCAGGAAACGATCGTTCCGTCGGCATCCAACAAAGCGCTGTTCCTGATCGCACCGATCATCACCTTCACCGTCGCGCTGATGGCCTGGGCCGTCGTGCCGTTTCAGGTGGGCGTGGTGCTGGCCAACATCAATGTCGGCCTGCTCTACATCCTCGCGATCAGCTCGCTGGGCGTATATGGCGTGGTGCTGTCGGGCTGGGCGTCCAACTCCAAATATCCCTTCTACTCGGCGATCCGCGCTTCGGCGCAGATGATCAGCTATGAAGTCTCGATCGGCTTCATCCTGATCACCGTCGTCCTGTGGGCGGGCAGCTTCAACCTGACGCAGATAGTGGAAAGCCAGAAAGCCTATTATGGCTTCCTGAACGGCAACGGCTTCAACCCGCTGCTCTTCCCGATGGCGATCATGTTCCTGATTTCGGCCATGGCGGAAACGGCGCGTGCGCCGTTCGACCTGACCGAAGCGGAAAGCGAACTCGTCGCGGGTTATCAGACCGAATATTCGTCCATGGCCTTCGCGCTGTTCTGGCTGGGCGAATATGCGAACGTCATCCTGATGTGCGCGCTGAACGCGATCCTATTCTGGGGTGGCTATCTGCCGCCGGTGGACTGGGCGCCGCTCTATTATGTGCCGGGCATCCTGTGGCTGTTCGCCAAGATCCTGTTCTTCTTCTTCGTCTTCTCCTGGGTGAAGGCGACGGTGCCTCGCTACCGTTATGACCAGCTGATGCGGTTGGGCTGGAAAATCTTCCTGCCGACCTCGCTTCTGTTCGTCTTCCTGGTTTCGGGCTTCCTCATGCTGACAAGGTATTCGTGACATGAGCCTTGGCTATTACGTCAAAAGCTTCACCCTCTGGGAATTTGTGAAGGCGCACTGGCTGACCCTGAAGTATTTCTTCAAGCCAAAAGCGACGATCAACTACCCGTACGAAAAGAACCCGATTTCGCCGCGTTTCCGTGGTGAACATGCGCTGCGCCGCTACCCCAATGGGGAAGAGCGCTGCATCGCGTGCAAGCTGTGCGAGGCCATTTGCCCGGCGCAGGCGATCACCATCGAGGCGCAGCCGCGCGACGACGGCAGCCGCCGCACGACGCGCTACGACATTGACATGACCAAGTGCATCTATTGCGGCTTCTGTCAGGAAGCCTGCCCGGTGGATGCGGTCGTGGAAGGCCCGAACTTCGAGTTCGCGACCGAAACCCGAGAGGAGCTGATCTACGACAAGGCCAAGCTCCTGGAAAATGGTGACAAGTGGGAGCGGGCTATCGCCGCGAACCTTGCCGCCGATGCGCCCTATCGTTAAGCCGCCGGCGTCAAGGGGAATATGATCCTGTGATCCACGTTATCGCCTTTTACCTGTTCGCCATCATGGTGGTGTGCAGCGGCGCGCTCACGATATTGTCGCGCAACCCGGTCCATTCGGTCCTCTGGCTGATTTTGGCCTTCTTCAACGCGTCGGGTCTGATGATCCTGATCGGCGCCGAATTCATCGCGATGCTGCTTGTCATCGTCTATGTCGGCGCCGTCGCGGTGCTGTTCCTGTTCGTCGTCATGATGCTGGACATCGATTTCGCCGAACTGCGCGCCGGCTTCGTCAGCTATCTGCCCTTCGGCCTCTTGCTGGCGCTGGTGCTGCTGGCGGAGATCATTCTCGGCATCGGCCTCTGGACCGCTGGTCCCATCGAACTGGCGCAGCGCGCCGCTCCGGTAAACCCGGGAGTTTCGAACATTCAGGCGATCGGCGGGCTGCTTTACACCCGCTACATCTTCCTGTTCGAAGCGGCGGGCGTCGTCCTGTTGGTCGCCATGATCGGCGCGATCGTCCTGACGCACCGTGCTCGTGGCGGGGTGAAGGGCCAGAATATCGCCAAGCAGAACCGTCGCCGTCCGCAGGATGCGACGCGTAACATCAATCAGCCCGTGGGGCAGGGGGTGGAGCTGTGATCGGCCTTCAACATTATCTGGTGGTCAGCGCCATCCTGTTCGTGATGGGTGTGCTGGGCATCTTCATCAATCGCAAGAATGTCATCATCATCCTGATGGCGATCGAACTGATCCTCCTCAGCGTGAACATCAACCTCGTCGCATTCAGCGCCTTTCTGGGCGATCTGGTAGGGCAGGTCTTTTCGATGTTCGTGCTGACCGTCGCGGCGGGTGAAGCGGCCATCGGCCTTGCCATCCTTGTCATTTATTTCCGTGGTCGCGGCACCATCGCCGTCGACGATGTCAACCGGATGAAGGGCTGAGACTGTACCCATGATCCAGTTCGTAGTTCTTCTTCCGCTGCTGGCTGCTGCCATCGCCGGTCTTGGTAACAAGGCCCTCGGCAAGCTGCCCGCAAAAATCGTCACCACCGGTGTGCTGTTCATCGCATGCGCCATCAGCTGGTCGATCTTCATTCCCTTCCTTCTCGGCCATGCCGAAGCGTCGGTGACGCCGCTCTTCACATGGATCGAAAGCGGCAGCTTCGATGCCCAGTGGGCGCTGCGCGTCGACACGATGACGGCGGTCATGCTGGTTGTCATCACCAGCGTGTCGAGCCTCGTCCACCTTTACAGCTGGGGCTATATGTCGGAGGAGCCGGATCAGCCGCGCTTCTTCGCCTATCTGTCGCTTTTCACCTTCGCGATGCTGATGCTCGTGACGGCGAACAATCTGCTTCAGATGTTCTTCGGCTGGGAAGGCGTGGGTCTGGCTTCCTACCTGCTCATCGGCTTCTGGTTCCGTAAGCCGTCTGCCAACGCGGCCGCGATCAAGGCGTTCGTCGTCAATCGCGTCGGCGACCTTGGTTTCATGATGGGTATTTTCGGCACCTATCTGGTGTTCAACACCATTTCGATCCCGGAAATCCTGGAAGCCGCGCCTGCCATGGCCGGTTCGACCATCGGTTTCCTTGGCTACCGTTTCGACACCATGACCGTGCTGTGCCTGCTGCTGTTCGTCGGCGCGATGGGCAAGTCGGCGCAGCTTGGCCTGCACACCTGGTTGCCGGACGCGATGGAAGGCCCGACGCCTGTGTCGGCGCTGATCCACGCGGCCACCATGGTCACCGCCGGTGTATTCATGGTCTGTCGCCTGTCGCCGATGTTCGAAACGTCGGAAACGGCGCTCACCGTAGTTACCTATGTTGGCGCGGCCACTTGCCTGTTCGCCGCCACGGTGGGCACGGTGCAGACCGACATCAAGCGCGTTATCGCTTATTCGACCTGTTCGCAGCTGGGCTATATGTTCTTTGCCGCCGGTTGCGGCGCTTATGGCGCGGCTATGTTCCACCTGTTCACCCACGCCTTCTTCAAGGCTCTGCTGTTTCTGGGCGCGGGTTCGGTCATCCATGCGATGCACCATGAACAGGACATGCGTTACTATGGTGGCCTGCGTAAGAGCATCCCCATCACCTTCTGGACGATGACACTCGGCACGCTGGCCATCACGGGCGTGGGCCTGCCGCTGGTCGGCATCGGTTTCGCGGGCTTCTATTCGAAGGATGGCATTCTTGAAGCGGCCTTCGCTTCGGGCGGTGCGGGTGTCGGCGCCTATTATGTCGGTGTGTTCGCCGCGCTGCTGACCAGCTTCTACAGCTGGCGCCTGGTGTTCCTCACCTTCTTCGGTAAGCCGCGCTGGACCCAGTCGGAGCATATTCAGCACGCGCTGCACGATGCCCATGGCCATGACGATCACGCCCACGGGCACGACGATCATACTGCCCATGCCCATCATGACGCCCATGGCCATGACGATCATCATGCCCATGATCATGGCGACGGTACAGGTGGTTATCATCCGCATGAAAGCCCGTTGGTCATGCTGCTGCCCCTGCTGGTGCTCAGTCTTGGCGCGGTGTTCGCTGGCTTCGTCGTCCACGACCAGTTCATCGGTCCGGAAGGTGGCGTGGAATTCTGGAAGGGCGCGCTCTTCTTCGACAGCCACCTGATGCATGCCGCGCATGAAGTGCCGACATGGGTCAAGTTCGGCCCGTTCACCGTGATGCTGACCGGCCTCGTGATCGCCTGGCTGGCCTACATCAAGAATACCGACTGGCCGCAGCGCTTCGTGGCGACCTTCGGTGCGCTGTACCAGTTCCTGCTGATCAAGTGGTATTTCGACGATTTGTACAACTTCCTGTTCGTCAAGCCCGCCTTCGCCATCGGCCGCTTCTTCTGGAAGTTCGGTGACGTTGGCTTCATCGACCGCTTCGGCCCCAACGGGCTGGCTGCTCTGGTCGTGCAGGGCAACAAGATCACCCGTCGGCTTCAGTCCGGCTACCTCTACACCTATGCGCTGGTGATGCTGATTGGCCTCGCCGCGGCTGCAACCTGGGCGATGACACGATAATGGACGGCTTCCCCATCCTTTCCCTGATGATGGCAGTACCGATGGCCGGGGCCATCGCCTGCCTCTTCGCGGGCGCCAGCGGCGCGCGCTGGATCGCGCTGATCGCCACTCTGGTGGATCTGGTGCTGGGCATCGCGCTCTGGATGAATTTCGATCAGGGCGGGCTGCAATGGCAGTTCCAGGAATATTATCCGATCTTCGGGCGCTTCGCCTGGGCATTGGGTATCGACGGCATCGCCCTGATGCTCATCGCGCTGACCGTTTTCCTGATGCCGATCTGTATTGGTGCCAGCTGGGAAGCCATTCAGAAGCGCGTGCCGGAATATATGGCGGCGTTCCTGTTCATGGAGGTGCTGATGATCGGCGTCTTCGCGGCGCAGGATCTCTACCTCTTCTACATCATGTTCGAAGCGGGCCTGATCCCCATGTATCTGGTGATCGGCATCTGGGGCGGCGCTGACCGGATTTACGCTTCGTACAAATTCTTCCTCTACACGCTGCTCGGCTCGGTCCTGATGCTGATCGCGATGATGTGGATGGTGCATGAGGCCGGTTCGACCGAAATCCCGGTCCTGATGGCCTATAATTTCGATCCGCATATCCAGATCTGGTTGTGGCTTGCCTTCTTCGCCAGCTTCGCGGTGAAGATGCCAATGTGGCCGGTGCACACCTGGTTGCCCGACGCTCACGTTCAGGCGCCGACCGCTGGTTCGGTCATTCTGGCAGGCGTTTTGCTGAAAATGGGTGGTTACGGCTTCATCCGTTTCTCGCTTCCCATGTTCCCCGAAGCGTCGTCGCAGCTGGCGCCGCTGGTTTGGGGCCTGTCGATGGTCGCGGTGGTCTATACCAGCCTCGTTGCCCTCGTTCAGTCGGACATGAAAAAGCTGATCGCCTATTCGTCCGTCGCTCACATGGCGATCGTGACCATCGGCCTGTTCGCCTTTAATCAGGCGGGTATCGAGGGTTCGATGATGGTCATGCTGGGCCATGGTCTGGTGTCGGGCGCGCTGTTCCTGTGCGTCGGTGTGATCTACGACCGGCTGCATACCCGCGAAATTACCCGCTATGGCGGTCTCAGCATCAACATGCCCAAATATGCGGTGCTGTTCCTGCTGTTCACCATGGCTTCGGTGGGGCTGCCGGGAACGTCCAATTTCGTCGGTGAATTCCTGTCGCTGATGGGCATTTATCAGGTATCGACCTGGGCAGCGCTGATCTGCACCACGGGCATCATCCTGGGTGCGGCCTATATGCTCTACCTCTATCGCCGCATCTGCTACGGCGATCAGGTGAACGCGGACGCCGCTGCCATGCCCGACCTGTCGGTTCGTGAACTCGCCCTGCTGGCTCCGCTGGCGGCCGCCACCTTGTGGATGGGCGTCTATCCGGAAAGCTTCCTGGCACCCATGCGGTCCGACATCCGTGCGCTTGAAGCGCGCCTCGCCCCTGCGGCCCCCGCGGGAGACTCCAACATTAAGATGGGCGCGTCCAAGCCGAAGAGCGAAGGCCACCATGAAGAAGCACCGGCGCACGGGGAGGCGCACTGATGATTGAAACCGCTTCCCTTCTGGCGGTCGTGCCGGAACTCATCCTGACGGTGGGTGGGCTGGCACTGATGCTGGTCGCTGCCTTTGGCGGCGACGGTTCGGCCCGCGTCGTCAACTGGCTTTCGGTGATCGTGCTGGCGATTGCTGGCCTGTCGCTGTCCTGTTCGCTCGCGCACGGTCCGGACGCTTTCGATGGCCTGTATCGCGCCGATGCCTTCTCGGCCTTCGCCAAGGCGCTCATCTACGGTGCGGCGGCAGCGGCGATCCTGCTGGCCCCACGCTTCTTTTCGGTCGGCGGCAATCCGCGTCCCGAATATCCGGTGCTGATCCTGTTCGCCGCCATCGGCATGGGCATGATGGTATCGGCGGGCGACATGCTGACGCTCTATGTTGGCCTCGAAATGAACAGCCTTGCCTCCTACGTGCTGGCAAGCTTCATGCGACAGGATGTGCGCTCCTCCGAAGCGGGCCTGAAATATTTCGTGCTCGGTTCGCTGGCCAGCGGCATCCTGCTCTATGGCATTTCGCTGCTTTACGGCTTCACCGGCAGCATGGCGTTCGACGGCATTGCCGTGGCGCTGGGCGACGGCGTGTCGAAGGGTGAGCTGTTCGGTCTGGTCTTCGTGCTGGCAGGGCTTGCGTTCAAGATCAGCGCCGTGCCGTTCCACATGTGGACGCCCGACGTTTATGAAGGCGCGCCGACCCCGGTGACGACCTTCTTTGCCAGCGCCCCCAAGGTTGCGGCCATTGGCCTCACCGTCCGCGTTGCGATCGAAGCGCTGGGCCCGGCGGGTATGGACTGGCAGCAGGTGGTCATCTTCGTCGCGCTTGCCTCGATCCTGTTCGGTGCCGTTGCCGCTATCGGTCAGAGCAACATCAAGCGTCTGATGGCCTATTCGTCGATCAACAATGTCGGCTTCGCGCTGATCGGTCTGGCTGCGGGTACGCCCGCCGGTGCCGCCGCGACGATGAGCTATATGGCGATTTACGTCGTCATGACAATCGGCGGCTTTGCCTGCATCCTGCAGCTGCGTGATGCCGACGGCAAGCCGGTCGAAGCGATCGCCAGCCTCGCCGGCCTGTCGCAGTCGCGCAAGGGTCTGGCGGCCGCGCTTGCCATCTTCATGTTCTCGATGGCCGGCATTCCGCCGCTGTTCGGCTTCTGGGCGAAGTTCCTGGTATTCGATGCCGCGGTTGCTTCCGGCCTGACGGCGCTGGCGGCTTTCGGTATTGCCATGTCGGTGATCGGCGCCTTCTATTATCTCAAGATCATCAAGACGATGTATTTCGACGAACCGGTAGTGACTTATGAAGCGAAGGGCGGTCCGGTCGAAAACATCATCCTGACGGCCAGCGCCGTAGTGATCGTTCTGGGCTATCTGCTCAATCCGACGCTGGATCAGGCGAGCGCAGCCGCAGCGGCGTCGCTCTTCTGACGCTCCTTCGTTCCGTAGAGGAAACGGGTTCGACCAATGCCGACATGTTGGCATTGGTCGAACAGGGCGTAGCGGAAGGCACATGGCTCCGTGCCGAACGGCAGAACGGGGGCAGGGGCCGGATGGGTCGTGTCTGGGACAGTCCGGTTGGCAATCTCTACTGCTCAACGCTGGTTCGGTTTCAGCCGGGTGATCCTGCGGGCCATACGCTCGCGCTGGTAGCGGCTAACGCTGTTCATGCGTTGATTGCACCGCTCTGTTCCGGTCAGGCCCGGATCAAATGGCCGAACGACATATTGGTGGACGGGGCCAAGATCGCAGGCATCCTGCTGGAACGCGCTGGCGATGCCATCGTCATCGGCATTGGCGTCAATGCGACCCATCATCCCATCGGCCTTGATCGCCCGGTCACCAGTTTGCTCGCGCAGGGAGCGGTCAATCCGGAGGCGTCCGCGCTGTATGAGCGACTGGCGCAGATATTTGGGCATTGGCTATCCGTCTGGCGGGGGGAGGGCCTCGCGCCGGTTCGTACTCATTGGCTGCTGAATGCACATCCGACCGGTGCTGCCATGCGCGTTTTGCTGCCCGATGGCGAGGAAGTGCGAGGAACGTTCGATACACTGGATCAACAAGGCATGCTGATCCTGCGCTTGGAGAATGGTGACAGCCGTGCCATTCACGCGGGCGACATCATATTGGGTTGAGGAACGGGTCATGCTTCTCGCGATCGACGCGGGTAACACCAATGTCGTCTTTGCGCTGCTGGAAGGGCGCGAAATCAAAGCCCGTTGGCGTATAGCCACGGACCCGCGGCGGACGGCTGACGAATATGTCGTATGGCTCAACCAGTTGCTACAACTGGAAGGTTATAGGCTGAAGAATGTTGAGGCGGTCATTATCGCCACGGTGGTGCCGCGCGCGCTGCATAATCTTCAGGTTCTCGCCGAAAAATATTTCAGCACAACAGCGCTGGTCGCCGGTCAGGCGCCGGTCGAATGGGGCATCGAACTGCATGTTGCAGAACCCGCGTCTGTCGGGGCAGATCGGGTTGTAAACGCTATTGCGGCCCACCATCTTTATGACGGCGATTTGATTATCATTGATTTCGGTACGGCCACGACATTCGATGTAGTGGATTATCGCGGCACCTATAAGGGCGGGATCATCGCACCTGGGATCAACCTTTCGCTGGACGCGCTGGTCGCGGCGGCGGCAAAGCTGCCGAAAATTGCGATAGCGCCGCCGGAAAGCCGATCTGTCATCGGTCGAACGACCGTAGATGCAATGCAGATTGGCGTCTTCTGGGGCTATGTGGCGATGATGGAAGGGCTGGTGGCGCGCATGCGATCGGAAATTGGGCGTCCGACCAAAGTGATTTCGACGGGCGGTCTAGCCGTTCTTTTCAACGACAATAGCGATATTTTCGATGCGATCGCGCCGGACCTCACCATCTTGGGGCTGGCGCTGCTGCACGAACGGAGTTTGAGAATATAATGACACCCAAGGATGAACTGATCTTCCTGGCTCTTGGCGGATCGGGCGAGATCGGCATGAACGTCAACCTATATGGTTGCCAGGGAAAATGGGTGATGGTCGATCTGGGTCTGACCTTTGCCGATCCCAACTATCCTGGCGTCGAACTGGTTTTGCCGGACCTGAGCTTCATCGAGGAGCGTCGTGACGATCTGCTGGGGATCGTGCTGACGCATGGCCATGAGGATCATATCGGTGCGATACCCTATTTGGCTGCGGATCTTGGCGTGCCGCTCTACGCAACGCCGTTTACCGCAGGCCTGATCCGGTTGAAACTGGAGGAGGAAGGGCTGACGCAGGACGTTAAGCTGCATGTGATCGAGAATGAAGGCAGCTTCAATCTGGGGCCGTTCGGCTTTCGATATGTTCCCCTGGCCCATTCCATTCCGGAAGGTAATGCGGTGCTGATCGATACGCCCCATGGACGCATCTTTCACACCGGCGACTGGAAGCTGGATGATCAGCCATTGCTGGGACAGCCTTCAACCCCCGCGGAACTGACGGCGATCGGGGATGAAGGCGTATTGGCGCTGGTGTGCGATAGCACCAATGTCTTCAACGACAAGGCCAGCGGCTCGGAAGGCGATGTTCGCGAAGGCCTGATGCAGGCCATCGCAGGCGCGAAGGGGCGAGTGCTGGTCACAACCTTTGCATCCAATGCCGCGCGGGTCCAGACATTGGGCGAAGTGGCGGCGGCGACCGGGCGCAAGCTTTGCGTGGCGGGACGTTCGCTCGACCGGATTATCGGTACGGCCAAGGCTGCGGGTTATCTGAAGGACTTTCCGCCCACCGTCGATTGGGACGATGTGATGGATATGCCGCGCGATGAGGTGATGATCATCGCGACCGGGGGGCAGGGGGAAGCGCGGGCTGCATTGTCCCGTATCGCGTTCGACAGCCATCCTATCAGATTGTCGGAGGGCGACACCGTCGTCTTTTCCTCCAAGCAAATTCCGGGCAATGAAATCGCCATCGGCCGCATTCAGAACGCGCTGGCCGCGAAGAATATCCTGATGATCACCGACCGTCAGGCTGAAGTCCATGTATCTGGTCACCCCGGTCGGCCCGAACTGGAAGCCATGTATCGCTGGATCCGTCCGGACATTCTGCTGCCGGTGCATGGTGAACGACGCCATATGGCTGAACAGGCACGCCTTGGTATAGCGAGCGGCATTCGACACGCGCCGGTACAATCGAACGGCGACATGTTGCGTCTGGCGCCCGGCGCGCCGCAAATCATTGGACAACAGGATACCGGGCGGCTCGTGCTGGACGGTGACGTTATCCTGCCCGCTGATGGCGCGACCATGAACGAACGGCGCAAGCTGGGTCTGCATGGCCAGATCAGCGTTGCGGTCGCCATTGATCGTAAGGGGAAACTGATAGGCGATCCTGCGCTTCGCACGCAGGGCGTACCAGTGGAAGAAGACAAGGCGGCGTTTCTGGCTGAAGCAGCGGATGAGGCTGCCGCGGCGATTGCCAAGGGATCGCTGGAGGAAGAGGCATTGCGTGAACGGCTTCGGCTGGCGGTGCGTCGTACAGCGACCCGTTGGACAGGCAAGAAGCCGATAGTGGACGTATTGATCGTTCGCGCTTAATCTTACTCTATGAACTGGTACGCGATATTCGCCATCTATTTTCTGATGTGGGTGATCAGCGCCTTCATCATGCTTCCATTCGGTATACGCACCCCGGATGAAACCGGGGAAGCTTTGCTGAAAGGGCAGGCGGATAGCGCGCCCAGCAATTTCCGTCCAATGGTCGTGGTTTTGCGGGCGACGATATTGGCGACGCTCTTTTTCGGGCTTTATTATGCCAATTATGTGCAGGGCTGGCTGACGCTGGATATGTTGCCGGGATACCGGGTAGGGCGATGAGCCATGTCATAAGGCCTGTCGTTCCAGCTGATTTGGGACATCGGGACGATTGGCTTCAAATGCGCTTTGCCCTTATGCCTGACTGAGTATATGGCCGAAATTGCCGACATTTTGAATGAAGGCGCGGCCATGGCAGCATTTATGGCACTGGATGGTCATGGTGCGGCTATCGGGTGTGTGGAGGCAACCCTTCGTCAGGATGATGTCAACGGTTGCGATACCGGGCCGGTCCTGTTGATTGAGGGCATTATGTCTGCCCCGACGTCCGCCGCACGGGTATCGCGAGACGCCTAATTGAGAAAGCGTCGTCATGGAGCCGTATGCAGGGATGCGCGGAAATGGCTCCCGATGCTCGACTCGATAATCAGGATAGTCACGCATTCCAAAAAGCTGCGGGTTTACGGAAACAGAGTGCGTCGTCTATTTCCGTAAATCGATAGCCTGTATCGTGGCCTATTGACGCAGGCGTTCGATGGCCTGCGCCAGGGCTACATAAAGTTTGCCCATGTCTGACGAAAGGATGGCCACGCCCAGTGCATTGCCATCTCGCGCCGACAATATAATCCGCAACATCGCTTCGAAATCATGGATATAGCGGTTCACATGATCGCGGAATTCCGCGTCATTATCATAATGTAACGCTATTTCACGAGATTCGCCGGTGTCGAGCAGTTTGACGGCACGGCGCGTGAAAACACCTCTGTCGCCCTTCAAATAGGCGGACCATGCCGAATCGGTGACATCATTCGACAGCAATTTGGCAACGTCGATCGCCGTGCTGTTAAGGGATTCGATCAGCAAAGCTGAACGTCGGGCGAAATGATCGCGATCCCGCGTTTCCGACGCTCGTTCCGCTTCCTCAATGCGCTGTTCGACGTTAGCGCTGGCGTCAGCGATGGTCAGCAATTGGCGCGTCAGCCGTTCCGAAGCCTGATGCGCGGCCTTCACCGCTTCTTCAGCCGCCCTGCCAACTTGTTCGATCTGCGCAGTTACCTTGTCTCCGACGACGGCCTGCATGGCTTCATCGCTGGCTTGGGCCAGCTGTTGTGCCGCTTCAGGAATGGCGCGACCCAAAGCCTGGCGGGCCCGTTCAGCCGCCTGATCCGCCGTGTCCTTGACCCTGAGCAGGGCGGTAACCAGCAACGGCCCGGCCCCTTCCGTAATGCGGGTCGCATCCTGATGTGCCGCGTCCAATGTGATTCGCAGGCGTTCCACCAGTTCGCGATTGGCCTCTAGCCCGCCTTGCGTACTTTCCAGCCACTCCGTCAGACGACTGCCCTGACCGCGCAGCATCTCTTCGGCTTCTTCCGTGCGACCGACCAGAGCCTCGGAAATAGCTTCCAGACGCTCCATTTCCGGCGTCGTGCTGCCAAGGAGCGCGCGGCTTTGCTGCAATCTGGCATCGAACCGTTCGAGGGCTGCCGGATAGGTTTCGTCCAGTTCGCGCACGCTGGAATCCAGCGCGACAAGCAGCGTTTCCGCGCATCCGATCAGCTTTTCCGCAGTCATGCCGCCGTCAGCAAGCGCTCTGTCAATCCGCTGGGTTTCGTCTGTCATGCGGGTCAGGGCGGCCGTTAACCGTTCGCCCCGCGCCAGAGCATTATCTTCCAGAGCGGCGAACCGACCCTCGGTCGACGCGATCGTATCGTGCAGGCTGCTATACAGGCTGGTCATCAGGCTGCGCTGACCTTCGATCATGTCGTTGATCTGATGAAGGCGGCCTTCGACATCGCCGATCGTGTCGCTCAGCCCATGAACGGTCTCGTCACCGATGATATTCAGGCTGTCTCTCGACCGTGCGATCAGCGCATCGAGCATGGCCGCCTGACTGCTCAGGCCGCCCTCGGTGATAGCCAGGGTTTCCTGCGCATGTTGCAGAGCATTGTCCAGGCGGCGGCGGAGATCGGTTTCCATCGCCTCCATGTCGCGTTCCAGAAGGGACAGGGCGTCCTCGCTCGCCTGCCCCATACCTTTTTCTGCTGCCGCGACCAGCGTTTCGAGTGCCTGCGCCCGCCGCGAAAGCGCATCGTCGGTCATGGACAGTATCTGCTGCATTCTGGATTGCGCGTCATGCAGACGCGCATCGAGATTGCTGCTGGCCGCGTCCAGATCCTGCGTCAGCGCCTGTCGCACCAGCCCGCTGGTGTTCGCCACGCTTGCCTGCGCCGTTTCGACAAGGGCCGTCAACGCGGCGGCATGATCCTCCATGTCCTGACGGCTGCGATCCATCGCCTGACGGGCGTCCTGCGCCGTGGCGTCGATCCGGCCTGCCGCAATATCGGCCATGCCGGTTACTTCCTGGGCGGCGGATCGGGTGGCTTCCTGCAATTGCGTCAACTGGCTGGACAGGCTTTTCGTTGCGGACATGGTCCGGGCACGGGCATCATCGGATAGCTCAGCCAGTGCATGGAGCCGCGCTTCCAGCGTATCGATACGTTCAGCCAGCGCATGGCCGTTATCCATCATCTGGGCCGTCATGCGGCTGGTACGATCTTCCAGATCGGGGATGGAACCGATCAGAGCGTCCATTCTGGCGACCAATGCAATGGCGGATCGTTCCGCCGCTTCCGCACGGTCGGACGTGGCCTGAGCACGACCGGCAATCAGTTCGGCGGATGCCTCCATATTGCTGCTGGCGGCGGCGCCGTAACTGTCGAGCAGTTCGGCCTGATCCTGCATCGCCTGTCGCGCCGTTTCCAACTGACGGCCGATGCGGCCAAGGCGCAATTCCAGCAGATCGGCTTCAGTCCGCAACGCACGCGCCGTGTCGAGATAGCGACGCGATTCGCTGCGGCTGTTCCGAACCAGCAACAGATAGCAGACGCCAAGAAGGGTAAGAGGCACTACCAATGTGACGAGAGCATTGGCCCAGGCGGCCGGACCAGTATCAAGCGTGCCTGAGGTGATTATGGCCCAGCCGGCACAGCCCAGCCAGGCGAGCGCCAGCACCGCCCTCGCCCAACGCATACGCGTTATCAATGTCGTATCAGGGCCATCATGTTGCGGGTTGTCGTCAATATCTAGAACGGCCTGTTTCAAAAGCAAAATATCGTCCGTCTGCGACTCGTTGCCGGTCGCGGTTTGTTCGTCTCGCCAGAACTCGACGATGGTGCTGCCCCCTGTCATGCCCCTATCCTATCATCTTTTCCCGATACGCAAATGCCCCGTTACCAAAACTTAACGCAAGCCAGATAGCGTCCGTCCCATGTCCTATGATCCTGGCGCCCTTAATGCCGCATTGGCCGCCGCTGTCGGCGATGATAGCGCGCTTATCGCCGAACTGCGCATCGCATTTCTGGAAAGTGCCGCGCGGCAGATCGATTTGCTTGGTCGCGCGCGCTGCGACGCCAATTGGGAGCTGGCGGCGTGGCGACTGAAAGGATTGGCCGCCAGTTTTGGGCTGAATTCGCTCATGATACTGGCGGATGAAGCGGCCGCAGCGGCGCCCGGCGATCCCCGCATATTGCGACGTCTGAAGGCTGCATTGGCGCTTTTGGATCAGGCCTGACATATTGCAGGCAAAAGCGCGACTTGCGCTAAGTCCGCTGCCTTGCAAAAAGGTCGTGGCACAAGGATCGGGTCTGTAAGCAACATCTATGAGTTTCGCCGCAATTTTAGGCGCTAGCCGCGCGTCTGGCGATTCGCCCGCAGGTTTGCGGGCCAGCCTGTATTTCGCCGGACAAAGTCTGATCGAATATCAGGCGCGTCAGGCAGCTCAGGCAGGCGCGGACCGCATCATGATATTGGTGAGCGTCATTACGCCTGCATTATCGCAGGCCGTCGACCGATTGAGCGCGGACGGCATTGCCGTGGCGCTGATTCGCGACATGGTTTCGATGGTACGGGACGCGCCACGGGATAGCGATGTCCTTCTGGTTGCCGACGGCGCCATTTTGGCTCAGGCGCATTTCGATGAAATCGGTCAGGCGAACGGCAATGTGATGCTGGTCACCGACGACAGCCGCGCCAGTGCGCCTTTCGAACGTATCGACGCTGGGCAGCGTTGGGCGGGGCTTGCCCGGATCAGTCCGGACCTGTTGTTCGGCACGCTGGACATGATTGGCGACTGGGATCTGGCGCTGACTTTGGTCCGCACTGCCGTACAGAAGGGCGCGCGACGGATCACCGTGCCGCACGACGATCTGCTGGAAGGGCGGGTCGCGCTGGTCGAAAGTCAGGCGCATGCCGATCTGGTGGCGCGGGCGGTTACTGCGGCCGGCGCCGGGCAAGGGCATTCGCGCGGCGGCATTGAACATTATCTGCTGGCACCGCTGGCGCGAATCGTCAGCCCGTCGCTCATGCGCATGCAGGTGCCCGCGCTTCAGGTGCGGATCGCGGCCATTGCACTGGGAGCGGTGGCCATGGTCCCTATCGAATTGCTTTGGCCACTGACCGGCTTTTGCTTGCTGATCGCGGCACTGTTTCTGTCGGAAATAAGCGATCGTCTGGCAAATCTGGCTTTGCGGCCGCCGCCGACGGGATGGCTGGCTCTGGGCGCTCCGATCATGGCTCTGGTGGGAATGGTTCTGGCGGGCGGTACCACGCTGGCTGCCGATCTGGCATTGATGCTTGGCATCATCATGCTTGCCGATCGCTGGAGGCGTACCGGCAATGCGCGACCGTGGATGATTTTTACGCCCGGCACGGCATTGCTTCTGCTGATCCTGTCTGGCCTGGGCGGGATGATGACGGGTGGTTTCCGGGTCGCGATGCTGCTGTCGATAGCGTCCGTCGCGACGATCCTGTTGAAGAAAGCCGAATAAAGGCATTTTTTCGCCGCAGGGTTTAGTGCATTTTAAGGACGTCTGCCTATGCTGTCCGGCATGAGCGTTTATTCGTCCACATCCGGCATGGCGAGCGACCGGCCCATGGCGCGCATTGTGGCCGGTTTGTCCGCCGTTTCGGTCAGTCATGCAATTGATCTGGCATTCTTCTTTCCGGAAGAAGGAGATGCCCGTCCGGATATGTTGATAGCCGAAACGCGCCGTCATTTGGGGGGCTGCATCACCGCTATAGAAATGGCGCTGAGGCTATCGCTCGACCATGCGCCGGATGTCGTTGCCGCGCTGGATGGCTGGCCAGCGCCGCTTGCATGGCCGATCGTTCGCGCACAGCCTACTCTGATCAGCCCGGAATTGCTCAATCACATGCGCATGCGTGCAGGCGTGACTGCCATGCTACGGCAGGTTGGACATGCGGATGTCGAACAACTGGGTGAAGGGGAGCAGGGCGTAGTTCCTTCCGTTAACGATCCGCAATTGGGCGACCTTATGTCCAGCCTGATGCTTGCGGAAGCACGGTGGACGACGCCAGGTGCAGAGGATGCACCGATGAAGGCGGATCTGCCAGCAGAGCATTTTGCAGAACTGACGTGGACGGTGGCAGCCTGCCTTGCACAGGTGGCGAGCCGGACGCTGGGGCATGGCGTAGGCTTGCTCTTGCCAGCGTTCGACAGGTCGGGTTGGAAACTGCTGGGCGATCATGATGAGGAGATATGCCCGATTTCTCAGGCAGACCTGCTCGTTCGGAAAATGGATGAACGGGCGGATCATCCCGAACTTTTGGGACTTCTGCTCGAACAGCGGCGCTTCCTTCTTTTTGCGGCGGTCGTGGCGCGCCGGTTGCGCATGGAAAGCAGGCAGATCGTCGGACTGCTGGTGATGGGAACGGTTGAGCAGCTTGCCAGCCTGTGCCGGACTTTGGGTGGTTCGGACGCAGATTATCGATTGCTGCTGTTGGCGTTGCGGCCCGTCCGACCGGCTTTGTCCGACGCCATGATCGTGGCTGAGGCCGATCGTTATCGGGATATGGACGACGCGCAGGCGCAAAACAGGATCGCTGCGCTGAGGACATCGGCGGCGCTGCGAGCCAAAGTCGATCATCTGCATGAGGTGTCGGGGACATGATCGCGCCATCCAACCCGGCGATCATTCGGGCGACCCTTGCTCTGGATGGCCGTCTGCTCAACGCGGATGCGCCGTTGCTTGGGTTGCAGCGGGAGGCGGGAGCCGATCTGGGCGACCTGTTGGCGGTGCCCCAACTCGTCTCTATCGCCCGGCTGTCAGCACGCCTTAGGATATTGGTGTCCAGATCGGTCGTCGCCGCAGCACAGCGCGGCGACATCGATATGTGGGTGCGGGCGAAACCGGAAGATGACGGCGTTGGCCTGACGATCGTGGACTGGCGCGAACGGCTGGCTGTGTCGGCGCCGGTCGACGATGGCAGGCGTGATGCCGACATCGCTGCGCTGACCGATGGCTGGACATGGCAGATCGATACGCAATTGCGCTTTCAGATGGTAATGGAAGGACGCGGGCAGGAAGGGCAGTTGCCTGATCCTCCGCCAGTTTCAGGAGCACGTTTTTCCAGCTATTTTCAGCTTCAGGCGGACAGCGATGGCGACATGGCCATGTTGCGCGGCTTTGCGCAGCGGCAGGCATTTCGCGATCAGCATGCCGTCATGGCCTCAAATGCAGGCAGCCGGTTTCGCTTGTCGGCTTTTCCGATTTTCGATCATGGCGGGCAACTGACCGCCTATCGCGGTACGGCGCTTCGGCTGGAATCCGCTGTAGAAGCACCGACGGCGGAGGAACCGTCGCTTGCCCTGTACCCCATCGAATTTGGGCGGAGGCTCGATCGGTCCCTGCGTCGGCCGCTTGGCCGCATCATTGCCAATGCCGATACGATCAGCGCGCAACTGGAAGGACCGTTGCGACCTGACTATGCCGGTTATGCCAATGACATTGCGGCGGCCGGGCGACATTTGATGGCACTGGTCGATGATCTGGCCGATTTGCAGGCGATCGACCGGCCGGACTTTTCCGTTGCGACGGAAGAGATCGACTTGGCGGATTTGGGACGTCGGGCTGCCGGACTTCTGAACGTCAAGGCGCTGGACCGGCGAATAACGATCATCGCCCCGGCGCAGGAGGCTACCCTGCCCGCGATAGGTGAGTTCCGCCGCGTTCTTCAGATATTGGTCAACCTGATCGGCAATGCGGTCCGTTATTCGCCTGAAGGCACCGAAGTGCGTGTGGCGACCGAATGGGAAAGCGGGCAAGCGCGCATCGCCGTGATCGATCAGGGACCAGGCGTAGCGCAGGCGGACCGGGAGCGTATTTTCGAGAAGTTCGAAAGGCTAGGGCGTGACGACGCGGCGGGAAGCGGCCTGGGCCTCTATATTTCCCGCCGTCTGGCGCGTGCCATGGGCGGAGACATACGGATTGGGGGGGCTTCGGGAGAAGGCGCGCGCTTCATATTGTCGCTGCCGGTAGGCAGTTGAGAATAAAAAACGGCGCCGAAACCGGCGCCGCTCTTTCATGACATTTTGTGCCGATCAGCGTCTGTCGACCGCGACATAATCGCGTTGCGCCGGGCCGGTGTACAGCTGGCGTGGACGGCCAATCTTCTGCGCTGGGTCCGAAATCATTTCGTTCCACTGGGCAACCCAGCCGACGGTGCGGGCAAGGGCGAACAGCACCGTGAACATTTCGGTCGGGAAGCCGATGGCGGACAGAATGACGCCCGAATAGAAGTCCACGTTCGGGTAGAGCTTCTTTTCGATGAAATAAGGATCGTTGAGCGCGATCTGTTCCAGTTCCTTGGCGACGTCGAAAACCGGATCGTTGACGCCCAGCTTTTCCAGAACGTCCTTCGCAGTCTTCTGCATGACCGTCGCGCGCGGATCGTAATTTTTGTAGACGCGGTGACCAAAGCCCATCAGGCGGAACGGATCGTCCTTGTTCTTGGCGCGGGCGATATATTCCGGAATACGATCAACGGTGCCGATTTCGCGCAGCATGTTGAGCGCAGCTTCGTTCGCGCCGCCATGGGCAGGGCCCCACAGGCAGGTAATGCCAGCAGCGATACAAGCGAAGGGATTTGCACCCGACGAACCGGCCAGACGAACGGTCGAGGTCGATGCATTCTGTTCATGGTCGGCATGGAGGATGAAAATCTTGTCCATGGCGTCCACGACGACCGGATCCGGCTCATATTCTTCCGCCGGGACCGAGAAGGTCATGCGCAGGAAGTTGGCGGTATAGCTGAGGTCGTTCCGCGGATAGACGAAGGGCTGACCCACCGAATATTTATAGGCCATGGCCGCTATCGTCGGCATCTTGGCGATCAGTCGGTGGCTGGCGATGCGGCGCTGTTCCGGATCGTTGATGTCGGTCGAGTCATGGTAGAAAGCCGACAGGGCGCCGACGACGCCGACCATGATCGCCATGGGATGCGCGTCACGACGGAAGCCGCGGAAGAACGCGGTCAGCTGTTCGTGGATCATCGTGTGGCGGGTGATGGTGTTGGTGAAGTCCGACAGCTCCTTGGCCGAAGGCAGTTCGCCGTTCAGCAGCAGGTAGCAGACTTCCATGAAGCTCGACTGTTCGGCGAGCTGGCCGATCGGATAGCCGCGGTGCAGGAGGACGCCTTCGTCGCCGTCGATATAGGTCAGGCCGGATTCACAGCTGGCGGTCGAGGTAAAGCCCGGATCGTAGGTGAACATGCCGGTATTGGCGTAGAGCTTGCGTACGTCGATGACCTGAGGGCCGACGGTGCCACCCATAATGGCATAGTCTTTCGCGTCGCCTCCGACAGTCAAACTGGCTTTATTATCCGACATATTGTTCTCCTTGTATGCCATCAACCGATCGATGCGTGCCCCACATCGTTCAGCCGTTTCAAGCTCTCCTCTTTCCCCAAAAGGAAGAGGACATCGAAAATTCCCGGTGAGACCGTGCGGCCAGTGAGCGCAGCGCGGAGCGGCTGTGCCACCTTGCCCAGTCCCAGACCGGCATCCTCTGCTACATGACGTATCGCGTCTTCGATCGCCTCCACCGTCCAGGACTGCACGGGCTGGAGAGCGTCGGCTGCCTTTCGGAGCAGCGCGCGCGCTGAGTGATCCAGCAAAGCTAACGCCTTCTCGTCAAAATCGAGAGGGCGATTTTTGAACAGAAATTCTGCGCCTTCCGCAATTTCATCAAGGTTCTTGGCGCGTGGTTTCAGGGAAGCCATCGCCTGTGTTAGAACCGAAATATTGGTATCTGACATGACAACATCAAGCCGTTTTTCAACCCGCGGCGCAACCAGCGCAGCAAGGCGAACATCGTCCGCTTCGCGCATGTAATGGCCATTCAGATTTTCCAGCTTCTTGATGTCGAAACGCGATGGCGAACGGCCTACTCCAGCGATGTCGAACAGTTCGATGGCCCGTTCGATCGGGATGATTTCTTCGTCGCCATGGCCCCAGCCAAGCCGCAGGAGGTAATTCAGGACCGCTTCGGGAAGCATGCCCATATCGTCACGATAGGCATCGACGCCCAGTGCACCATGACGCTTCGACAGCTTTGCGCCGTCAGAGCCGTGGATCAGGGGGATGTGGGCGTAGACCGGCTCTGCCCAGCCTTCCTCGATCTCAGCCATCGCACGAATGATGCTGAGCTGGCGGAAGGCGTTGTTGAGGTGATCGTCGCCGCGAATAACGTGGGTCACGCCCATGTCGCGATCATCCACGACCACCGCCAGCATATAGGTGGGCGTGCCGTCGGACCGAAGCAGGATCATATCGTCCAGTTCAGCATTCTGCACGACCACACGGCCCTGCACCGCATCTTCGATCACGGTTTCACCGTCACGCGGCGCCTTTATGCGGATGACGAAGGGGGCGCCTTCGGGGGCTTCTTCTGGCGAACGGTCCCGCCAACGGCCATCATAGCGCATCGGTTGTTTGGCGGCGCGCTGCTGTTCGCGCAGTTCAGCCAGTTCTTCCGGTGTCGCATAGCAGCGATAGGCATAGCCTGCGGCCAGCAATTTGTCTGCAATTTCGGCATGGCGCGGGGTGCGTTCGAACTGGAACACCGCCGGTTCGTCCCCGCCAAGGCCCAGCCATTCCAGGCCATCGAATATCGCGTCGACCGCTTCCTTGGTGGAGCGGGCGCGATCCGTATCCTCGACACGCAGAAGGAACTTGCCGCCATGGTGGCGCGCGAACAACCAGTTGAACAGCGCCGTCCGGGCGCCGCCAATGTGCAGGAAGCCCGTGGGGGACGGGGCGAAACGGGTCACCACCTGCTTATTCATTCCCGTTGCACTCGCCGTCATATTCCTCGACATTCGCCTAGCTGAACCATGGATGCGACGCCCCCTAGCATGGCTTTTGAGCCACGACAAACCTCCCTTGGTCCGAGATTGACGGCTTTGGCACAACTGTTGTGCGAAGACGGGGAAAAGCGGCTTGAGCGCGAACGCGAACAGATCGGCCTGTGGGCGCCGATCGGGCTGGGATCGGGCATTGCTGCGTGGTTTGTGCTGCCCAATGCGATGAGCTGGCTGGCCTTTTGCTGCGTGATGCTGGCGACCGCCTGTCTCGGCGCGATGCTGCCATCAGGCGGGCGAGTGCGACGGATCGTTTTGGCGGGCGCAATTCTGGGTTGCGCGGGATGCCTGCTGGTCTGGGGGAAGTCGGCTCTGGTCGGGAATGCACCGCTGCATAGGCCGATTTTCGTGACGATGACCGGCGATGTGGTTGGCGTTCGCCCGGTGCCAGCACAAACCATGGTGCGCGTGACGATCAGGCCGACCGAACCGTCCGGCCTGCCGTCAGTGGTGCGCGTCAATATTGCCGAAGAAGATATGGTCGCCGGACTGGGCGAGGGTGCGCGTATCCGGTTTCGGGTGCGATTAATGCCGCCTGCGCCGCCCAGCGTGCCGGGCGGATATGATTTTGCCGCGCGTGCCTATTTTCAGGGGATTGGCGCAACGGGCAAGGCATTGCGACCAATTGCGATCGTAGTGCCATCGACGCAGGCGCCAGCTTTGCGGGCGCGGTTGTTCGCGCATATTCTGGACCGGATCGATGGCCCGGCGAAGGGGATTGCGGCGGCGCTGGCAACCGGCGATCAGGGAGCCATCGCGGAGGAGGACGCCGAAGCGATGCGCCGCAGCGGGCTGGCGCATCTGCTGTCCATCAGCGGATTGCATGTGACTGCGCTGATCGGCGCGGTGATTTTTCTGCTCATGCGGCTGATGGCGCTCAGCCAGCGGGCGGCTTTGGGTATGCCATTGATGCTGATTGCGGCGGCAGGCGGCGCGATTGCCGGTATCGGTTACACCTTGTTGACGGGGGCGGAAGTGCCGACGGTGCGATCCTGCGTGGCGGCGTTGCTGGTCCTGGGCGGGCTGGCCATGGGACGGGACGCGATCACATTGCGGCTGGTGGCGAGCGGGGCGCTGATCGTCCTGGCCATATGGCCCGAGGCGCTGGTGGGGCCGAGTTTCCAGATGAGCTTTGCCGCCGTCACGGCATTGGTTGCGTTGGCGGAACATGACAGGTTTCGGAGCTTCGCGGCGGCAAGGGACGAAATCTGGTTCAACAAGGCCGGGCGTAGCATGTTAGTCATGCTGGCCACCGGGGTTGCGGTGGAGCTGGTGTTGATGCCCATCGCGCTGTTCCATTTTCACAAGGCGGGGTTGCTGGGCGCCTTCGCCAATCTGATCGCCATTCCGCTTACGACCTTCGTGGTCATGCCACTGGAGGCGTTGGCGCTGATATTGGATGCCGTGGGACTGGGCGCACCATTTTGGTGGATGACGAAGCAGGCGCTGAATCTGTTGCTGTTGCTAGCCCATGGCGTTGCCGCCAGCCCGATGGCGAGCATGCTGGCACCGGCCATGGGGACTGTAATTTTCGGCATGAGCATGGCGGGGCTGCTATGGTGCATGCTGTGGCGAACCGGCTGGCGGTGGCTGGGGTTGGCACCATTTGCGGCAGGGATTGCCATCACCTTTCTGACCAGTCCGCCGGACATATTGGTGACGGGCGATGGCCGTCATGTGGCGGTGCGGTCAGGCAGCGGCATGGCGATCCTGCGTGATCGCGCGGGCGATTATGTTCGCGATACGCTGTCGGAAAATGCAGGCTATGACGGCGCCCTGACGGCAATCGCAGATCTGCCGAACGCGCGCTGTTCGACGGATTTGTGCGCCGTTCGAATGCCGGACGACCATGGCCGCAACTGGCGATTGCTCTTCACGCGGAACGACATGCTGATCGCGCGGGCCGATTTCATACGGGATTGCGCATCGGCGGACATCGTGATCAGCGATCGCCGCCTGCCGCGATGGTGCCATCCACGCTGGCTGAAGATCGACCGATCGCTACTGATCCGGACCGGCGGAGTGTCCATCATCCTGAAAACGGGGGAAGTTCACACCGTTCATCAGCCGGGCGATGCACATCCATGGATAGCCCGGCCCGTGCGGGCGAACGCCCGCCCGTACCGTCAATTATATCGGCGCAGCAAGCCCGCCAATTTGCCCTGAATGCGAACCTGCCGCGGATCGTAGATCTGGGGTTCATAGGCGCTGTTCGCGGGGTCGAGGCGAACCCGGCTGCCTTCGCGACGGAAATATTTGAGCGTGGCTTCGGCATCATCGATGAGGGCGACGACAATCTGTCCTTCACGCGCGATGTCCGTCCGCTGGATCAGCGCGAAATCGCCGTCGAGAATGCCCGCCTCCATCATCGAATCGCCCGATACTTCCAGCGCATAATGATCGCCGGCACCAAGAAGCGCGGCCGGGACGGACAACATATTATGCCCTTCCATCGCTTCGATCGGAACACCGGCGGCGATGCGGCCGTGAAGCGGAATTTCGATCACGTCATTGGCAGCGATCGGCAACGCGGGCGCGGGCTGCGTAGCCTTTGGCTTGGTCGCTGCAACCGGCGCCGGAACCCGATGCATCGCATCCGGCAGTTTCAACACCTCAAGCGCGCGGGCGCGATTGGGCAGGCGGCGGATGAATCCGCGTTCCTCCAGAGCGTTGATCAGGCGATGAATACCCGATTTGGACCGCAGGTCGAGCGCGTCCTTCATTTCCTCGAAAGAGGGGGACACGCCGCCTTCTTCCAATCGATTCTGAATGAAGCTCAGCAATTCCTGCTGCTTGGGCGTCAACATCGCGCGATCCTCCGTGGAACGTATGAGGAACGCATAGGAAACAGATGAAGATTAGTCAAGCGCCTTCAAAAGGGCAGGATGGTCGCGCGCATCCCCGCCTCGATGGCGGGCGACCCGGCGGGACGCAGGATGAGACAATCGGCGATTGCCATCGCGGCGGTGGCGGCGCTGTCCTGCGAGGTGACGGACACGACGCCGTCCGCGCCGCGAAAGGCGCGCAGATAATCGTCGCGTTCTCCGGTTGCGGGCAGCGGCCCGGCGAGCGTTGCCTCCATCGAGGCTGGGAGCGGGTTGCTGGCGCCGCTCATATGCCGGACGAGCGGCAGGAGGAAGAGGAAAGCGGTGACGAATGCGGAAACGGGATTGCCTGGCAACCCCAGAAAGACGGCATTGCCAACGCGCCCCGCCATCAGCGGCTTGCCGGGGCGCATCCGGATTTTCCAGAAATCGAGCGTGCCGCCTGCTCTGGCAAAAGCGGGGCGTACAAGGTCATGATCACCGACGGACGCGCCGCCGGTCGAAACGATGATGTCGGCATCGCGCGCGCGATCAAATGCCGTCACCATGGCGTCAAGATCGTCCGGCACGATTCCCAGATCCAGAACATCGCACGGTAGCGCACCGAGCATGGCCGCCAGCATCGGCGCATTGGACGAGGGAAGAAAGCCGGGCGGCGTGGACATGCCAGCTGGCACCAGTTCATTGCCGGTGGAGAGCAGGGCAACGCAGGGACGGCGCCTGACGGTTAAAGTCCCATGGCCTGCCAGCACGGCCAGCGCAATCTGGGCCGGGCCGAGGCGAACCCCTGCGGGCATGAGCGTGGCCCCATCGGCGAAGTCTGAGGCGCGCGACCGGACGTGCCGACCAGCCAATAGGGGATCGGCGTTCGCGGTCAGGCGGTCACCATCGCGAATGGCATTTTCCTGGATCAGGATGGCGTCCGCGCCGGGCGGCAGAGGCGCGCCGGTGAAGATGCGGCATGCCTGTCCGGCGGCAAGCAGAGGCTGCTGCGCGGTGCCCGCTGCGCTTTCGCCTATGACCTGCCACGGGCCGGGAAATTCGGCAGCGCGCAGGGCATAGCCATCCATCGCCGACAGATCGGACCATGGCTGATCACGCAGGGCGAGCAGATCCTGCGCCAGCCAGCGGCCGACAGCCCGATCGATGGGAACGGTTTTCGGCGGCAGAAGCGCGGCCAGCGCTAACAGGCGGGCCTGTGCTTCTGCGACCGGGAGCAGGCTCATGACGCGCGGTGCCAGTCGCCGGACTTGCCGCCGCTTTTCGATTCCAGCCGGATTGCGCCGATCACCATGGCCTTATCCAGTGCCTTTGCCATGTCGTAGATGGTGAGCAGCGCGGTGGATGCTGCCGTGAGCGCTTCCATTTCGACACCGGTCTGCCCGGCGGTGCGGGCGGTGGCGGTGACGGTGACGCCATGGTCGTCCAGCGCGAAATCGACGGTCACGGCGCTGAGCGGAATGGGGTGGCAGAGCGGTATCAGGTCGGCGGTGCGCTTTGCAGCCATGATGCCCGCGACGCGGGCAACCGCCAGAACATCGCCCTTCTTGACGAGGCCATCGGCAATGGCGCTGGCAGCGTCGGCGCTCATGTCGATGCGGCCGGAGGCGATGGCCTGCCGCGCGGTGATCGCCTTGGCCGACACATCGACCATGCGGGCCGCGCCGTCTTTGTCCAGATGGGTGAGGCGCGTCATGCGCCGGTGAGCAGATTGCGGGTCGCCGTTTCCACGTCGGCCTGACGCATCAGGGTTTCGCCGACAAGAAAGCAGCGCACGCCATGATCGGCCATGGCGGTGAGGTCTGCGTGGCCGGTCAGGCCGCTTTCGGCGACGAAGGTGCAGCCTTTGGGCGCCTTGCCCACCAGTTCATAGGTGCGGGCGAAATCGACGCTGAAGTCGCGCAGGTCGCGATTGTTGACGCCGATGAGGCGCGACCGGAGATTGAGCGCGCGCTCCAGTTCCGCTTCGTCATGCACTTCGACCAGGGCATCCATGCCAAGGCCGAGCGCGGCATCCTCGATTTCCTGCATCTGTCCGTCGTCCAGTGCGGCGACGATGATGAGGATGGCATCGGCACCCAGCGACCGGCTTTCGAGCACCTGCCACGGGTCGACCAGAAAATCCTTGCGCAGGACCGGCAGGGCGCAGGCGGAACGGGCGGCCATCAGATAATCGTCATGGCCCTGAAAATAGGGTTCGTCGGTCAGCACCGACAGACAGGCCGCGCCGCCAGCGGCATAGGCCTGCGCATGGGCGGGCGGATCGAAATCGGCGCGGATCAGTCCCTTGGACGGGCTGGCTTTCTTGACCTCCGCGATCAGGCCGAAACCGGAGCGGGCGGCGTCGTCCAGCGCCTTGCGAAAGCCGCGTGGCAGCGTCTGTTCGCTGGCGCGGGCGTGGAGCGCGGCGATGCTGGTTTCAGCCTTGCGCCGGATGACGTCTTTGCGCTTGAAGTCGCAGATTTCGATCAGCTTGTTGGTCATTGATAGGCAATCCAGCAATTCAGAAGGGCGTTGGCAAGGCCCCGGTCGATGGTTTCGGCGGCTTCCTCCACACCTTCGCGCAGGTCCGGCACATGATCTGCGACGACCAGCGCGGCGGCGGCATTGAGGAGAACCGCGTCGCGATAGGGACCGGGTTCGCCCTGTAGCAGGGCGCGCAGGGCCGCCGCATTATGCGCGGCGTCTCCGCCACGGATGGCGGTGACCGGATGGGTCGAAAGGCCAAGTTCGGCGGCGGTCAGGCGATGCATGGCGACGAGGGCGTTGCCCTTCACTTCCGCCATGTCGTTGCCGCCCGCCAGCGAGAGTTCGTCAAGCCCCTCGTCGCCGGAGATGATCATGGCGCGGTCGACGCCAAGGTCGGCGAGCGCTTCGGCATAGATGGGAACATAGGCCGGACGCGCGATGCCGACCAGCTGGCGGCGGACATTGGCGGGATTGGCGAGCGGTCCCATCAGGTTGAAGATGGTGCGCTCGCCGATCGACCGGCGGATCGGGCCGAGGCGCCTGAGGGCGGGATGATAGTTCTGGGCAAAGAGGAAGCAGATGCCGAGGTCGGCCAGGGTCGCTTCGGCCGTAGCGGCCGCGCGGTCGAGGTTCAGCCCCAGGGCTTCGAGCGTGTCGGCGGCTCCCGCCTTGGACGAAGCGGCGCGGTTGCCATGTTTGGCGACGGGCACGCCAGCGGCGGCGACGACGAGCGAGACGGCCGTGGAGACATTGAGCGTATGGTGGCCATCGCCCCCGGTGCCGCAGACGTCGATGGCGCCTTGCGGTGCGACGACGCTGATCATGCGGGCGCGCATGGCGCGGGCGGCGGCGGCGATTTCCACCGCCGTTTCGCCACGACGGGCCATGGTGACGAGGAAGTCGGCGATCTGCGCGTCAGTCAGGTCGCCGTCGAACAGCAGGTCAAAAGCCGCGGCGGCGGCATCCGCCGACAGTGGCGAGGAAGGGTCGAGCAGGCTGGTCATCGGCTCTGCCTTAGTCGGCGGGGGGGCGGTGAGTCGAGGGGGCCCAGTGCCTTAACTTCGCACTTTTCCCGCTTATTCTGAAACAACATGTCCCGATGCGGAAACTTATGCCAAGTTTCCTTCGGATTATAGAATAATCGCCGATAATAGGACAGGATCAGGCGGCTTCGCGTTCCCGCACCGGCAATCCTGCGATGCGCAGGAAGTTCGCCAGCATGTCATGCCCATGTTCCGTGGCGATGCTTTCCGGGTGGAACTGCACCGAATGGATCGGCAGCGTGGCGTGGCGGAAACCCATGACGGAGCCGTCCGCGCTGGTGGCGTTGACGACCAGCGTGTCGGGAATATCCTCCACGATCAGCGAATGATAGCGGGTGGCGGTAAAGGGCGAAGGCAGGCCTTCGAACAGGCCGGTGCCGTCATGGGTGACGAGAGAGGTCTTGCCATGCATCAGGCCGCCGCGCACCACCTTGCCACCGAAATGCTGCCCGATCGACTGATGGCCAAGGCATACGCCCAGTAACGGCGCGCCAGCATCGGCACAGGCGGCGACCAGATCCAGACTGACGCCTGCTTCATTGGGGGTGCAGGGACCGGGCGACAGCAAAAATGCCTTGGCGCCGGTGGACAGGGCCTGCCCCGCAGAAATGGCGTCGTTGCGCACGACTTCTACCTGTGCGCCCAGTTCCATCAGATAATGGACGAGGTTCCAGGTGAAGCTGTCATAATTGTCGATGACGAGGATCATGGCACGACGCCTTAGAGCGATTTCAAGTCAGATGGAACATCCGACGGCGCGGAAATCACGATCAACTGAAAAATGCGGCGCGGGATAAACCCCGGCGGCAGGACGGGGAGCGGCCCTTTACGCCGCCAACCCGTCAGGCCGCCCGACGCTGCGTCTTTTCCAGTTCCAGACGATCCCAGATTTCCGCCAGCGCGGACACGAGATCGCGCATCATGTCTTCGCTGTGCGCCGGGCCGGGGGTGAAGCGCAGCCGTTCCGTGCCGCGCGGCACCGTGGGGTAATTGATCGGCTGAACATAGGCGCCATATTCGGCGAGCAGGATGTCGCTGATCCGCTTGGCCTTCACCGGATCGCCGACCATCAGCGGCACGATGTGGGTCACCGAATCCATCACCGGCAGACCGGCGTCGCGCATCAGTTGCTTGAGCTTTGCGGCCGATGCCTGTTGCCCTTCGCGTTCGGCGCTGGAGGATTTGAGGTGGCGGACGCTGGCCAGCACACCCGCGACCAGAACCGGAGACAGCGAAGTGGTGAAGATGAAGCCGGGCGCATAGCTGCGGATCACATCGACGATCATCTGATCGGCGGCGATATAGCCGCCCATGACGCCGAACGCCTTGCCCAGCGTGCCTTCGATGATGGTCAGGCGATGGGCGACATCGTCGCGTTCAGAAATGCCGCCGCCGCGCGCGCCATACATGCCCACGGCATGGACTTCGTCCAGATAGGTGAGCGCATTATATTCATCGGCAAGGTCGCAGATTTCGGCGATCGGCGCAACGTCGCCGTCCATCGAATAGACGCTTTCGAAGGCGATCAGCTTGGGCGCTTCGGGATCTTCGGCAGCGAGCAGTTCGCGCAGATGTTGAACGTCATTATGACGGAAGACGCGCTTTTCGCAGCCCGAATTGCGGATGCCCGCGATCATCGATGCATGATTGAGCTCGTCGGAAAAGATGATGCAGCCGGGCAGGATCTTTGCCAGCGTGGAGAGCGTCGCTTCGTTCGAGACATAGCCCGACGTGAAGAGCAGGGCTGCTTCCTTGCCATGCAGATCGGCCAGTTCACCTTCCAGATCGACATGATAATGGGTGTTGCCGCCGATATTGCGGGTGCCGCCGGAGCCGGCGCCGACATCGTGCAGCGCCTCTTCCATCGCGGCGACGACCTTGGGATGCTGGCCCATGGCGAGATAGTCGTTGGAGCACCACACGGTAATCGGCTTCGGCCCGTTATGGCCGTGGAAACAGCGGGCGTTGGGAAAGGCACCCTTGTTGCGCAGGATGTCGATGAACACGCGATAGCGGCCTTCGCTGTGGAGCCGGTCAATCGCCTGCGAAAAGATATGCTTGTAATTCACTCGCTTCTTCCCGTTTCCTTCGCGCGCCTTTTTCTTACAACGCTGCGACATCCTCTTGCCCTGAATGCCGCATGTAACCGCGCAAGATCCCCATTACCAGCGATAACCGCTCGCAACCTTAGGGAGAAATACCTATCAGACTAATCGGATCGGTTGGCCATAGGACAAATGGCCTACCCCTCTTTCGTCAAAGATTTTCGATCCGGTGAAGCCCATAGCGGGCAAGCGCGGGGCGGAGCGCTTCGACCTTGTCATCCACGCGCGTAAAGACGGCCGTGCCGGGCGACGGGGCGTCGGGCCATGGCTGCCCATCCGTCAGAAAGCGGATGCGTCGGGCGATGCCTTCGCCGCCATGGACGAAGCCCATGGTATGGGGCGCAGCGGCGGCCAGTTCCTCCTCCACCAGTGGAAAATGGGTGCAGGCCAGCACCACCATGTCCATCCTGTCCCCACCCGGTTGATCGAGCAGCCCCGCCAGTGCGCCGCGGGCGATATTGGGATCGAGCGTTTCGCCGCGCAGCTTGGCTTCGGCGAGCTGGACGAGGGCGGCGGAGCCGTGGCGCAGGACGGTGCAGTCCGCACCATGTTCGGCGGCGAGCCGGTCCACATAGGGTTGACGGACGGTGGCGTCGGTGCCGAGCACGCCGAAGACGCGGTTTTTGGAAAGGATCGCGGCAGGCTTGATCGCGGGAACGGTGCCGACGACCGGAATATCGAGCGCGGCGCGGACATGCTGGAGCGCGATGGTCGACGCCGTGTTGCAGGCGATCACGGCAAGGCGCGGGCGATAGCGTTCGACAAGGCGACCGAGCAAGGCGGGCACGCGGGCGGCGATTTCGGCCTCGCTCTTCGTGCCATAGGGGAAACCCGCACTGTCGGCGGCATAGACGATCGGCGCGGTCGGCAACGCCGCGCGCGCGGGGGCGAGGATGGACAGTCCCCCCACACCGGAATCGAAGAAAAGGATGGGAGCATCAGTGGCGACCGTCATGACCGTTCATGTCGCGGCATGGCGATGGTGTCAACCGGGCGGTCTTGCCAGACATGGTTGCGACTGCCAATCCGCCTGCCATTCCATGGAGATGATGGTGACCGAACGCAGCATGAAGCAGAAGATGATCGCGGGCGAACCCTATCATGCCAATGATCCCGAAATCATCGCGGATCAGCTGGCCGCTGCGGAGTGGATGCAGCGGTTCAATGCCACCCTGCCGCCGGAACGGGAGGCCTTGCTGAAGGAGCGGCTGGGCGCGCTGGGCGAGGGATCGACCATCCGGCCGCCCTTTCATTGCGATTATGGGTTCAACATCTTTCTGGGCGCGGGCGTGTTCCTGAATTTCAACTGTACCATATTGGATGTGGTGGAAGTGACGATCGGTGACGGGACACAGATCGGCACGGGCGTGCAGATATTGACCGCCGATCATCCGCGCGATCCGGCCGAGCGCGCCAGCGGGATCGAATGGGGACGGCCGATCCGCATCGGGCGCAATGTATGGATCGGCGGCGGGGCGATCATCCTGCCGGGCGTCACCATCGGCGACGATGCGCTGATCGGCGCGGGCAGCGTGGTGACGCGCGACGTTTCGGCAGGCGCAACCGTGGTCGGCAATCCGGCGCGACTACGCTGAAAGACGTACCGACCCCCATTGCCCAACGCGCCTGTCACGCTATGGTCGCGCGCAAATCTTACTGGCGAATGGCATGACACCTCCCTGGCTTCTTCCCGCTTTCATACTGGTTATGGGCTATCTGCTCGGCTCCATCCCCTTTGGCCTGTTGCTGACCCGCTTCACCGGCGCAGGCGACCTGCGCCAGATCGGGTCGGGCAATATCGGCGCGACCAATGTGCTGCGCACCGGGCGCAAGGGGCTGGCGGCGGCGACGCTGCTGCTCGATCTGCTCAAGGGCGCGGCGGCGGTGCTGATCGGCGCGGCGTTGATCGACGGCGGCGGGCCGATGGCGGGGGCGATGGCATTTATCGGCCATTGCTATCCCGTCTGGCTGCGCTTTGCAGGCGGCAAGGGCGTGGCGACGATGATGGGCGTGGTGACGGCGATGTTCTGGCCCGCCGGGATCGTGTTTGCGCTCGTCTGGCTGGGCGCGCTTTACGGCACGCGCTGGTCTTCGGTCGGGGGCATGTCGGCGGCGGTGAGCGCGCCGATCGCGATGGGCGCATTCGGGCGGATCGATCTGGTGCCGGTCAGCCTTGCATTGGCTTTGATCGTGCTGTGGCGACACCGCGCCAATATCGCCCGGCTGATGAAGGGGGAGGAACCAAAAGTCGGCAAATCCAAGGACAGCGCCGCCGAATGAGCGAGCGGGAGCGGTTCGACAGGCTGCGGCTGATCCGCTCCCCCCGGATCGGTCCGGTCAGCTACAGGCAATTGATCGCCCGGTTCGGGACGGCGGGTGAGGCATTGCGCGCCATTCCCGATCTGGCGGCGCGTGGCGGGGGCAAGGCCAGCGTGGCGGAGGCGGGCGCAGTCGAGCGGGAAATCGCCGCGAGCCGGGCGCTGGGCGCGCGCTACCTGTTGATGGGCGATGCCGATTATCCCGCCCTGCTGAACGAGATGGATGGCGCGCCACCCGCGCTGATCGTGCGGGGCGATGTGACGCTGGCAACGCGGCCCTGCGTCGCGATGGTGGGCGCGCGCAACGCATCGGCGGCGGCATGCCGCTTTGCGCGCAATCTGGCGCAGGATCTGGGGCAGCGGGGCGCGGTCGTCGTGTCGGGGCTGGCGCGCGGGATCGATACGGAGGCGCATCGCGGATCGATCGACAGCGGGACCCTCGGCGTGATCGCCCGCGGCATCGACATCAGCTTTCCGCCCGAAAATGCGGCGTTGCAGGAACAGGTGGCGAGCGACGGCCTGCTGGTGACGGAGCATCCGCCCGGCGTGCAGCCGCTGGCACGGCATTTCCCGGCGCGCAACCGGATCATCGCGGGACTGGCGCTGGGCACCGTGGTGGTGGAGGCCGCGCCCAAATCCGGATCGCTGATCACCGCGCGGCTGGCGGGGGAGGCGGGGCGTGAGGTGATGGCCGTGCCCGGATCGCCGCTCGACCCACGGGCGCAGGGTTGCAACGCGTTGATTCGCGAAGGCGCGATCCTTGTCCAGAATGGCGCGGACGTCATGGAGGCGATCGGCGGTTTCGATCCGCGCATGGTGCGGCAGGGCAGTTTCGAGTTTCTGGGCGCGCCCGTGTCGAGCGATGTTGCGGAAGGGGAACGGGCGGCCGTGATCGCGTTGCTGGGACCGGCGCCGGTGCCGGTGGATGAGCTGATCCGGCAATCGGGCCTGTCGCCCGCAGTGGTGCAGACGATATTGCTGGAACTGGAGCTGGCGGGCAGAACCGACCGCCATTCAGGGGGAAAGGTGTCGATGATATGAGCGATGCGATACAGAGAATTGACATAGGGCGGATATTTTCGCAGGCCATGACCGACATCGGGCAAGGCGCCGTGCGATATGGCGGATTTGCCGTAGGCGTGGGCCTGCTGGGTGGGCTGTTCGACACCTATGCGCCGCGTGCGGGCAATATGGCGAGCAATATCGCGCTGTTCTTCGTGTCCGTGCTGACGGTATATTACAGCTTGCAGGCGCATCTGTCCGATGCGGAGATCAAGCCGCGATTTGGCGCCGCGTTCGGATTTAACCTGCTGACCGGTCTGGGCGTCGTGGTGGGGCTGCTATTCCTGATCGTGCCGGGCGTGATGCTGTTCACGCGCTGGGCGGTGGGGCTGCCTGCGCTGTTGCGCGAAAATCTGGGCGTTTCGGAAGCGATGGAGCGGAGCGGGACACTGACGGCGGGCAATCGCTGGCGGATATTGGGGCTGGGCCTGTTGATCTGGGGCCCGTTCCTGATCGTGATGGTCGCAGTGGGCGGCCTGTCCGCCGCCTTTGCCGGAGAAGACAGTCTGGACGGGCTGATCTTCAACATCGTCGTCAACCTGGCGGCGGGCGGCGCAACCATCCTGAGTTCGATCTGCTGGACCCAGGCCTATCTGACATTGTCGCAGGCGGACGAAAGCGGACGATCGCTCGAACAAATTTTTGCCTGATATGGAGCGGTTAGGACTGGCGCGCAGGAAGGCTTGACGCGATAGCGACAAGGTAGCCAGACTCGCGCGTACGTGTGGGGCAACAAAATCCGGGGCCATAATGCAGCTTGTCATCGTAGAATCGCCCGCCAAGGCGAAGACCATCGAGAAATATCTGGGCGGCGATTTTCACGTCCTTGCCAGCTATGGCCATATTCGCGACCTGCCCGCAAAGGACGGGTCGGTCGATCCCGACGATGGTTTTGCCATGCAGTGGGAAAATTATGGCGACAAAGGCAAGCAGTTGAAGGCCATCGCCGATCAGGCGAAGAAGGCCGACCGATTAATCCTGGCCACCGACCCTGATCGCGAAGGGGAAGCGATCAGCTGGCATGTGCAGGAAGTGCTGCGCGCCAAGAAGGTGCTGCCGCAGAAGGTCGACCGGGTGACATTCAACGCCATCACCAAGGCGGCGGTGACCGAAGCGATGGCGCAGCCGCGCGCGCTGGACGAGGATCTGATCGACGCATATCGGGCGCGCCGGGCGCTCGATTATCTGGTGGGCTTCACTTTGTCGCCGGTGCTGTGGCGCAAGCTGCCCGGCGCGAAATCGGCCGGGCGCGTGCAGTCGGTCGCCCTGCGGCTGGTGGTGGAGCGCGAGCGCGAGATCGAGAGTTTCGTACCGCAGGAATATTGGTCCGTCGCGGCCGATATGGAGCAGAGCGGGCAGGGCTTTACCGCGCGCCTCGTCCGGTGGAAGGGCGAGAAGATCGAGCGGCTGACCATCGGCAAGGAAGGCGATGCCATGGCCGCCAAGGCCGATGTGGAGGCCGGGCGCTTCTCCGTCGAGAAGGTCGAGACGAAGCCGGTCAGCCGCAATCCTCCCGCGCCGTTCACCACATCGACCTTGCAGCAGGAAGCGGCGCGCAAGCTCGGCTTTTCGGCCAGCCATACGATGCGGATCGCGCAGCAGCTGTATGAGGATGGCGCGATCACCTATATGCGTACCGACGGCGTGCAGATGGACGGCAGCGCCATTTCCGCCGCGCGCAAGGCGATTGCGGAGCACTATGACGGCGGTTACCTGCCCGAAAAGCCGCGTCAGTATCAGACCAAGGCGAAGAATGCGCAGGAAGCGCATGAAGCCATTCGTCCGACCGAATTTAACCGTGACAAGGTGGGCAGCGGCGATCATGCGCGCCTCTATGACCTGATCTTCAAGCGCGCGCTGGCGAGCCAGATGGCGTCGGCGCGGCTGGAGCGAACGACGATCGATCTGGTCGAACAGACCGGCCAGCACGCGCTGCGCGCCACCGGTCAGGTGGTGATCTTCCCCGGCTTCCTTGCCCTGTACGAGGAAGGTCGTGACGATTCGGATGATGACGACAGCAAGCTGCTGCCGCGCATGAGCGAGGGCGATGCCCCCGCCAAGAAGAAGGTCAGCGCCGAGCAGCATTTCACGCAGCCGCCGCCGCGCTATTCCGAGGCATCGCTGGTCAAGCGTCTGGAAGAATTGGGGATCGGGCGGCCTTCCACCTACGCCTCGACGCTTCAGGTGCTCAAGGACCGCGACTATGTGCGGGTGGAAAAGAACCGCTTTTTTGCCGAAGAAAGCGGGCGGCTGGTGACAGCGTTCCTCGAACGCTTCTTCGAACGTTATGTCTCCTATGACTTCACCGCCGGGCTGGAAGACGAGCTGGACGACATCAGCGGTGGCCGGGCCCAGTGGCAGGCGGTGCTGGAGGCGTTCTGGCGCGATTTCAAGCCTAAGACCGCCGAGGTGATGGAACAGAAACCGTCGGATATCACAGCGGAACTGGACAAGTTTCTGGAGCCGATGCTGTTCCCGCCCAAGGCGGACGGGAGCAACCCGCGCGCCTGCCCGCTATGCGCCGATGGACAGTTGTCGCTGCGTGGCGGACGGTTCGGGGCCTTCATTGCCTGCTCCAACTATCCCGAATGCAAATATACCCGCAAATTCGGCCAGCCGGGCGGCAGTGAAGGCGGCGACAGCGGACCCGAAATACTC
Source organism: Sphingobium sp. (assembly GCF_048594625.1). Taxonomy (GTDB): domain Bacteria; phylum Pseudomonadota; class Alphaproteobacteria; order Sphingomonadales; family Sphingomonadaceae; genus Sphingobium. The sequence goes on from NZ_JBMDWL010000016.1 coordinate 48,135, forward strand.
GGTCAGCATCCCGAAACCGGGCAGGACATTGTGAAGAAGTCCGGCCGCTTTGGTCCCTATATCGAAATGGGCGAAGGAAAGGAGGCCAAGCGCGGTTCCATTCCCAAGGATCTGCCGGGCGGCGAAATGACGCTGGACTGGGCGGTCAAGCTGCTGAGCCTGCCGCGCGAAGTGGGGCTGCATCCGGAAACCGGCCTGCCGATCATGGCCAATATCGGGCGTTTCGGTCCCTATCTGTTGCATGACGGCAAATATGGGCGGCTGGCCAACACGGCCGAGATTTTCGAGGTCGGCATGAATATGGCCGTCGCCAAGCTGGCCGATGCGGCCAATCGCGGCGGGCGGTCCAGCGGCGGGCGAGAGCCGTTGAAGATACTGGGCGCGCATCCGCGTACCGAGGCTGAAATCAAGCTGATGGAAGGGCGTTATGGCGCCTATGTCACCGATGGCACGACCAATGCGACGCTGCCCAAGACGGTGGACAAGGACCAACTGACGCTGGAGGAAGCGGCGCAGCTGATCGACGCGCGCGCCGCCTCTGCACCGGCGAAAAAGGGCAAGAAGGCGCCAGCCAAGAAGAAGGCCGCGCCCAAGAAGGACGCCGCGGCAAAGAAGGAAACGGCCGAGAAAAAGCCAGCTGCGAAGAAAGCGCCTGCCAAGAAGGCGCCGGCCAAGAAAGCTGCGACCAAGGCGGCTGGGGCGGCCGAATAAACCGGGTCGTCAGGCGGCGCGTCGCACCTGGTTGCGGCCGCCCGTCTTGGCGGCATACATGGCGATGTCGGCGCGGTGCAGGCTGGCTTCGACCGGCTGTGCGGGGTCGCTGATGCTGAGGCCGATGCTGGCTGTGACGCGGACGATGCGGCCCGATGGCGCGGTGACGCGCAGCGACTGGATCGATGTGCGGACATGTTCGGCCCGGCGGGTGGCCTGATCGGCGTCGCAGGCGAGCAGGCAGGCGGCAAATTCCTCACCCCCCATGCGGCCATAGAGATCGTCGGGGCGGAGCGCTTCGCTGATGGCGATGCCGACGGCGCGCAACACCGCGTCGCCCGCCAGATGGCCATGATCGTCGTTGAAGCGTTTGAAATGATCGATGTCGATCAGCAGATACCAGTTGCCCGGTTGCGCATGGACCTGTTCCGCGCGGTCGAAAAAGGCATTGCGGTTGAGTAGCCCGGTCAACCCGTCATAATTGGCGAGGCGGGCAAGATCGGCCACCCGCCCCTCCAGCTCCAGGCGCAAGCGCTTATTTTCCTCGCTCTGCCGAACGAGCAGGATGCAGACCGGGGTGGAAATGCTGCTGGAACAGACGATACCGACGATGAAATAGCGCACCGGAATGAACAGGCCGGGGATGGCGGACATGGCCGCCATGATGATGATCGTCCCCAATACCGATATGCCGACGCACAGGGCTATTTTCCGTTTCGGTCCCATGGAACGGGGCCGTAACGGGATAAGGTAAATTATATCCTTAGCGTCGGTTCATTCCACCCAGTCGAGACCGATGTCGCGATAGATGCCGCGATCATCCTCCCAGTCTTCCTTCACCTTGACGTGCAGGTAGAGATGGACCTTTACCCCCAGAAGATTGGCGAGTTCGGCGCGGGCCTTGGACCCGATTTCCTTAAGCCGCTGCCCCCCCTTGCCCAGCACGATGGCGCGCTGTGTCGGGCGACCGACCAGGATCTGCTGGTGAATTTCCACCGACCCGTCATCCCGTTCCTTATATTGTTCCGTATCCACAGCGGCGGCATAGGGGAGTTCGGCATGCAGCTGATGATAAAGCTGTTCGCGGGTGATTTCGGCGGCCAGCATCCGGTCGGTGGCGTCCGACACCTGATCTTCGGGGAAATGCCATGGCCCCTGCGGCATGGCGTTGGCGAAGGCGGTCTTGAGTTCGGGCAGGCCATCGCCGGTCGCGGCGGACACGAAATAGATTTCGTCGAAACCCAGCTGATCGTTCAGCTTTTCCGTATGGACCAGCAGCCGTTCCTTGGTGGCGATGTCGACCTTGTTGATGATCAGCCACTTGCGTTCGCTGCGATGCTTGAGCGCTTCGACGATGGGTTCCAGCTTGGGACCAAGCCCCGCCTTGCCATCGATGACCATTGCGATCAGGTCCGCACCCTGCGCACCGCTCCATGCGGCCTGCACCATGGCGCGGTCCAGTCGTCGCTTGGGCGCGAAGACGCCGGGCGTGTCGACCAGCACCAGTTGCGCGTCGCCTTCGATCGCGACGCCCATCACGCGGGTGCGGGTGGTCTGCGCCTTGGGACTGGTGATCGCCACCTTCTGCCCCACAAGAGCGTTGACCAGCGTCGATTTGCCCGCATTGGGCGCGCCGACGACCGCAATGACGCCGCAGCGCTGGTTATTCATGTTTGTTGTCAATTAACACTCCGTTCGCCCTGAGCCTGTCGAAGGGCTTAAATTTTCTTTGCCTGATCGGGCCGATGTCGAGATCAGCGTCCAATCTTCGCGGATGAGGGCCAGCTTTTTGGCACGGCTCCACCCCTTGATCTGCCGTTCGGCTTCAAGTGCTTCTATACGTGTGTCGAACGATTGCGACCAGACCAGTTTTACCGGCAGGCGCGTTTGCGTGTAACCAGCAATCCATCCCTGATCATGATGCCCAATCCGATGTTCGAGATTGTCGGTATGCCCTACATAAAAGCTGCGGTTTGCGCAGTGAAGCATGTAGGTCCAGAAGGGCATGGGCAAATTAAAGAGGAAGAAAAGCCCTTCGACAAGCTCAGAGCGAACGGAGGGTGGGCATTTTACCCCGCCAGTTTATCCAGCAGCGCCTTGGCCGCTGCGGTTTCGGCTTCCTGTTTCGATCCGCCGGTCGCGCTGGCTTCGCCTGCGCCCTTGATCGAAACGGTCACTGTAAAGCGCAGGGCGTGTTGCGGGCCGGAACGGTCGGTCATGACATATTCGGGCGGTTTGCGTTTGTTGGCGGCGGCCCATTCCTGAAGATAGGATTTGGGATGACGGGGCGCGCTGGTCTGCGTATCCACCCGGTCGCCCCACAGGCGGCGGACGAGGGCGCGGGCTTCATCCAGTCCACCTTCCAGAGAGAGCGCGCCGATCAGCGCTTCCATCACGTCACCCAGCACATTGTCGCTGTTGGTGGCGCCATCGTCGCGGGCCTGTTTGCCAAGGATCAGGTGCGTGGGCACGCCCGCGGCGCGCGCGACTTCGGCGCAGGTTTCGCCCGACACCAGCGCGTTGAAGCGGCGGGACAGCTTACCTTCCGGTTCATCGGTAAAACGGTCGAACAGCCATTCGCCGATCAGCAGGCCAAGGATGCGGTCGCCCAGAAACTCCAGCCGTTCATAATTGACCGCCTTGGCGCTGCCATGGGTCAGCGCCTGTTCGAACGCGGCCGGGTTTTTCGGCGCGCGCCCGATCAGTTGCTTCAGCCAGCCAGCGGTATCGGGCCTATGCGAATTCAAATTCAAAAGCCTTCCCCGATGCGGCTCCAGCGCGCGGCGGTGAACCATGTCCATGGGAGCAGCCAGTTGGCGCTGCCGTCGGTCGAAAAGACGGAGATCATCGCCTTGCCCACCAGATTTTCTTCGGGGACGAGGCCGATGCCGCCGCCTTCGACCGCGGGGAAGCGGCTGTCGGCGGAGCGATCGCGATTGTCGCCCATCATGAAAAGATGCCCCTGCGGCACCAGCACCGTGTCGCGATCATCCGCCGCGCCGTCGGGCAGCAGGTCGAGGACATTGTAGCTTTTGCCGCCAGGCAGGGTTTCGCGATATTGCGGGTAGCGGCACTGTTTGCCGCCGCCGGGCGCGGCCTGTTCAAAATCCGGTCGGTAGCAGGGGGACGGCGCGCCTTCGCGGGTGGACGCGTCGATCATGTTCTGCGTCACCGGAATGACGAGGTCGGCGACCTTCTGCTTGGGAATCGCCTGACCATTCAGATAGACGGTGCCGCCGCGCACGGCGATCATGTCGCCGGGCAGGCCGATGACGCGCTTGATATAATCATTCTTCTGGTTCGGCGGCGCCTTGAACACCACCACGTCGCCGCGTTCCGGCGTGGACGCAAGGATGCGTCCGGGGATCAGCGGGATCGAGAAGGGCAGCGAATAGCGCGAATAGCCATAGGGCCATTTGGCGACCAGCAGATAATCGCCGATCAGCAGGCGCGGCTGCATCGATTCCGACGGGATGTTGAAAGGCGATATGATGAAGCTGCGCAGGATGAAGACGAACAGGCCCAGCTTGGCGAGGAACCAGAGAAAGTCCCGCGTTTCCGATTTGGCAGTCATGGAGTGTCGTCTGGTCCCTGATGAAAGTGCCGACAGAGCGGCCGTGCGGCTTGTGGAGCCTGATGCGATGCGCGTCAAGCAGTGCTTCTCAATGCAAAAGCCTGCAAATTTGGCTAAGCATAGGCAGAATCGACCGGTGCAGCGTCGATGTCGACCAACGTCATAGAGGATATTGCATGACCAGCCCTGCACAGCCGCGTTCTTTGGCGTCCATCGCCGCGCTTCCGCAAGCAGACCTGAAGTCCGTATTCACCACCGATCCCGATCGTCTGTCGAAGCTGGTTCTGAAGCAGGGGCCGATCCGGTTCGACTGGTCCAAGACGCATCTGACCGACGATGTGATGGCCGGGTTCCTGTCGCTGGCGAAGGATCAGGATTTTGCCGGATGGCGCGACGCGCTGTTCATGGGGCAGGCGGTCAACAACAGCGAAGGCCGCGCCGCCGAACATCCCGCCGAACGGGGCGAAGGCAATGCCGACAGCGTCGCCCATGCCAAGATGCTGCACCAGCGGATGCGCGGCCTGATCGACGCGATCGAGGCGGGCGCTCTGGGTGAAGTGCGCCACGTGCTGCATATCGGCATCGGCGGGTCGGCGCTTGGCCCCAAGCTGATCGTCGATGCGCTGGACGGCGACGGCGTGCGCTATGATGTCGCAATCGTGTCCAATGTGGACGGCACCGCGCTGGAACGGGCGATCGAAGGGTTCGACCCGCACACCACGCTGATCGCCATCGCGTCGAAGACTTTCACCACCAGCGAAACCATGCTGAACGCGGCGAGCGCGATCAACTGGATGGTCGAAGCCGGCGTGGACGATCCCTATGGCAAGGTCATCGCGCTGACCGCGGCGCCCGAAAAGGCGATGGAATGGGGCGTCGATGAAACCCGCATCCTGCCCTTCGCCGAATCGGTGGGGGGGCGGTATTCGCTCTGGTCTTCCATCGGCTTTCCCGCCGCCATGGCGCTGGGCTGGGACGCGTTCGAAAGCCTGCTGGAAGGGGCGGCGGCGATGGACCGCCATTTCCGCCTGTCCGCGCCCGAACAGAATGCGCCGCTGATTGCGGCATTCGTGGACCAATATTACACCCGTGTCATGGGGTGCCAGACCCGCGCCCTTTTCGCCTATGACGAGCGGCTGGCGTTGTTGCCATCCTATCTCCAACAGCTGGAGATGGAGAGCAACGGCAAGAGCGTGACCCGCGACAATGAGCCGGTCGATGGGCCGACCGCGCCGATCACCTGGGGCGGGGTCGGCACCGATGCACAGCATGCCGTGTTCCAGCTGCTGCATCAGGGGACGATCATCACGCCGGTCGAGTTCATCGCGTCGATCGAACCGGGCCATGTGCTGGACCCGGCGCATCACCGCGCGTTGCTGGTCAACTGCTTTGCGCAGGGCGCAGCGTTGATGCGGGGCAAGGACAATGCCGACGATCCGGCGCGCGCCTATCCCGGCAACCGGCCGTCCACGACGATCCTGCTGGACGATGTGACGCCCGAAGCGCTGGGCGCGCTGATCGCCTTTTACGAGCATCGCACCTTTGCCAACGCCGTGCTGATGGGGATCAATCCCTTCGACCAGTTCGGCGTCGAGCTGGGCAAGGAAATCGCCAAGTCGATCGAGGCGAACGGGCCGACCGGTTTCGATCCTTCGACCATGGCGCTGATCGATCTGGCACTGGCCGGGGAATAAGTCTGTAATCTGTTCGGTTCGAGTAGCGGCTTCGACTGCGTCGAGATGGCGTGTCGAGAATGGCTCTCGACAAGCTCGAACCGAACGGACGGGGCCGGGGAAGCAATGGAAGACGATTCCCATTTGTAACTTTTCGCCCCAGTCGCCATATCCGCCACCAAGTTTGATGGCACGTCGCCCAGCATGCGATGCGCTGAGCGGAGAACAGCATGACCGGATATGATTTCGACCTTTTCGTCATCGGCGCGGGATCGGGCGGCGTGCGTGCTTCCCGGATCGCGTCGGCCCATGGCGCGAAGGTCGCGGTGGCCGAGGAATTTCGCGTCGGCGGCACCTGCGTCATTCGCGGATGCGTACCCAAGAAGCTGCTGATCTATGGCGCGCATTTTGCCGAAGATCTGAAGGACGCCCGCCGCTTTGGGTGGAATGTGCCCGATTGCGGATTCGAATGGACGACGCTGCGCGACAATGTGCTGGCCGAAGTCGACCGGCTTGAGGGGCTGTACGGCAATACGCTGAGCAGCAACAAGGTGGAGGTGATCCGCGAGCGGGCGACCATCACCGGCCCGCATGGCATAAAGCTGGCGAGCGGGCGGGACGTGACGGCCAAGGTCATTCTGGTCGCGACCGGCGCATGGCCCGTCATTCCCGAAATCGAGGGGGCGGAACATGGCATCACGTCGAACGAGGTGTTCCATCTGGACGAATGTCCCAAGCGCATCGTCATCGTCGCCGGCGGCTATATCGCCAACGAATTTGCGGGGATTTTCCATCAGTTCGGCAGCCATGTGACGATGGTCAACCGGGGCGGCGACCTGCTGCGCGGATATGACGAGCAGATCCGCGACCGGCTGCTTCAGATCAGCATGACCAAGGGCATTCATTTCCGCTTCAATGCGAAGATGAAGCGGATCGAAAAAAATGACGATGGCACGCTGTGCGTCCATTTCGCCGATGGCGATCCGGTCGCGGCCGACGTCGTGCTGTTCGCGACCGGGCGCAGGCCGATGACCGACGGGCTGGGCCTGGAAGCGGCCGGGGTCCAATTGACCGATAAGGGCGCGATCAAGGTCGACGATTACAGCCAGACCAGCTGTCAGAGCATCTATGCCGTGGGCGATGTCACCGACCGGCTGCAACTGACGCCGGTGGCCATTCGCGAAGGGCATGCCTTTGCCGACACGGTGTTCGGGAACAACCCCCGCAAGGTCGATTATGATTGTGTGCCGGCGGCCGTGTTCAGCCATCCGCCGCTGGCAGGCGTGGGCCTGACCGAGGCGCAGGCGAAGAATAAATACGGGACGGTGAAGGTCTATACGTCCGATTTCCGGCCGATGAAGAATGTGCTGGCCGGGCGGGACGAGCGGGCGCTTTACAAGATGATCGTGGATGAAACCACCGACAAGGTGGTGGGGCTGCACATGATCGGCCCGGATGCGCCGGAGATATTGCAGGCGGCCGCCGTCGCGGTGAAGGCGGGGCTGACCAAGCAGGATTTCGACGATACCGTCGCGCTGCACCCCAGCATGGCCGAGGAACTGGTGCTGCTGAAATAAGCGAAGGTCCGTTCGTTTCGAGTGGTGTCGAGGAACCGCGAGCGCTGCGCTGGTCAGTTCCCGTCGAGATCGAACCGAACGGAATGATTCATCGCGCGGTGAAGGTCACCACCAGCGCGTCGCGCCAGGCGGGCTGGGCGGGATCGACCGGATGGATGGCCGTGACGCCGTGCATGATGCGGTGATCATCGATCAACATGGTGTCGCCCGGATCGGTCAGGGTAAATTCGCCCAGCGGCGAGCCGTCCGGCGCGCCGATGCGGGTAATGCCTTCGCGGACGTTGCGCCGTTCGATCAGCATCACCAGCACATGGTCCACGCCGTCGCGGTGCATTCCTTCGGGCGTGGGACGACCGCTTTCCTCGGGCTTTGCCTCGATCCGGAACTGGTGCATTTCGATATGCCAGTTGCCGCGCCCGGCCGGATCGAAATGGGTGGCGCAAAAGGCGAAGATGGATTGCAGCGCGGGATTGGCCACGGTGGCGTCGGCCACAGGATCGAACCAGCGCTGAACATCACCGTTCAGGGGATTATAGTCGCGGCTCTGATAATGGGGCTGATGCGGCTTGCGGGTAAGCGCTCCCCCTTCCAGCGCGAAGGCGGCATGACGGCGGCGGCGATAGCGCCCGCCATCGGCCATGTAGAGATCGGGACCAAGATCGTTCCAGCTGGCGGCGAAATCGTCCCAGTCCGTGGGGGCGATGGCCAGCCGGTCGCATATCGCCCGTCCCGGCAGGCGGGCATAGCCGTCCTGCAGCAGGGTTTCGTCGATCGAGGAAAGGCTGTCCGTGTCGCTCATCTTCATGTCCATAATGCGGGCTGAAGACGAGCGACAGGGCCAGTTTCCACAAGGCGGATCGTCAAACGCCCCTTCGTTCCGCGCCTGTTCGTAACGGAGGCTGAGCGGCGCCATTACGAACAGGTGCGGAACGAAGGGAGGCGGTGCCGGATCACGCGATGGTGGGGACCATGCCGCCTTCGACCCGGAGCGCGGCGCCATTGGTGGCGGCGGCCAGCGGGCTGGAAAGATAGGCGACCATCGCGCCGACCTCATCCGCTTCGATCAGCCGCTTGATGAGCGAAAGGGGGCGGAGTTTGGTGAAAAATTCGGCTTCGCGTTCGGCTTCGGGCGCGTCTTTGTTGTCCACCACCGATCGGATGAAATCCACGATCCCTTCAGAGCGGGTGGGACCGGGCAGGACCGCATTGACGGTGACCCCGGTGCCGCGCGTATGTTCGGCAAGGCCACGGGAAATGGACAGCTGCGCCGATTTGGTCATGCCGTAATGGATCATTTCAGCAGGCGGCAGAAGGCCGCTTTCGCTGGCGATGAAGATGATGCGGCCCCAGTCCTGATCCAGCATTTTCGGGAAATAGTGGCGGGAAAGGCGCGCGCCGCTGACAACGTTTACTTCGAACAGATGGTGCCAGTCCGCGTCGCTGATGTCGGCAAAATCCTTGGCTTCGTAGATGCCCAGATTGTTGACGAGGATGTCGGTCGCAGGGACGGCGGCGATCAGGGCGGCGGCCCCTTCTGCGGTAGCGGGATCGGCCAGGACGGCGTTGACTGGCAGGCCGATTTCAGCGGAGGCGGCATCCAGTTTCGCCTGGGAGCGGCCGGTGATGGTGACGGCGACGCCTTCCTGCGCGAGCCGTTTAGCGATGGCGAGGCCGATGCCGGCGGTCGATCCGGTGACGATGGCGGACTTGCCGTTGAGTTTCAGATCCATGTGTTTGCCCTTTCAAATGAGACAGCGAGATGGACAGATAGATAGAAACTTGCCTATTCATGATTAGATGGAAACAAAGCATTTCAGAAGTGATTTGAAATCATGGATAACAGATTTGGCGACGTCGAAAATTTCCTGATGGTGGCGCATGAGGGCAGCTTTGCCGCGGCCGCCAAGGCGCTGCGCCTGACGCCATCTGCGGTCAGCCGGTCGATCGCGCGGCTGGAACACAGGCTGGGCGTGGCGCTGGTGCGGCGGACGACGCGGTCGCTGGCGCTGACGCGGGAAGGACAGGTCTATCGCGACCGGATGATCGCGATACTGGGCGATATGTTCGATGTCGAAGCGAGCCTGAGCGACAGGGGACAGGGACCGCGCGGCATGTTGCGCATCAATGCCTCGCCGTCCTTCGGGCATGAATGCCTGATCCCGATACTGGCGCGGTTTGGAGAGGCATATCCGGCGGTGACGGTCGACCTGACGCTGACCGACGCGATCGTCGATCTGGTGGAGGAGCGGGCGGACATCGCCATCCGCATCGGGCCGTTGCGGGACACAAGTTTGCGGGCCAAGAAGCTGGGGCATAGCCGCATGGTCCTGGTCGCCAGTCCCGATTATCTGGCGCGGCGGGGCGTGCCGAAAGTGCCGGAGGATCTGGACGGGCATGACTGCCTGCGCTTCAGTTTCCGGCGATCGATCGACAGTTGGCCGTTCCGGGTGAAGGGCAGAGTGGTGCAACGGCCGGTGACGGGGCGTTTCTTCGGCAATTCGGGCGAAGTGGTGCGGCAGATGGCGGTCGCGGGCGCGGGGATTGCACGGCACGGGCATTTCCATGTCGCACGGGATTTGCGCGAAGGGCGGCTGGTGGAAGTGCTGGCCGATCATAATCCGGGCGATGGCGAGGATATTCACGCGCTCTACGCCCCGGAAGATCGGGCGGCGGCGCGGGTGCGGGCATTTCTGGACTTTCTGGACGAGGCGATGGTGATCGCGGGATGAGGGGCGCATATCCCCCATGATGCACGGCCCAGGCGGCGGCGTTGATTTTCAGCCGATATGCGACAGCATGACCGGCGGAAAGGAGACGATGATGACGACGAAAGACAAGAAGGTCGGCGGCGCGGTCGGTATTTTCCTGGCCTTTACCGCGATCATGGCCGCGACGATCGGTTATCGGTTCGGCGCCGACATAGCGCAGCGGGACAACCGGCAGGCGGCGTCTCAGCCAATCCAGTAAGGCACGATCTGGCGATTGTCGGGATCGACATGGATGGGACGGTCTGCGGGCGGAAAGGCGCGCTGATCACAGCTTTGGCGTGGGCACAGGCGACAGGTGATGCCGATGGGGGTCGCGGCGCCCTCTTCATGCAGATGCAGGCCATCGGCATAGACGAAGTTGGCCGCGTGCGCGATTTCGCAGCCCAGCACGACCGCGAAACGGCGCGGGGTGCGCTTGTAACTGCCCGATGGTTTTACCAGCCCCTTTGCCATCGACACATAGCGGACGCCGTCCGGCGTTTCGCCCAGCTGGACGTTGATGCGGTCGGGCACCGCGACGGCTTCATGCACATTCCATAGCGGGCAGGCGCCGCCGAAACGCGCGAATTGCAGGCGGGTGGCGCTGTGGCGCTTCGTGATGTTGCCCGCCATGTCGACGCGGCAGAAGAAGAAGGGAATACCGCGCAGGCCGGGGCGCTGAAGCGTCGAGAGGCGATGACAGGCCTGTTCGAAACTGACGCCGAAGGTGCGGGCGAGCCGGTCTATATCGTGGCGCATCGTGCGGGCGGCTTCGCGGAAGGCGGCATAGGGCATGAGCAGCGCGCCCGCGGCATAATTGCCAAGGCCGATGGCGAGCAGGCGGTCCGCGCCCGGCACCGGCAGGGCGGCCCGGCGCACCACATCAGCGATCACAGCCTGCCCTTCCAGCATCATCAATTGATGGGCGAGCATGAATTTGCGGCTTTCGACCGGCAGGGCGGCGTTGATGAACAATTGGCGGACGGCGGCGCGATAGGCGCGCAGCGCGCTGTCGGGCGTTTCGGCGATCAGGGTTTCGATGCCGTGGCGACGGGCAAGCGCCTCCACCAGCATGCCTTCGTCCAGCGCCTGTCCCTTGGTGAAGCTTTCCGCCATGTCTTCGGCCAGACAGTCGAGGTTATGGACGTAATTGCCGCTTTCGTGGAACCAGTCGCGTGCAGCCTCCCACGGCAGGCGCGCCTGCACTTCATGATCGTTGGCGATCGCCTCCTCTATCATGTTGATGCGTTCGTTGGCGCGCATATGCGCGTTGTAAAGATCGACGTAGCGGGCCGCGAATTCGGGGAATTGCAGGTGCAGTTTTTCGATGCGTTCCGGTTCCATCGGCACGCCGGGCAGCTCGGGATGGGCGAGCGCATAGGTGAAGGCGCCCAGCAGCTGTTCCTCCTCCCGACTGTCGAAACTGGCCCAGTCGGTGGGAAAGGCGCTGGCGAGCGCCGCCTTGACCTTTGCGGTGAGAGGGCGATCGTCATTTTCCATCTGGGACAGATAGGATACGGATATGCCCAGCGCCTGCGCCATCGTCGCCTGATCCATCCGATGGTCCAGGCGCAGCTGGCGCAGGCGTGGGCCTGCAAAGATACGGTTGCCGCGTGCCATGGCGACGACCCTAATTTGCGGAATAGCGATTTGCAAATTTACATATCTGCCGGGCGAGCTATCGTTCCATCGCAGGATGACGACTATCTTCGTGACGTCAGGGACCGGCGCATTTATGAGCCGGGTTCGAACGCCGTGAAACGCGCCGGCGATACGCCGCGCCCGAACGACCATAACATGCCCCCGTCGGGGCCAGAGAAAGCTGCGTGATGACGACCCCCTCCACCCTGACTGCCCGCAACGACTGGACGCGCGAGGAGATCGCCGCGCTGTTCGACATGCCGTTTGGCGACCTGATGTTCGAGGCGCAGTCGATCCATCGCGCCAATTTCCCGCGCAATGAGGTACAGCTGTCCACCCTCCTGTCGATCAAGACCGGCGGTTGCCCGGAAGATTGCGGCTATTGCAATCAGTCGGCATCGGCGGAAAGCGGGCTGAAGGCCGAAAAGCTGATGAGCGTGCAGGCCGTGATGCAGGCTGCGGCGCAGGCGAAGGATGCGGGATCGTCGCGTTTCTGCATGGGCGCGGCATGGCGCAACCCCAAGGATCGCGACATGCCCGCGATCGTCGAAATGGTGAAGGGCGTGCGCCAGATGGGCATGGAAACATGCATGACGCTGGGGATGTTGAGCGAGGGGCAGGCCGACATGCTGGCCGAGGCGGGGCTGGATTATTACAACCATAATATCGACACGTCGCCCGAACATTATGAGAAGGTCATCACGACGCGGACGTTTGACGACCGGCTGGTGACGCTGGAAAATGTCCGCAATTCGGGCATCAATGTATGCAGTGGCGGGATCGTCGGCATGGGCGAAACGCGGGAGGACCGGGTCGGTTTTATCCATGCCCGGGCGGTGCTGCCGATGCATACGCAGAGCGTGCCGATCAATGCGCTGGTGCCGGTCAAGGGCACCGTGCTGGGCAATATGCTGGCCGACACCCCGCTCGCCAAGATCGATGAGATCGAGTTCGTGCGCACGGTGGCGGTCGCGCGGATCGTGATGCCGCAAAGCATGGTGCGCCTGAGCGCAGGGCGCGAGAGCATGTCCGACAGTTGTCAGGCGCTGTGCTTCATGGCGGGCGCGAACAGCATCTTCACCGGCGACAAGCTGCTGACCACCGCCAATGCGGGCGACAATGCGGATGCGGCGCTGTTCGCCAAGCTGGGCGTCGTGCCGATGCAGGCGGAAGTGAAGGTCGAGCTGGAAGCGGCGGAGTAAAATGCGCTTCCGCTTTGATCGGCGCATCATGACGATGCGCCGGTTACTGGCATAGCTGCCTTATTGCGAATTTATCGCAATAGCCTTGCCTTTTCTCTTTCCCGCTGCATCATGGCGGGACGTGAAAGGCGAGGTGGCGATGATGACGCAGGTTTCAGAACGATCCGCACAAACGGCAATGGCGCGCATGGATGCCGCCGGTTGGGCCGGTTCCAACGGCGACGTCTGGGCACTGGAATGGCGGCGGACGGATCGCAGCTTCGCCGACCTGTCACGGCATCTGGACCGGGCGATCCGCGACGCCATGGAGGATGGCGCCGTGGCGGTGGCCGATGTGGGGTGCGGCGCGGGCGGGACGTCGCTGGCCGCTGCAGGCGCCAATGCGCGGGCGCAGGTGACGGGGATCGATATTTCCCCGGCGCTGGTGGCGGTCGCACGGGCGCGCGGCGCGGCGGTTCCCAACTGCGCATTCGTCGCGGCACCGGTTGAGGATGCGATCGATGACAGCGGGCCGTTCGACCTGATCATGTCGCGCCATGGCGTGATGTTCTTCGATGATCCTGTGGCGACCTTTGCCCGATTGCGATCGGCGACGCGGCCGGGTGGGCGGCTGATCTTTTCCTGTTTCCGTTCGGCTGCGCTGAACCTGTGGGCGAAGGAACTGATGGCGGCGGTGGGAGAAGCGCCGCCGCCCGGTGATGGCTATCGGCCCGGCCCCTTCGCCTTTGCCGAGGAAGATTTCGTGCGGCGCATGCTGGCGGATGCGGGATGGCGCGATCTCGGGGCGCTACCGGTCGATTTCGCCTATCGCGCGGGAAGCGGCGAGGACGCGATCGCCGACGCGGTCACCTTTTCAGCATGATTGGACCGGCTGCGCGCGCATTGAGGGCTGCCGGTCCGGATGAGCGCGGGGCGATCGTGGACCGGGTGGCGGATGTCTGCCGTGCCAGATTGCAGGACGGCCATGTGGACTTTCCCGCCGCTGCATGGATATGGTCGGCACGACATCCGGACTGAAAGGGCCGACCCCATGCACCTGACCCATGATCCGGCCGCGCCTGCGGCCGACACCATCGCCTTTGACGATTTTCTGAAGGTGGACATTCGGGTCGGCACGATCCTGTCCGCCGAACCCTATCCCGAAGCACGCAAGCCCGCCTACAAGCTGCTGATCGATTTCGGTGCCGGCATCGGGCGCAAGCAGTCGAGCGCGCAGATCACCGAAAATCATGCGCTGGACGAACTGCCGGGGCGGCAGGTTGCGGCGGTCGTGAATTTTCCGCCGCGCCAGATCGGCAAATTCATGTCGCAAGTGCTGACGCTGGGCTTTGCGGACGATGCAGGTGCGGTGATGCTGTTCGCACCGGATCGGCCGGTGCCGAACGGATCGCGGCTTTTCTGAAAGCGCGGATGCCGGAGCATCCCGTACGGATGACGGCGTGCAAAGCGCGTTCAAGGAAAAGGGGCCGCCGATCCTGTGACCGGCGACCCCTTTCATTCACATCATCAACGCGCGATCAGCGTTCGATGCACATGGCGACGCCCATGCCGCCGCCGATGCACAGGGTGGCAAGGCCCTTCTTCGCGTCGCGCTTGGCCATTTCGTAGAGCAGCGTCGTCAGCACGCGCGCGCCCGATGCGCCGATGGGGTGGCCGATGGCGATGGCGCCGCCGTTTACATTCACCTTTTCAGGGTCGAAGCCCAGTTCCTTGCCGACCGACAGAGCCTGTGCCGCGAAGGCTTCATTGGCTTCGATCAGGTCGAGATCGGCGACCGACCAGCCCGCCTTTGCCAGAGCCTTGCGGCTGGCCGGAGCAGGGCCGATGCCCATGATCGATGGGTCGACGCCGCAGGTCGCAAAACCGGCGATGCGGCCAAGAATGGTCGCGCCGCGCTTTGCCGCCTGATCGGCGGTCATGAGGACCAGAGCGGCCGCGCCGTCATTGAGGCCGCTGGCATTGCCCGCCGTGACGGTGCCGTCCTTCTTGAAAGCGGGGCGCAGGCCCTGCATCGCTTCGATGGTTGCGCCGTCGCGGATATATTCGTCGGTGTCGACGATGGTGTCGCCCTTGCGACCCTTTACCGTGACGGCGGCGATTTCATCCTTGAACCGGCCCGAAGCGCGGGCAGCCGATGCCTTGTTCTGGCTGGCGACGGCGAAGGCGTCCTGCTCTTCGCGCGTGATCTGGTATTTTTCGGCCAGATTTTCGGCGGTGATGCCCATGTGATAATTGTTGAAGGCGTCGGTCAGGCCGTCCTGGATCATTGTGTCGATCAGGCTGACATTGCCCATTTTCGACCCGGCGCGCAGGAATTGCGCATGGGGGGACAGCGACATATTTTCCTGACCGCCCGCAACCATGATCGCCGCGTCGCCATTGGCGATCGCCTGCGCGGCAAGGGCGACGGCGCGCAGGCCCGAACCGCACACCTGATTGATGGCAAAGGCGGTGCGATCGACCGGGATGCCCGCGGCGACGGCGGCCTGACGGGCGGGGTTCTGACCAAGACCGGCGGTCAGGACATGGCCCAATATGACTTCATCCACTTCATCCGCCGCAACGCCGGCCTGTTCGAGGGCGGCGATGATCGCGGTCTGGCCCAGTACATGTGCGTGGGTATTTGCATAGGCACCCAGAAAGCTGCCGACGGGGGTGCGCTTTGCGGCGGTAATCACGATGTCTGACAAAGGCCTATCCTCAGTTCCAGTGGTTGTTTTCGCAGGCGCAATACCATCAACCGCCATGGCTGGAAAGCCAAAGCGAGAGCGGTTCCCAAAGCATTTCGCGGGCGCGGCCGCCCACCACCATGCCCACATGGCCAAGGGAGAAGCGTCGTTCTTCCCGCAGATGCGGTCCGGCGGCGGCAGGCACGATGCGGTCGCTGGTCGATACGATCGACAGGGTGGGGCAGGTCAGGGACGATGGATCGACGAGCGTGTCGCCGATGCGCCACTCACCATTGCCGGTCATGTTCGCCGCATAGAGGCGATCGAACAGGTCGCGGCCCGCGGCGAAGGTGAGCGGCGCGCCGCCATTGGCCCAATCTTCCACAGACAGAAAAGCCCGTTCAGCGTCCGATCCCGGATCGACATCGGCGAAGGCCGCATATTTGACGATGGTGCGCGCCGGGTCCATGGCCCAGAAGCCCGACTGCAATATTTCCATCGGGACATAGCCGGTCCTTTCGCACATTGGGGCAGCGCCGCGCCACAGGCCGGCGATCAGATCCAGATCGGGCGTGGGAAAGGCATCGAAATGCCATGGCGCGGCGATGGTGGCGACGGCGGGAAAATCCCGCAATGCTGCGGCCCCCAGCGCCAGCGTGCCGCCAAGGCAATAGCCCACCAGTATCGGCGGGCGGGGCAGGGCGGACAGCATGGGGAGCAGCCGCCGGGTGATATGACCGTCAAGGCCGAGCATGGCGTCAGCGGGACCGGGCGTACCCCAGTCGACCAGATAGGCGTCATGCCCTGCTGCAGCCATGTGGCGCAGCAAGGATCGGCTTTCCGACAGGTCCAGCACCTGTGGCGGATTGATCAGTGAGGGGATGAAAATGACAGGAAATCCGTCATTTGCCGCGCCATATCCAAGCAGGCGCGCCGGTCCCGCGCTGGCGATGCAGCGCGGTTGCGGCGGCGCGGGCGGGCGGATCGCCTCCTGATATTTGCGCAGGCCCGCGAAAGCGCGACGGCGCAGATCAGGATCGCTTTGCGTTTCGCGCCATAAAATATTGAGAAAAAGGGGTAAAGGCCGCGGCCCATGTTGCGGTGCGGCATGCCCTTGTGCTAATGCGATATGTGCAGGTGTGGGAGAGGAATCCATGGCCAAATCTAAGACCGTCAGTGAATCGGAACCGGTCATCATCAAGAAGTACGCCAACAGGCGGCTCTATAATACCGAAACTTCGAGCTATATCACGCTGGACCTGCTGTCGCAGATGACGCGCGAGGGCAGGGAGTTCGTGGTGGTGGACGCCAAGACCGGCGAGGACATCACCCATAATGTCCTGACCCAGATCATCATGGAAGAAGAACAGCGCGGCAAGAATATGCTGCCCGTCAACTTCCTGCGCCAGCTGATCGCCATGTACGGCGATTCCATGCAGTCGATGGTGCCGCAATATCTGGAAGCGTCGATGGACGCATTCCGCAAGAACCAGCAGCAGTTTCAGGAAGCGATGAAGGGCGCGTTCGGCGGCGGGCCGCTGGCCGAAATCGCCAAGCGCAACATGCAGATGTTCGAGGCGGCCGCGAGCGCATTCGGCAATGGCGTGCCGGGCATGCCGGGTACGCCCTCTTCGCCCGCTGCCGCTGCATCGGAAGGCAGCAAGGATGAAGAGATCAACGACCTGAAGGCGCAGCTGGCTGCGCTGAATGCGAAGATCGACAAGCTGACCTGAAACAATGGCGAAGGCGGATCGGCTGGAGCGGCTCGACGCCCGGCGTGAAGAGGTGGAGGCGGAATATCGCGCGGCGCTGATCGACGCGTTGCGGGTGACCGCCGCCGGGCGCTGGGGACTGTTCGATCATCAGAAAGACAAGGCGGCGCGGGCGAAAGCCGCGCCGGTGATTGCCGCACTGGAGGAACTGGCGGGCAAGATCGACGCCATGCGCGATACGCTGGGCATTGAGCCATTTGCGCTGCATGCCGAGTTCATGGCGGCGCGTGGCCCCGCCGCCGCCGATGCCGTGGGTGAACCCAGGCAGGCGAAGGCGTGGCTGGAGCGGCTGGGCGCGGATGTGGTCTGACCGAACGTGGGCCTGACCGAACTTGGGTTGACCTTGGCGGCCTGAACGATCCTGCGCTGACCGATCGCGGGCTGCTTTACGATACAGGGGAGTTTCTGGGGGTCGACAGGGATGGCGCGTCTGGCCTATGGCGCGCGTCATATTTTCTCCGTTTCCCAGAAGGTCGATACCCAAGTGAAGCACGCCCTTAACGTCACCCGCGAACAGGATTTCGCCGCCTGGTATCAGGCCGTCATCACCGAAGCCGATATGGCCGAGGAAAGCGGCGTGCGCGGGTGCATGGTCATCCGCCCATGGGGCTATGGCATATGGGAACGCATCCAGACGTTGCTGGACGCGCGGATCAAGCAGACGGGGCATGAAAACTGCTATTTCCCGCTGTTCATCCCGCTCAGCTATTTCGAGAAGGAAGCCGAGCATGTCGACGGCTTTGCCAAGGAAATGGCGGTCGTCACCCATCATCGCCTGATCCAGAAGGACGGCAAGATGGTGCCGGACCCCGACGCGAAGCTGGAAGAACCGCTGGTCGTGCGGCCGACGTCGGAAACCGTGATCGGCGCGGCGTTCAGCCGTTGGGTGCAGAGCTGGCGCGACCTGCCGGTGCTGATCAACCAGTGGGCCAATGTCGTGCGCTGGGAAATGCGCACGCGCATGTTCCTGCGCACCAGCGAGTTCCTGTGGCAGGAAGGGCATACCGCGCATTCCACCGTCGACGAGGCGATGGAAGAAACGATGAAGATGCTGGAAGTCTATCGCAGCTTTGCCGAGGAATGCGTCGGGCTGCCCGTGGTGGCGGGCGAGAAGCCGGAGAATGAACGCTTCCCCGGCGCGGTCGCGACCTATTCTATCGAAGCGATGATGCAGGATGGCAAGGCGTTGCAGGCGGGCACGTCGCACTTCCTGGGCACGACGTTCAGCCAGGCGCAGAATATCAAGTTCCAGAATGCCGAAGGGCAACAGGAACTGGTGCAGACGACCAGTTGGGGCATGTCCACCCGCATGATCGGCGGCCTGATCATGGTGCATGGCGATGACGACGGACTGCGCGTGCCGCCGCGTGTCGCGCCCTATCAGGTGGTCGTGGTGCCGATGCTGCGCGATACCGAAGAAGACGCCGCAATCGTCGATTATTGCACCGATCTGGTGAACCAGTTGAACGGTCTGGACGCGTTTCGCGAACCGGTCCGCGCGTTGCTGGACAAGCGCCCTGCCAAGGCGGCCAACAAGCGCTGGGGCTGGGTGAAGAAGGGCGCGCCGGTCGTGATCGAGGTTGGCGGACGCGACGTCGCGGGCGGCAACGTGTCGGTCATCCGCCGCGACCGCCTGTATCGCGCAGATGGCAAGCTCGACAGCCAGATCGTCGCCAAGGGTGACTTTGTGAGTGGCGCGGTGGCGATGCTGGAGGATGTGCAGGCTTCGCTGTTCGCCGACGCGAAGGCGCGTCTGGATGGCAATATCGACCGGTCGATCACCGATCTGGATGCGTTGAAGGCCTATTTCAAAGCCAGCAAGAATCCCGGCTGGGCATTGGTTCAGTGGGCCAAGCCGACGGGTGCGGAACTGGAAAAGGTCGTTCAGTGGCTGAAGGGCGAAAAGCTGACGCTGCGCAACGTGCCGACCGATGCGGATGCGGCGGACGGTGCGTGCATCTTTACCGGCGGCGCGGCTGTCGAGCGCGTGCTGGTGGGGCGGAGCTACTGAGATTAAAGGCCCCCCTTCCATGAACGGGAGGGGGCGAGACTGAATGAGCCGAAAGCGAATTTAGTCGCAGCGGGGTGGGCAGTTGCAACGCTGCGCAGGCCCACCCCCTAATCCCCTCCCGTTTATGGGAGGGGGAGCTGAAATTTACAGCACATATTTGCTGAGGTCGGTGTCGTGGGCGACGGCCGACAGCTGCCTGTCGACATAGGCCTGATCGATCACCAGCGTTTCGCCGCGGCGATCCTCCGCTTCGAAGCTGACATCCTCCAGCAGCTTTTCCATCACCGTCTGAAGGCGGCGTGCGCCGATATTTTCGACTTCGCTGTTCACGTCCGCCGCGATCTTTGCGACGGCGCGGATGCCTTCGGGCGTCAGGTCGATCGTGACTTCTTCCGTTGCGAGCAGCGCGCGATATTGGGCGACGAGGCTGGCCTTCGTGTCGGAAAGGATGGCGACGAAATCTTCCTCCGTCAGGGCCTTCAACTCCACGCGAATCGGCAGGCGACCCTGTAGTTCGGGCAGCAGGTCGCTGGGCTTTGCCACATGACAGGCGCCGGATGCGATGAAGAGGATATGGTCGGTTTTGAGCGGGCCATATTTGGTCGACACGGTGGTGCCTTCGATCAGCGGCAGCAGGTCGCGCTGTACGCCCTCGCGGCTGACGGAGCCGCCGCGCACGTCGCTGACCGCGATCTTGTCGATTTCGTCGAGGAAGACGATGCCATTCTGTTCCGCGCTGGTGATGGCGACGCGGGCGACGTCGTCCTGATCCAGCCGCTTGTCCTGTTCTTCCTCGACCAGCTTGTCCCAGGCTTCGGCAACGCGCATCTTGCGGCGCTTCTTCTGTTGCTGGCCGAACGCCTTGGACATCATATCGGACAGGTTGATCATGCCCATCTGGCCGCCCATGCCGGGGATTTCCATCGGCATGGAGGGGCTGTCGGCGACCTCCACCTCAACCTCCACATCGTTCATCTGATCATTTTCGATCTTCTGGCGGAAGGACAGGCGCGTGGCTTCGCTGGCTTCCTTGCCGGTCAGCGCGTCGAGCAGGCGGGCCATGGCGGCTTCGGACGCGGCTTCGCGCACGGCTTCGCGGCGGCGATCCTTTTCAAGGCGGACGGCTTCTTCCACCAG
This sequence comes from Sphingobium sp., assembly GCF_048594625.1. Lineage (GTDB taxonomy): Bacteria > Pseudomonadota > Alphaproteobacteria > Sphingomonadales > Sphingomonadaceae > Sphingobium. The sequence goes on from NZ_JBMDWL010000016.1 coordinate 68,849, forward strand.
ATCGCGGACGATCTGTTCGACGTCGCGGCCGACATAGCCGACTTCGGTGAACTTTGTGGCTTCGACCTTGACGAAGGGGGCGTCGGCCAGCTTGGCGAGGCGACGGCTGATCTCAGTTTTGCCGCAGCCCGTCGGCCCGATCATCAGGATATTCTTGGGCGTAACCTCATCCCGCAGATCGGCGGGCAGGTGCTGGCGGCGCCAGCGGTTACGCAGCGCAACCGCAACGGCGCGCTTGGCGTCATGCTGGCCGATGATGTGCGCGTCCAGCGCGGCGACGATGGCTTTGGGGGTCAGGTTGTCGTTCATGATCTTTTCTTGAATTCTCAGTTGGCGCTGTCGAGCGTTTCGATGGTCAGCTGGTCATTGGTGTAGACGCAGATGTCGGCGGCGACGCCCATCGCCTTGCGAGCGAGGGTTTCGGCGTCTTCCTCATATTCCACCAGTGCGCGGGCGGCGGCCAGCGCATAGTTGCCGCCTGAGCCGATGGCGGCGACGCCGCCAAGAGGTTCGAGCACGTCGCCATTGCCGGTCAGGATCAGGGTCACATCCTTGTCCGCGACGATCATCATCGCTTCCAGGTTGCGCAGATATTTGTCGGTCCGCCAGTCCTTGGCCAGTTCGACGGCCGCGCGCATCAGCTGGCCATTATGGCGCTCCAGCTTCGCCTCCAGCCGTTCGAACAGGGTGAAGGCGTCGGCGGTGGCGCCTGCGAAACCGCCGATGACGGAGCCGTCATGTAGGCGGCGGACTTTACGGGCATTGGGCTTCATCACCGTCTGACCCATGGAAACCTGACCATCGCCGGCGACGACGACCTTTCCATTCTTGCGGACGGACATGATGGTGGTGCCATGCCATACCGGCATGGAAGAGCTGCGTTGGTCGTTCATGGGGCGGCATATGGGACGCCGTGCCGCGTGGTGCAAGTCGCGGGCGGCGACCGGCCAGAGCGTTTCATTTCGGCGACAATATTGTTTCAATCCGGTGCGAAAGCAGGGAACGGTCAATTGACATTGTGCATTGCACCATCAATGATCCATTATCCATTTTCGAAGGTGAGGACGCACATGTCTCTCAAGGCCAGGGCCCAGGAAAAGGTCGAGCGGGCGGGTATTTCCAACTACTCGTTCGATCAGGATGTGCTGGTTATGTGCGGGGTGCGTTACACCATCGAAAGCTGCGAATGCGGCGAACCGGGTTGCGACGGTGTGCAATTGCGCAAGAAGGCGACCGTGGTCGGCCGCATCCTCCAGTAAAACGGATCAGCGCATGGCGTCTTTGCCAGCGCGGCCGACCGATTCGATGTCGCGGCCAACGCCCTGAACGGTATTGCAGGCCGCCAGCGTGGTGAGCAGCAGGCCGGTCATCAGGAAAACGGAAATTCGACGCATGGATAAAGTCACTCCGGAGTTTGCCACGCTTTTATAAGCAGTGTCGGACCGCAAGCGAAAGCATTTTGCATCAAATCCATAACAGCATGTTGACAGGGTGCGCCGCGGGTGCCAAAGGCCGCCTCCTCCTTACAGGGGGCGCGTAGCTCAGCGGTAGAGCACACCCTTCACACGGGTGGGGTCACAGGTTCAATCCCTGTCGCGCCCACCATCCTCCCAAGGCGAGGATGGCAGGACAGTTTATTTCCCGGCATTGATCTTTTCTTATTCGTCGCGCTAAGCCGTGCGACGTTATGCGGCGTTTCTGCGCCGACCGGAAAGGATCATCATGCTTCCCTATCTGAAATGTGGCGCGGCCGTCGGCGCGTTGCTGCTGCTTCCCGTCACGATTGCCGATGCGCAGGAAAAGCTGACGCTGGAGCGTGTGTTCGCCAGCCCCGATCTCGCCGGGCCGCAGCCGCGTGCGTTGAAGCTGTCGCCGGACGGATCGCTGGTGACGCTGTTGAAGCCCCGTGCGGACGAGAAGGAGCGGCTGGACCTGTGGGCGGTCGATACGCGGACCGGCGCGGAACGAATGCTGGTGGATTCGAAGAAGACCGGCAGCGGAGCGGAGCTGTCCGAAGCGGAAAAGATGCAGCGGGAGCGGGACCGCAGCGTTGCGGGCAGCACCGGCATCACCGGCTATGACTGGTCGCCCGATGGGAAAAGCATATTGGTGCCGGTCGATGGCGACCTGTATCTAGCGGCGCTGGACGGGAAGGTGCAGCGGCTGACCGATACGCCGGATGGGGAACTGAACGGTGTGGTCAGCCCCAAGGGCGGCTTCGTGTCGTTCGTGCGGGGCGGCAATCTGTTTACGCAGCCGATCGGCGGGCAGGAACGGCAATTGACGCAGGGCGCCAGCGATACGCTGAGCTGGGGCATGGCCGAATTTGTCGCGCAGGAGGAGATGGACCGGCGCACGGGTTACTGGTGGTCGCCCGACGACGCACGGATTGCGGTGGCGCGGGTGGATGAAAGCCCGGTGGGGATCGTGACCCGGACCGCCATCGGCGGCGAAGGAACCAAGGTCTATCAGCAGCGCTATCCCGCGGCGGGGACGCCCAACGCCATAGTCGACCTGTTCGTCATGAAGCCGGATGGCAGCGGTCAGGTGCAGGTCGATCTGGGCGCGGAGAAGGACGTCTACCTCGCCCGCGTAAACTGGTCGAAGGATGGTCGGACGCTTTATGTGCAGCGTGAAAGCCGGGATCAGAAGCGGCTCGATCTGCTGGCGGTCGATCCCGCGACGGGCAAGGCGAAGGTCGTTCTGACGGAGACGGCGAAAAGCTGGATCAACCTGTCGAGCAATTTCCATGCGTTGAAGGACGGCAGTTTCCTGTGGTGGTCGGAAAAGACCGGCCATGGGCATCTGTATCGCATCAGGGACGGCAAATGGACGGCGCTGACCGGTGGTGATTGGGAAGTGCGCGATGTGGTGGGCGTGGATGAAGCCAGGGGGCTGGTCTACTTCACCGGCAATCGCGAAACGCCGCTGGAGCAGCAGCTTTATGTGACGTCGCTGGCCAAGGCCGGGCAGGCGCGCGCGCTGACGCAGAAGGGCTATTGGAACGATGCGGTGATGGACAGCGCGGCGAGCCGGATCGTCGTGTCGCGGCAGAATGTCGATCAGCCCAAGCAGCTCTATCTGGCGGACAGCAGCGGCAAGCAGTTGCAATGGCTGTCGGAAAATGCGCTGACGGGCAATCATCCCTACGCGCCCTATGTCGCCAGCCATGTGAAGACGACGTTCGGCACGGTGAAGGCGGCGGACGGATCGACGCTCTATACCAAGATCATGACACCGGTGATGGAGCCGGGGAAACGATACCCCGTGTTCATGATCCATTATGGCGGGCCGGGCGGCGGGCGTCAGGTGACCAACACATGGTCGGGCGCGCTGAACCAGTATCTGGTCGATCGCGGCTGGATCGTCTTCGCCATCGACAATCGCGGCACGCCCGATCGCGGCAAGGCGTTCGAGGATCAGCTCTATCGCGCCATGGGCACGGTGGAGGTCGATGACCAGTTGAAGGGCGTGGAATGGCTGAAGGCGCAGCCCTTTGTCGATCCCAAACGGATCGCGACCTATGGCTGGTCCTATGGCGGATATATGTCGCTGAAGCTGCTGGAAAAGGCACCGGGTGTGTTCGCCGCCGCCGTATCGGGCGCGCCGGTGACGAAGTGGGAACTGTACGACACCCATTATACCGAACGCTATCTGGGCAAGCCGCAAGATAAGCCCAGCGCTTACCCGGCGTCCGGCGCGGTGGATGAGGCGGTGAAGATCAGCGATCCGATGCTACTGATCCACGGTATGTCGGACGACAATGTGGTGTTCGAAAATGCCACCGCGCTGATGGCGAAGATGCAGGGCGCGGCGGTGCCGTTCCAGATGATGGCCTATCCGGGGCAGACGCATCGTGTCGGCGGGCCGGGCATCAGCGTCCATCTGTGGACCACGATCGAAAAGTTTCTGGCGGAGCAGGCGGGCGGGCCTGCACCGGACAACGCACGATCGAAATAAAATTACGCTAATGGAGGGCTTTGCAGCAGCAAAGCCCTTCTTTCTGGACAAATGCGGCCACATCGCTATGGCGCGCAGTCCGCAATTATGCGTTGAAGTGGAGACTTTAGTCATGGGTTACAAGGTCGTCGTCGTTGGTGCCACTGGTAATGTGGGCCGCGAAATGCTGACCATTCTTGCCGAGCGCGAGTTCCCGATTGACGAGATCGCGGCGGTTGCATCGCCCCGGTCCACCGGCACCGACATTGATTTCGGTGAAACGGGTAAGATCCTCAAATGCAAAAATATTGAACATTTCGATTTCACCGGGTGGGACATCGCCCTGTTCGCGGCGGGCAGCGGCCCGACGGCGGAATATGCGCCCAAGGCGGCGGCGGCCGGCTGCATCGTGATCGATAACAGCTCGCTTTATCGCATGGACCCCGACGTGCCGCTGATCGTGCCGGAAGTGAACCCGGACGCGATCGATGGATATGTAAAGAAGAACATCATCGCGAACCCGAACTGTTCGACCGCGCAGATGGTTGTTGCGCTGAAGCCGCTGCATGACGCCGCGAAGATCAAGCGCGTGGTCGTATCGACATATCAGTCGGTGTCCGGCGCGGGCAAGGCGGGCATGGACGAACTGTTCGAACAGTCGCGCAACATCTTCGTCGGCGATCCGGCGGAGCCGAAGAAGTTCACCAAGCAGATCGCCTTCAACGTGATCCCGCATATCGACGTGTTCCTGGACGATGGTTCGACCAAGGAAGAATGGAAGATGGTCGCGGAAACCAAGAAGATCCTCGACCCCAAGGTGAAGGTCACGGCGACCTGCGTGCGCGTGCCGGTGTTCGTCGGCCATTCGGAATCGATCAACATCGAGTTCGAAAACGAGCTGTCGGCGGAAGAAGCGCAGAATATCCTGCGTGAAGCGCCGGGCATCATGCTGGTCGATAAGCGCGAAGATGGCGGATATATCACGCCGATCGAATGCGTGGGCGATTTCGCGACCTTCATCAGCCGCGTGCGTGAGGATTCGACCATCGAAAACGGCCTCAATTTGTGGTGCGTCAGCGATAACCTGCGTAAAGGTGCCGCGCTGAACGCGGTACAGATCGCTGAACTGCTGGGCCGTCGCCACCTCAAAAAGGGCTAAGGCCCGCTCATGATCTCCGGCGCTGTCGCGATGTGGAAGGTTCTTTCACACGCGCAGCGCCGGATGATCCTTGCGCTGCTGGCCGCCGTCGGCCTTGCCAATGTCGCGCAACCCTTTCCCGATCTCGCGCCGCTCCAGCATGGGCCGACGATTGTGCTCATATGTTCCGCGCCGTGGATGTTGCGACGCTGGCCGCTTTCCAATGCTGCTGTAGGCTGTATCTGGCTGTTCCTGCTGCTCCATACGTTCGGCGCGCGGTGGATCTACAGCTATGTGCCCTATGACGACTGGGCGCAGGCCGTCATCGGCCATGACATTTCCCGCCTCTTGGGCATGACCCGCAACGGTTATGACCGGCTGGTGCATTTTTCCTTCGGCGCGTTGCTGACCTTGCCGGTTGCAGAGAGTGCGCGGCGCTATGGCGGACTGTCATGGGGGTGGAGCTTGAGTTTCGCCTTTGCGGCCATCGGCCTTGGCAGCGCGATCTATGAAATCTTCGAATGGTTGCTGAGTGTCATCGCGGCGGGCGAGACGGCGGACTATTATAACGGCCAGCAGGGTGACGTGTGGGACGCGCAGAAGGATATGGCCGTTGCGCAGGCTGGCGCGACGATTGCCGTCATCGCACTCTTGCGCCGCCGGGGATGACACCATATCGGCAGGGCCATTCGCCCCATAAGGACTTGCCCCGATGACCGACCTTCCTATCGAACGCCATGACATTGAAGGACGGGACGGGCTGCCCATCGCGGTGCATGTGGTGGGTGCCAAGACGGACGATAGCCGCGATCTCGTCCTGATCCATGGCTATTTCTCCAACGCCTGGACCAACTGGATTCGTTATGGCCATGCGGCGAAGCTGGTGGAGGCGGGATTTCGCCTGATCCTGCCCGACCTGCGCGGTCATGGCGAAAGCGGCAAGCCGCATGACGCCGCCGCCTATCCGCCCGACGCGCTGACCGACGACAATCTGGCGCTGGTCGAACAGATGGGGCTGACCGACTATGATCTGGGCGGCTATTCGCTGGGTGCGCGGACGACGGTGCGGATGCTGGCGCGCGGAGCGGCGCCGCGCCGGGTGATATTGGCGGGCATGGGGCTGCGTGGCCTGACCAAGACGCTGGACAAGGGCGGCTATTACAAGCGGGTGCTGACCAACCTTGGCACGTTCGAACGCGGGACGTCGGAATGGATGACCGAAGCATTCCTGAAGACCACCAAGGGCGATCCGGTGGCCATGCTGCATATCCTCAATACCTTCGTCGATACGGATGAGGCGGTGATCGCCGGTTTCCAGCAGCCGACCGAGGTGATTTGCGGCGCGGACGATCAGGACAACGGCATTGCGCAGGAACTGGTCGATGCATTGCCCAACGGTCGTTATGTCGAGATACCGGGCAATCATATGAACGCCGTCACCCGCAAGGAACTGGGGCAGGCGATGGTCGATTTCCTGACGGCTTGACTGTATCGCTGCACCAAGTCACCTATGGCCCATAAGCCAATAGGGGACTTCCATGAAAATCGCTATTTCGCTGGCCGCGCTGGCGGCCGCCATTACGGTTTCGCCGGTTATGGCGCAGCAGGCACCCGCCGCTGCGCCGACCGCGGCGCAGGCCGAAGCTTTTCTGACCAAGGCGGAAAAAAGCCTGTTCGACCAGTCGATCGTCAGCGGTCGCGCGGCATGGATCAATTCGACCTATATCACCGATGATACCGACGCGATCGCATCCTATTTCGGCGCGATCGACACGAAGCAGCGGGTCGATTTCGCACTGGAAGCGGCGAAGTTCGCAACCGCGCCGGGTCTTTCGGAAGAGACGAAGCGGCGGCTGACGCTGCTGCGCACCGCGCTGACGCTGCCTGCGCCCACGACGCCGGGGGCTGCGGAGGAACTGAACGATCTGGCGACGCGGCTCCAGTCCACCTATGGCAAGGGCAAAGGGACGCTGAAAGGGCAGCCGATCAACGGCAGCGACATCGAAGAGCAGATGGGGATCAACCGCAACCCCGATGAACTCAAGGAAATGTGGACCAGCTGGCACGACAATGTCGGCGCGCCGATGCGGGCGGATTACAGCAAGCTGGTCGGCATCGCCAATGCAGGGTCCAAGGAACTGGGCTTTGCCGATACGGGGGCGATGTGGCGGTCCAAATATGACATGCCCGCCGACGATTTCGCGAAGCTGACCGACAAGATCTGGGCAGAGGTGAAGCCGCTTTACGACGACCTGCATTGCTATACCCGCACCAAGCTGAACGAGAAATATGGCGATGGGGTGCAGGCGAAGACCGGGCCGATCCGCGCCGACCTGCTGGGCAATATGTGGGCGCAGGAATGGGGCAATATCTATGATGTCGTGGCGCCGCAGGGCGCGGGCGATCTGGGTTTCGACACCACGGACCTGCTCAAGGCCAAGGGATATGACCCGGTCAAGATGGTGAAGGCGGGCGAGGGGTTCTACAGCTCGCTGGGCTTCACGCCGTTGCCGCAGACCTTCTGGGAACGGTCGCAGATCACAAAACCGCGCGACCGCGAAGTCATCTGCCACGCATCGGCATGGGATCTGGACAATAAGGACGACATCCGGATCAAGATGTGCACCAAGGTGAATGGCGACGATTTCGTCACCATCCATCACGAACTGGGCCATAATTATTATCAGCGCGCCTATCAGATCCAGAAGCCGCTCTATCTGGACGGCGCGAATGACGGTTTCCATGAAGCGATCGGCGATTTCATCGCCCTGTCGATCACGCCCGATTATCTGGTGAAGATCGGCCTACTGGACCAGTCCAAGGTGCCGGGCGCGGACAAGGATCTGGGCCTGCTGCTGCATCAGGCGATGGACAAGGTGGCGTTTCTGCCATTCGGCCTGCTGATCGACAAATGGCGCTGGGGCGTGTTCGACGGATCGATTCCGCAGGGTCAGTATGAAAAGGGCTGGGACGACCTGCGCCGTCAGTATCAGGGCATCGTGCCGCCCGTGTCCCGTGACGAGACGAAATTCGACGCGGGGGCCAAGTTCCACATCCCTGGCAATACGCCCTATACCCGCTATTTCCTGGCGCGCGTGTTGCAGTTCCAATTCTATGAAGCGGCATGCAAGCAGGCCGGATGGAAGGGGCCGCTCCACCGCTGTTCCTTCTATGGTAACAAGGCAGTAGGCGCCAAACTTGACGCGATGTTGAAAATGGGCGCGTCAAAGCCCTGGCCCGATGCGCTGCAGGCCTTCACCGGCAGCAGGAAAATGTCGGGCAAGGCACTGGTCAATTATTTCGCTCCATTGCAGAAGTGGTTGATTACGCAAAATAAAGGCAAGTCTTGCGGCTGGTAAGTCGGAGTAAATCTTGGTAAATGGCTGCCGTATGAACGCGGCAGCCATACTTTTATCCCTGTTGTTCGGAACGGCCACTGTCATGACCATCGCTCTGGCGCTGGCGTGGCAGCATTTCGGGCGGCAACGCCATGTCCTGACATGGACCGCATCCTATGCGGTGGGGATGTTGCAATGGATGGCCAATGCGGCCGGATTTTTCCTGAAAAGCCCCGGCTGGTTCATCGTGACCGGCGTGGGCCTGATCATCAGCGGGTCTTTGCTGGCCATCGGCGTTCGACAGCGGTCGGGAAAACCCCTGCGCCTGATCGCCTTCGTCATTCCTGCCGCCATCGTCACGCTGGCCATGGCGCTGGCGATCGGCCCGGTGGGCAGCCAGATCATGCAAGGCCTGATCATCCCGGCCTATGTCGGCGTGCTGCTGGCCGTCAGCGCGGTATCGCTGTGGGCGCGGGGACGGCGGTTCACCCCGCCGGAACTGGCGTTTTTCGTGGCCTTGCTGGCGTTCGTGCTGGTCCAGCTGTCGCTGGCGGGCGCGTCCTTCCTGATTCGGGGTCCGGAGATCGGCAAGGAAGTCTATCGCCTGATATTCAGCATCTTCATGCCGACCATCTATGTCGCGACGGCCGTGACCGCGGTTCTGGTGGTTGCAGGCGATCTGGCGCAACAGCTGCGCATGCAGATACGGCACGACCCGCTGACGCAGGTGCTCAATCGTCGTGGACTGGACGAAGCGGGTGAGGCGGCCATGGCCCTGTCGCGGCGGCACGGACGGTCGCTGGCACTGGTGGTGTGCGATCTGGACGGGTTCAAGGCGCTGAACGATGGGCACGGCCATCTGGCCGGGGATCAGGCGCTCAAGGGCTTTGCGAAATTGCTGACGAGCGCGGTGCGGCGCGGGGATGTGGTCGGGCGCATGGGCGGCGACGAATTCGGATTGCTGCTGATGGACAGCAGCGCCGAGGCCGCCGCCGACGTCATGGAACGGGTGCGGACGGAGGTCAGCCTGCTCAGCCTGCCGCGATACCCCGAAGCCGGTTTGCGCGCCAGTTTCGGCGTTGCGGAATTGCTGGAGAGCGACGGCAACTTGGAAGATATGATCGCACGGGCCGATGCGGCGCTCTACACCGCCAAGAAGGACGGCAAGGACCGCATCAGCATCTGGCAGGCCGCAGCCTGACAGGCCGACCGTCGGTCGTGATGCGCCGACGGCCGGTTCAGCCTTAACGGAACGGCGGTTCGTTGAACGCGCGCAATTTGCGACTGTGCAGTTTCGCGCCTTCTTCCCGCAAAAGTTCGCAAGTCATCAGGCCGACGCGCAGATGGCTGGCGATGGCTTCTTCATAGAAACGGTTCGCCTGCCCCGGCAGTTTGAGTTCGCCATGGATCGGTTTGTCCGACACGCAAAGAAGCGTGCCGTAGGGAACGCGGAAGCGATAGCCCTGCGCCGCGATGGTGGCCGATTCCATGTCGATCCCCACCGCGCGCGACAGGCTGAACCGCAGGGCGGAGCTGGAATAGCGCAATTCCCAGTTGCGGTCGTCGGTGGTGACGACGGTGCCGGTGCGCAGGCGGCGCTTGAAATCTTCCGGATCTCCCTGACCCAGTATCGCTTCGGCGGCCTGCGCCATGGCGACCTGAACCTCCGCAATGGCAGGCACCGGAATTTCCGGTGGCAGCATTTCGTCCAGCACATGATCGTCGCGCAGATACGCGTGCGCCAGCACATAGTCGCCGATCCGCTGGCTGGGACGCAGGCCGCCGCAATGGCCGATCATCAGCCATGCTTCCGGCCGCACGACGGCCAGATGGTCGCAGATCGTCTTGGCATTGGACGGTCCGACGCCGATATTGACCAGCGTGATGCCGCTGCGATCGGGCGCGATCAGGTGATAGGCGGGCATCTGGTGCCGCCGCCATGCGCTGTCGGCGATCATCTGCGCCGGGTCGGCGGTTTCGGGCGTGACGTAAACGCCGCCGGCGCCAGATAGCGCCGTATAGCGGCTGCCGTCCCGCTGCAATTCGGCGCAGGCCCAGGCAACAAATTCATCGACATAGCGGTGATAGTTGGTGAACAGGATATAGCGTTGCACATGTTCGGCAGGCGTGCCGGTATAATGTTTCAGCCGCGCGAGCGAAAAGTCGGTCCGCAGCCCGTCGAACAGCGCGAGCGGCCGATCGCCGTCCATGTCGGGCGTGAACAGGCCGTCCGCGATCTCGTCGCCGATCTCCGCCAGTTCGGTGGCGGGGAAATGGCGGGCGAGTTCGGTTGGCGGCGTGCCGTCCAGCGCGTTGATGTCCAGCCCGTCCAGCACATAGGGAAAGGGGATGGGCTGTTCGCTAAGACCCGTTTCGACCTCCACCCCATAATCGCGGACCAGAAGGTCGATCTGTTCGGCGAGGTAATCGGCGAACATCGCGGGGCGGGTGATGGTGGTGGTGTAGCGGCCCGGCTTCGACAGGCGGGCGAAGGAGCGGCCCGGCGGGGGCGCGTCGCTGTCACCGCGGTAGATGATCCGCAGTTCGGGATAGCAATAACGCCGGTCGGTCTTCGCCTCCCGCGGGGGTACGCTGCCATCGCGGGCGTAGCCGCGCATCGCTTCGCGCAAATTTTCGATGGATGTCTGATAAATCTGGTCGAGCTGTGCGACCGCCTTGCTGCCGATGCTTTGTGTCATCGCCCCCTGTTACCGCCTTTGCGTGACGGAAGGAAGACGTCGTGTGATGGTGGCGCAACGATGTCGCGCCACCATCAACAAAAGTCAGAGCTGTTCCAGCATGTGGTCGGCCGAGGAAACCTTGAAATCGCCCGGCGCTTCGACGTTCAGTTCGGCGATGACGCCGTCCTTGACGATCATCGAGAAACGCTGGCCACGGGTGCCGAGGCCGAACTTGCTGCCGTCCATGGTCAGGCCCACGGCCTGCGCGAAATCGCCATTGCCGTCGGCGAGCATCGTCACCTTGCCATCGGCGCCGGCCGATTTGCCCCACGCGCCCATGACGAAAGCGTCGTTGACGGCGGTGCAGGCGATTTCGTCGACGCCCTTGGCCTTGAGATCTTCGCTCTTGTCGATGAAGCCGGGCAGATGCTTGGCCGAGCAGGTCGGGGTGAAGGCGCCGGGGACCGAGAAGATCGCGACGGTCTTGCCAGCGAAATAATCGTCCGAAGCAACGGCTTCGGGGCCGTTTTCGGTCATTTTGGTGAAGGTGGTGCTGGGCAGGCGATCGCCCTTGGAAATGGTCATGACTTGTGCCTCCTTGGACTATGTCGGTGGCGGAGGTCGGGCCTTGCGGCGTCGCTGTCAAGGATTATGGCGCGGCCGAACCTGTTGCAGCGCCCGAAAGCTGCGACGTGCGTGCTTGGCAAGCATAAGCGGCCGCTTATATTCGAAGGATGAGCAAGGCACAGACGGCAGCAGCGCATTATTATGGCGGGCATTTTCTGCTCGCCCTTCCTGGCATGGCGGACGCGCGGTTCGACCATTCGGTGGTCGCGCTGTGCGTGCATGACGAAAATGGCGCGCTGGGCATCGCGGTGGGCGATGAGATGGAAGGGATCACGCTGCGCGAACTGCTGGAGAGTTTCGACATCGATGGCAGTCAGGTGCCGGATGTGCCGGTTCTGCGCGGCGGGCCGGTCGAACCGCGTCGGGGTTTCGTCCTTCATTCGCTGGATTGGGGCGGTCAGGACATGGTGCAGGTGGGCGACCGGTGGGGCCTGTCCGGATCGCTCGACATATTGCGGGCGATTGCGGAAGGCCGGGGGCCAAGCCGCTATCTGGTCGCGCTGGGCTATGCCGGTTGGGGCGCAGGGCAGCTGGAACAGGAAATGACAGGGGATAGCTGGTTTCTGGCCGATGGCGACCCGGACCTGTTGTTCGATGTGCCGACGCGCCGGAAATGGGCGGCCGCCTATGCCGCTTCGGGCGTGGACGCATCGCATCTGGTGTCGGGTGCGGGATCGGCCTGAGCCGTCATGTATCGGACATAAAGAAATCTTTATATAAGTTGCCATGGGCTTTGCTGGTTGGTAAGGCGCATCCCATCGCCCTTTCCCGGCATCGGTCGGGGACGGGCCCATCTTTAGCTGAACGGAGATATGATCGTGGCCACCGCACCCGCCACTCAGGCGCAGGATTATGTGATCGCGGACATCGGCCTTGCCGCCTTTGGTCGCAAGGAAATCGAGATCGCCGAAACTGAAATGCCCGGCCTGATGGCGCTGCGCGCCGAATTCGGGGCATCGCAGCCGCTGAAGGGCGCGCGCATCACCGGTTCGCTGCATATGACGATCCAGACCGCCGTGCTGATCGAAACGCTGACGGCGCTGGGCGCGCAGGTGCGCTGGGCGACCTGCAACATCTATTCGACGCAGGACCATGCCGCCGCCGCCATCGCCGCGTCGGGCGTGCCGGTTTTCGCCGTGAAGGGCGAAACGCTGCAGGAATATTGGGACTATGTCGAACGCATCTTCGACTGGCACAATGACGATTCGGGCGTCTGCAACCTGATCCTGGACGATGGCGGCGATGCCACCATGTTCGCGCTGTGGGGCGCGCGCGTCGAAGCGGGTGAAGAGCTGTTCACGCCGTCGAACGAAGAAGAGGAAATCTTCTGCGCCGTACTGAAGCGCGTTCTGGCCGAACGCCCCGGTTTCCTGACCAAGACCGTCCAGTCGATCAAGGGCGTGTCGGAAGAAACCACCACCGGCGTCCATCGCCTGTATGAACTTTCGAAGAAGGGCAAGCTGCCCTTCCCGGCGATCAACGTGAACGACAGCGTCACCAAGTCGAAGTTCGACAATCTGTATGGCTGCAAGGAATCGCTGGTCGACGCGATCCGTCGCGGCACCGACGTCATGCTGGCCGGCAAGGTTGCCTGCGTCGCGGGCTTTGGCGACGTCGGCAAGGGTTCGGCCGCTTCGCTGCGCAATGGCGGCGCCCGCGTTCTGGTGACCGAAATCGACCCCATCTGCGCGCTTCAGGCCGCGATGGAAGGTTATGAAGTCGTCACGATGGAAGAGGCCGCGCCGCGCGCCGACATCTTCGTTACCGCGACCGGCAACGAAGGCGTCCTGACCGTCGATCACATGCGCGCAATGAAGAATATGGCGATCGTGTCGAACATCGGCCATTTCGACAGTGAAATCGAAATTGCCGGTCTGTCGAACATGAAGTGGACCGAAATCAAGCCGCAGGTCGACGAAGTCGAATTCCCCGACGGCAAGAAGATCATCGTCCTTTCAAAGGGCCGTCTGGTCAACCTGGGCAACGCCACCGGCCACCCCAGCTTCGTGATGTCGGCCAGCTTCACCAACCAGACGCTGGCCCAGATCGAACTGTGGACCCGTAGCGAGCAGTATCAGAACGACGTTTACGTCCTGCCCAAGCATTTGGACGAAAAGGTCGCTGCGCTGCACCTCGAAAAGCTGGGCGTGAAGCTGACCACCCTGTCGCAAAAGCAGGCCGACTATATCGGCGTGCCGGTGGAAGGGCCGTTCAAGCCGGATCACTATCGCTATTAAGCAGCGATGATCGAAGGATCGAAGAAGGGGGAGGCGGCGACGCCTTCCCCTTTTTTATTGTCAGGCGCCTTCCCGATGCCACCGTTCTGGTTTAGGCCGGACCGGGTTATGAACAGGGACAGAAAGGTTCGGCGGGCCGGAGGGCGGATGTCATGACGACATTGTCCCCCTATGCCGCGATCATATTCGGCGTGGTTCTGGCCGGATGGCTGGGCGCGGCGCTATGGGCGCTGACGAGCGGCCAGCGCATGCGGCGCGAAGGTACGCAGGCACAGGGCAAACTCGATCGGCTCACAACCCTGCTGGCGTCAGCGCCCGCCGCACCGATCATCATTCATCCCGACGGACGGCTGGAAGCGGCCGATCGCCTTGCCAAATGGCTGGGCAAGGCGCGGGTGCCGACTTTCGCGTCCGAACTGACGGCGGCCGATGGCGGGCTGGAACCCGAAGATGCCGCCGCGCTGGCGCAGGAAATCGCGTCGGCGCAGCGCGCGGGCAAGAGTTTCGCGCTGCCGGTGCGCGGTCATGGATCGAACCGGCTGCTGTTGGTGCGCGGGGCGCCTGCCGGGCCGGGGATGGCCGAGAGCGGCGGCGTGATCCTGTGGATTTTCGACGCGACCGATAGTCAGGCGGAAATTCAGTCGCTGCGCGGACATGTGGAACAGCTGCGCGAGGCGCTGGAGGCGCTGGCGGGACTGGTGGAAGCGGCGCCATTCCCGATGTGGCACCGCACGCCCGACCTTCGCCTCAGCCTCGTCAACAGCGCCTATGTCCGGGCGGTGGACGCGCCGGGCGCGGCGGATGTGATCACCAACGGCACCGAACTGGTGGAGACGGTCGCAGGGCTGACGCCCGAAGCCGCGGCCGCCGATGCCATGGCCCGCGATGAGCCAATAGAGCGCATGGTGCCCGCGACGATCGATGGCGAGCGACGGACGATGCGCGTCGTCGATGTGCCGTTGGGCGCGGCGGGCGTTGCGGGCTATGCCGTCGACCAGCATGAACTGGAACAGGCGCGCACGGAGCATCGCCGACTGGAAATGGCCCAGCGCGATCTGCTGGACCGGTTGTCGGCAGGCGTTGCCCGCTTCGGGCCGGACCGGGCGCTGCGCTTCTGGAACCAGCCCTTCATCAGCCTTTTCGGCCTGCGTCAGGACGCGCTGACCGACGCGCCGCTGTTCGAACGGGTGCTGGACCAGATGCGTGATGCCCGCCGCCTGCCCGAACATCGGGATTTTCCCGCTTGGCGCGCTGAACGTCGGCAATGGTTCCTGTCGCCCATGCCGATGGAAGAAAACTGGCTGTTGCAGGACGGTACGCATCTGCGCGTCTATGCCCAGCCGTTGCCGGACGGCGGCCTGTTGCTGATATTCGAGGATCGGACCGAGCAGGTTCAGTTGTCGAGCGCGCGCGACACTTTGTTGCGGGTGCGGACGGCCACGTTCGACAATCTGTTCGAATCGATCGGTGTCTTTTCATCCGACGGGCGGCTGCAAATGTGGAACAGCCGTTTCCGGTCGATCTGGGGCGCGACGGAAGATCTGCTGGCGAGCCATCCGCGCATCGACGATCTGATGCGCGCGGTGCAGGCGCAGCTGGCGAAACCGCAGCAGGCCAATCTGGTGCGCGAACTGGTGCGCGCCGCCACGGTAGAGCGCAAGCAGCGGATGGGCCATGTCGGCTTTGCCGATGGCCGGATTTTCGAATTTGCCGCCATTCCGCTGCCCGATGGTAATGCGCTGTTCACCATGCTGGACGTGACGGACAGCAGGCGCGTGGAACAGGTGCTGCGCGACAGGAACGAGGCGCTGGAGCAGGCGGACAAGGTCAAGACCGCCTTCGTCACCAATATGAGTTACGAACTGCGCACGCCGCTGACCACCATATCGGGTTTCGCCGAAATGATGAGCGCGGGCTATGCGGGCGAACTGCCCGACGCGGCGAAGAGCTATGTCGACGGCATCCTGCAAAGCACCACGCGGCTGTCGATGCTGATCGACAATGTGTTGGACCTGACGCAGGGCGAGGTCGGTACGCTGCCGATCGAGCGGACGCGCACGGACCTGAACGCGGTAGCGATAGACAGCGCCCAGCGTATGGGACTGGATGCCAGCGCAAAGGGTATCGAGATTGAAATAGCGCTCAAGCCCAGCCTGGGCGCGGTGCAGGGCGATGGGCGCAGGATCGGGCAGGCAATCGACCATCTGCTGGAAAATGCCATCCGCTATTGCGGGCAGGGCGCCCGCATTCTTCTGCACGGAGACGGGACGGGGGAAAAGGCGCGAATCGTCGTGTCGGATAACGGCCCCGGCATCACGGCGTCGCAGCAGGCGGCGATTTTCGATCCTGCCGTCCGTGCCGGACAGGCGCGCAGCGGCGGACGGGCCGGCATCGGCCTGCCGCTCGCCCGGCAACTGGCGGAGGCGCATGGCGGGACATTGCAACTGGTGTCGGAAGCCGGACAGGGCACGATGGTCGTGATCGAGCTGCCGCGTGGCTGATCGCGACATGCTGCTGAATGGCGAGGACGCCATGCTCGATCTGGGGCGACGGATAGCGGGTCATGCCCGGATTGGCGACGTCATCGCTCTGGAAGGCGGACTGGGCGCCGGCAAGACGACGCTGGCGCGCGGCATGCTGGAGGCTCTGGGGCTGGAAGGCGAAGCGCCCAGTCCCAGCTTCGCGATCGTCCAGCCCTATGATGTGCCCGATGTCCGATTGCCGGTCGCGCATGTCGACCTGTATCGGCTGGACGATGCGGCCGAAGCGGAGGAACTGGCACTGGGCGATTATCTGATGGACAGCATGCTGATCATCGAATGGCCCGACAGGCTGGGCGATGCGCTGTGGCGCCATGCGCTGCGTTTGACCATCGACTTTGCCGGGGATGGCGCGCGACGCTTGACAGCGGACGTGCCGGACGCTTGGACGGAGCGATGGTCCCAGATATGATCCCGCCCGCCACCGCGCCCGCCTTCCTTGCCGACGCGGGGTGGGGCAATGCCGCCATAGTCCCGCTTGCCGGGGATGCATCCTTCCGTCGCTATTTCCGCGTCATCGATGGCGGACGACGCGCCGTATTGATGGACGCGCCGCCGCCGCATGAAGACCCGCGCCCCTTCATCGCCATTGCCGAACATCTGTTGCAGGACGGCTTTGCCGCGCCGCGCATATTGGCGCGCGATCTGGAACAGGGGCTGGTCCTGATCGAGGATTTTGGCGACCTGCGGATCAAGGAGCATCTGGAAGAAGAGCCTGCCGCAGAACTGGCCGTTTACGCCCGGGCGATCGACCTGCTGGCCGACCTGCACAGATTACCGCCCGGCGATGTGCCTCCGTACGACCGGGCGGTCTATCAGCGCGAAGCCGGATTGCTGACCGAATGGTATTGCCCGGCCGTCGGTCTGGATGTCGGCGCCGATGCCTATGTCGCGGCATGGGACGCCGTTTTGCCTCTGGTTGAACAGTCGGCCAGTCCGGTCGTGACCGTACTGCGCGATTATCATGCCGAAAATATCATGCTGATCGATGGCGATGCGTCCCATGGCCTGGGCCTGCTCGACTTTCAGGACGCGCTGGCCGGGCATCCGGCCTATGACCTCGTTTCCCTGCTTCAGGATGCGCGGCGCGATGTCCCGGTAGCGGTCGAAGCCGCAATGATCGCCCATTACAAGGCGGTGGCGTCGCCGCCCGCCGATTTCGATGCGGCCTATGCCGTGCTGGGCGCGCAACGTAATGCGAAGATCATCGGCATTTTCACGCGGCTGTGGAAACGCGATGGGAAGCCGCGTTACCTGTCGTTCCTGCCGCGCATGTGGACGTTGCTGGAACGGGATCTGGCGCATCCCGCGCTGGCGCCGGTCGCGCAATGGTTCGCCACCAATATCCCCGCAGACCAGCGCCATCAGGCCTTGCAGGAGTTCGTTCCCGAATGATCGATACCGCGATGCTGATGGCTGCGGGCCTTGGCAAACGGATGCGACCGTTGACCGCGACGCGGCCCAAGCCGCTGGTGAAGGTCGCGGGCAAGCCGTTGATGGACCATGCGCTCGACCGGCTGGAAGCGGGCGGCATAAGCAAGGTCGTGGTGAACGTCCATTATCTGGCGGACACGGTGGAAGCACATCTGAAGGCGCGCAAATGCCCGCAGGATTTCATCATTTCCGACGAGCGCGCCAAATTGCTGGAAACGGGCGGCGGCTTGATCAAGGCGAAGGCATTGCTGGGCGACCGGCCGTTTTTCTGCGCCAACAGCGACAATCTGTGGGGCGACGGGCCGCAGGAAACGCTGGGCCTGATGCAGCGTCTGTGGAACCCGGACAAGATGGATGCGCTGCTGCTGCTGGTGCCGCTGGCGCGGGCGACCTGCCACAAGGGGCCGGGCGATTTTCATATGGATGCGACCGGACGCCTTTCCCGGCGCAAAGCGGCGCATGTCGCACCCTTCGTCTTCACCGGGGTTCAGATCATGTCGCCGTCGCTGCTGGTCGATCCGCCGTCGGACGTGTTTTCCACCAACATCTTCTGGAACCGGGCGATAGAGGCGGGGCGGCTATATGGCGTATCGCATCAGGGGCTGTGGTTCGACGTCGGCACGCCGCAGGCCATTCCTGTCGTGGAATCGATGCTGGCCCATGGGTGACCTTGCCCGTGGGTAATGTGGCGCGCCCTGCGCTCTACACCATCCCGGCGCATCGCGCCTTTGCCGATGCGCTGGTCGCGGGATTGCTGGCCCAGCATCGCGGTGATCCCATGGCGCTGGCGCAGGGCATGGTGCTGCTGCCCAACAACCGCGCGATCCGCGCCGTCAGCGACGCCTTCGTGCGGCAGTCGGGCGGTGGGCTGCTGCTGCCGCGTCTGGTCGCCATCGGCGATCCCGACCTTGGCGAACAGGTCGGCGGCGCGCTGGACCCCCTGGGCGAAACGGACGCCGTGCCGCCCGCCATAACGCCGATGCGCCGGCAGATGATCCTTGCACGCATGGTTCAGGCGGCCAAGCCGGAGGTCGATGCGGGACAGGCGCTGTTACTGGGGCAGGCGCTGGGCGCGGTGCTGGACCAGATGCAGGTTGAGCGTGTGCCGCTCCATGCGCTGCGTGATCTGGAGCTTTCAGAAGAGCTGTCGAAACATTGGCAGAACTCCCTCCATATATTCGAAATTCTGATTGCGCGTTGGCCCGATGAGCTGGCGCGGATCGGGTGCATCGATCTGGCAGACCGGCGCAATCGGCTGTTCGATCGGCTGACGGCACGATGGCGCGCACAGCCGCCCGGCGGCTTTGTGGTGGCAGCGGGCATCGCGACGACCGCGCCGGCCGTGGCGGCCCTTCTTCGACAGATAGCCGAAATGCCCGATGGCATGGTGGTCTTCGCCAATCTGGACCAGAATATGGACGAAGAGGCATGGGATGCGATCGGTCCGTTCGATCCCGATCCCGTCACCGGTCGGCCGTCGATGGCGCATGAAAGCCACCCCCAATATGCGTTGAAGCAGTTGCTGGACGGCATGAGCGCGACGCGGGAGGATGTGGCCAACTGGCGCTGGGGCAGCGAACATGATGCGCGGGCGGTGCGCGGGCGCAATATCTCCAACGCGATGCTGCCCCCCCGCCTGACCAGCCGGTGGCGCGACCTGAAGACCGCCGACCGGTCGCTGGCCGGGGTGGAGGCGCTGGAGGTCGCGACGCCGGGTGAAGAGGCACAGGCCATCGCCATCGCGCTGCGCGAGGCGCTGGAAACGCCGGAACGCACCGCCGCCCTGGTGACGCCGGATCGGCAGCTGGCGACCCGCGTATCGGCGCATCTGCGCCGTTGGGGGATCGACGCGGACGACAGCGCCGGGACGGCCCTGTCCCGCCTGCCGCCCGGCACGTTGCTGATCGCCATGGCGGAAGTCGTCGCGGAACGATTTGCCCCCGTGCCCTTGCTCACCCTGCTGAAACATCCGCTCGTCATGCGCGGGCCGGAACGGCTTGGCTGGCTGGAAGGGGTGCGCGCGCTGGACCTGTTGTTGCGGGGGCCGCGTCCGCAGGCCGGATTGCAGGGCATCGACCTGTTGCTGAACCCGCGCGACGACGACCGGCAGAGGGGGCTGCGCGATCAGGTGCGCGCATGGTGGCCGCAGGCGCGGGCTTTGCTGGAGCCGCTGGAGACGGCATTTGCCAGCGCAACCGATCTGGGCGGGCAGCTTGCGGCGTTGCGGGAACAGGCATCCGCTTTGTCGGGCGATGCCGTGTGGTCCGGGCATCAGGGCCATGCCGCCGCCGATCTGTTCGCGGAAATGGAAGGCGCAGCGACCGAAGGCCCGCGTCAGGCCGATCCCCGCGCCCTGCCGGTGATGCTGGATCACATGCTGGGCGGCGTGTCGGTGCGACCGCCACAGGGCGGGCATCCGCGCATCGCGATACTGGGCCTGATCGAAGCGCAGCTGACGCAGGCGGATGTGATGATATTAGGCGGCCTGAACGAAGGGACATGGCCGGGCCTGCCATCGCCCGATCCATGGCTGGCGCCTCGCATCAGGCGGGAACTGGGCCTGCCGGGGCTGGAAATGCGCATCGGCCGCGCCGCGCATGATTTCGCCAGCGCCTTGGGCGCGCCGCATGTCCTGATCACCCGTGCGCGGCGCGGTAGCGGCGGTCCGGCCGTGGCGTCGCGTTTCTGGCTGCGGCTGAAGGCTATGGCGGGGCCGCAATGGAAAACGGCAGATCGCTATGCCGCGCTGGCCCGGTCGATGGACGCGCCCGCTGGACATCGTCCGGCCGATCGCCCCGCACCATCACCACCTGCGGCCGTGCGACCCCGCGTCATTCCGGTGACCGATGTCGATCGGTTGAAGGCCGATCCCTTTGCCTTCTACGCCCGCCGCGTGCTGAAACTGGCGCGGCTGGACCCGGTGGACGCCGACGCCGGACCGGCATGGCGCGGGACGGCGGTGCATGAGATATTGCAGCATTGGGCCGAAGCGGGGACGCTGGACCCCGCCGATCTGGAGCGGCGCGCGCGCGCCATGTTCGACCGGCCCGAAGTGCATCCTTTGTTGAAGGCATTGTGGCAACCGCGCCTGATCGAAGCCATCCGATGGATCGCGGCGGAAGTGGCGCAGGACAAGGCCGAAGGGCGCGTCATCCTGGCGGTCGAGCAGGAAGGGCATGCCAAAATTGCCGAGGTCGAGTTGATGGGCAAGGCTGACCGTATCGACCGGCTGACCGATGGCAAGCTGGGCATTATCGATTACAAGACCGGCAAGCCGCCCAGCGCCCGACAGGTCAGGGCGGGCTATGCCTTGCAACTGGGACTGCTGGGCCTGATTGCCGAACATGGCGGGTTCGAGGGACTGGCTGGCAAGGCGATCGCGGGCGATTTCGAATATTGGTCGCTGGCCAAGAAAGGCGATCAGTTCGGTTATCGCGAACGCCCGGTTGACCCGATGGGCAAGCGGGACAAGATCGTGACAGCGGACTTCACCGCCCATGCCTATGACCAG
>NZ_JBMDWL010000017.1:0-38229 GCF_048594625.1 Sphingobium sp.
TATCGACGGCCGCGGCACGGTGAAGGCCATCGCGCGGTCGAGCGATCGGAAATAATTTTCATCCGGCGTCGTCGGCACCGACCGGATGGTCGCGCCCGCGATGATGAAGCCGAACGTGTGGATCGGATAGCTGGGATTGGGCGCCAGCACCACGTCGCCCGGCTCGGTGATCGCGGTGGCAAGCGAGGCTAGGCCTTCCTTCGACCCCATGGTCACGACCACTTCCCTGTCGGGGTCGACCTCCACGCCGAAACGGCGCGCATAATAGTTCGCCTGCGCCTTACGAAGGCCGGGGATGCCGCGCGACTGCGAATAGCCATGGGCGCTCGGCTTCTGCGCCACCTCGATCAGTTTCGCGATCACATGGTCGGGCGGCGGCAGGTCGGGATTGCCCATGCCAAGGTCGATAATGTCCTCGCCCGCGGCGCGCGCGGCGGCCCGCATGCCGTTCACTTCGGCAATGACGTAAGGCGGCAGGCGCTTCATGCGGTAAAATTCTTCGGACATTATAGGGGCTTTCCTGAAAGCTCTCTGTAGGGAATAGTGCGTGGTACGCCGCTGGCGTGTCACAATATGGCTATAACCCGCCAGATTGCGCCGCGCCAGCGAAAGCAGCGCAACGGAACGATACCAGAAGGAGCAAGGTGGCCATGAACAATGCGGACGTCATGGAACCCCATCTGCCCACGCTGGAACAGATGCAGCAATGGACTGACGTTATCGGCCGCGCCCAGCAGCTGATGCTGGAACAGGCGGCGGGGGTGACAGGCCATGCGCTGCCTTTCGACCCGGAAACCGTGGCGCGCATCCAGACCAGCTTCGCCGACGAAGGCCTTGCCCTGTGGCAACGTTTCATGGACTCCGGCGGTCTGCTCCGCGACCGGCCGGACCCTGCGCCCGCCGACAGTCCGGCCGCACGCAAGGACCGGCGCTTTGCCGATCCGGCATGGACCGATCATCCTTTCTACGACCTCATCCGGCAAAGCTATCTGCTGGTTTCGGATTATCTGACGAACCTTGCCGATGCGGTCGACGGCGTCGACCCCAGGGTGAAGGCGAAGCTGCGCTTCACCACGACGGGCATGCTGGACGCGCTGTCGCCGTCCAATTTCCCGCTGACCAACCCCACCGTCGTGCAGAAGACGATCGAAAGCGGCGGCGAAAATCTGGTCAAGGGCCTGAAGCACATGCTGGCCGACATGGAAAAGGGCCAGCTGACCCATACCGACGGCACCGGATTCGAACTCGGCCGCAACATCGCCTCGACACCGGGTAAGGTGATCCACGAAGCGCCGCTTTATCAACTGATCCATTATGCGCCGTCGACGGAAACCGTGCTGGAAACGCCGCTGATCATTTTTCCGCCATGGATCAACCGTTTCTACATTCTCGACCTGTCGCCGGAAAAGAGCTTCGTCAAATGGGCGGTGGATCAGGGGATCAGCGTGTTTCTGGTGTCGTGGAAATCGGCCGACGCCTCCATGAAGGATATGGTCTGGGACGATTATATCCTGCGTGGCCAGATCGACGCGATCGACACGGTGCGCGATCTTCTGAAGGTGAAGAGCGTCCACACCATCGGCTATTGCGTGGCGGGCACGACGCTGGCCGCCACGCTGGCGCTGCTGGCGGCGCGGGGGCAGGCGGACAAGGTCGCTAGCGCCACCTTCTTCACCGCGCAGGTCGATTTCTCGCAGGCGGGCGACCTCACCCTGTTCGTGGACGATGAACAGATGAAGCTGGTGGATCAGCTGTCGTCCAAGGGGTTTCTGGACGGGCGCTACATGGCCGCGACCTTCAACCTGTTGCGCGGCCGCGACCTCATCTGGAACTATGTGGTCAATAATTATCTGCTGGGGCTGGATTATCCGCCGTTCGACCTGCTCTACTGGAATGGCGATACGACCAATCTGCCCGCGCGCTGGCACCGCGATTATCTGACCCAGCTGTATCGCGACAATCTGCTGGTCGTGCCCGGCGCCATCAGCGTCGATGGCACGCCCATCGACCTGACGAAGGTGATGACGCCCGCTTATGTGCAGGCGGGCAGGGAAGATCATATCGCGCCGCTGGAAAGCGTGTGGAAGCTGACGGAAAATCTGTCCGGGCCGATCCGCTTCCTGCTGGCCGGGTCGGGCCATATTGCCGGGGTGGTGAACCCGCCTGCCGCGAAAAAATATCAATATTGGACCGCCGACGCCCCACAGGCGACGCTGGACGATTTTCTGGCGGCGGCCACCGAAACCAAGGGCAGCTGGTGGCCGGACTGGCGCGCATGGATCGGCCAGCTTGATTCGCGCACCGTAGCGGCGAAAGGCGCGCGGCAGCCCGGCAAAGGCCGACTGAAGGCGATAGAGGACGCACCCGGCCGCTACGTCCGCACGCGCTGACTGAACATAAGATGGCGATTTGCGGCCATTTTCGCCCAATGATTTGAAAAAGGCGATCAGACGCAGATGTCATTTTTGTTGCACCGCACAATAACTCTTGCCAGCCCTTTGCAAAATGCATATTGTGCAGTGCAACAAACGGAGGATGGTCATGGCTGTTTCACCAAAGACCCCGAAGAGCAGCCCGCGTGCAAAGGCGGGATCGGCGACCCTGTCGGCCAGCGAAGCGCTCAAGGCTGCTGAGGCCGCGATCGGCACCGCACCCGCCACGAAAGCCGCACCGGCCAAGCCGGTCGTGGCAAAGGCTGCTGCGGCAAGGCCCGTCGCCAGCGCCAAACCGGCAGCCGCAGCAAAAACAGCCGTTACGGCCGACGTGAAGCCCATCGACACCAATCCGCAAAAGGCGCCGACCCCGGAACCGACACCGGCCCCGGCTCCGACCCCCACGCCTGCGCCGGTCCCCACGCCGCCGGCCGCCAAGATTACAGAGAGCCTGACCAAAAAGGCCGCAACCATCGCGACCCAGCCGCTGCCCGCAGAAGGAAAAATGATCATGAACGACGTCATCGAAACCGGTAAGAAGTTTGCCGAAGACACCAAGGCCAAGTTCGAAACCGCCTATGCCGACTTCAACGAAAAGGCGAAGGCCGGCGTCGAAAAGTCGACCAAGGCGATCGAAGAACTCAGCGACATCGCCAAGGGCAATGTCGAAGCGCTGGTGGAATCGGGCAAGATCGCTGCCAAGGGCATGGAAACGCTCGGTCAGGAAGCCGTGGATTACAGCAAGAAGAACTTCGAAAAGGCGACCGCCTCTTTCATGAGCTTCTCGACCGTGAAGACACCGACCGAATTCTTCCAGCTGCAGAGCCAGCTCTTCTCCAGCAGCTTCGACGAATTTGCCAAGGAAGCGGCCAAGAGCAGCGAAGCGATGATGAAGCTGGCTGGCGACGTTGCCCAGCCACTGACCGCGCGCGTCACGCTTGTCACCGACAAGGTGAAGGCGATGGCCGCCTGATCGGCCACGCTTTTGCGGACTGAATGACGGGGGCGTCGCATCCATCGGGGATGCGGCGCCCCTTCCGCGTTAACGTCGATTTATCGGTCCCGCAGGGTGGAATGACCGCCCGGCCCCTTGCCATGCGGGGACAAATCGCCATATTCTTGGGCATCATGAACAGCCCCAGCACATCCTCTGCAGCTTCCCTTGCCGCCGCCGTCGTCATGGCCGGACAGCATCCGGACGATCAGGGCGAAGGACCGGGCGGTCCCAATGTCGGCGTTGCCACGCGCACCCGGACCCGCACGAAAAAGCCGTCGCTTTACAAGGTGCTGATGCTGAACGACGACTATACGCCGATGGAATTCGTCGTCCATGTGCTGCAAAGCTTCTTCCGCATGGATATGGAGGAAGCGACGCGGGTCATGCTGCATGTCCATCAGCGCGGCGTCGGAATCTGCGGCATATTCAGCTATGAAGTCGCCGAAACGAAGGTCAATCAGGTGATGGACTTCGCCCGGCAGAACCAGCATCCGCTGCAATGCACGCTGGAAAAGGCCTGACCGATCGGCTTTTGCGGCTGGCTGACATTTCCCGGTTTCCCCGTCCGCCGGGCCATCCTACATCGGTCGGGTGAACGACCTTCTGGAACATGACCGGCCGCCATCGGACATCCATGATCTGATCGTCATCGGCGGCGGCATAAACGGGTGCGGCATCGCCCGCGATGCGGCCGGGCGCGGCGCGAACCTGCTGCTGCTGGAGCAGGGCGATCTTGCCGGCGGTACGTCATCGGCATCCACGAAACTCATCCATGGCGGCCTGCGCTATCTGGAACATCGCGCCTTCGGGCTGGTGCGCGAATCGCTGATCGAAAGGGAGCGGCTCTGGGCCATCGCCCCGCATATCATCCACCCGATGCGCTTCGTGCTTCCCTGGACGAAGGGGCTGCGTCCCCGCTGGATGCTGCGCCTAGGCCTCTTCCTCTACGACCATATCGGCGGCCGCCGCGCATTGCCCGCGACGCAGACCATCGACCTGCGCCATGATGCCGCGGGCGCGGCGTTAAGGCCCGGCTTCCGCACCGCCTGGTGCTATTCCGACGGCTGGGTGGACGATGCCCGGCTGGTGCTGCTCAACGCCCGCGACGCGGCCGATCGCGGCGCCGACATCCGCACCCGGACGCGCGTGGTGGCCATGGAGCGGCAGGGCGCGATCTGGCATGTCGACGCACAGGACAGGGACGGGCAAATCCAGTCCTTCCGCGCCCGCGCCGTCGTCAACGCGACCGGCCCGGCGGTGCTCGACCTGCTGAAGACCGCCCATCGATCCACGCCCTATCGTATGCGGCTGGTGCGTGGATCGCATATCGTCGTCCCGCGCCTGTTCGATCATGACCGCGCCTATTTCTTTCAGCTACCCGACGGGCGTATCTTCTTCGCCATTCCCTATGAACATGATTTCACCCTGATCGGCACCACGGACCGCGATCATCAGGGCGGGCTTGACCATGTCGTGCCGGATGCGGAGGAAATCGCCTATCTGTGCGAAGCCGCGAACCGCTATTTTGCGCGCCCGATCGGTCCGGCCGATGTCGTCTGGTCCTATGCCGGGGTGCGGCCTCTGGTCGACGATGGATCGGGACGCCCCGAAGCGGCGACGCGCGGCTATCGCATCGAACTGGACGGTGAGCCGGGGCAGGCGGCGTTGCTCAGTATCTTCGGTGGCAAGATCACCACCTATCGCCATCTCGCCGCCGAAGCGGTGGACCGGCTGCAATCGCATCTGCCCGTTCTGAAAGGGAAGGACTGGACGGCGAACGCACCGCTGCCGGGTGGTGATTTTCCGATGACCGGCTTTGCCGCGCTGTCCGCCGATCTTGCCCGCGATTATCCGTTCCTGTCCCCTGCGACGGTGGATCGCATAGCCCGCGCCTATGGCACGCAGGCGCGGCTCTGGCTGGGCGGAGCCAGGACCGGGGCGGATCTGGGCACGGATTTCGGCCATGGCCTCAGCGAAGCGGAGGTCCGCCACATGATGACCCGCGAATGGGCGCAGAGCGCTGACGACATGCTCTGGCGCCGCAGCAAGCTCGGCCTGCGACTGGACGCGGATCAGGCGGCGCGGCTGGAAACATGGGTGAAGGAGAGGATATGAGCGAGCGCCATCTGTTGGTGCTGGACGCGGGCACCACATCGACGCGGGCCATGCTCTACGCGCCCGATGGCGCGCGCATCGCCGTGGCGCAGGCGGACCTCACCCAATATTATCCCCAGCCCGGCTGGGTCGAACATGATGCGGCGGAAATCTGGACCCGCACGCTCGATTGCGCGCGCCAGATGGTGGACCGGGCTGGCGGGGCGGATCGCATCGCCGCCATCGGCATCACCAATCAGCGCGAAACCGTGGTCGCCTGGGACCGGCAGAGCGGCGATCCGCTGGGCCGCGCCATCGTGTGGCAGGACCGGCGCACCGCCGATCGCTGCGCCGCATTGCGGGAAGCGGGTCATGAACCGCTGGTGCAGCAGCGCACCGGCCTCATCCTCGACCCCTATTTTTCCGCGACCAAGATGCGCTGGATGATCGATCATCGCCCCGATGTCGCCGCCGCGGGCGACCGGCTGGCTTTTGGCACGGTAGAAAGCTGGCTGATATGGAAACTGACCGGCGGCCTGCACATCAGCGACGCCAGCAACGCCAGCCGTACGCAATTGCTGGCGCTCGACGGCGAAGGCTGGGACGCCGATCTGTGCGCGCTGTTCGACGTGCCGTCAACGGCGCTGCCCGCCATCGTGGACAATGCGGGACGGTTCGGATCGACCCTGCCCGACCTGCTGGGCGGGGCCATTGCGATATGCGGTCTGGCGGGGGATCAGCAGGCCGCGACCATCGGACAGGGTTGTCTTGCCCCCGGCGCGGTCAAGGCGACATTGGGCACCGGGGCCTTCGTGCTGGCGTCGGTGGGACAGGATTTGCCGTCCTCCACCCATCGCCTGCTGGGCACCGTCGTCTGCCAGCTGGACGGCCGCCGTCATTATGCGCTGGAAGGATCGATCTTCGTCGCGGGCAGCCTGATCCAGTGGCTGCGCGATTCGCTGGGCCTGATTGAAAAGGCGGCGCATAGCGATGCCATCGCCCGGTCGGTGCCCGACAATGGCGGGGTGTTCATGCTGCCTGCCTTGTCTGGCCTTGGCGCGCCCCACTGGCGGCCGGAGGCGAGCGGCATCATCAGCGGCCTGACCCATGGTACGGGGCGCGCGCATATCGTGCGCGCCGCACTCGAATCGATGGCGCATCAGGTGCATGATCTGGCCGCCGCCTTCGCGGCCGATGGCGCACCATGGCGCATGCTGCGAATCGATGGCGGGATGAGCGCGAACGACTGGATCGCGCAGGATATGGCAGACATTCTGGATCTGCCCGTCGAACGGCCCGACGATGTGGAAACGACGGCGCGGGGCGCGGCGATGCTGGCGGGGGTCGGGTGCGGCCTGTTCCCGACGCTGGAGGCCGCGATGCAGGCGATGCTATCGCAAAGCACATCCTTCGCGCCTGCCATGGACGATGCGGATCGGCAACGACGCCTGTCGGGCTGGCGCGCGCTGTTGCGGCATGATGCATGAAATTCCGCACGGACGATCCGGTCGTTTCCGCCACCCCTGACGGCGGGGATGAGCAAAAATATTAACGCTGGCCGCGTAGCATCATCCCAACATGCCGCGCACCACTCTTCGCCAACCGTCTTCATGGACCGCCCCGATCGTGACGGGCATGGTCTATTTTGTGACGGCGTCGCTGGCGCTGATGATTTCGCGATTCGAAGGCGGGCTGGCCTTCATCTGGGCCGCCAACGCGTTTCTGATGGCGGAATTGCTGACATCGCGCACGGCGCATTGGCCACGCGCCATCATCGCGTGCGGCATTGCCAGCGTCGCGGCGACGGCATGGTTCGGCATGGGACCGGTCGCCGCCGTTCCGATGGCCATCATCAACATCGTCGAATCGCTAATCGTCGCGGCGCTTTGCCGATGGTTCCTGGCCGACCGGCTCGTCACCGGCTCCATACGCCCGCTCATCGTCTTCGTGGTGGCGCTATGCGCGGTCGCCAATATCATCTGCGGTCTTGCGGCCGCCTGGGTCGCATCGACCCTGTTGCCGGTGAAGTTCGGCCAGAGCTTCGTGCAATGGTATACCGGCCATGTTCTGGGCGGCCTGACCTTCGCACCGATCCTGATCATGGCCTTTCAGGGCGAATTGCGCCGCTGGCTGGACGAAGCATCGATACGCAACCGGATAGAGGCCGTGCTGTTGTTGACGCTGTTCGCGGTCACAACCGTCCATGTCTTTTACTGGGCCTATTATCCCCTGCTGTTCGCGCCCTTGTTGCCGCTGGTCCTGATCGCCTTTCGGGTCGGGCATATGGGATCGGCCGCCGCCATCATCCTGCTGGCGCTGATCGGCGGCAGCGCGACCATGGCGGGCAGCGGTCCATTGACCCTTGTCGCGGCGACGACGGGCGAACGCGTGCAATTCTTCCAATTCTACCTCGCGCTCAGTTTCCTGCTGTGCATGCCGGTCGCGGTCGAACTGGCGGCGCGCAAGCGCATCTTCCAGATGCTGCAACAGAGCGAGGCCCGCTATCGCGCGATGGCGGAATATAGCGGCGATCTGGTGCTCAATATCGGCGTAGACGGCATGATCCAATATGCGTCCCCGTCGGCCAGCGAACAGATTGGCTGCGCGCCCGAACTGCTGATCGGTCAGGCCGCGTCCAATCTGGTCGATCCACAGGATCGGGCGCTGGTCGTTGCCGCGCATCATCGCGCGCTGGCCCAGCCGGGTTCGGTGCACAAGGTCGAATTTCGCCCGATGGTGTCGATCAACGCTATGGAATGGTGCGAAATGGTCAGTCGCGCGATGATCGACGAACGCGGCCTGCCCAGCGGCGTCGTCAGCATGATTCGCGACATGTCCCGGCACAAGGCGCGACAGCGCGCCCTGCAACAGGTCGCCGCCCGCGATTCGCTGACCGGTGCGGACAGCCGTCGCGCCTTTCTGGACAAGGTGGACCGGGAAATGGCGCGGGTCGCGCTGGGCGCACGGTCATGCCTGCTGCTGATCGACATCGATCATTTCAAATCGGTCAATGACCGCTACGGTCATGGCGCGGGCGACCGGGTGCTGACGGCTTTTGTCGATCGGCTGCGACAGGGGCTGCACGCGGAAGACAGCATCGGCCGCCTGGGGGGCGAGGAATTCGCCATCCTCCTGACCGATAGCGACGTTCACCGGTCGAGCCTGACCTGCGACCGGCTGCGCGCGCTATTGGCCGAACCCGTCATCGTCGATGCGTCGCTGGCGATCCGCGTGACCTTCAGCGCGGGCCTTGTCGCGCTGAATGACGCGGCCGAACGGTCCGTGATCATGGAAGCTGCCGACAAGGCGCTTTATCGCGCCAAACATAGTGGCCGCAACTGCATGCGTCTGGCGGCCTGACGGACATAAAAAATGCCGGGGCTGCAACGATGTTATGTTGTAACTTATAATGGCTTGTCCTATGTAGCGGCGACCATGAAGCTGATGTTGCGCCATGCCCTGATGACCGGTCGTGTCGATCGTATCGCGATCGCGCTGTCGGGTCTTTGCGTCGCACATTGTTTCGCCACGGCCGTGATATTGGGACTGCTCGCGTCCGCGGGCGGCATTTTCGAAAGCCCGATCTTTCACGAAGCGGGACTGGTGGTGGCCATCATTCTGGGTGCGGCGGCGCTTGGCCATGGCGCGCTGGCCCATGGCTATATGATGCCTGCGGCGATCGGATCGCTTGGCCTGGGCGTGATGGCGGGTGCGCTCACCATGGATCATGGTTTGCAGGAAAGCGTCTATACGCTGCTGGGCGTCGGCATATTGTCGCTGGGCCACGATCTCAATCATCGCGCTGGCCACTGATGCGATGAAGGGAGCCTGACGGCTCCCTTTTCATTCATCCCCGGTCCTTATTGTCCACCCGATGTTCCCCCTTCACCCATCGGACGGTGCCGGTGCTGGCACGCATCACCACGCTTTGTGTCGTCAGCCTGCCGCCGGGCATCCGTTTCACCCCATCCAGCAATGATCCGTCGGTAACCCCGGTCGCGGCAAAGATGCAGTCCCCCTTCGCCAGTTCATCAAGGTCGTAGATCTTGTCGAGGTCGGTGATGCCCCATTTGCGCGCGCGGCTTCTCTCATCCTCGTTGCGGAACAGCAGCTTCCCCTTGAACTGCCCGCCCACGCAGCGCAGCGCGGCGCAGGCCAGTACGCCTTCGGGCGCGCCGCCCGACCCCATATAGATGTCGATGGTGGTTTCCGGATCGGTGGTCGCGATCACGCCTGCAACGTCGCCGTCGGGGATCAGCATGATGCCGCATCCGATGGCGCGCAACTCCGCGATCAGCCTTTCATGGCGCGGCCGGTCGAGCACGCACACGATGATTTCATGGGGATCGACGCCCTTGGCCTTCGCGACCGATTCGACATTTTCGCGCACCGACCGGTTGAGGTCGATCGTGCCGATGGGATAGCCGGGGCCAATCGCCAGCTTTTCCATATAGACGTCGGGCGCGTTCAACAGCCCGCCTTCCTCGGAAATGGCCAGCACCGCCAGCGCATTGGGGCCGGCCTTCGCCGTGATGGTCGTCCCTTCCAGCGGGTCGAGCGCGATGTCGATCTTTGGCCCGGTGCCGATGGCGCTGCCGACCTTCTCCCCGATATAGAGCATCGGCGCTTCGTCCCGTTCGCCTTCGCCGATGACGACGGTGCCGTCCATATACAGATCGTTGAAGGCAAGGCGCATCGCTTCGACCGCTGCCGCATCGGCGGCCTTTTCATC
The DNA here is from genome assembly GCF_048594625.1 of Sphingobium sp. Taxonomy (GTDB): domain Bacteria; phylum Pseudomonadota; class Alphaproteobacteria; order Sphingomonadales; family Sphingomonadaceae; genus Sphingobium. The sequence goes on from NZ_JBMDWL010000017.1 coordinate 10,256, forward strand.
GCCCCGGCCGATCAGTTTCGACGCGGCGATCGCCGCCGCTTCGGTGACGCGCACCATTTCCAGCACCAGGACGCGATCCAGAACCGAACTTCCCTGCACCATCATCTTCCTCTGCCTGTTCTTGTTGCCGCCGCGATAGGAGTTTGGCCGATCCTTGTCGAGGCGGGAAGGGGGTGTATGCGGCGCCGCTCCGCGCCCGACCGGCACGACATGATGCCGCCATGATTGGCTGCTTTCCTGTCGTCATGAAGCGCATTGTCCCCCTCACCATGGCGCTTGTGGCGATCCCGGCGACGGCCGCTGCGCAGGCGGATGGCGATGACGGGCTGATGCGCGCCTATCGGGCGAAGACGCAGTTCGTCCGTCCCTGCGACCGCAGCGGCGACGCCATCGTGGTGTGCGGTACGCAGGCGGAGCGCAATGCGCGCGAACGGCTGCCCCTGTCGCGTGAGGAGGTGGCAGGGGCGGGGCCGCAACGGGGCGAAGCGCCCCGTGCAACGGCGGTCGCGCCGCAACAGGGATCATGCGGCGTGGTGGGCGGACAGGGCGCGGGATGCACTGGCGGCCTGCCGGTGTTGCAGATGATTGGTGCGCTTGCAAAGCTGGTGACGGCCGTGACCGATCCGGATGCCGACCTGTCGCCGCCGCCATCCGAACGCATCAAGGGGGCAGGGCGGCGATAAACGCCCCTCCCGCCGCATGGCACCATCCGTCATCTTTCCCAGACGACGTCAAAATGCGCTTAGTCGAGGATGTGCATCACCATCGGCGTGTCGAGCAGGCTGTCCGATCCGGCCAGCCGCTCCAGCGTTTCACGTACGCACCGTTCTTCGCCCGCATGGGTGACGATGGCGACCAATACGCCGTCATCCTTATGGGTGCCGCGCTGGATCATGCTTTCGATGGATACGCCCGCATCGCGGGTCGCGGCGGCGATTTCCGCCAGTACGCCGGGGCGATCCTGTACCTTGAAGCGCAGATAGGCGCGGCCGATGCGCGCGCCTGCGTCGGCGGTCCGTTGCGGGCTGAGCGCTGCGACCGGCATGGCGAAGGCGTCGCCATATTCGTCGCGCGCCACGTCGATCAGGTCGGCGACCACGGCCGACGCGGTCGGACCTTCGCCCGCGCCGCGCCCCTGGAAGAACAGGCGGCCGACGAAATTCCCCTCCGCCACCACGGCATTCAGCGATCCGTCGACATGTGCCAGCGGATGATCCAGCGGCACCAGCATCGGGTGGACGCGCTGGAACAGCCCCTCCGGTCCGTTCTGCGCCATGCCGACCAGCCGGATGCGGAAACCCAGCGCCGCTGCTTCGGCGATGTCGGCGGCGATGACATGGCGGATGCCGGTGGTGGCGACCGCGTCGAAATCCAGTTCGGTGCCAAAGGCGAGGCTGGCCAATATGGTCAGCTTATGCGCGGCATCCACCCCATCGATGTCAAAACTCGGATCGGCTTCGGCATAGCCCAGATCCTGCGCTTCCTTCAGAACCTCGTCAAAGCCCCGGCCTTCCTTCTCCATCGTGGTCAGGATGTAATTGCAGGTGCCGTTCAATATGCCATAGACGCGGCTGATTTCGTTGGCGGCGGCGCCTTCGCGCATGCCCTTGATGACCGGGATGCCGCCTGCGACCGCGGCTTCATATTTCAGGGCGATGCCGCCCCGTTCGGCGAGCCGGGCCAGATCCAGACCATGATGCGCCAGCATCGCCTTGTTCGCGGTGACGAAAGGCTTGCCCACGGTCAGGCATTGCCGGGCCAGGGTGAGGGCAGGGCCGTCCGACCCGCCGATCAGTTCGACCACGACATCGACATCCTCGCGCGTCGCCAGCGTCGTCATGTCATCGACCCATTCGTAAGGGCTGAGGTCGATGCCGCGATCCTTGTTGCGATCGCGCGCGGAAATGGCGACGACCTGAATGGGGCAACCGGCGCGCCGCGCGATCAGGTCGCTGTTGGTTTCCAGCAGCCGAATGACGCCCCCGCCCACCGTGCCGAGACCGACGAGCGCGACGCGCAGCGGGGCATGGCGGTGCAGATTGGACATGGCGGCTTCTCTTCCCTTCCGACTGTTGGAAGCCGCGCTGTAGACGCCCGCGCGTATCTGTCCAAAGAAAAAGCGGGCAACCGCCGACGCCCGCTTCCGAATCGCTGTGCGAATCAGTTGACGCTACGGGTCCGCCCGCACGGCCCCAGCGCCGCGATGACGACGCCGTAATCGGCGCGCGCCGCGTCGGCATCCTGCGGCGACAATGTCCGCACGGCGCGGGGCGGCAGGGCCGATGGCAATGTGCAGGCCAGACGATACCATAGCAGCGTGCCGGGTTCGGGCGGGCGGGCGGCCTCATCCATGATCTCACCCAGCGCAACCGCCAAGTGCGGCGCCTGACCCGGACGACGCAGGACGGACAGCGATACCGGGTCGCCATTTTCCGTGCGTAGGAAAATCTGCGTTTCGCCTTCGCCTGCGATCGTGCCCGCGACATGGAAAGCATCGCCCAGCCCGGTGATTCGCGGCGGGGCGCTGGGGGCGACCAGCGCGGACAATATGGTCTTCACGCGTTGCTCTTCGGCCGGGGTGGCGGCGATCTGGGCGTGGGGCGCGATCAGCTGAATCTCGCCGGGGCGGCCACCGGTCCGGGCGAAGACGATCATCTGGGCCTTTTTCAGCTTCGGCACCTTCCCCTTGGCGTCGAGGGGGGCATCATAGAGGTAGGTTACAAGGGGACTGATTCCCGCTTCACCGCGAATCAACCCCGTTACGTCGGCCTCGATGAACAACCTTTTGTGCCCTGCTGGCACAGTTCCGGCCTGTTCAGGCTTCAATGTGATGATGTTGCGAATACGCACATTGGCGACCATTGGCGCCTTGTCGGCCAGGTCCACGATGTCGGCATAGGACAGCTGACCAAAATTGCCGGATGGTTGCGTTACCACCTTTTTATCTTGGGCAAAGGCTGGGAAAACCGCGGAAGATGCGGCGGAAATGAGGCATAAGATTGCCAAGCGGTTAAGGCGGATGGCGGATTTCATCGTCAGCTTCGTCCTGTATTTTTGGCCCGTGGCAATGATGTCACAGGCAAGTCATTCCGATATGAAATGGTAACCGCAAATGAACATATCGATAAAGCGTTTGCGTGCCACGATATGCCGCGATAGGAGTTTGCGCGGTAGCAAATGAACGGACAGGGGGCCAAAGGCGGCTGGGGTAGCTCGGTCGGCTTGGGTCGTTTTTGGCTGATTTGTATAAACCACTGGTAAGATGAGTTAAGGAGTGTCGTTGCCGAATGGCCTATGCTGACCACTCGCAAGGATCGAGTCGGACTGTCTCGATCGTCATCGTCGCCCTGATTCACGCTGTTCTTGGCTATGCCTTTGTCACCGGTCTTGGCATGAAATATGTCAAAAAGGCGGCAGAACAGCTGAACGTGATCGACGTGAAGGAGGAACCGCCGCCACCGGACGAGGAGCCGCCACCGCCGCCGCCAGATCAGCCGATCGAGCCGCCGCCGGTTGTCGCGCCTCCGCCGATTGTGCAGACCCCGGCGCCTGCGCCGCCAATCCAGACCGTTCGGACACCGCCTCCGGTGTTCAATCCGGTCCCGGTTGCCGCACCGCCGCCACCTCCGGCCCCGCCGCCGGCCCCGCCTCAGGCTGCAACGCGCGCTTCGCCGCGTAGCAACCCCGGCAGCTGGCTCAGCGATGCCGACTATCCGAGCCGCGCACAGCGCGAAGAACGTTCGGGTACGGCCGGTTTCCGCTTGGAAATCGGTGCTGACGGTCGGGTGACCAACTGCACCATCACTCAGTCGACCGGTCATCCCGACCTCGACGAGGCAACCTGTCGCCTGCTGCCGCGCCGTGCGCGCTTCAAGCCGGCGAAGGGTTCGGATGGGAATGACATGCCCGATACGTACAACGGGCGTATCACCTGGCGTCTGCCGGAATAATCCTGATCGGGAAGGCGAGCGCCCCGCGCCGCCTGTCCCTAGCTTGATCTCATTGAGAGGGAAGTCTTGAACATGTTGATGTATCTCGCAGCTGCGGCTCCCAAGCCGGAAAACCCCTATGGTCTGATGGAAGCCCTTGAACAGGGCGGCACCATTGCCTGGACCGTCTTCATCATCCTGTGCGGCATGTCCGTCGGCACTTTCTACATTCTGTTCACCAAGCTGATCGAACAGCAGAAGGTGATCAGCCAGGGCAAGAAGGTTCGCACCACCTTCTGGCGCGCCGCTTCGCTGAGGGAAGCTTCGGCCAAGCTCGAAAAGAATTCGGCCTACAAGCAGATCGTCGACGACGGCATCAAGGCTCAGGAAGAGCATGGCAAGCTGAAGGATCCGGTTGAAGCCCACGACTGGCTGCACGGCTCGCTCGCCCGTTCGGAAGGCGCGATCAACTCGTCGCTCGGTGGCGGTCTCGCCTTCCTCGCGACCGTCGGTTCGACCTCGCCGTTCATCGGTCTGTTCGGTACCGTTATCGGTATCTACCGCGCCCTGATCAAGATCGGCGCTGCCGGTCAGGCCTCGATCGACGCCGTTGCCGGCCCGGTCGGTGAAGCTCTGATCATGACCGCCCTGGGTCTGGCCGTGGCCGTTCCCGCGGTGCTCGCCTACAACTTCCTGCAGCGCCGTAACAAGGCGATTGCGGAACAGCTGAACGGCTTCACCGTCGACCTGCTGGCCTATCTGGTTTCGGACGGCGCCGTGAAGCCGACCGTTGCTGCCGCTCCGGCCGCTGCTGCCAAGCCGGCTGCCGCTCCGACCAAGGCCTGATCGGTCTCAAGACGCCGGCGAAGGGGCCGGGTGGCGGCTGCGACCGCCCGGTTCCCCGCCGACCATGGACCCCGATCAACCCGCACAGGGTTGACGGGGCGCCATCGACACCAAGGTTAGGATAGTATCAATGGCAATGAGTGTTGGCTCCGACGGCGGTGACGACAAGCCGATGTCCGACATCAACACGACGCCGCTCGTCGACGTCATGCTGGTGTTGCTCATCATCTTTCTCATCGCGGTCCCGGTCGTCGTCCAGACGGTCGATCTGCAGCTTCCCAAGGTGGCGTTCGAGCCGACCACGACGAAGCCGGAAAACGTGTCCCTTTCGGTCACGCAGGCTGCCGACGGCAGCTGCGCCGTGTTCTGGGGTCTGGCCCCGGTCAATTCCAGCGAACTGCTGGATCGGGCCGTCGCCAAACTGGAAGCGGACATCAAGAAGGCTGGTGGCGTTGAAAATCTGACGCCGGAGGATCTGCCCGAAGTGCATATCCGTGGCGACATCAACACCCCCTATCGTTGCATCGGTGGCACCATCTACACGATGCAGCGTGCCGGTTTCCCGAAGGTTGGTTTCATCTCCGAACCGGAACCCGGTTCGACGAACACCCGCCTCTGATCGGCCGAACAAGGAGATTTCGCTATGGCAATGAGCATGGGCTCCGATGATGGTGAGCCGATGGTGGAAATGAACACGACGCCGTTGATCGACGTCATGCTCGTTCTCCTCATCATGTTCATCATCACCATTCCGATCCAGACCCACGCGGTGAAGATCGACCTGCCGCAAAACGCGCCGCCGACCAATTCGACGATCGACCCTGTGAAGAACAAGGTCGCCATCGATCAGGCCGGAACGATCACCTGGAACGGTGCGCCGATCGACCTGCTGACCCTGCGTCAGTATTTGCAGCAGTCGCTGCAACTCCCGGTCGAACCGGAACTTCAGTTCCAGCCGAACGCTGCCACCCGCTATGTCGTCGTTGACGAAGTGCTGGCGGAGATCAAGCGTGCGGGCGTGACGAAGCTGGGCTTTGTCGGCAACGAACAATATAGCAGCTTCTGATCGTCAGGCTCCGGCGACGCTCTTCCCGCACAGGACTTCCCGTTTTTCCGGGATGGCGGGTCGGGGCCATGGGACGGAAGATTGCAGATATTCAGGGGTCGCCTTCGGGCGACCCTTTTTTTATGCACTCCGCCCGGAATCCGGTGAGCCGCTTGGTCGAACGGGACGTCTCCGGAAACTTAACCCTTTGCTTACCTCGATCGCGGACAATGTTCGAGGCAAGCGGGACAAGGCTGACATGGGCGCTGAACGACAGACAGAATATGACCGGAAGGGACGGATGGCAGAACGCCGTCACGTCCAGATCGCGGTCAAGGTCCGGCGGCCGGGCGAAACCTGGTTCACCAGTCGGATTACCGATGTGTCGGTGTCCGGGTTCCGCCTGCAAAGCTTCATGAAGCTCACCATCGGCACGGACCTGTGGATCATGCTGCCCGGTTTCGAAGGGCGCCGCGCGCGCGTATTATGGACGCGCGGTCCCGAATCAGGATGCGCGTTCGAACGGCCGCTCCATGCGGCGATCCTCGATCATATCGTACGGCTCAGCCAGTAAATTCGCCCTCGACGCCTTGATGCGCGGATCGCCCACCGATCAGGCGGCGGGGACATCCTGAAATTGCAGGCTGGCGAGGCGCGCATAGAGGCCATCCTGCGCCACCAGCGTCGCATGGTTCCCCTGTTCGACGATCCGCCCTTCATCCATCACGACGATCCGATCCGCGGCGCGTACGGTGGCCAGCCTGTGGGCGATGACGACCGTGGTGCGATCGCGCATCAGCCGGTCGAGCGCATCCTGCACCAGCCGTTCCGATTCGGCGTCCAGCGCCGATGTCGCCTCGTCCAGCAACAGGAGCGGCGCATCGCGCAGCAGTGCGCGGGCAATCGACAGCCGCTGTCGCTGCCCGCCGGACAGACGCGCGCCCCCCTCGCCCAAATGGCTGTCCAGCCCCTGCGGCAAGGCGCGCAGGAAACTCTCCGCATTGGCGGCGCGCGCCGCCGCCCATATCTCATCGTCGCTGGCGTCCCAGCGCCCGTAACGCAGATTGTCGCGTGCGGACGCGGCAAAGATCACGCTGTCCTGCGGCACCATGGCCATCGTCGCGCGCAGAGCGGTGGGATCGGCGTCGGGCAACGCAACGCCATTCAGGCGCACGACACCGGCATCGGGATCGTAGAAGCGCAACGCCATCTGGATGATGGTCGATTTGCCCGCGCCGGATGGGCCGACGATCGCCACCGTTTCACCCGGCGCGACGGCAAAGGAAACGCCGTGGAGCGCCGCCTGATCTGGGCGGGTGGGATAATGGAAATGCACGTCATCGAACCGCAGTTCCGCGCCCCGGCCCGTCGCGGGAATGGCGATGGCATGGGCAGGGGGCACGATGTCCGGCTGCGCCGTCATCAGTTCATGCAGCCGACTGGCCGCGCCCGCACCGCGCAACAGGTCGCCCCAGCTTTCGGACAGCGATCCGAATGCCCCCGCAACCAGGCCGCCGGTCAGCACGAAAGCGGCGATGCTGCCGCCCGACAGGCGACCGGCCGCAACGTCCAGCGCACCCTGCCACATGACGGCGGTGATCGATCCGAACACCAGCGCAATGACGACCGCGGTCATCAGCGCACGTAGCGCAATCCGCTTGCGCGCCGTTGCAAACCCATTTTCCACGGTCGCGTCGAACCGGGCGCCTTCGCGTCGTTCCTGCCCGAAAGCCTGCACGATCTTCATCGCGCCCAACACTTCGCTGGTAATGCTGCCGATGTCGGCCAGCCGATCCTGACTGGCGCGGGACAGGCCGCGCCCCCGGCGACCCAGGCCAATCAGCACCAGCAATATGACCGGAATGCCCAGCAACAGCAGCGCCGCCAGCTTGGGCGCCAGCGCGAACAGATAGGCAAGCCCACCGATGCCGGTGACCAGATTGCGCAGCGCGACCGACACGGTCGATCCCACCACCTGCTCCACGATGGCGGTATCGGCGGTCATGCGCGACGCGATTTCGGACGGGCGGTTTTCCTCGAAGAAGCGGGGCGCCTGCCGCAACAGATTGGCCTGCGTCGCATTGCGGATGTCTGCGACCACCCGCTCGCCCAGCCAGGATACGAAGTAAAAGCGCAGCGCGCTCGCCACCGCCAGCACGATGACGATCAACAGCAGATACTGGAACCAGCGCCCAATATCGCCGCCGCCCATGAACCCCCGATCGATGACCAGCCGAAACCCGCTGGGAATGCCCAGCGTGGCGGCGGACGATATGATCAGCGCCAGCAGCGCCCCTGCGATCCGCCCCGGATAATGGCGGGCGAACCGCCACAGCATCGTCAGGCTGCCAAGGGGCGGTCGCGCATCGGCGCGGGCTGGGCTTTGCGGGGCATCCTCCATGAACGTCGCGCTTAAAGCGATTTGGGCGCGGAGGAAATATCCGACGACGCCGAAATCGCGCAAAAGATCGGGGCTGCCGGGGCCGCCCGACCCAAAGGATGATGCTGCGCCGTCAGCCGTCCTGCGCCATCTCTCCGGCCAGCTGCATCACCCGGCGCGCATCGGCCTTGCCGGTCAGAGCATAGGCCATGGTCCCCGCCTCCCAATAGGCGACGGTATCGCCCTGCCGCCGGGCCATCAGCGGTGTGGCTTCGGCCGGGGTTTCGGCGCGATCGGCAAAGAAGGACAGCGGCTCGCCCTGCGGCGTCACCATCGACATGGCGATGGCGGGGCTGTCGGGCGTGGGGAACAGCTGCACGTCGGTAATGCGCCATCCGGCGGGCATGGCGGGCAGGACGATGCCGGTGGACCGCTCGATTTCCTGCGGGTTCAGCGTCACGCTTTCAACCTGCGACGCCATGCCCTGCCGCAACAGGCCCGCGCGGCGCGACGCGGCGGCTTCGTCCAGAAAACTGCTCGCCTGCGCACTCTGCGGAAACTCGCCCAGTTCGCCGCGCGCGATCCATCCCGTCGCGATCAGCGCGGCGATGGCGGCGGCGCGGCCCATATGCCGCCATGTGCGTCCGGCGTCATTATCGTTGGCGACGGGCAGGCGGGTGTCGCGACGGCGGCCGACCAGCGTACCCTTCGTCCCATCCTTCATCAGGCGGAAGTCGATATGCGGCCAGCGCTTGCGCCATCGCCGCGCGACCAGCCGCTCGCCGGGCCGTGCTGCGTCGTCCAGCAATACCACGCCATGGGGGGACAGGCGGGCGAACAGGCTGTCGGCTGCGCCCCGCACCAGCGGATGCACGCTCCACGGCGGCCCATCGATGATGATGAGGTCGATCCGTTCGGGCAACTGATCGATGGAATACCACCGCCCCGGCCAGTCGGCGCTTTCATGCGTCAGCGGCGCATGGCGGATGTCGACGTCCAGCGCATTGTCGGCCAGCCACTGGCGCGTTGCATCGACAAAGCCGCCATGCTGGTCGAAACTGTGGAGCCGCCCGCCGCCATGGATCTGCAACGCGCGCGCCGCGATCAGCGACGAAGCGCCCGCCCCCAGTTCCACCACATGGGTCGGGCGCAACCGGGCGATTTCCCGCACGATATGGCGCAGAAACCCAACATCGGCCTTCCAGCTGCCCAGATGCGGCAACGCGTCGTGCGGCATGCCCAGCTCGTCCAGCAACATGCGCTTGTCCGCCGGTCGCCCGCCCGACAGGCTGGCCAGCAGCCATGGCCATCCGATCGCGCCGAAAGTCAGCCGCCACGCCATGTCGGACAGGCGGCGGGGCAGGCGCATGTCGGGGCGGCCCGCTTCGTCGAGGGGCAGGAAACCGGTAATGTCGCGGGATGTCACTGGAAAACATGCTCCTTCTGGAATCGCAGGACTATGCCGGTGATCCTGTTTCGCGCATATGACAGCGTCGAATTTGGTCAAATATTCTCGCAGGAAACGCCGATGACCCGTATAATTTCCGCGACGGTCGAACGCTGGCCGGTGGCGGGCGCCTTCGTCATCAGTCGCGGGGCCAAGACTCATGTCGACGTCATCGTCTGCTCCGTCAGCGATGGCGCGCGGGAAGGACGCGGCGAAGGCACCGCCATCTATTATGAGGGCGAAAGCGCGGAAGGCTGCGTCGCGGCGCTGCAATCCTATACCGGGCCGCTCGACCGGCAGGCGCTGCTGACCCATATGCCACGGGGCGCGGCGCGCAATGCGCTGGACTGCGCGCTATGGGATCTGGAAGCGAAACAGGCCGGCGTGCCGGTCTGGCAACTGGCGGGCCTTGCCGCGCCCGCCCCGTTGCCGACCGCCTTCACCATCAGCCTTGGCGACCCTGCGAAGATGGAAGCGGATGCGCGCATGGCGGCGGGACGCGGCTTTGCTCTTCTCAAATGCAAGTTGACGGGGGAAGGCGACCGGGCGCGGATCGCGGCGGTGCGCGCGGGCGCGCCCGATGCCCGGCTGATCGTCGATGCTAATGAAAGCTGGCACGATATGGACATCGCGGCGGAGGCAGCGGCGCTGGAGGCTCTGGGGGTGGAAATGGTGGAACAGCCGATCGTCCACGGACAGGAATCGCGCCTTGCGGGAGTCAAATCACCGTTGCCGCTCTGCGCCGACGAAAGCTGTCACACCCGTGCCGACCTCGATAATCTGGGCGATTTCGATGCGGTGAATATCAAGCTGGACAAGGCAGGCGGCCTGACCGAAGCGCTGGCACTGGCGCGGGACGCGCGCGCGCGCGGCTTCCGCATCATGGTGGGCTGCATGCTGGGCACATCGCTCGGCATCGCGCCCGCCGCGCTGGTGGCGCAGGGGGCCGACTGGATCGACCTCGACGGGGCATTGCTGCTGGCGCAGGATCGCGATGGCGGACTGGCCCTGCGCGACGGGTTGCTGCAACCCGGCACGCTATGGGGCCAGCCTCAATAGCCCAGCGTCAGGCCGACCGCATAATATTTCGGCCCGACATTGGCCTTCGCCCGCAGCTTGGGGATCAACGGCATGGCCAGCGTCGCATAGGGGCGCGTATTGTCGCCGCTGAACCGCACGCCCGCCCCGATCGTCATCGACAGCGGGATGGTATAGGCGGCCTCGACCCGGCCATAAAGTTTCGTGTCGCCATCGCGCAGATAGACGCCACCGCCCGGCGTCAGGCTGAACCCGGCTATGCCCATGGCATAGCCTGCCCCGATTTCCGTGCCCCAATGGCCGTCGGCGCGGCCATAATTGGCCTCCGCGCCCAATCCTTCGGCATGGGCGGTGGCAGGCAGCACGGCGATGGCGGCCGCAGCGGAGAGGGCGGCGACAGACAGGGTAAGGGCAATTTTCGTCATGCCCTTCGGCTAGGATGCCGCACCGTCACCGGCAAGGCAGAGGGGACGGGGCGAGTCGATCATGCGGCGACCCGTGACATCATTCGACATGATGCACCGGCTGCACATCGGCATAGGGCATGATCATCCGGCCATCGGGCGCGGCGGTGAACGTTGTCTGCGTGGGATAGGCGAATTCGATGCCGCGCTGGTTGAACTGTTTCAGGATCGCCAGCCCCACCTTGTGCCGCACGACATAGATGTCGTCCCAGCTGGGCAGGTAAACGTCGAACTCCACTTCGAAATCCAGGCTCGATGCGCCAAATCCGACAAAACCGGAGCGGATGAACTTCGCGTCCAGATCCTGAATGATGACCTTCAATATGTCAGGGATCTGTTCCGCCACATCGGTCGGCGTCTGATAGATGACGCCGATGGCGAATTTAATCCGGCGATGATCCAGCGTCTGGTAACTGGTGATTTCCTTTTGCAGCAGGTTGGCGTTGGAAATGACCTTCTTTTCGCCCGTCACCGCGCGCAGGCGGGTGGATTTCAGGCCGATCTTCTCCACCGTTGCGGTCGTGGTGTCATAGGTGATCGTCTCGCCCCGGCGGAACGGCTTGTCGAAAATGATGGAAAGCGCGGCGAACAGGTCGGAGAAAATGCCCTGCGCGGCAAGGCCGATGGCAATGCCGCCAATGCCCAGACCCGCGACCAGACCAGTGACGTTCACGCCCAGATTGTCCAACACCACGATGGCGGCGATGGCGAACAGCGCAAAGCTGACCAGCACGCGGATCAGGCCCATGGCATTGGCCAGCGTTTCGCCGCCGCCATCCTCGGCCAGCGTCTTGCGCTCGATCAGGCCCAGAATGATCTCCCGCGCCCATAATGCCGCCTGCAACACGGTGGCGATGGTGAACAGGAACGTGACCGTCTTCGTCAGCGAAGCGGGCGCGTCGGCATAGCCGACCACCAGCTGCGCCGACACCAGCACCATGAAATAATGGGTGGTGCGCGCCGCCGCCCGGCCCAGCACATTGGCATAGCCCAGCGGATCGCCGCGATGCCCCCGGTGCCGCTTGCCCATTTCGCGCACCGCCGCCAGCGCCAGATAGATCAGGACGGCAGCACCGATGGCGATCAGGATCTGGAGGTAGTGGACCTGAAACCAGGCCAGCGTCGCATCCCACATTTCGCGCAGATTGGGCGCCTTTATCTCAATGTCGGGAAGCGTCGGGTCTCTCTTGTCGGCCATGCCTGTCCTGTTCTGGGGAGGAATAGGGGGAAAGGATCAGGCCGCCGCTGCAAGCGGGGCGCAATCTGCGATGGAATCGAGAAAGGCGATCAGCCCGCGTTCCTCGCGCGACAGATAGCGCGTCCGGCGCGGCAAGCGAACCCCCTGCCGCCATTCATCCTGCCCTTCGCGGCAAAGCGCGATCAGGGCGGGGTGGATGTAGCTTTTGCGGCTGATCGCCGGGGTATTGCCCAGCGCCTGCGCCACCGGCGCGATCATCTCCTTCAACGACACATGGCCCGCGACCAGCGTTTCGAACGCGATGGTGGACGCCCCCCATGTCCGGAAATGCTTGGCGGTGAAGGGCGCGCCCATGGCTTCTGATATATAGGCGTTGACGTCGTTCGACGTGATCGGCCGCGCGGCGCCATCCTCGTCCAGATATTGGAACAGATGCTGTCCGGGCAAATCCTGCACCTGCCGCACGAACCGCAGCAGGCGCGTGTCGGTGACGGTCAGTTGCTGCTGCTTGCCCGACTTGGCGCGGTAACACAGCGTCAGCGACCGGCCGTTCAGATCGACATGACGGCGGCGCAGCGTGGTCGCGCCGAAACTCTTGTTGGTCGTCGCATAATGTTCGTTGCCCACGCGCAGCTTGGCAAGGTCGAGCAGGCGCACGACCGCAGCCAGCGTGCGATCCTTGCGCAGGCCGCGGCGCGACAGGTCCGCCTCCATCCGTTCGCGCAGCTTGGGCAGGGCGCGGCCGAAATCCGGGCAGCCCGCATATTTCTCCGCTTCCCGCGCGGCGCGGAAATCGGGATGGTATCGATATTGTTTGCGGCCCCGGTCGTCATATCCGACCGCCTGAACATGCCCCCATGGCGACGGGCAGAACCAGCAGTCGCGATAGGCGGGGGGCAGGGCGATCCGGTTCAGCCGCTCGATTTCCTGCGGGTCGGTGATGCGCCTGCCATCGGCATCGTCATAGGCCCAGCCGCGTTTGAGCGCACGCCGCGTAATACCGGGGATGGAATCGTCGGAATGGACGATGGAACGGTCAGCCATGATTTCCTTCTCATGGCTTCAAACCCGTCGTCTGACGCTTCGTTCCGTGGTTCAGCGCGACGGGTGGAGGCCCGCTGCCGCGCCGCCCGGTCGCCATGGCGTGACCTGCCGCCGCAGCACCGACAGATATGCCAGCACCCATGCCGCGCAACTGGTAAAGGTCGGCGCGGCAAAGGGCAGCGCGCCGGGAAACAGCATCGGCGCGATCGCCGCCGCCACCCCGCCGCCCAGCGCCAGCGCCAGCGCGCGCGGATCGCCATCGGGACCGCGCAGCCACATCATGCAGGCCGCAATCCCGCTCAGGAAACAGGCGGTCATGTGCAGCGCCGGCTGCTGCACCACGCCCGTCAGCACGATCAGCATCGCCAGCGCGCCGCTCGCCCAAGGCAGCGACCTGCGGCCCAGCAGCTGCGTGGACAATGGATAGGCGACCAGTTCGCACAGCATCCCCGCAATCACCACGCCCATGGCCCGTTCGCCATCGCCCGCGATCAGCGCCACCGTCGCGATCACGCCCCAGCGGACCAGTCGCCACGGCGCCATTCGGATATGGCTGACCCATTCCATCCCGCCTGTCCGCAATGTGAACCGCCGATCGGCCAGCCGCAGCTGAAACCCACCGATCAACAGCCATGCGTCGATCGCCCATGGCAGCATGTCGGGTGCGATTATCGGGCATGCGATCAGCATCCCCAGCGTCAGGCCCTGCGCGATGCCCAGCGCGCGCAATTCGCCGATCATGCCGTCTGCATCCCCTGTCGCGCGATCAGCGTCGCGGCCAGATCGCGCCGGGCCGCATCCTTGCGCAACCGCGTCAGATAGGTGTCGAGGCCGATCTGAAGCGCCAGCATCATGAAGATAAAGGGTTGATAGGCGATGCCCACGAACAGCGATCCGATCATATAGATGACGTGCCCTTGTTGCAGGGCCACGGCGAAGGGGGAAATCCAGGCCTCGTCCGGCCCGTCGCGGTTGCGATAGGTGCGGCGGATCATCTCCGTCCGGACGAAACAGATGCCGTGGATCAGCGCCCAGACAAGGAAACCGAAATAGCCCTGCTCGCCCAGCATCTCGAAATAGGCACTGTGATAGGCGCGGCCGTGGTCGGTCACCAGCCGCCGCTCGATCCGGCTGCCGCCGCTGTCGGTGACGGTGCTCTGGGCGAAATAGGTGAAGCTGTTCTGCAGATAATTGTCGAAACCGCCGCCGCCCGGATGCTGCTTCACATAATCCAGCGTCCACATCCACACGGCGACGCGCGTCGATGCGCTTTCGTCGCCCTGATGATTCTCGATCGTCTGCATCCGCTGGGTGAAGCTGGCAGGCAGGAACGGGATGGATGCCAGCGCCGCGACCGCGATCAGCGGCCCGTACACGAATTTCCGCTTCGACCGCATCAGCATCATGCCCGCCAAAATGACGATGCAGACAAGGCCGGTGCGCGCCTCCGTCCCGATCGGCATCAACATGCAGGCCAGGCACAGCGCATAGCAGAAGGTCTTCACGCGCCAGTCGGGCGGGAAGATGGTGCCATGCTTCGACAGCCACAGGATCAGCGGCATCAACGATATGGCGACGCAGCTGATGATGCTGCCTTCATACAGGCCGCTGTTATTTTCGACCATCAGGTTCAGCACGCCATATCCGCCGCCCGACAGCGCGGTCTTCATGCCGCCATTGATGATGATGGTGCTGGCGCACAGGATCATGAAGACGGTCAGCGCCTCGATCCGAAACCGCGTGCGCAGCACCAGCGGCAGGAAAATGCCCGCGATGATCGCCTTCCACACCCAGTTCCACTTGGTCAGCGCCTCGACCGGGAAATCGGCCGTCATGGTGGTGTAACCGCACCATCCCACCAGGATCAGCATCAGCACCTGCCGCATGGAAAAACGGCAATCCTTCTTGTCGTCCACCACCAGCCAGGCGCCGACCATCGCGGCAAAGGCCATGGCGGAAATGGGGATGGAATTCAGCAGGAAATAGGACAATCGCTGGGGCGACACGATGTCGATATAGGCATAGACCGCGACCAGCAGGAACGGGCGGCGCAGGCCCATCAGGCCGAAAATGCCCAGAAAGGCGATGAAGAACAGGTCACGCATCGGAAGGCTGCTCCGATGCCGATGCCGATGTCGATGCCGGCGGCGGATCGCGATCCAGATCGGGCCGCGACAGCAGCCGCCACGCGGCCAGCAGGATCACGCCATGGCTGATCAACAGGGACAGGGCATCGATCATGGGGCGTCGATCATCGCGAAAAGTGGATTCGTTCGGGCACGAACCGATCCATAATCAGACAGAGTTGACGGGCCGTTAAATATTTTATGCCAGACAGACCGGGCTATGACTCGCATTCTCCATGTGCTGGACCACAGTCTGCCGCTGCACAGTGGCTACACATTTCGCACCCGTGCGATCCTGCGCGCGCAGATGGCGCGGGGCTGGGACGTGCGGGGCATTACCGGCTATCGCCATGTCGCCGACGGTCCCTTGCGCGAGATGGTGGATGGCCTCACCTTCCACCGCACGCCGGGTAAACCCGCCAGCGGCAATGCGCTGATTCGCGAATGGCGCGACATTGCCGCCCATGCCGATGCCATCGACGCGCTGGTGCGCGACTGGCAGCCGGATCTGATCCACGCCCATTCGCCGGTGCTGAACGCCATAGCGGCGCAGCGCGTGGCAAAACGGCACGGCCTGCCGATGATCTACGAAATTCGCGCTTTCTGGGAGGATGCGGCGGTCGGCAACGGCACCGGCGTCGCCGGAAGCCCGCGTTACTGGCTGACCCGCCAGCTTGAAAGCCATGCGGTGCGCCATGCGGATGCCGTCGCGGTCATTTGCGAAGGGTTGCGCGGCGATCTCATCGCGCGCGGCGTTGATGCGGGCAAGATCGTCGTGTCGCCCAATGGCGTCGACATGGATCAGTTCGGCGCGCCGGTCGATCGCGACCCCACGCTGACCGCCAAGCTGGGCCTTGATGGCGCAGACGTCGTCGGCTTCATCGGCAGCTTCTATGATTATGAAGGGCTGGACGACCTGATCGCCGCCATGCCGCGACTCGTGCGTGCGCGGCCGCGGGCGAAGCTGGTGCTGGTCGGTGGCGGCCCGATGGAACAGGCCTTGCGCGATCAGGCGATGGCATCGCCCTTTGCCGACCATATCGTCTTCGTCGGCCGCGTGCCGCACGATCAGGTCGAACATTATTATGCGCAGATCGACATATTGGCTTACCCGCGCAAGATGATGCGCCTGACCGATCTGGTGACGCCGCTAAAGCCTTTGGAGGCGATGGCGCAGGGGCGTCTGGTCGCCGCGTCCGATGTCGGCGGCCATCGCGAATTGATAGAGGATGGCGTCACCGGCACGCTCTTTGCGCCGGACGCCCCGTCTGCGATCGCCGACGCGCTGGCCGGATTGTTCGCCGACCGCGCCGGATGGGATGAACGCCGCGCCGTCGCCCGCGCCTTTGTGGAGCGGGAGCGTAACTGGTCGTCAAACATTTTGCGTTATGAACCTGTTTACCAGCGGTTGCTGGCGCGTCCCGATGGCGCGCGCGCAGCCGCATGATTGAGGATTGAAGAACAAGGTGTCGGCAGGCGCAGGCAGGGGTAAAAATGTTGCGATGGCGGCTCTGGCCGGCCTGGCGGCGACCCTGCTGATCCTGTGGATGCCGGTCGGACTGGTCGAAATGGTCGTCGCGTCCAGCGGTCTCAGCGAAGCGGTGCCTGCCGCCGCGCCGCCGCTGGGGTTCAAGGCGCGGCTGCTGATGGCGGGGTTCGTGGGCTTGATGGCGGTGGGGCTGGTTGGCCTTGCAAACCGCGAAAACGGCCTGCTGGCGCTGGAAAACCGGTCGACATCGCATGATGGGAAGGGGCGCGCCCATCGCGCCCAGGGAGCACATAAAATGGGTTTCGCATTTTCGAAGCTGACCGCGCTGGCGCGGGGACGTGCCGGATCGGACATGGAACCGGTCGTACCGGCCCTGCGTCGCGCCGACGCGCATCCCGATGCGCCGTCCCGCCCGCCGATCTTCGCCAGCCGCGATTTCGACGGCCTCGACATTTTCCCGCGCGCCGATTCGGCTCGTTCTGAAATGGGTCGCACGGAAAATGGTCGCCGACCGCTGGTGGTGGACCGTGATCCGCCCCGCGACTCGGCGGGCGATTCGGTCGTCCCGCTCGGCAGCCTCGCCATGCCCAGCGCGCCGCCGCCGCTGAAGGACGAAGATTTGCCTCAGCCCGCCTTCCTGCGCCCAGCCGGACCTTTCGCCGCGCCGACGCTGGTACGTGACGATGTCGCGGATGATGCCGCGCCTGTCGCCGCATTCGCAGCCGATCCGGTGCTGGCGGCGACCGCGCGGACGGAACCCCTCGCGCCGCAACCAGCGCCCGCGCCGCAAGCACCGGAAATCATACTTCCGGTCAGCCAGTCCACCGCGCCGATGCCGGAACCGACCTTCGCGCCCGAACAGATTGCCGAACCGGTCCGCCCGCTGCCGCTGCCATCGACCCATGGCCTGTCGATCACGCAACTGACCGACCGTCTGGAACGTGGCCTGTCTCAACGTTCGCGCAGCTATGCCGGTCCTGCGAAGGATGACGGCGTATTGGCGGACATGCCCGTCGCGTCGGCCGTGCCGGTTCGCGAAGCGGTGGATCAGGATGCCGATGCGGCGCTGCGCGCGGCGCTGGGTACCTTGCGCGCGATGGCCGGGCGCCGCTGATCCCGTCGGAAATGCAGGCAAGGGGGCGAATGGGGCATATCATCCATTCGCCCCCCGTGCCGTTTCACCAGTCCCTGATCGTCAGGATGGACAGGTCGATCCAGGCGCTGTCCATGTCGCCATCGCCGCCATCGACGTCGATGTCCGCGACGAAATGGCCGGGCAGCGGCCATTCCGCTTCTCGCAGGCCCTTCAGAAATGCCATCCCGCGCGCCGGGAAGTCATCGCCGCTGATGCGCAGGCGAATCTCATGCCGCCGCCCTTCGAACAGGGCGCTCGCCCATGGCCGACTGACTGCCCGTTCGATGTCGGTCGGCTCGCCCATGCGCGCGATCAGCTGTACCAGCAGGCGCGGCAATGGATCGTCATGGCGCGGAACATAGGGCTGGGGGCGAACCGGGGCGATGGCCCCGAATCCATGTTCGGCACTTGTCATCGGCTGATGCTCCTGCGATAATTGTTCACGAAATGTTCTACCCTCCTTTTCACCCGGTCGCCCGGCTGGCGGCCCCTGCGCAGGTCAAGGACCAGACGGGGATCGCGCGCGCATTCGCGCCCGAACCGGGTGGGGGACATTTGATTATCCTGCAGAAATCGCTCGATCATCCGCAACAGCATTGGTCGGTTTCTCCCTGTTCGGCACGAATCGCCCGACGCGAATCGATAGGTATATTCCTATCTCAAACTGAATTTCCTACTTGTCTAGGAAAATTCCTATCTTTATGGTTTCGATATGGATGAAGCGCAGCATGCCCGGATCGCCCTTGAACGGCTGATCGTCGAACGGGGGGAAAATTATGCCGATCTGTCCCGGCTGATCGGCCGCAATCCCGCCTATATCCAGCAATTCATCAAACGCGGCACCCCGCGCAAACTGGATGAGGAGGACCGGCGCGTGCTGGCGCGCTATTTCGGCGTGCCCGAACGGATGCTGGGCGGGGTTGTGGCGCCCGAACCGGCCCAATCAACGCCGCGCATGCGCCCCGTTCCGGCGGTGGTCGCCGTGCCGCGTCTGGCGCTTGGGGCGTCGGCGGGGCTTGGGTCGCTGGACGATGATGAACGGGCGGCGGGCGTCATGGCGTTCGACGCGCGCTGGCTGCGCCATCTGGGCGTGCGGCCGCAACGCGTGTCGATCATCCGGGTGGACGGCGAATCGATGGCGCCGACGCTCAACGACGGGGATGACATCATGGTCGATCATGACGATGATGCCACCCGGTTGCGCGATGGCGTCTATGTCCTGCGTCTTGACGGCGTGCTGATGGTCAAGCGGATCGCGATGGGGCCGCGACGCGGCGGTTTCAGCGTGGTCAGCGACAATCCGCACTATCCCGACTGGGCGGACATCGATCCGGCGCTGGTGGACATTGTCGGCCGGGTGGTATGGAGCGGCCGCCGCTTGCATTAGAGTATTTCGAAGGCATCTGGTACAGATGACGGCTCGCAAAATGCCTTGATCACGGCGATAGGGGATCGCGGCCGTCGTCCATGCATTGGAACGCCCATGGGATCAAGGCAGGGAGTATCGATTGAACGATAATGGCGCGGTCATCCGCAAGGCGATCGAATGGCGCGGTGCGCCGATGGCGCTGGCGACGGTGGTGTCGACCTGGGGGTCTGCGCCGCGCCCGCGTGGCAGCCATATGATCGTGCACGCCGACGGCCGGTTCGAAGGCAGCATTTCGGGCGGCTGCGTGGAAGGCGACGTCCTGCAACGCGCGGCCGAAGTCATCGCCGGGCGCGGTGCGCATGTTGCACGCTATGGCGTGGCGGATGGCGATGCCTGGGATGTGGGCCTGCCCTGTGGCGGGGAAATCGCCGTGCTGATCCAGCCCGTCGGCGATCCCGGTTTCGCGCCCGCCCTGTTCGATCGGATCGAAACGGAAAGCGCGCGCGGCCGGGCCGTGACGCTGGCGACCGACCTCGACGCCGGGGTCACGCGCGAAATGGCAGGCGATGGGGCCTTTCTCAACCGTTACGATCCGCCGCGCCGGCTGTTCATCGTCGGTGCGGTACAGATTGCGCAGAGCCTCGTGCCGCTGGCGCGGGCCATTGGCGTGACCCCGGTGGTGATCGACCCGCGCGGACGCTTTCTGACCGAGGAGCGGTTTCCCGGCGTCGAACTGGACGATCGCTGGCCCGACGAAGCGATCGCCGCGCGCCATCCGGGCGAATCGACCGCCGTCGTGACGCTCAGCCACGACATCAAGATTGACGATCCGGCGCTGGTCGCCGCCCTGCGCGCGCCGACCGGCTATATTGCGGCGCTGGGTTCGCGCAAAAGCCACGCGGCGCGCCTCGCGCGTCTGGGCGACATGGGTTTCACGCAAACGGATCTGGCGCGGATAGACGGCCCCGCAGGGATAGATATCGGCGCGGTCGGCGCGGCGGAAATCGCATTGTCGATCAGCGCGGGCATGATCGCCGGTTTCAACGCGCAACGATGATCGCTATCGGGTGCCCCCCGCCGCAAGGGACGGGCAGGGGGCACATCCCTCACGCTGTCGGGCATAAAGGAATGCCGCGCCCTAGCAAAGCGGCGCAACCTTTCAATACCCTAAATGCCGTATTCTTGTAATTTTTTGTCGCAATTATCGCTTGCATGACTGTAATATTGCGAATGCGGCCATTTTCCCGACCCGCGCTGTCGCCTTAAATATCAGCCGATACAATGGCTTGTCAGCAACAGCGTCCGCTGCCGCCCTTGCCGCCATAGCGTGCTTCCTGGCGATTGCGAAAAAACTGCACCTTGTCCATCACCGGCGCGTCCGGGTGGGTTGCCGCCATATGCGCGCGATAGGCGTCATAATCGGACTGCCCCACCATCAGGCGCGCGGTGCTGCGCAGCGTGGCCAACCAGCCGGTCATTCGGCGGGCACCAGTTGCGACGGGATTTCCCGCGCGGTCGGCGCCGCGATCCGCCGCGCCGCGATACAGGTCTTCACCGTATAGCCCAGCAGCGCCAGCACCACGAACAGGAAGATCGCGACCAGCGCCGCATCGATCCGGTCGTTGAAGATGATGCGCTGCATGTCCGCCATCGACTTGGCGGGGGCCAGCACTTCGCCCGCTTCGGCGGCGGCGCTGAACTTCGCCGCATGGGCCAGGAACCCTACCTTCGCATCGGCGGAAAACAGCTTCAGCCAGCCCGCCGACAGGGTGCAGATCAACAGCCATGCCGTCGGCACCAGCGTGACCCAGGCGAATGTGTCGCGCTTCATGCGGAACAGCACGGCCGTCCCCAGCATCAGTGCGATCGCCGCCAGCATCTGGTTGGAAATGCCGAACACCGGCCACAGCGTATTGACCCCGCCCAGCGGATCGGTGACCCCCTGATAGAGGAAGAAGCCCCATGCCGCGACGGTCAGGCCGGTGGCGACGATGCCCGGCGCATGGCTCTTGCTATCCTTGAAGGACGGCACGGCCAGCGCGATCAGATCCTGCAACATGAACCGGCCCGCCCGCGTCCCGGCATCGACGGCGGTCAGGATGAACAGCGCTTCGAACAGGATCGCGAAATGATACCAGAAGGCTTTCATGGCCGGGCCGCCGACCACATGGCTGAAGATTTCGGCCATCGCGACCGCCAGCGTGGGCGCGCCGCCCGCCCGGCTGATGATGCTATGTTCGCCCACATCCTTCGCGGTCTGGGTGATGAGGTCGGGCGTGATGGGGAAACCCATGGCGGTGACGGCGGCCGAAGCACTGGCCGCATCGGTGCCGATCAGCGCGCCGGGGCTGTTCATCGTGAAGTAGATGCCGGGGTCCAGAATGGATGCCCCCACCAATGCCATGATGGCGACGAACGCCTCCATCAGCATCGCGCCATAACCGATGATCGGCGCATGCGCTTCGCTGGCGATCAGCTTGGGCGTGGTGCCGCTGGAAATCAGGGCATGGAAACCCGATACCGCCCCGCAGGCGATGGTGATGAACAGGAACGGGAACAGGCCGCCCGACCATACCGGTCCATTGCCGCCCACAAATTGCGTCACGGCATGCATTTTCAGCGGCGGCGCCATGATGACGATGCCGATGGCCAGTGCCGCGATGGCCCCGATTTTCAGAAAGGTGGACAGATAGTCACGCGGCGCGAGCAACAGCCACACCGGCAATACGGAAGCGACCGCGCCATAGCCGATCAATATCCAGCACAGCTGCACCGGCGTAAAGGTGAAGGCCGGACCCCAGACCGGCGATTCCGCAATGGCCTGGCCATAAACGATGGCGGCCAGCAGCCCGATCAGGCCCAGTATCGACACTTCGCCGATCCGCCCTGGCCTAATCCAGCGTGTATAGGCGCCCATCGCCATGGCCAGCGGCACGGTGGCGGCGACGGTGAACATGCCCCATGGGCTTTCCGCCAGCGCCTTGACCACGATCAGCGCCAGTACGGCCAGGATGATGACCATGATCATGAACGCGCCGAACAGGGCGATCGTCCCTGCGACCTGCCCCATTTCCATGCGGATCAGTTCGCCCAGCGATTTGCCGTCGCGGCGCATGGAAATGAACAGGACCATGAAATCCTGCACCGCACCGGCCAGCACCACGCCGAAGATGATCCACAACGTACCGGGCAGGTAACCCATCTGCGCCGCCAGCACCGGGCCGACCAGCGGGCCCGCGCCCGCGATCGCCGCGAAATGATGGCCGAACAGCACGGTGCGGTCGGTCGCGACATAATCGAGGCCATCGGCGCGCCGGATGGCGGGCGTGGGCCGCGACGGGTCCAGCTGCATGACGTTGCGCGCGATATACAGCGCATAATAGCGATAGGCGACCATGAAGCAGCTGACCGCCGCCACCACGATCCACAGCGCGTTGACGTCCTCGCCACGCGAAACCGCAACGACCGCCAGCGCCACCGCGCCGACGATGGCCGTCAAAATCCAGGGAATATGCCGCGTCATGCCGCCTCGCCATTCAAACCATATGCTTCTTTGCAGCCTACCCTAGGCCGCTGGCGATGAAAGACAACTGCTACCTATGGTGGAGATTGGCGGCGGCGAAACGGCCAGTCGGTGACGCTGCCCGCCCATAAAGCCCACCAAATGATGACCGGTTGCAGGACAAGGCGCGGCCCATGATACCACCAGCTGAGGTGGACGCCGTTCAGGGGGATGTCGCGCAAAGCATGATGGACATTGGCGGGCCACACGCACAGCGCATAGAGGGCAAGTCCGACGGCGGCCGCCCGCCGCAGCCGCGGGATCATCAGGCCGGTGGCGCCCGCCAGTTCGGCCATGCCTGTCAGCATGACAACCATATGGGGCAATGGCACCCAGTCGGGTGTAATCGCCACGAACCCGGCAGGCCGCGTCAGATGCGCGATGCCAGCAACGATGTAGGCGATCGCCAGCAGCCACCGCGCCATTATGCGGCGGCGCGATGGTCGCGACCGGCTCAATGCATCACGTCGATTTCCAGCTCGCCTTCATCCTGCCCGTCCCAATAATGGGCGCGTTCGGCATGGACGCGGATCATCACCAGCCCCGGCGTATCCACGCCATCGGTGAACCACAGGTCCAGATCGGGGTTCCAATGCTCCTCGAACTGGCTCTTGTCGCGGATCAGCGCGGCGCGTCCTTCCAGCGCGATGAACAGCGGCCGCTGCCCGAACAGCCCGCTCTTGCCATGGAAAGACAGGCTGACACGCGGATCGCGTTCTATATCGCGCACCATCAGCGTATCTTCGGTCGTGAAATAATAGCTGTCGCCGCCATGGGCGACATCCTGATTATTGCTCATCGGGCGTGCGCCGATATGGCCGTTCTCCGTATGGGTCGACAGCATCGCGAAGTCGATATGCTGCATTTTCTCGGCCAGGCTGGCGATCGTGTGCTGCACCATCTGCGTCACTCCTTTCCTCCGTCGGGACTTAACGCGGGATAGGGCGATTCGGGTTCCGTCCCCAATCGACACAAAGGGGAATGGAACATATCATGAACATAATATCGCAAATCCAGAGTCTGATTCGGGATCATCCACATGGAACGCCGCGCCACATCCGCCTATCGCCTGTTCTTTGCGGTGAAACCGCCGCCCATGGTCGCGCGCCAGATCGATCATTATGCCGAAATACTGGCGGGTGGCGCAGATCGGATATTGCCCGCGCATCAGCATGTGGCGCTGGGCATCGCGGCCGACATGCCGACCTATCCGACGGCGCTCATCGACATGTTGCAGGTTACGGCGACGCAGATGATGGCCGATCCGTTCGACCTGCTGCTCGATCGGCTGAGCTATGGCGGCCGTTCGGCGGCGCTCCGTCCATCGCGCAGCAACGCCCCGCTTGTCCGGCTCCAGCGACAGGTGGCGCAGGCGCTTGAAAGGGCAGGGGCGCCCCTGCGCGATGACTGGAGTTTCAGCCCGCACCAGACGCTCTTCTACCGCGACGGTCCTCCGGCGCAGCGGCGCATCGAGGGTTTTAGCTGGCGGGTGGATAATGTGGTGCTGGTGTGCAGCCATGTCGGGCGCATCCGGCATGACATACTCGGCACATGGCCGCTACAGGGCAGCGCGCAATATAGCCTGTTTTAAGGTGTCGAGCCTTGAACAACATCCGTTCGGGCTGAGCCTGTCGAAGCCCTGTCCTGTCTTTGCAGCGCGAGATAGAGAATAAGGCGCCTTCCGACTGCCCTGAACGCTCAGGACAGACGTCCGCTGGCAGGACGAACGGATGTGAAAGCAATCCCGTTCAGAGCATTTTCGAAACAGGCGGCATCGCCTGCCGGTTCGGAAAATACCTGAGCCATAAAAATGGAGCATGATCCGATGGAGGCTGATCGCATCGCGCTCCAAAGGCTCGATGCCACGGCGCATGCGCCGATGCACACGGCCTTATCCGACAGCTCCGCAATTCCGGAGCCAGGCAGGGTTCAGGGCATCGCTCGTTCCCGTCCCATCGATGAGGGTTCGAAGAATTTCAGCGTTTGCGCACAAATTCGGCGCGCAGGACCAGCCCCTTGATGCCATCATATTTGCAGTCGATTTCCTGCGCGTCGCCGGTCAGACGGATCGACTTGATCAACGTCCCGCGCTTTAGCGTCTGCCCCGCGCCTTTCACGGTCAGATCCTTGATCAACGTCACCTGATCGCCATCGGCCAATAAATTGCCGACCGAATCGCGCACCTCTATCTGCTGTGCCGCATCGGCAGGCGCAGCGGCATCGGCGGCGCTGATCCATTCGCCGCTGGCCTCGTCATAGATATAGGGATCGTCGGTCATGCCCGCATCACCCCTGCGTCACGCTCTCCAGCACGGCGGCGCGCAGTTCGGGGATGCCCATGCCTTTCTCGCTCGACGTCGCGATGATTTCCGGATGCGCGGCGGGCCGCTTGCGGATGGCGTCGGCGGTGCGCGCCGTCACGGCGACCAGTTCGCTCGCCTTGATCTTGTCGCTCTTGGTCAGCACGATGCGGTAACTCACCGCCGCGCCATCCAGCATGTCCAGCATGTCGGTATCGACATCCTTGATGCCATGGCGGCTGTCGATCAGCACCAGTGCGCGTTTCAATGCCGCCCGCCCGCGCAGATAGTCGTTCACCAGGAACCGCCACTTCTTCACCATGTCCTTGGGCGCCTTGGCATAGCCATAGCCGGGCATGTCGACCAGGCGGAACCGCAACGGATCGCCCACGTCAAAGAAGTTCAGTTCCTGCGTGCGCCCCGGCGTGTTCGACGTGCGGGCAAGGCCGTTGCGGTTGGTCAGCGCGTTCAGCAGCGACGATTTGCCCACGTTCGATCGGCCCGCAAAGGCGACCTCGTTCACCGCCATATCGGGCAGGAAATCCAGCGTCGGCGCGGATTTCAGGAAAGCGATCGGGCCGGAAAACAGCTTGCGCGCTTCCTCGATCATGGCGGTGTTGTCTTCGTCTGTCATCATCGAAAAAATCCTCCCCTTTTTATGGGGAGGATCTCCTTTTCCTTACTTCGCTGCCGTCGCCGTGTTCAGCACGGGGTGGCGTTTGTACAGCCACCATTGCTGCGCCATCGACAGGCAGTTGTTGGTGATCCAGTAGACCAGCAGGCCTGCGGCGAACGGCGCCATGATGAACATCATCATCCACGGCATGATCGCGAACACCTGCTGCTGCATCGGGTCCATCTGGGCCGGGTTCAGCTTGAACTGCAACCACATCGAAATGCCCAGCAGCAGCGCCAGCACGCCGATCGCCAGGAAGGACGGCGGGGTGAAGGGCAGCAGGCCGAACAGGTTCAGGATATGCAGCGGATCGGGCGCAGACAGATCCTTGATCCACAGGACGAAGGGCTGGTGCCGCATTTCGATCGTCAGCATCAGCACCTTGTACAGGGCGAAGAAGATCGGAATCTGGATGAAGATCGGCAGGCACCCGGCCAGCGGATTGACCTTCTCCTGCTTGTACAGCGCCATCATCTCCTGCTGGAGCCTGGGCTTGTCGTCCTTATATTTTTCCTGAAGCGCCTTCATCTTGGGCTGCACGGCGCGCATCGCGGCCATGCTGGCGAACTGGCGCTGGGCGACCGGGAACATCAGCGCCCGGACGCAGAAGGTCAGGCAGATGATCGCCACGCCGAAATTGCCCAGCGTTTCGAACAACCAGTGGAGCAGGGCAAAGATCGGCTGTTCGAACCAGTAGAACCAGCCCCAGTCGATCGCCCGGTCGAACAGCTTCACACCGTCGCGCTCATAGGCCTGCAGCGTCTTGACTTCCTTCGCGCCGACATAGAGGCGCAGCGTCTGCGTCGCGGCCTTGCCCGGCGCCAGCATGGTGGAACCCAGCGCGACGTCGGCCTGATATTGCGTGCCGGCACCTTTACGGAACTGACCCGCAAAATCGGCGTCGGCGGCGGGCACCAGCGCGGACAGCCAATATTTGTCGGTAAAGCCGATCCAGCCGCCCTTGGACTGGAAGCTCTGGGTCGACGGACCCTTGTCCAGATCCTTGTAATTCACATCATAATTGGCCGCGCCGTTAAACACGCCCATCGGGCCGACATGGATGGTCCAGGTGTCGGGGTCCTTGGGAATGCCGTTGCGGCTGATATAGCTGTACGGCTTCACGCCGACGGCGCCGGCGCCGGTGTTCGACACCTTCTGCGCGGCGGTGATCATGTAATTTTCATCCACCGTCAGGCGGATTTCGAAGGTCTGGCCCGCGCCGTTGTTCCACGTCAGCGTAACGGGGCTGGTCGGCGTCAGTTCGCTGCCCTGCGCGGTCCACACCGTGTCCTTGGTCGGGGCCTTCAACCCTTCGCCCTGCCAGCCGAAACCGGCGAAATAGGCGTCCGCCGTGCCGCTGGGGCTGTACAGGCGAACGGCGGGCGAATCCTTGGCGATGGTTTCGCGATAGGTGGGCAGCACGACGTCGTCGATGCGCGCGCCCTTCAGGTTGATGGAACCGGTCAGCTTGGGCGTGCGGATCGGCACGCGCGGGCTGTCCTTCAACACGACGGCGCGGTCGCGGATGACGGCCGGGCCATCGGCGGCGTCGGTGCCGGGTGCGGCCACCGGCGTGGTCTTGCCGCCTTCGATCTTCGTCGCGGGCGGATTGGCCGCCGGGAAGAAATAATGCGAGACATAGGGCCAGCCGAACAGGATGGCTGCGGTCAGCAGCACCGCCAGGATGATATTCTTCTTGTCGTCCACGCTTTTCGGCTCCGCCGTCTTATGTCTGTTATGTCAGGGAACGGGGTCGTAACCCGAACCGCCCCATGGGTGGCATCGCATTAGCCGCTTGAACCCCAGCCAGCTACCCTTGATCGCGCCATATTTGACGATCGCCTGTATCGTATATTCCGAACAGGACGGGGCATAGCGGCAGGTGGGGGGCAAAATGCGCGAAGGGCCGACCTGCCAGAAGCGCGC
>NZ_JBMDWL010000018.1:0-11507 GCF_048594625.1 Sphingobium sp.
TTGTTCGAGGATCGCCCGGTGGTGATCGCGCGCGCCGGACATCCGCTGGCGGGGACGAAGCCGGATCTGGCCGAACTGGCGCAATATCCGTGGATCGTAGCCGCAGCAGGTGCGCCATTGCGGGAAAGCTGGGAGGCGCTGTTCGATGCGCAGGGCATCGACCTGCCGGTCGTGCCGATCGAATCCGGATCGGTCATGACCATTCGCCAGATTCTGATCGACAATGATTTTCTCACTTTGTTGTCGCCTGATCAGGTGGCGGTGGAACTGGAGGCGGGCTGGCTGTGCCGGATCGACACGCCATATCCGCCGACCAGTCGATCGATTGGCGTGACGACGCGGGCATCCTGGCGGCCGACGATCGTACAGAGGGAATTTATCGACGATCTGATGAACGTATCGCGCGACTGATCGAAATTACGATACCCACACCTTTATCCATGACAATGATATTTAGCCTGAACTTATGGATGGATAAGTGATCCGATTTGTCCGGTCCGGCATGCGGGCACATGATCGCCGTCATGACAACCGACATCACATTGATCGGATTTGGAGAGGCGGGCAGCACATTTGCCGAAGCGGGTGCCTGGCGCGCGCGGGCGGTGGCCCATGATCGCGATCGGGGCCGGGGCGATGTCATGCGACGACTGGATGTCGGATGTGGCAACGGGCTGGCCGACGCGCTGACGGGCGCGAAGCTGGTCCTGTCGCTGGTAACGGCGGATCAGGCGCTGATCGTGGCGCAGGACGCGGCTGCGCTGTTGGCGCCGGGGGCTATCTTCTGCGACATGAACAGCGTCGCGCCGCAGACCAAGCAGGCAGCAGCGCAGGCTGTCGAGGCGGCTGGTGGCCATTATGTCGATATTGCCGTGATGGCGCCCGTCGATCCGGCGCGCCTGTCCGTTCCGCTATTGTTGAGCGGCGCAAAGGCGGGTGAGGCGGAGGCGCAGCTGCGCGCGCTGGGCTTTGCCAATATCCGCGTGGTCGGCAGCGATGTCGGCCGTGCCTCTGCGATCAAGATGATCCGTTCCGTGATGGTGAAGGGGATCGAGGCTTTGACAGCCGAATGCGTGCTGGCCGCCAATCGGGCGAATGTGCTGGATGAAGTGCTGGCGTCGCTGGATGCCAGCGAGAAGGCCAAGCCATGGGCTGTGCGGGCGGACTATAATCTTGACCGGATGCTGGTGCATGGCACCCGCCGCGCTGCCGAAATGGAGGAAGTCGTCCGGACGCTGGAGGGCCTTGGCACTGGCGCCGCGATGACGAGCGCCACGGTCGAGCGGCAACGGACGATCGGGGCGCTGGGTATGAAGTCGCCGCCCGATGGACTGGGTGCGAAGATCGGACGGATCATGCGGGAATGAGATGAATGTCCGGGCGGTCGCCATGCGGCGACACCCGGTAAGTCGGCCGTTGTCGACGTCATGCGATAAGTTTGGAGAAGTGAGCGGATGAGCCTGATTATTGATTGCCACGGTCATTATACCGTCCTGCCCAAAGGCCATGACGCCTGGCGTGAAGAACAGAAGGCCGCGTTCAAGGCCGGCATGCCCTGTCCGGCCTATCCCGACATCAGCGACGCCGAAATCCGCGAAACGATCGAAGCAAACCAGCTGCGCCTGATAAAGGAGCGTGGCGCGGACTTGACGATCTTTTCCCCCCGCGCTTCGGCGATGGCGCCCCATGTCGGGGACGAAGCGATGGCGAAAGAATGGGCAATGCGCTGCAACGACCTGATCGCGCGGGTGGTGGACATGTTCCCCGAAACCTTCGTCGGCGTGTGCATGCTGCCCCAGTCGCCCAAGGCCGACATGACGAACAACATCGCCGAACTGGAAAGATGCGTGAAGGAACTGGGCTTCATCGGCTGCAATCTCAATCCCGATCCGGGCGGCGGCCATTTCCAGCATCCGCCGCTGACCGACCGTTACTGGTATCCCTTCTACGAAAAGATGGTGGAACTGGACGTCCCGGCGATGATCCATGTGTCGGGCAGCTGCAATCCGGCCATGCATGCGACCGGCGGCTATTATATTGCTGCCGACACCATCGCCTTCATGCAGTTGCTGGAAGGCGACCTGTTCAGGGATTTCCCGACGCTGCGCTTCATCATTCCGCATGGCGGCGGCGCTGTGCCCTATCATTGGGGGCGCTACAGGGGCCTTGCCGACATGCTCAAGAAGCCCGACCTGTCGACCCATTTGATGAACAATATCTTCTTCGACACCTGCGTCTATCATCAGCCCGGCATCGACCTGCTGGCCGATGTGATCGAAAACAAGAATATCTTGTTCGGATCGGAAATGGTCGGCGCGGTACGCGGAATCGATCCCACCACGGGTTTCTATTTCGACGACACCAAACGCTATGTCGATGCGCTGGACATCAGTGACGATGCGCGCGCCGCGATTTTCGAAGGCAATGCCCGTCGCGTCTTTCCGCGGCTGGATGCGAAGTTGAAGGATCGGGGTCTGTGATTACCGAAGATCCCCGGCATCAGGATATTCATGAATATCTGGCGGAGATGGAGGATATTCCCGGCACGCGGGTATTCACCGCAGCACGGGCGCGGATCGGCTATCATCTGAACCAGTTCGCGATGAGCCTGATGAAGCCCGAAAACCGTATTATGTGGAAGGCGGACGAGAAAGCCTATCTGGCGCAATGGCCACTGACCGTCGAACAGAAGCAGGCGGTGCTGGATCGCGACTATAACCGGCTGCTGGACCTGGGCGGGAACATCTATTTCCTGTCGAAGATTTTTTCTACCGACGGCCTGAGTTTCGTACAGGCGGTCAGCACGATGACCGGCGCCAGCGTCGAGGATTATCAGGCGATGATGAACGCCGGTGGCCGGTCGCCCGACGGCGTGCGGTCGAAGAAGGAGAACAGATAATGGCGCGCATCACTGCAGGCGTTGCGTCCAGCCATGTGCCGCTGCTGGGCGTGGCGCATGACCAGAAGAAGGATCGCGACGCCTATTTCGGGCCGATCTTTGCCGGTTATGACTGGACCCGTGCATGGGAGAAAGCGGAGAAGCCCGATGTCGTGATCCTGGTCTATAACGACCATGCATCGGCATTCGATATGAAGATCATTCCGACCTTCGCCATTGGCTGTGGCGAACGTTACAGGCCAGCCGATGAAGGATGGGGGCCGCGTGTGGTGCCCGACGTCATCGGTCATCCCGACCTTGCCTGGCACATGGCGCAGAGCCTGATACTGGACGAGTTCGACATGACCATCATCAATGAGATGGATGTCGATCATGGGCTGACCGTGCCGCTTTCCATGATGTTCGGCGACGTCGATGCCTGGCCGTGCAAGGTGGTGCCGCTGGCGGTGAATGTCGTGACCTACCCGCCGCCGTCGGGCAATCGCTGCTGGGCGCTGGGCGAAGCGATCCGCAGGGCGGTCGAAAGTTTTCCGGAAGATTTGAACGTCCAGATCTGGGGAACCGGCGGCATGAGCCACCAGTTGCAAGGACCGCGCGCGGGGCTGATCAACCGGGAATGGGATAATATGTTCCTGGACGGGCTGATCGGTGACAGCGACCATCTGCGCCATATTCCGCATATCGAATATCTGCGCGAAACGGGCAGCGAAGGCATCGAAATGGTAATGTGGCTGATCATGCGCGGGGCGATGGGCCACAATACGCGCGCGCTGCACCGCCATTATCATGTGCCCTGTTCCAATACCGCCATCGGCCATCTGGTGCTGCGCCCCGACAATGGCGAAGGACTGGACATGACCGGCAGCGATTTTGGAGCCGTGGCGGCCGAATGAGGATTTTCCCCTTCGCTTGCCGGCGAAGGGGCGGAAGAGGGGCTGTCCTTCAACTGCGATTACGGGCCGGACGGAGAGACAGCCCCTCTCCCCGGCTCTCTTCCCTGCAAAGGGGGAGAGGGAGTGAAACTATGCGTATTGCGCTCGCGGGTGCCGGTGCCTTTGGTGAAAAGCATCTGGATGGCCTGAAGAATATCGACGGCGTGACCGTCACGTCGATCATCGGTCGCGAACTGGACGCGACGGAGAAGGTCGCGGAAAAATATGGCATCGGCCATGTGACCACCGATCTGAACGAAACGCTGGCGCGAGATGACGTGGATGCGGTGATTTTGTGCACGCCCACGCAAATGCATGCGGCGCAGGCGATCGCCTGCATGGATGCGGGCAAACATGTCGAGGTGGAAATCCCATTGGCCGACAGCTGGGCCGACAGTCAGGCCGTGCTCGCCAAGCAGAAGGAAACCGGCCTGACCTGCATGGTCGGTCATACGCGCCGTTTCAACCCATCGCACCAGTTCGTCCACAACCGGATCAAGGCGGGTGAATTCAACATCCAGCAAATGGATGTGCAGACCTATTTCTTCCGCCGCAAAAATATCAACGCGAAGGGTGAGCCGCGCAGCTGGACCGATCATCTGCTGTGGCATCATGCCGCGCATACGGTCGATCTGTTCGCCTATCAGGCCGGGAAGATCGTGTCCGCCCATGCCATGCAGGGGCCGATTCATCCCGAACTGGGCATCGCCATGGACATGTCGATCCAGCTCAAGAGTGAGACGGACGCCATCTGCAGCCTGTCGCTGTCTTTCAACAATGATGGGCCGCTCGGCACCTTCTTCCGCTATATCGGCGATAGCGCCACCTATATCGCGCGTTACGACGATCTGGTGAACGGGAAGGAAGAACCGATCGATCTGGCCGGTGTCGCCATTTCCAGCAATGGCATTGAACTACAGGATCGCGAATTCATCAGCGCGATTCGCGAAGGTCGCGAACCCAACAGCAGCGTTTCCCAGGTGTTCGATTGCTATCGCGTATTGGGTGAACTGGAAATGCAGCTCGGCTGACCGGCCTTCCTGATTGGCGTGGTGCAGGGAAGGGCGTGATGGACATATCCATCGCGCCCTTCGCTGTTATCAGGCGGTCAGCAACGGATGCGCCATGCGCAGGTCGTCGAGCAGATTTTCGATCAGCGACACATCATGCACGCTGCCGGTTGGGGTGGCGCTCCAGTTGCAATGCGGGTGCGTGGCCGGGCTGTAGAGGCGCAACGGACCAATCGCCTTGCGCCAGTGATGCTTGCTCTTGCCGTGATCGCGCAACAGGCGTGCGACCAGCATGTCGATGATCCGGTCCGTCGTCATGTCGCGACATGTAGAGCGGGGACCGGTCCGGTCAACCAAAGTGTCGACGACGCCCTCAGTCCTCCGGCTCCATTCGATAGGCGCTGGGCGAACGGCCGACATGGCGGGTGAAAAAGCGCGAAAAATAGGCAGGATCTTCGAACCCGACCGCATAGGCGATCTGCGCGACCGACAATTGCGAATAGAGCAGCAGACGTCGCGCTTCCAGCAGGGCGCGATCATCCAGCATCTGCGCAGGGGATGTAGCCGCGACATGCGCACAGGCGAGGCGCAACGCGGTCAGGCTGGTGCCGAGCGCCTTTGCATGGACGGTTACCGGCTCACGGTGGCGAAAACGCTGTTCGATCCGCGCGCGCAATCGCGCGACCAGTGCGGCCTGACGGGCCGTGCCGGGCTGCGCAGACTGCGCCAGCGACATATGGCGTAGCGCCATCACCATCAGGGTGAGGAGGGAGGCTTCGATGGCGGCGCGCTGGCCGGGGCCGACCCAGCCCAGTTCCTGTGCCATGCGGGTGATGACGGTTCGAGCCATGTCGCCCTCATCCCCAGAAAGGCTGGCGACATGCGCTCTTGCGAAGAGAGGGGCAAGGTCGGGGTCGCGCGCGGTCAGGTGATGCAGATAGGCGTCCGCGATGGTGGTGACATGACCGCTGGATTCGCTGTGCCAGCTAAAGCCATGCACGATGCCCGCCGGGATCAGCAGCAGGCAGGGCGCATCGAAGCTGACCCGCGCAGCTTCCGCCTGCATGCTGCCACCGCCCTGCGCGATCAGAATGATATGATGGAGGTCGCGGTGCATGTGCGGGCGGATCGTCCATTCGCTGGGGCGGGAGCGATCATCCAGACTTTCCACATGAACAAAGCCTTCCGCCACGCTGCGTTGCGGTTCGCCATAAAGATAAAAGCTGGGAACGGGGGCGATGGACATGATGGATCGTCCACATATGGTCCGGTTTGATCTCGGGTGCAACATGCTGGGCCATCCGGATCAATGACTCGACCGGTTTCGCGACGACATGAACAAATATGAACGATCTGACAGGATATATCCAATCCATCGGTCATTATGACGAAGATGGCTTTGGCGGTTTCGGCCGACTTCATAATGGTCTACAGGAACGCCGGCGACGAAATTAAGCGGATGGATGATGATTTTTCAGGCTGATCATATGAAGCGTGGCATCGGCTATTTGGCGGCTACATGGGTTCTGTCCGCTCTGGCGCCTGCTTCACTCCATGCCGCCGACCCCGCGCCCTTCGAATTGCCCGGCCCCGCGCTCGATATACTCGTCATGCGGGGGCAACAGAGCCTGCCAATCGCACAGGTGCCCAGTCTGGCAGAGGGGGATCGGCTTTCGATTGAGGCGGACCTGCCGGAAGATCAGGGCGCGCGCTTCATCCTGGTATCCGCCTTCCTGCGCGGTGCGACCAATCCGCCGCCAAAGGATTGGGTGCAGTTCGCCGAAACCTGGAAAAAGAAGGATAAGAAAAAGGCGCTGGTGCTGACCGTGCCGAAGGGCGCGCGTCAGATGGTGTTGTTCCTGGTGCCCGACACGGGTGGCGCCGAAGGCGTGCTGTCCGATGTGGTGCGTGGCAAGCCCGGCGAATTCGTGCGGGCGACGCAGGATCTCAATCAGGCCTCGCTCGACCGGTCGCGGCTGGACGCGTTCATGGCGGCGATCAGGGCGCAGGAAAACAGTCATCCCGAATATCTGCGCAGCGTCGCGCCCACGCTGGCCCGCAGCCTATCGATGAAACTGAACGAGGATTGCCTGTCGAAGGTTGTCGAAATGCAGGCGTCATGCCTGCTCGACAACCGTGAATCGCTGGTGCTGGCCGACGTGCATAGCAGTTCGATCGCCGAAACGCTGACCGGCGCCCCCACCGATCTGGCGCTGCAACTGAGCGCAACGCGGGAGGGCGGCTATGGCTATTACAGCCCCTATATCGGCGTGGTGCGCGACGTCGCGAAGATTTTCGGGGCATTCAGCAGCCCGCAGTTCGATTATCTGCCGACCATCAGCGTGCGCAAGAATGATGGCATATCCTTGTTGCTGAACGCAGCCCCGTCTTTTCAGAAACCCAAATCGGTCATGGTCGTCGCCATGCCCTCCATCGAAGCGAACAGCCCGCCACGGCTGCGTCGCAATGGTGATGCGCCGATCTGTGCGGCTAGAGCGGGTACGGTCCTGCCGGTGGAAGGTGCGCCGCTCATCTTTTCCACAAACTATGCGCGCGACGTGACATTGAGCCTGAAGGCCGCGTCCGGCGAAACCGTCGAACTGCCGCTGGAGGCACGGGCCGACCGGGGTGGATATGTCCTGACCGGCGCAGATCTGCCTCCGGCCTTCAAGGGGACGGTGGAAGGGCATCTCTACGGTCATTGGGGCTTCGACCGGTTTGAAGGGCCGGATTTCGCCCTGCAAATGCCGGATGGCGGCAAGTGGACGGTTGAGGGGGACGCCGCTTCGCTGGTCGTCGGCCGCGACAATGGTCTGATGCTGAAAGGCAGCGCGCCATCCTGCGTCGAAAGCGTGATGGTTCGGCAAGGCGATGGCGCCCCCCGGCCGCTGGAATGGAAGGTGCAGGGCCGCGACGCGCTGGCGCTGACGGTGCCGCTGACCGATCGCAAGCCGGGGGCGCTCAGCATAGAGGTGAAATATCAGGGTGTGGCGCAACCCTCCGTCATCGCCATGCGCAGCTACGCTCAGGCGAGCCGGATCGACAGGTTGCTGCTGCATGCGGGCGACAGGGCGGCGATATTGTCCGGCCAGCGGCTGGATCAGGTGGAAAGCGTTGAGGCCGGCGAACTGTCGTTCCGCCCCGATGGATTGACCCGCGAAGGATCTGCCGACCGGCTGCGACTGGCGGCGGCGGGCGATGCCGTGGCGCCCGAAGCAGGCAGCGAAATGGCTGCGCGGGTCAAGTTGCGCGACGGTCGTATCGTCAACATGAATGTGACCGTTGTGGCGGCAAGGCCGCAGGTCGCGTTGCTCAGCAAGAATATCAGCGTCGGCGCACCGCCCGCTGACGGCAAGGCGCTGGTGCTTAATGGCGACGATCTGTTGCCCGACAGCGGACGGCTGGTCTTTTCCATCGAGGCTGGCGCGAACACGAAATTGACGCCGACCGACGCGATCGAGATCGCGCCGATGGATGATGGCGCGGCGACGCGTCTGACGACCGCCAATGGCCTGCGGCTGGAAAGCGGCAAGGTCATGGTGGCCACACTGGACCCGAAGACGCTGGCGTCGGCATTGTTCGGCCCGCTGCGTTTTCGTCTGCTGCGCGGCAATGAAGCGAGCGACTGGCAACCGCTGGTCACGCTGGCGCGCCTGCCCCAGATCGAGGCGATAGCCTGCGAAAACGGCGCGGAAAGCTGCACCATCAAGGGGCGCGATCTGTTCCTGATCGACGCCGTCGGGGCTACGCCGACGCTGGATAAGGTCGCGCAGGTCGCGCACGGCTATACCGGATCGTCGCTCAACACGCCCGCGCCGCAGGATGGAAAACTCTACTTACGACTGCGCGATGCGCCGGGCAGCATCGTGGAATTGCCAGCGACGTAACAAGGCGGATAGTCCATCGGCTCTGCCGCGCCGGTGAACCTGTGATGCCGGAATTTCCTGTCTGCAATCGGCATGGATTTGCTCAGGTCGGTTGGATCGTCCAAATGACTGGCTGATCCTGCCATGTCGCCTTTCGCAGCGGCGGCGCATCATCGCTCTCAACAGTAGAGAGAGGATGATCATGCGGACGCAAGTCGCCATTATTGGGGCCGGACCGGCGGGATTGATGTTGGGGCATCTGCTGCGGGCCGAGGGCATAGACGCCGTCATCGTGGAACGGGCATCGGCGGATTATATATTGGGCCGTATCAGGGCGGGCGTGCTGGAGCGCACGACGACCGATCTGATGGATCGTCTGGGGCTCGGCGCGCGCATGCATGCGCAGGGATTGCCGCATGATGGCTTTCATCTCGCCGATGGCGAACGGTTGATCCGCATCGACATCGGCGCGCTGACCGGACGACAGGTCATGGTCTATGGACAGACGGAGGTGACCCGCGATCTGATGGATGCGGCGATCGATAGAGGGCTGGAGATCATCTATCAGGCCGCGAATGTGGCATTGCATGATGTGGACGGCAATGCCCCCTATCTGACCTATGAAAAGGACGGCACGATCCATCGCATCGACGCCGATTTCCTGTGCGGGTGCGACGGTTTTCATGGCCCGTCGCGCAAGATGATACCAGCGTCAGTGGCGACGGCTTATGAAAAGGTCTATCCGTTCGGCTGGCTGGGCATATTGGCCGATGTGCCACCATGTAATCATGAACTGATCTACGCCAATCACGATCGCGGCTTTGCACTGGCATCGATGCGGTCGGAAACGCGCAGCCGCTATTATATTCAGGTGCCGCTGGACGAACGGGTCGAGGATTGGCCTGACGATCGCCTATGGGATGAACTGGCCATCCGCCTCGGCCCGGAAGCCGCTTCGCATATGACGCGTGGCCCTGCGCTGGAAAAATCGATCGCGCCGCTGCGATCCTTCGTTTTCGAACCGATGCGTCACGGTCGCCTGATGCTGGCGGGCGACAGCGCACATATCGTGCCGCCCACCGGAGCCAAGGGGCTGAACCTTGCCATGTCGGACGTGCATTATCTGTCGGAAGCGATCATCGGCTATTTCCACCGGAATGATCGGGAAGCGATAGCCGGTTATTCCGACAAGGCGCTGGCGCGCGTCTGGAAATCCGAACGCTTTTCATGGCAATTGACGAAATTGATGCATCGCTTCCCGGATGGTGATGCGTTCGACCGCCGGATGCAGGTGGCCGATCTCGATTATATCGCCTCATCGGTCGCGGCGCAGACCACGATCGCGGAGAATTATGTAGGATTGCCGCTTTAGATATGAACAGCCTGCCCACTCGCACAATCGGCCCGTTCACCGTCTCTGCCATTGGTCTGGGCTGTATGAACCTGTCCCACGCCTATCTGCCGCGGCCCGACATGGCGGATGCGGGGCGACTGTTGTGCCACGCGCTCGATGCGGGCGTGACGTTGTTCGATACGGCGGCGCTTTATGGCTTTGGCGCGAACGAGGAGTTGCTGGGGCGCACGCTGATGCACCGGCGTCGGGAATTTACGCTCGCCAGCAAATGCGTGCTGGCGGAAATAGACGGGAAGCGCGGACTGGATGGGTCGCCCGGCGCAATCACGCGGGTGCTGGAAGATTCGCTGCGGCGCCTGCGGGTCGATCATATCGATCTTTATTATCTCCACCGTGTCGATGCGAAGGTGCCGATCGAAGAATCGGTCGGTGCACTGGCGCGGGCCGTGGAGGCCGGGAAGATCGGGGCGATCGGTCTGTCTGAAATGTCGGCTGCGACCATGCGGCGCGCCCATGCCGTCCATCCCATCGCGGCGATGCAGACCGAATATTCGCCCTGGGTCCGCAATCCGGAAATCGCGGTGCTGGATGCCTGCGCCGAACTGGGGGCAGCGTTCGTGGCCTTCTCTCCGCTTGGTCGCGGGTTGCTCGCTGGCAATCCCAACGCGGTCACCCTTCTGCCGGGCGATATTCGTGGCGCGATGCCGCGTTTCCAATCCCCGCATCTGGAAGCCAACCTGCGTCTGGTGGAAAAGTTCAGATCGCTGGCTGAAGACGCTGGGCGTACGCCAGCGCAGCTCTGTCTTGGCTGGGCATTGGCAAAGGGCAATCATGTCGTGCCGATTCCCGGTACGACAAGCATCGCTCATCTCGACGAAGATATGGCGACCCTCTCTCATATATGGCCGGACGATCTGCTGGCGGCGGTCGATAGGCTGTTCTGCGTCCATGCAGCTTCCGGCCCACGCTATCCGCGTGATGCACAGGCGCAGGTCGACACCGAAATCTGGGCCGGAGAATCGCTGGCGTGAATCGGATTGCCGATTCTCCAGCCAATTCAGTCGGTTGATTCGCGAAAAATGGAAAACGAGCGGCTGACGGGTCGGTTCGATCCATCCGCAAGCGATCCGTATGTGTTTTTTTTATGGCATTGAAAACGCCGGAAAAGCTGGACTTTTCGCCGTTCTGCGCCTGGCATTCTCTACCATTGCAATGGAAAGTTCAAAAAGGTTGTTGACCGAATCGTGGGGTCCGCCTAGAGGGCTTTTCACCGGACGGGGCGGCGCTGCTGAGGCGCCAGACTGGACGGTCGCCAACATAGACGGGATGGACCTCCCTCGGAAGAAGTTTCGAGGCGGGAAGGCTGTCCCGGTTTATTTGTCGGTTCTTTGACATTGTCGGTTAGATGAAGGGACATGTGGGCGGCGGCTCGGTGTTGTGGTGGCT
>NZ_JBMDWL010000019.1:0-20483 GCF_048594625.1 Sphingobium sp.
AGTTGAAACGTTGGAACTGGGCTCCTGCCTTCGCAGGAGCACGTGGTTTTATCTATGGAGAGGTCGCCATGGCCCGACAACTCACACTCGCACTGACGGGCCTCGCTTTGCTCGCAGCCATTGGACCCACCTCAGCCCAGCAACCAACTGCCAAGTCTCCCGCGACGCTCAACGATCGCCTGACCGGCGATCTCGTCCCCACCCATGATCCCGTCATCGCCCGCGAAGGCGACAGCTATCATGTGTTCAGCACCGGCCATGGCAAGCGGCTGATCGAAACCCGCACCTCGCCCGACCTTATCCACTGGACGGCGGGCGATCCGATCTTCACCGCCCTGCCCGCATGGGCCAGGGAAGCGATCCCCGGCAGCGACGGCATGTGGGCGCCCGACATTTCCTATGTGAACGGCCGCTATCGCCTCTATTATTCGGTCTCGACCTTCGGCTCCAACCGCTCCGCCATCGGCCTCGCCACCAGCCCGACGCTGGACCCCAAGGCGAAAAATTACGGTTGGCGCGACGAAGGGCTGGTCGTCATGTCCACCAGGGACAGCGACTATAACGCCATCGACCCCAATTTCATCATCGACCGCGAAGGATGCCACTGGCTCAGCCTCGGCAGTTTCTGGACCGGCATCAAGCTGTTCGAACTGGACCCCAAAAGCGGCAAGCCCAAAGATCCGAAGGCCGCGCCTGTATCCATCGCCCGCCGCCCCGCACCCGCTGGCGGTCCGGCCCCGGTGGAGGCGCCCTTCATCGTCGACCATGGCGGCTATTACTGGCTGATGGTCAGCTATGATTATTGCTGCAAGGGCGCGAACAGCACCTATTACACCGTCATGGGCCGTTCCAAAGACATCACCGGCCCCTATCTGGGCAAGGATGGCAGTCCCCTGATGGAGGGCGGCGGCACCATCTTCCTGCGCGCCGACCTTCAGGAACAGCAGCGTTTCCGCGGCCCCGGCCATGCGGGCTGGCTGCATGACCGGGACGGCAAAGATTATGTCGTCTACCACGCCTATGACAAGCAGGCGAACGGCGCCCCCACCCTGCGCATCGCCCCGGTTCGATGGGGGGCTGACGGCTGGCCCCAAGCCGAATATTAAAGCTATTTAGTCCGACTACTCCCTGGAGAGACGCAAAAATGCCCTTCGACCTGTCCCGCCGCGGCTTCATCGGCAGCGCCGCCGCCCTGTCCGCCATTCCCGCTGCCCTGCCGCTCAGCGCGCAGGCCAAATCCAACAAAATCGACGCCCCCGTCGCCGTCAACCCGCTGGTGAAGCAGCGCGCCGACGCGCAGGTTTTCCGCCATGACGACGGCTATTATTATCTGACCGGATCGGTGCCGGAATATGATCGCCTCGTCCTGCGCCGGTCGAAAACGATCGCGGGCCTTGCCACTGCGAAAGAAGCCGTGCTGTGGCGCCATGAAAAGAGCGGCCCGCGTTCGGGCTATATCTGGGCGCCCGAACTCCACCAGATCGACGGCAAATGGTATATGTATTTCGCCGCCGGTCCCGCGGGCGGCGGGGACGACGTGTTCCGCATCCGCACCTATGCCATCGTCTGCGACGGCGCCGATCCGATGACCGGCAAATGGAGCGTCGCGGGCGAAATGCAGACGCCGTGGGACAGCTTCAATCTCGATTCGACCAGCTTCGTGCACAAGGGCGTGCGCTATTTCGCCTGGGCGCAGCGCGAACCCGGCATCGAAACCAATTCGAACCTCTATATCGCAAAGC
Organism: Sphingobium sp.; assembly: GCF_048594625.1. Classification (GTDB taxonomy): domain Bacteria; phylum Pseudomonadota; class Alphaproteobacteria; order Sphingomonadales; family Sphingomonadaceae; genus Sphingobium. The sequence continues at coordinate 1,743 of NZ_JBMDWL010000019.1, forward strand.
TGGAATCGCCGCTGAAACTGGGCGAAACGGTCACGCGCCTCACCGTGCCCACGCTCGACTGGGAAGTGCGCGGCTACAAGGTGGCGGAGGCGCCGGCCGTTCTTCATCGCAACGGCCGCCTGTTCATGACCTATTCGGCCAGCGCGACCGACGACCGCTATTGCCTTGGCCTTTTGACGGCAGACGAAAATGCCGACCTGCTGGATGCCAAAAGCTGGACCAAGTCGCCCGTTCCGGTCTTCGTCAGCAATGAACAGACCAGCGTCTATGGCCCCGGCCACAACAGCTTCACCGTGGATGAAAAGGGGCGCGACATCCTCGTCTACCATGGCCGCGACTATAAGGCGATCCAGGGCGATCCGCTGCTCAACCCCGACCGCCACACCCGCGTCCAGCGCCTCTATTACGCCGCCGACGGCACCCCCGATTTCGGCGTGCCGGTGGGCAACGGCCCGATCCCCGAACGCTTCATTTCGGCGGCGCACCCCACATCGCTGCTGGCCCATGACGGCATGCAGCTGATCGGCGGCAACCCGACTCTGGCCCAGACCCAGTTCCGCCAGACGCCCGGCCGCGCGGGCAAGCAGAGCGTTATGCTGTCCCCCATCCTGATGCCCGATCATTATCTGGTCGCAAACAAGGATGGGTCGGTCACGCTGGAACAGGACAGCAAATCGGCCGATTTCTCGCTGCGCAGCCAGTTCGTCCGGCTGGAGGAAAAGGGCGCGGATCTGCTCCGCTTCGCCGCCATCGCGGTGCCGGGCAAGGCGCTGGGTCTGGCCGATGGCCGTATCGGCCTCGTCGGCAGCCGTGACACGACCGCCTACTGGCGCGCTGACTGACGGAACAAGTCCGACAAATCATATGATGAATGAGGTCGATTGCCCTGCGCGATCGGCCTCTTTTGCTTTGTGCCTCGGCATTTCCGCCGGGGATTCCGTACTTTTCCTACCATGCGGCATATTTGTCACAAGCGATCCCATTTCGTGGGACCACTCATCAAGATTCCGCTTGCGATTCATTTGTCGGAGCAATAATTAGTCCGAGTAATTCATGCATGGCCCAAGTGCCAGCTTTAGGGGAGGAATCCAGATGGCTTTCAAGCCGGTCGCACTCGCATCCGCATCCATATTCGCACTCATGCTGCCCTTCGCCGTACAGGCGCAGGACGCGGCCACCACCGCCGCACCGCAGGGCGATGAGCCAGCAGACATCGTCGTCACCGGCGTTCGCGCCTCGCTCGCCAGCGCGCAGCGTATCAAGCAGAATTCGGTCCAGATCGTTGATTCGATCGTTGCGCAGGACATCGGCAAACTGCCCGACAACACGGTGTCTGACGCCCTTCAGCGCGTGACCGGTGTGCAGGTGACCCGTGCAGGCGGCGAATCAACCACGGTCCTCATTCGCGGCCTGCCCAACACCGCCACCCTGCTCAATGGCCGCGAAGCCTTCACCGGCACGGCACGTGGCATCGCGCTTCAGGACATTCCGGCCGAACTGCTGGCAGGCGTCGATGTCTACAAGACCAGCACCCCGGATCTGGTCGAAGGCGGCGTTGCGGGCGTCATCGACGTGCGCCTGCGCCGCCCGTTCGATTTCAACGGTTTGCAGATCGCCGGCGGCGGCCGTGCCGTTTACAGCGATCAGGCTGGAAAATGGGGTTATCTGGGCAGCCTGCTGGTCAGCAACCGTTGGGAAACGTCCATCGGTGAAATCGGCATCATGGCGTCCGCGTCGCACAACCGCCGCCGTTATGAAGACAATACGGCATTCGATTTCGTATCGAACCCGATCGCCGATCCGGCCACCGGCAATCAGGTCGGCGTTCCCGACACCGTGGGCGGCCTCTATACCAAGGGTGATCGTCGCCGGACCGCCTATAATGCGTCTGTTCAGTGGCGCCCTGCCCCCAATCTCGAATTTTACGTCGACGGCCTCTACACCCAGTATAAGAATCGCTTCGACACCGACTTCTTCGTCGGCCTGCCCAAGGCCGGCAATGTCACATCGATCACGCCCAACCCCGATTATCCGGGCCTGGCCAATGGGGTAGTCGTCGAAAACGCCTATACCATCACCAGCAATCAGGCCTATCAGGACAAGACGACCACCTACCAGATCAACGGTGGCGTAAAGTATGAAACGGACGACAACACCACGCTGACGACCGAAATCACCTATAACCGCAGCCGCCTGCCCAACCGCAACATGATCGTCGACACGTCGTTCAACGCGCCAAAGGCGACCTATAATTTCGACAATGGCGGCACGCCGCAGATCGACATCGAAGGCGTCGACCTGACCGATCCGTCGAACTTTACGCTGCGCACCCTGTTCGACAACCACAGCATCGCGATCAGCCGTCAGTGGGCCTGGCGTGGCGACGTCGAACATAAATTCGACGAAGGCTTCCTGTCGAATTTCAAGATCGGCGCACGCTACACCAACCGCCGCGTCACGTCGCAGGCGACGGCATCGATCCCGATCACTGCTGCAAACCCGGTTCTGGTCAGCACCCTGCCCAGCGATTTCTGGGATCTGTCCCCCAATGGTCTGGTCAAGGGCAAGGTTGGCATCGGCCAGTTCCTCGATGCCAATGGCGACTATCTGCTCGACAACAGCGATACCGTGCGCGGCTGGTTCGGTCAGGCCGCGGGCGATCGTCCGTTCGAACCCAATCTGGCCTTCTTCAATAATGAAAAAACCTACGCCTTCTACGCGCAGGCGGGTTATCGCTTCGACCTGGGCTCGGTCCCGGTTGACGGCGTCTTCGGTGTCCGTGTCGTGAACACCGTAACCGCGCTTGCGGGCAATGGCGTCAGCAGCAATCAGAATTATCTGAACGCCCTGCCCAGCATCAATGCGCGCTTTGGCCTGATGGACAATCTGCAGCTGCGTCTGGCCGCTGGCAAGACCATCACCCGCCCGAACTTTGCCGATCTCAACCCGCTTGTGACCTATGTACCCAGCGGATCGACCGGTAATCAGGGTTATGCCGGCACCGGCGGCGGCGGCAATCCCGCCCTGACGCCGATCAAGTCGGACGCCTACGACATCACGCTGGAATATTATCCCAGCCGCAACTCGTCGATCACGGCGGCCGGTTTCTATCGCAAGATTTCGGGCTATATCCAGACCTACTCCCAGCCTGAAGAATATCTGGGCGACACGTGGCTGGTGAATCGTCCGCGCAATACCGGATCGGGTTCGCTTAAGGGCGTGGAACTGGCCTATCAGCAGTTCTTCGACTTCCTGCCCGGCGCACTCAGCGGCCTGGGCGCCCAGCTGAACGGCACCTACACCGTCGGCAAGACGCAAGACCCGATCAACGGCGGCGATCAGCGTATCGTCAACGTGTCGAAATATTCGTACAACGTCGTCGCGATCTACGAAAAATACGGTGTGTCGGCACGTCTGGCCTATAACTGGCGCTCCAGCTTCGTGGACAGCTATAATTCGGGCGGCGTTCAGGCTAGCACCATCGTCGCGGAACCGACCGGACAGCTGGACTTTTCGGCCAGCTATGACGTGACCCCTGCGATCACGGTCACGTTCGATGCCACGAACATCACCGACCGGACCTATCAGGACCGCTTCAACGGCCTGAACTCGCTGACCGGCGTATATAGCAACACGCCGCGTGACACGCGCACCTATGATCGTACTTTCGAGTTCGGCGCACGTTTCCGCTTCTAAAGAGTGCCATGGGGCGCGGCGCCTCCTCGCTGCGCCCCATTTTCATGGCGGCCGTTTCGGGATGACTCTCCACATCCCGGACCGGCCGCCATATTCATATATGACTGACAAATATGTGACCGACAGGGAGGACGTGGGATGCGCGCGATGAGGATGCTGCTACTGGCCGGGGCCGCGATGATCGGGATCGGCGCCGCCTCCCCGCCCGCCCCCCCGCCCGCCACGCCAGCGCCGCAGATGGACCGCGACGCCATCGGGCATCAGCGCTTCGGCAATGACGCGCCCTGGTATCGCGACCGCATCCCCTTCTTCGAATCCGCCGATCCGCTAATCGACGCGGTCTATTATTATCGCTGGCAGATTTTCCGCGGGCATCAGCGCGATCTGGGTACAGACGGCTATATCACCACCGAATTTTTCGACGATGTCGACTGGCAACGCCATCCCTATGCCAGCCTGAACGACGCCAGCGGATTTCATATCGGCGAAGGGCGCTGGCTGAACGACCGCCGCTTCACCGACGACTATATCAATTTCATGTATCGCAGCGGCGGCAACGACCGCCATTTTACCGATCATATGGCCGACAGTGTCTGGGGCCGCTATCTGGTTGACGGCGACCGGGCCGACGCGATCGAACATCTGCCCGTCATGAACCACATCTATCGCCTGTGGGACGACAAGTTCGATTTCGACAAGGGCCTCTATTTCGTGGAGCCTCTGCTCGACGCCACCGAATATACCGTGTCGTCGATCGACTCGTCGGGCGGCAAGGACGGCTTCCGGGGCGGCGACGCCTTCCGCCCATCCGTAAACAGCTATATGTTCGCCAACGCCCGCGCCCTGTCGAAAATGGCGGAAATGGCGGGGAACAGGGGCATGGCTGCCGATTATGCCGCCCGCGCCGACGCCCTGCAAAAACGCGTCCTCGATGATCTGTGGTCAGACAGGCTCGGCCACTTCATCGACCGGCACCAGTCGCGCAAGAACGCCTTCGTCAATTACTGGGACCCGATCCGCAACCGCGAACTGGTCGGCTATCTGCCATGGATGTTCGACCTCGTCCCCGACGATGCGAAATATGCCGCCGCATGGGCGCATCTGCTCGATCCCGCATCGCTGGCGGGCCAGGCGGGCATGCGCACGGTGGAGGCGAATTACGAATATTATATGCGCCAGTACCGCTATCTGGGCAAAGACCCCGAATGCCAGTGGAATGGCCCCATCTGGCCCTATCAGACGACGCAGGTGCTGCATGGCATGGCCAATCTGCTCGACCACCGGCAACAAACCGGCCCTGTCACCCGCAGCGTCTATATGCGCCTGTTGCGCCAATATGCCGCGCTTCACTATCAGGGGACGGGCAAGGACCGGCGACTGGATCTGGAGGAGGATTATCATCCCGAAACCGGCCAGCCGATCGTCGGCCTCGACCGCAGCCACCATTATTTCCATTCGGGCTTCATCGACCTGATCCTGACCGGCCTTGTCGGCATCCGCCCGCGCCCCGACGACGTGCTGGAGGTGAACCCGCTGCTGCCCGACGCTGGCGACAGTCAGGCGCTGCCATGGTTCCGGGTGCAGGACGTTCCCTATCATGGGCACAGGGTCGCGGTGACATGGGATGCGGACGGCAGCCACTACGGGCGCGGCAAGGGCCTTTCGATCGAGGTCGACGGCCGCGAAGTCGCCCGCCGCGACACGCTCGCCCGAATCGAACTGCCGCTGTCCCGCGCCGCAACGCCCGTCATCGCCCGCCCGATCAATCTGGCGGTGCAGCTGGTGCGCGGACATTATCCGATGGGGTCGGCGTCCACCAATACGGACATGGAAAATGTTCATGACGCCATCGATGGGCGCGTCTGGTTCTTCCCCGAACTGCCCAATGGCTGGTCGTCGGCGCCTTCTCCCGCGCAACAATGGTTTGCCATCGACCTTGGCCGGCCCACCCACCTTGCCCGCGCGGAACTGGCCTTTTTCGCCGATGGCAAGGGTTTCGCCGTCCCGCAAAGCTATCGCCTGCAAGCATGGGTGGACGGCGTCTGGCGCGATATCGCCACGCCAAAGGGCAGCCCGCTCGCCAATGGCGTCACCGACCTGCGCTTTGAAAAAATCCGCGCCGCCAGGGTCCGGCTGCTCTTCACGCAGGCGATGGGCAAAGCCGTCCGACTGGCCGAATTCAAACTCTTTGGGGACTAGATAACGAAGGACCGGGAAAAACCCGCCATCGCCGACCTATCTTTGCTGGCCACCGCTGGAAAGCGGTGATAGAGCATCCAATATAGGTCAGATGACGCAGACAATCGCCCCCTCCCGTCCCGGCATTTATGCCAAGGGTACAGAAACCGTCGATGCCATTTTGAAGGCCGCGATGGACGTACTGATTGACGAGGGCGCGGATGCCTTTACCATCCGTCGCATCGCCGCGCGATGCGACATGAAGGTGGGCAATGTGAGCTATCATTTTCCGCGTAAGGAAATGCTGATCCAGTTCCTGCTGGACGAACTGGTCGACAGCTATGGCAAGCTGCTCGACGAAGTCGTTCAGAAACCCGGCCTCAATGCCGAAGAACGGCTGAAACTGGTCATCATCCTGTGCTTGGACGACATCGGGTCGAAACGCACGACGCATCTTTTCACCGAATTATGGGCACTTGCCAATCATAATGCGGTGGTTGCCGAACGGGTGAAGGGCTTTTACGATCGCGTCCATGGCGTGATCGGCGATCATGTCGCCGCCATCAATCCGGCCCTGTCGCCCGACGATGTGCGCACCGTCGCCCTGTTCATCAGCGCGACGATGGAGGGCGCCACGCCCTTCCTTGGCCATGGCAAACCATGGGCCGACCGCATGCCCGCCTTCACCGCGCTGGCCGTGCAATCGCTGGTGACGCTGGCCCGCACCGCGACCTCGGCGGACATCGCCGCGCTGGCCCCGGTGGCGGTCGGCGCGCGGGAACCCGAACTGGCCTGATCCTGCCGCGCCGCAACATTTATTTGTTGCCATGCCGTGTCGCCCCTTGACCGAATCTGGACAGCTGTCAAACCTTGTTCCTGACGCAGCAGGCACAGGGGGTTTAGCCAGCATGTCGACCATCACACGCAGGATTTTCGCCATCCTATCGTTCGCGCCGTTCCTGGTCGGCGCCTCGCTCGCGCAGGCCGCGCCCGCCGATACGAAGGCATCGGTCGAACCCGAAGAATCCGACGTCCTGACCATCGATCCGCCAAAGCCGACATGGTTCTATGTCGATGGCGGGTGGGACATGCCGGGCACAAGCATCTTCGACGGCGAAACCGGCAAGATGAAGGGGATGGTCGAAACCCGTCGCCTCGCCGACATGGCGATCGATCCCAGGGGCCAATATTATTATGTCGCCGAAACCATCTGGTCGAAGGGGGATCGTGGCACCCGACAAGACATGGTCACCGTCTATGACAGCAGGACGCTGAACCTCGTCACCGAAATCCCCCTGCCCGGCCGCATCCTCATCGGGTCGCGCAAGAATAATTTCATCGTCAGCGATGATGGCAAGACCGGCTATATCTATGATTTCAGCCCGACATCGGGCGTCAACATCGTGGACCTCGCGAAAAAGAAATTCACCGCCGCGATCGAACTCCCCGGCTGCGCCAGCCTGATGCCCAATCCGGGCGTCGGCTTTTCCGCGCTCTGTTCGGACGGGTCACTGGCAACCGTGGCGATCAAGGGGGCAAAGGGCGACATCAGCCACAGCGCGCCTTTCTTCGACGCGACCAACGATCCGATCTTCGACAATTTCGCCTATGACCGCAAGAAGAAGCAGAGCGTCTTCCTGACCTATACCGGGCAGATCTACACGGCGCAGATCAGCGCGACGCCCACCATCGCCGCGCCCTTTTCGATTCAGGCGGCGGCGGGCGTGCGCACCGGCGACCCAAAGCCGCTGGACGTCAACTGGTATCCCGGCGGCCGCCAGCCCATGGCGCTGCATCGCGCGACCGGCATGCTGTTCGTGCTGATGCACAAGGGCGAATATTGGTCGCACAAGGCACCGGGCGAAGAAGTGTGGCAGGTCGACGTCGTCGCGCAAAAGGTCGTGAAACGCTTCACTCTGAAAGACCCCATGGGCAATATCGAAGTGTCCCAGACCGACAAACCCCTGCTCTACATGAATAATGAAAAGAGCGAAGTGCTGGTGCTGGACGTCACCACCGGTGAGGAAAAGCACAAGATCGAGCGCGCCGGGAACAGCAGCATCACCGTGGCGGAGGCTTACTGACCGTGGCCCTGCTGGGGGAACAGGCGCTGGCCCTGTTCGGCCTGACCGCATCTCTCGCCGTCGGGCTGCTCTTCCTGATCGCGGGCGTCGATCAGTGGCGGCATCGCGCGCTGCTGCCCGGCGTCATCGCCAATTACCGCCTGCTGCCCCGACGGCTGCTCATGCCCGCAGCCAGAGCGCTGCCCCTGGCGGAGGTCGCAACCGGCGCCGCGCTGCTGATCGGCCTGCATCCGCTGGCCGTCCTGACGGGCATGGCGCTGCTGCTGCTCTTTGCAGGCGCGATGGCGATCAATATCGCGCGCGGGCGCGGCCATATCGATTGCGGTTGCGGTCACGGGGCGCTGCGCCACCCGATCGGCTGGCCGCTGGTGACGCGCAACGTCATGCTGGCCGCGCTGCTCGCCCTGCGCCTGCCGCCCGCGCCTGCCTTTACCATGATGGACATCGCCACGGCCACCGCCGGGGGCATCGCCATCACGCTGCTCTGCCTGCTGTTCCAGTCGCTGGCCGCGCTTGCCGCATCGCCCGCGCATCGGAGATCCTAAATGCTGACCTCGCTCATCATCTCCCAGATCGTCTCATGGATCGTCATCATCGGCCTGACGGTCGCACTGCTGGCGCTGGCGCGGCAGGTCGGCGTGCTGCATATCCGTGTTGCCCCGGCCGGCGCGCTCGCGACCGGTGGCGGCCCGGCGGTCGGCGGCGCGGTCGGCGCCATTGCCACCCGCACGATCGACGGCCAGCCGATCGGCATCGGCGGCCACGCCCATGGCGTGAAACTGCGCCTGCTGCTGTTCGTGTCCGCCCAATGTCCGCTGTGCAAGGCGGTGATCCCCATGGCATTGAGCTTTGCGAAGGCCGAACGCGTGGCGCTGACCTTCGTGGGGGACGACGATGTCGCGGCCCAGCGCGCGATGATCGCCCAGCATGGGCTGGAGGGTCAGGCTTTCGTCAACGGTCCCGAAGTCGGGCAGGCGTATCAGGTCGCCAAACTGCCCTTCGCCATATTGCTGGACGAAGAAGGCGCGATCCTGTCCAAGGGGCTGGTCAACAGCCGCGAGCATCTGGAAAGCCTGATCGTCGCGCATGAAATGGGGATCGCCACGGTGCAGGATTATATCGGCGGGCTAAAGGCGCAGGCGGCCTGAGGGATATTGGGGGGCAAGACATATGAAAAAATTCAACGCCGACGCCATGGGCGAAAAGCTGCTCCGTAAATTTGCGGGCGGCACCTCTCGCCGGTCGATGCTCTCGCGCCTTGGCGCTGCACTCGTCGCCGCGCCTGCCTTCCCGCTGCTGCCCGTCAGCCGCGCCGAAGCCGCCAAGCCCGACCGTTCGCCCGAAGCCAAGACCTTCTTCGCCCGCACCGCGCAGACGAAGGACGACACCAAATGCGATTACTGGCGCTATTGCGCGATCGACGGGGCACTGTGCACCTGTTGCGGCGGCGGCATTCACAGCTGCCCGCCGGGTGCGGAGCCTTCCCCGGTCAGCTGGGTCGGCACCTGCATCAACCCGGACGATGGCAAGGCCTATCTGATCGCCTATCGCGACTGCTGCGGCAAACCCGCCTGCGGTCAGTGCGGCTGCGACAATACCGATCGCGAAACCCAGCTTTACATGCCGCAACTCAATAATGACGTCATCTGGTGCTTTGGCACCACCAGCATGGAATATCATTGCTCCACCGCGGTGCTGGTCGGCGCGGCCAGCTGACCGCTCTTTTCCCATGCGCTGCCGCTATGACCACCGTTCGCTTCAAGCGCAGTCGAGAAGCATCCGCGTGGCATATGCGGCCTCGCGCTGGTCGGAACATAGGGCGCGAACCGGCATGAACATGGATGAAGGGACATGAAGCGGATTCATGCCCCCACGGCTCGCACCCTGTCCTGCGCCGCGCTCCTGCTCCTTGGCGCGACCGCGACCCTGCGCGCTGCGCTGCCGCCCATGGGGCCGCTGCCCGTCGCCATTACCGATCCCGACATGGCGCGCGCCGACTATGTCGAACAATGCGCCGGGTGCCATGGCGTGTCGGGCAGCACCGCGCCCGCGCAGCTGCCCGAACTGCGTGGCCGGGTCGGCTGGTTCCTCTGCACGCCGCAGGCCCGCGCCTATCTGATCCGCCTGCCCAATGTCGCGCACAGCCGGATCCGGGATAATCAGCAGCTAGCCGACATGATGAACTATGTCGTCTTCGGTCTGGGCGGGGCCAGCGCCCCGCGCCATGCCGCCCCCTTCACCGCCGAAGAAATCGCCCGCGAACGGCAACTGCCGCTGTCCACCACCACGCTGAAGGCCGAACGCGCGCGTCAGGTGGAAAGCGCCATCCGGCAATGCGGCGCGCCCGCATCGCTACGCCTGCTCTATCCGGGGCAAAAGGGCTGAATGACAAAATGGCCCGGCATGCGCAGACATGCCGGGCCAGTGAAGAAGTGCCGCCTTCGAAAAGACGAACCTTCGGGTCGCACCTGCCGTCTATCGCCGGGCTGCGCCAGCCTGAATAATCCATCCGGGTTATGCGGCGATTTTATTCGTTCATGCCCACGGCCGCTTCCCCGCCCTGCGGCTGCGCCGCCGCCTTCAGGAAAGGCTGCACGCGCAGACGCGGGAAAACCTCCTCGATCGGCTTGCTGTCGGGCAGGATATAGACATACCCGCCCTTCTTGCGGAACAGCGGGCTGACCTTCTGCCGGTAAAACAGCTTGGGCACGTTGATGCAGCCGAATGTGATGCGGTTGTCGCTTATCTCCGGCGACAGCATCCGCTGCGTGCGCTTTTCCTTGGGATTACCCGGCGGGATGGTGTGCAGCGCGACCGACGTCGCATAATCGACCCACAACACCTGCTGCTTGCCCGCAGCCACGCCGAATTTCGCCAGAAACCGCCCGGCCGGGGTCGTCTTTTCCGCCGGACCGATTTCGGACAGGTTCTTGGACCCGATCCCCGGCGTCGCATCGTCGCCCGGCGCGATGCCGATCAGCACCGGCGCATCGGCCAGCGGTTTGCCCTTCGCATCGAACAGAAACGCATGCGCGCCCTGCTTGTCGATGATGATATAGGGCAGCGCGCGATTATCCCCGGCCGACGACACCCATTCGGCCACCCGCATCGCGTCGGGCGTCAATGGCCTCGGCGGTTCGGCCTCCTTGACCGGTGCGGGCTTGGCCGCGGCCTTGCCCTTTGCGGCTTTCGATTTTGCCTTGGCCGATTTGCTCTTGGCCGATGGGGCCTTGGCGGGCGCGGCATGGACGGGCGTGGTCGCCGCGAGCATGATGCCCGCCAGCGCCAGAAAAGCTCGGATCATCCTGTGGAACACTCAAGAAAAGGGCCGACGCCAAGGGAAGCGCCGGCCCAGGGAAACTGGAACATCATGCGGAAAATGGGGGACCGTTTTTCCGCGCACGTGATGCGACGGCAAGAACCGGAACCTGCCCGGCGTCGGACCTGACGCCGTACGCTCCGGTCATGCCGAAACGCCAGCAGGCGTCAGTTGCGGGCGCGCTTGCGCTGGGCTTCCTGCATCCGCTGTTCCACGCTATCGACGCGACCGTTCAGCTGGTCGAGGCGCTGGCTGTTCTGCTGGGCCTGACCCGAAGCCGACTGTGCTTCGGCCAGCGCCTGCTGCGCAGTGGTATCGGTGGTCTGCAATTTCGCGTCGAGCGCATCCACGCGCTGGTTCACGGTGGCGACCTGTTCGCGGACGAACCCCTTCGTGGCGCAGCCACCCAGGCCCAGCGAACCGATCAATATCACGGCCAGCGGGGCCATTTTCGTCAGAGACGGCGACATGTTTTTCTCCTGTTGGTCAATAAACCGACATGTTTCCAAGCTCAGCGCCGTGGGTCCGACAATGCGATTCTGTCCGGCTGTGCATCCTCCCGGTCGAATTGAGTGGCTGTTACAATTTTACCTATTGCGCTGATATTGAACCTGAATTGTCGATTAATCCGATCGAGTCGGATGCGTTCAGTTGATCGGGTGCCAGCAACAATCCATCGCGCGGCCGAAACAATGTCGCCGCCGAATCACCGGTGATTCGGCGGCGACATTCAGTTTTCCGATAAAAGGCGGTGCGGCGTCAGAATTTCTGGCCGAACCGGATGCCGAAAAATTGCGGCTTGATCGGGAAGGTGCGCGACGACCCCGAACAGAAGTCGATCGAACAGAATGTATTGCGGGTCAGCTGCCCGCGCTTGTCGAACGCATTTTGCAGGAACAGGGTCAGGCTCCATCCATCCTTCTTCACCCCGCCTGAAAAATCGAAGCTGACAAAGCCCTTGGTGTTGCCCAGCAAGGCATTGCTCGCAACGTTCAGATCCTGCGTCGCGCCGGTCTGATACAGCGCCGCCCCCTGCAGGAAGGCGCGATAATCGCCGATGTCGGTATCGTATCGGATCGACGTCGTGCCCTTGAATTTGGGCTGGCGCGGCAGGCGCGTCCCGTTGGCAGCGGCGACCTGGGGCGTGGGCGGGGCCGATCCTTCGACGAATTGCCCCAGCGTACAGCTGCTCAGCTGCGAAATGGACAGCGTCTGCGTGTTGAGCGCGAAGTTGCAGAAATCGCCCTTCAGCTTTGCGTTGTTATAGGCGCCACTGGTGGAAATGGTGATCTGCCCCAGTTTCAGGTCGGCATCATATTCGATGCCCTTCACCTCCGCCTTGCCCGCATTGCCGGTCATGCCCGCGCCCTGCGCGCCGGACACGACCACGCCATATTGGATGTCGTTCCATTTTTCGAGATAGACCGCCGCGTTGAAGCGGAAGACATTATTCCATGCCGTCTTCACGCCCAGTTCGAAATTGGTCAGCGTTTCGGATTCGAACGGCGCCACCGTCACTAGCCGCCCCAGGCTGCGGATGCGCAGCGGCCGGTTGAAACCACCGGGGCGGAAACCGGTCGAATAGTTGAAATAGACCATCTTGTCGGGCCGGAACTGCCAGTCGAGCGCCACCTTGTGCGTCTCGCCATCTTCCTTGTACCGACCGGTCCCGTCGGCCGCGACCGGATTGGTGTTGATACAGGTCAGCCGCTCCGTCGCCGACAATGGCGTGTCGCACCCCAGCGCCGCCGCTGACGCCGCCACGCCCGCAAAGCCCTTCACCTTATAATCGGTCCAGAAATAACGGATGCCGCCGGTCAGCTTCAGCGTCGGGGTGATGTTGTAATGGCCTTCGGCGAAAATCGCCTTGTCATGGTACAGCTGGTCCTGCTCCACGAAATAGAAGGCATCGCCCTTCACCGCCTGCGTGCCCAGCAACATCGTGCCCAGCGGGTTGCCATTGGGGTTGATGACGTCGCTGGTGTCGAAGAAGGGATTGCCATCGTCGTCATAGGCAATGCCATACATGGCGGGCACGCCGATCAGGCCGCCGGGCACGTCGCCGCCGCCGGTCGCGGTATAGCCGGTGATCGTGTCCAGCCCGCGAATGGCGTAGCTGGTGTTCAGCTTGTTCGCCTGCCGCTGGTAAAATCCGCCGATGGTGACGTCGAACGGCCAATCCTTGGGCGTGCTGATCCGCAATTCCTGGGTGAATTTGTTGCGGTGCGTATCGGCATGATAATATTGGGTCGGGTCGATCAGAGAACAGCGCTGCGCCGCGCCGGTGCCGCTGCAATTGTCGAAAAATTGCAGATAGCTTTCATAACCCGGCCCGAACCCGTCATAGGTGACGGTATAATAGGTATAGTCATTCAGCGTGCGGGTGCGCCGTTTGAAATAGCCGGTCGCCGACACCACGTCCCAGTCGCCGATATGACCATGGATGGACAGTGCCGCCTGATACCAGCGGTCGTCATTCTTCGTCTGGTCATAATCATGGACTTCCAGATCGCCCACGCGCGGATCATAACCGAAATAGCCGTTCGCCACCTGTTTCTGCGCGGTGATGGACGGGTTGAACGACCATCCGTCGACCGGTTCCCACAGCAATTGCAACCGCCCGCCAAATTCGCGGATCGTGTTGTAGTCATCCTTGGCGATGTCGCTGTTGTTGAGGTTCCAGAAGGTGTTGGGATTATTGTCGCCTAGATTGTAGACGGCGGGCGATCCGTTGTTCAGCAATCCGTTGTTGGGCGTGTTGTCGATATAGCCGCCGTCGCGCCGATAATATCCCATGGCGCGCACGGCCAAAGTCTCGCTGACCGGCACGTTGATGTAGGATTCCAGCTGCCCGCCGAAATCGCCCTTGCCATATTTATTGGCTTCGACGTCATAACCGAATTCGAACTTGTCCAGCGTCGGCTTGTTGGTGATCAGGCGGATCGTGCCCGCCAGCGATCCCGCGCCATATAGCGTCCCCTGCGGCCCGGACAGCGCCTCCACACGTTCCATGTCATAGGCATGGATGTCGGGCACTTCGGTGCCGGTGATGGGCATGTCGTCCAGATAATAGCCGACGGAAGCATAGGCGCCGCCCGCAGGCACGATGCCGCGGAAAAAGGCGGTGTTGCGCCCCGGCCCGATCCCTTCGAACGACACGGACGGCAACAGGGTGGCGAAATCGCTGAGGCCCTTCACCTGCCGCTCGGCCAGCTTTTCCGCGCCCAGCGCCTGCATGGAAATCGGCACTTTCTGGATGCTCTGCGCGCTGCGCGTCGCGGTGACGACGATCTCGCCCAGCCCCTGACCGTCCGGCCCCTGCTCATCGGGCATCGTTGCCGGGTCGGCTGGCGATGTCTGGGCCATGGCGGGACTGGCGATCCCCGCCAATATGGTGGTCATCCCCAATAGCGCCATCACATGCGACCCGCGGCGAAACTGGCGGTGACGAGACTGGATTTTCATTATCGTCGGACTCCCCCTCGAATGAAATCACGCCTCCCGTCTCGCTCTCCCCGTTCATGCCCATGGCTTGCCCATGTGGCTTTGACGCAATGCACCCTGCCCCCTGCGGACATGATCCCGACCGATGCTGTCGCATATGCGCGAACCCGCGACCGGAACCGCGCTGCGATCCCGGCTCGCCGCGCATCGCACGACAGACCTGAAATGATGATACTACCCCATGGACGCTTATTCTTGACGTTCGTCCTGTTTCGATAATGTCGCAATGCAGGCAGGAGTCAACAGCTTACTTTGCTGGTTCGTGACAGGATTTTTCCGCCCGCATTGCGCATCTGCGAAATCCCGTTCATGCTGCATGCGAACCGGAAATAGGACATGTCCATGCCGTTATCCGCCCGCGCAAATGCCCGTCCTGTTCCCTTGGATCAGGCGCTGGCCCATGCCGCCCGCCTGCTGGAAAGCGATCCCGCCGCCGCGCTGGAACGGGCGGAAACCATCCTGCGGCAGGCCCCCGGCCTTCCCCCTGCGGACCTGATCGCGGGGCAGGCGCTCCGTCGCCTTGGCCGTCCGCAGGCAGCGCTGGCGCGCCTTGCCGCCCTTGCCCGCCGTCAGCCGCCCCTGCCCGCCATGCTGTGGGAAATGGCGCAGGCCGCCGACGATGCGGGCGACAGCGCACAGGCCATCGCCGCGCTGGACGCCCTGACCCGGCAGCAGCCCGGCATCGCGAGCGGCTGGTTCCTGCTCGCCACCCATCTGCGCCGCACCGGCCGGGCGGAGGCCGCATGGCGCGCCGACCTGTCGGGCGTCCACGCCTCCTCGCGCGATCGCATGCTGCTGGATTCGGCGATGGCGATGAATGCGGGCGACCTTGACGCCGCACAGGCGACACTCGCCGATCGCACCGATCCCCCCGCCATCCGCCTGTCGGGGGAGATTTTCTGGCGGCGCGGCGACATGAACCGCGCGCTGGAACAGGTCGAACGCGCGGTGGCACTGGCGCCGGGTTTCGACCTCGCCCGCGACTTCCTCATCCGCCTGCTGATCCAGAACAACCGGCTGACGGAGGCGCTGGATCATGCCGAAATCCTGATCCAATCGCCGCTGCGCCACCCCGGCTATGCCCTTATCAAGGCGTCCGTGCTGGTCCGACTGGGCGATCAGGACGGCGCGCGCGCCATTTACGAAGGCCTGCTCGCCGCCGATCCGGCCCAGCCGCAAATCTGGCAGAATCTCGGCCATGCGCTCAAAACGCTCGGCCATCAGCCACAGGCCGTCCATGCCTATCGACAGGCGGTGGGCCAGCAACCGACCATGGGCGAAGCCTGGTGGAGCCTCGCCAATCTGAAGACGGTCAGGCTGGACGTCGCCGACATCGCGACCATGCACGCCGCGCTCGCCACGCTGGCGCCCGACGCCGCCACCCGGCAGGAGGATATTTTCCACCTCCATTTCTCGCTGGGAAAGGCGCTGGAGGATGCGGGCGAAGACGCCGCTGCCTTTGCCCAATATGATGCCGGCAACCGCCTGCGCCGCACGCTGATCCACCACGACGCCGCCGAATTTTCCGCCGAAGTCGCCGCCGCGCGCGACTGCTTTTCCGCGCCCTTCATCGCATCCATGGGAACGGGCGGCTGCCCCGCGCCCGATCCGATCTTCATCGTCGGCCTGCCCCGCGCCGGGTCGACGCTGGTCGAACAGATCCTATCCAGCCACAGCGCGGTCGAAGGCACGATGGAACTGCCCGACATGATGATGATCGCGGGCCGTCTGCAATCGCGCGTGGATGAAGGGGAATTTGCCGATTTCGCCGCCATGGCCGCGTCGCTCACCCCCGCCGACCGCCTGCGCCTGGGTGAGGAATATATGGATCGCACCCGCATCCACCGGCAAACGGATGCGCCGCATTTCATCGATAAAATGCCCAACAACTGGCAACATGTCGGCCTCATCCACCTGATCCTGCCCAATGCCCGGATCATCGACGCGCGGCGGCACCCGATGGCCTGCTGCTTTTCGGGCTGGAAACAGCATTTCGCCCGTGGCCAGACCTTCAGCTACGACCTTGCCGACATCGGCGCCTATTATCGCGACTATGTCGCGGCGATGGCGGCGTTCGATGCCGCCATGCCCGGCCGGGTCCACCGCGTCCTTTACGAACGCATGGTCGCCGACACGCCGGGCGAAGTCGCCCGCCTGCTCGCGGCGCTGGGCCTCCCGTTTCAGGATGCCTGCCTTGCCTTCTGGGCCAACCGACGCGCCGTGCGCACCGCCAGTTCCGAACAGGTGCGCCAGCCGATCTTCACCGACGGCCTCGACCATTGGCAACGTTTCGCGCCATGGCTGGGGCCGCTCGAACGGGCGCTCGGCCCGGCGCTGGCCGACTGGGACAAATAACGGCCTGCGATTTTACCCTTGCCCCGGCGGCAATCCCATGCACAAAGCTTGCCAATTGCCCTGTGCATCCCAAATTGCGGCGGACATACAGGCACAGGGCTGCAAGGATAGACGCATGAACGACGTGATGACCCCTGATCGGACGGCCCAGCGCCCGCAAATCCCGCAGGAAGTGGGCGAAGGCCTGTCGGTCATTTCCATCGCCAAAAGCTATGACAAGCGCGTCGTTCTGTCCGACGTGTCGCTGACCGTGGGCAAGGGCGAAGTGGTCGGCCTGCTCGGTCCCAACGGCGCGGGCAAGACGCCCTGCTTCTATTCGGTCATGGGCCTCGTGCGCCCCGATCATGGCCGCATCGTGCTGGATGGACAGGACATCACCAACCTGCCCATGTATCGCCGCGCCATCCTTGGCCTTGGCTATCTGCCGCAGGAAACGTCGATCTTTCGCGGCATGACCGTCGCGCAGAATATCGGCGCGGTGCTGGAAATGGCGGAGCCGGACAAGGACGCCCGCGAAGCGCGCCTTGAACAGCTGCTCTCCGAATTCGGCCTCACCCGCCTGCGCGATTCGGCGGCGATGGCGCTGTCGGGCGGCGAACGCCGCCGCTGCGAAATCGCCCGTGCGCTGGCCGCCAATCCCTCCATCGTGCTGCTGGACGAACCCTTTGCAGGCATCGACCCCCTGTCCATCGCCGACATTCGCGACCTTGTGAAGGATCTCAAGACCCGCGGCATCGGCGTTCTCATCACCGACCATAATGTGCGCGAAACGCTGGAAATCGTGGACCGCGCCTGCATCATCTATGGTGGTCAGGTGCTGTTTGCGGGCAATCCCACCGAACTGGTCGCCAACGCCGAAGTCCGCCGCCTCTATCTGGGCGAAAATTTCCAGCTCTGACATGATGACCGCGCGCCCCCTTCTGTCTGACAGGCGCAGCGGATAATGGCGCTCGGCCCGCGCCTCGACATTCGCCAGAGCCAGTCTCTGGTCATGACGCCCCAGCTTCAGCAGGCGATCAAGCTACTGACGCTGTCCAATCTGGAGGTTGAGGCGTTCGTCGCGGGCGAACTGGAAAAAAATCCGCTGCTCGAAACCGGCGGCGCGGATGATGGCGCGCCCGCGCCCGACGGCATCGACCGCAGCGTCGAACCGCCCACCCTGTCGGCCGAAAGCGGCGGCGCGGACGATCTGATCGCGCAGGGCCGTGGCGCGGCAGACAGCCCGCTCGACGTCGATCATGGCGCATCCAGCTTCATCGACGATGGTCCCGGCGACCGAATGGCCGACCGGATGGCCGAGCCTGCCCATGGCGCTGGCGGCGGCGGCGGCATGGACGCGCTATCGGCCGGCTATGGCGACGATGCGCCCGATTTCGACAGTTTCGCCGCGCCCGACATCGGCCTTCAGGAACATCTGATGGCGCAGGCCCGCGCCACGCTGTCGGGCATGGATCTGCTCATCGCCACCCAGCTGATCGGCCAGATCAGCGAAGCGGGCTATCTGGAGGCGAACCTGCTCCAGACCGCCCATGGCCTTGGCATCCCCCTGTTCGATGTCGAACGGGTGCTGGGCACCATCCACACATTCGACCCCACGGGCGTGGG
>NZ_JBMDWL010000002.1:0-9633 GCF_048594625.1 Sphingobium sp.
TCCGCGAGCGCGCCACCGAAACGGCAGGCTTCTACAATACGGTGGGGTTCAACGACGACACCCGCGCGTTCCTGTCGATCCCGGCGCGGCATGATGTCGCCCGCCGCATGGATTGCGCATGGCTGGCGCAGCTGGTCGCCGAACATCGGCTGGAGGAGGATGAGGCGTTCGAGGTTGCCCGTGCGCTGGCCTATGACCTCGTCAAGGCGGCGTATCAGCTGTGACGCGCCTCTCTACTGAAACGCTGGCGGCGCTGCCGTCGGATGTCGTTCGCCCGGCCTATGACCGCAGCGCCGTGAAGTGTGGCGTGGTGCATATCGGCATCGGCGCTTTCCACCGGGCGCATCAGGCTGTGGTGTTCGACAATGCGCTGAACGCAGGCGACCTGCGCTGGGGCATCATTGCCGCATCGCTGCGCTCGCCATCGGTGCGTGACCAGATGCAGCCGCAGGACGGCCTCTACACCATGTTGGTGCGTGATGGCGCGGCCGAGCAGGCGCGCATCATCGGCGCGGTCCAGCGCGTGATCGTCGCGCCGGAAGAGCCGCAGGCGCTGCTGGATGCGCTGGCGTCGCCCGACACGCATATCGTGACGCTCACCATCACGGAAAAGGGCTATAAGCTCGACCCGGCGACCGGCGCGCTGATCGAAAGCGACGCGCAGATGGCTGCCGATCTCCAGTCTCTCGACGCGCCGCAAACTGCGCCCGGTTATCTGGTCGCGGCGCTGGCGATGCGTCGTGCGGCTGGGCTGCCGCCCTTCACCGCAATCAGTTGCGACAACCTGCCGCACAACGGCGCGCGGCTGAGGGGGGCGGTGCTGGAACTGGCGCGGCGTCATGACGTCAGTCTGGCGGACTGGATCGCGGAGGAGGGGGCTTTCCCTGAAACCATGGTCGATCGCATCGTACCCGCCACGACGCCTGAAGACATCGCTGCGCTCGCCACCCGCATCGGGGTAGAGGATCAGGCGATGGTGAAGACCGAACCCTTCCTGCAATGGGTGATCGAAGACAGATTCTGCGGCCCGCGCCCCGATTTTGGCGCAGGCGTTCAGCTGACCGGCGCCGTCGCCCCATGGGAGGAAGCCAAGCTGCGCCTGCTGAACGGCGCGCATAGCGGCATCGCCTATCTGGGCGGGCTTGCCTGCATCAACCATGTGCATGAAGTGCTGGCCCTGCCTGAAGCGCGCCATTTCGTGGAAGCTTTGTGGGATGAGGCGGAAACGACCCTGTCGCCACCACCGGAACTGGACGTCGCCGCCTATCGCCATGAACTGATGGCGCGGTTCGACAATCCGACGCTGAGACACCGAACGAGACAGATTGCGATGGATGGATCGCAGAAGCTGCCGCAGCGTCTGCTGGCCCCTGTTGCAGCACGATTGGCCGCCGGGCAGGGGATCGATGCGCTGTCGCTGGCGACGGCCGCGTGGATCAGGTGGCAGGCCGGGCGTGACGACAAGGGGGATGCCTTTACCGTGGACGATCCGCTGTCTGCGTCGATCGCCGCAGCCTTGTCCAAAGCGGCAAATCCGGCCGATCTTGTCGCGGCAATCCTGTCATTCGACGCAGTGGTGCCGCCGATTCTGGCGCAGGACGGACGGCTGCACGCATCGCTGACCCATTGGCTGACCCTGTTGGAAAAGCGCGGCGCGCTGGGCGCGCTGGCCGATTTTCGGGGCTGACAACGTAGTCACCTATACCGTTACCATAGCTGACCTTCGGACGGCTTGACAAAGCTGATGGCAGGTTTATTGAGGCCCAAGTGATAGCGCTACCAGTTTATGCCCACCGGAGAGTCGGGGGCGGCGCTCAGGGAGAGGAATGTTTCATGTCTTCACGTACCCATATTTTCCGGACCGCGCTGTTCGCCGCTTCGGCGATCGGTTCGCTGGGCTTTGCGCAGGCCGTTCTGGCACAGGACGCCGCGCCGCAGGCCGCCACCGCTCCGCAGGGCGATGACGTTGCCGACATCGTCGTTACCGGCATTCGCGGGTCGCTGCAAAGCGCGACCAATGCCAAGAAGGATGCGGTCGCTTTCGGTGACTCGATCTTTGCCGAAGACATTGGCAAGCTGCCCGCCACCAACCTTGCCGAAACGCTGAACCGCATGCCGGGCGTGCGCCTGCGCCGCGACAATAATGGTGAAGGTACGCAGGTCGCGATCCGTGGCCTTGGCCCCAGCTTCACCCGCGTCCTCCTGAACGGTTCGCAGATTCAGGTCGCGTCGGACGGCGGCACCAACGGCGGCAGCGCCAACCGCGAAGTCGATCTCGACTTCTTCCCGTCGGAACTGTTCACCCGCCTCGACCTGGCGAAGAGCCCGTCGCCATCGACGCTGGAAGGCGGCATCGCGGGCACCGTCAACCTGCGCAATGCGCGGCCGTTCGATAAGCCCGGCACCCATTTCACGGTCGTTGCGCAGGGTCAGTATACTAGCCCCAATGACAAGATCAGCCCGCGCGGCGCGATCGTCGCCAGCCACACGACCGACACCTTCGGCATTCTGGTCGGCGTCGCCGGCGTGAAGACCAAGACGCGCATCGATGGTTTCGAAACGGTCGGCTGGACCGATGGCAATCTGGGCGCGGTCAATGGCGTTCCCGATGCTGGCGGCAATAACTTTTCCTGGGCATCGGTCGTTCCTGCCAATGCGGGCCATGGTCTGGTAGCCGGTCAGCCTGTCAATGTCGTGGCGACGTCCGGCCTGACCCGGTCGCAGCTCAGCACCGCATTGCTGCCGCGTCTGGGCCGCGAAACCCTGACCGAAGGGACGCGCTCGCGCATTTCGGCGCTGGCCGCGCTTGAATGGCGTCCGACCGACGAACTGCATTTCGCACTGGACGGCATCTGGGCCAAGTCGACCCGCGATTATACCAAGGTCAACATGAACTGGCAGGTCCGCAATTCGGGACCGGGCACCAGCGCACAGTCGACCGGCGGCATGATCCCGATCGGCCTGACCGTGGACGAAAACAATGTTGTCACCAGCGGTACCTTCGCCAATTCGTCCTTCTTCCTTGAATCCAGCATCTTCAAGCAGACCACGAAGTTCTGGAACATCAATCCCAGCGTCAGCTGGGAACCGGCCGACAATCTGAAGATCAATCTGAGCGCCAACTGGTCGAAGAGCCGCTTCTTCCGCGAACAGCCGACCTGGGCGTTCCAGACGACCCCCAATTCGGGCGTGGACGTCTATTATGAAAATCAGGGCGGCGATTATCCGTCGATCACCAGCAATCTGGACCTGAACGATCCGAACAATGGCAGCTGGCAATGGTATCGCCAGAACATCCAGCTGGTTCGCCGTCATACCGAAACCAAGGGTGCGCATTTCGACGTCATGTATGGCGACGACATGTTCAACGTGAAGGTCGGCGCGGCCTATGATCGGGCGACCCGGTCCATCCGCGCCTATGACAACAGCACGGCCTATCAGCTGTCGGTTTGCGGCACGGGCTGCACCGGCGCCACCGGCTCCATCACGACGGGCCAGATCGCACAATATCTGCGCAGCTCGTCGAAGGCTGGCTTCGTCGTGCCCGATTTCGACGCCATCAAGCAGGCCACCAACTATGCCAGCTTCCGCGACTCCGCGCCTGAAACGCGCGGCGCGGTGACCGGCGGCGCGACCGGCGACATGGATGAAAAGGTGCTGGGCGCCTATTTCGAAGTGAATGGCGTGACCGAAATCGCCGGGCGCGACCTGCATATCAATGCGGGCATGCGTTATGCCCACACAAATCAGGAAGTGACCGGTCCCAGCCAGGTCGGCACCACGATCGTCGACATCACGTCGCAGTCGAAATATGAAAACTTCCTGCCGTCGATCAACCTGACCTATGACGTCGCCGAAAATGTGAAGCTGCGTGCGTCGGCGTCGCGGACCATGACTCGTCCGGATGCGGGCCAGATCCTGCCGGGCGTCACCTTCTCCGATCCTTCGGCGCTGATCGCGACGGCGGGCAACCCGGACCTGAAGCCCTATACGTCGGACAATTATGATCTTGGCGGTGAATTCTACACCGGTGGCATCGGTTATGTCGGTCTGTCGGCATTCATGAAGAATGTTCAAGGTTTCACCACCACGCTGCCCACGCAGGCAACCTTCGGTTCGCTCAACATTCCGTTCAGCAGCCTGCTGTCGACCCAGCAGAATGCCCTGACCGACCGTTCGACGGCCACCGGCGTGGCGGTGGGCGATCTGCCGATCACCGTCAACCGCCCGGTCAACCTGTCCGACCTGAAGATCAAGGGTCTGGAAGCGACCTGGGTCCAGCCGCTCGACTTCTTCGTGAAGGGCCTCGGCTTCTCGGCCAACGGCACTTATCTCAAGCAGTCGTCGTCGTCGGGTCTGGTCGCGGAAGGCGTGTCGAAATATTCGTACAACCTTCAGGGCTTCTATGAAAATCATGGCCTGTCGGTCAGCCTGAACTATGTCTGGAACGGCAAGTCGATCGCCCTGAACGGTCCGCAGAACGGCATCACCGGCGCGGACCTGAAGGCCGATGCCCGTGGTCAGCTCGACCTGTCGGCTGGCTATGAACTGCCCTTCTTCAACAAGGCGATGCGCCTGACGCTCGACGTGCTGAACATCACGGATGAGCCGATCCGCACCACCTTCGAATATGATAATGCCGCTTATTCGGTCTATTATCCGGGCGTATCGGTTCTGGCCGGTATCCGGGCCAACTTCTGATCCTTCCCAAAGGGACACTGACAGGGCCGGCCGCAACGCCGGCCCTTTTTCTTCGCCGTTCGACCCGAAGATGATTTACGAAAGCCCCATGATGATGCGCCCGCTGACCGCCCTGATCCTGTCGTTCGCCGCCATGACGTCGATGCCCGCCGCCGCGAAGACATGTACGCCGACATGGGTGGCGGGATGGGCATCGTCCCAGTTCCAGCCGACGGGGGACGCCGCGTTGCCCGCAGGCACGCTGGCCGACCGGACGCTGCGCCAGATCGTGCGGCCATCCGTATCGGGGGACCGGTGGCGGGTGCGCCTGTCCAACCTGGCCGGTACGAAGCCGCTGCGCATCGCCGGAGTCAGCATCGCCCGCGCATTGGGCAGCGCGTCCCCCGCCATCGATCCGGGCACGCTCATTTCGCTGCGCTTTGCCGGAGCGCCCGAAGTCGTCATTCCTGCCGGTGCGGATTATCTGTCCGATCCGGTTTCGCTGCCCGCCGCGGCGCTGGACAATATTGCCATTTCGATCCGCTATGATGGCGAACCGGAACAGACGTCGCATCCCGGCTCGCGGGCGACGTCCTGGCATCTGCCCGGCGACCATCTGGCCGACGAAGCGATGGCGGGCGCGGCCAGTTTCGACCATTGGTTCAACCTCGCCGCGCTGGAGGTGGAACGTTGCGCACCCGTGAAGCTGATCGTGGCGCTGGGCGATTCCATCACCGATGGCAAGGGTTCGACCACCAACGGCAATGACCGCTGGACCGATGTGCTGGCGCAGCGGTTGCAGGCGGACCCGAAGCGGCGGCATATCGCCATCGTCAATCAGGGGATCGGCGGCAACCGCCTGCTGGACGACGGCCTTGGCCCCAATGCGCTGTCGCGGCTGGATCGCGATGTTCTGGCGCAGCCGGGGGTGACGCATCTGGTTCTGCTGGAAGGCGTCAACGATCTGGGCATGCTGACCCGCGATGCGCCGGTCGACGGGGCAGCGCATGCAA
Source organism: Sphingobium sp. (assembly GCF_048594625.1). Classification (GTDB taxonomy): domain Bacteria; phylum Pseudomonadota; class Alphaproteobacteria; order Sphingomonadales; family Sphingomonadaceae; genus Sphingobium. Next base: position 5,694 of record NZ_JBMDWL010000002.1, read on the forward strand.
TGCATGTCGCGCGCATCATCGGCGGCTATCAGCAGATCATCACGCGCGCCCACGCAAAGGGGATCAGGGTGATCGGCGCAACGGTCATGCCCTTCGTGGGCAACGGCTATTATCATGCCGATGCCCGGAACGAGGCGGACCGGCAGGCGGTCAATGCGTGGATCAGGAAGCCCGGCAATTTCGACGCGGTGATCGATTTCGACCGGGTGACCCGCGATCCGGCCCATCCCGATCATCTGTTGCCTGCCTATGACGACGGTGATTCGCTGCATCCTTCGCCCAGGGGGTATAAGGCCATGGGGGAGGCGATCCCGCTCAACCTGTTCGACTGACCCCAATCCCGTCGGTGTCGATACGCTGAACGATCATTTGCCTTTGGCGCGCCTGTGCCCCGCCTCCAGCACGGTTTCCATCGCGACGAAGGTCGATGTGCTGGCGACATGGGGCAGGGCGCTGATCTTTTCGCCCAGAACCACGCGATAGCGGCGGATGTCGGATGTGCGGACTTTGAGCAGATAGTCGAAGTTGCTGGCCAGCATATGGCATTCCTCGACTTCCGGAATGCGGCGGACGGCGGCGTTGAATTCGCGCAGCGCAGCTTCCCGCGTGTCGCTCAGCTTCACTTCGGTGAAGGCGATATGGTCCATGCCCAGCTTCGCCGGATCGACGATGGCGCGAAAGCCGCGAATGACCCTGGCCTCCTGCAATCGCTTCAGCCGCACCTGACAGGGCGTTTTGGACAGGCCCACCATGGCGGCCAGATCGGTCACGGTCATGCGGCCATCTTCGACCAGAGCGGCTATGATCCGGCGGTCGAACTCATCCAATTCGACGGAAAGAGGCTTATTCTCCATCCAGTTTTCCTATCAGGGGCGGCTTAAAAAGTCATCCTGCCCATTCATGGGCCGATGATAAGGCGGAACGAAAATCTGATCTGGATTATTCATGCCCGCATGACCGACCAGCCCTTTTCCGATTTTGCCCCCGCCATTCGCCAGCCAATCCCGCTGCGTGCCGCGATCACCGCCGCCTATCGCCGTGACGAAGCGGAGGCGATGGCCCCGCTGATCGCCGCAGCGACGCTGCCCGATGACAGCCGCGCGGCCATTGCCGACACGGCGCGCACGCTCGTCACCGCGCTGCGTGCCAATCACAAGGGGACCGGGGTCGAAGGGCTGGTGCAGGAATATGCGCTGTCCAGTCAGGAGGGTGTGGCGCTGATGTGCCTTGCCGAAGCGCTGCTGCGCATTCCCGACAATGATACGCGCGACGCGCTGATCCGCGACAAGATTGCCGATGGCGACTGGGGTTCGCATCTGGGCGGGGACAAATCGCTGTTCGTCAACGCCGCCACATGGGGCCTTGTCGTGACTGGCAAGCTGGTCGGCAGCGTGGACGATCGCGGTCTGGGCGCGGCGCTCACCCGGCTTGTCGCCCGCGCGGGTGAACCGGTGATCCGGCGCGGCGTCGATCTGGCCATGCGGATGATGGGCGAACAGTTCGTTACCGGCGAAACCATCAAGGAAGCGCTGAAGCGCGCCAAGGAGATGGAATCGAAGGGTTTTGCCTATAGCTATGACATGCTGGGCGAAGCCGCGACGACCGCCGCCGATGCGAAGCGCTATTATGCCGATTATGAACAGGCGATCCACGCCATCGGCAAGGCGTCGAACGGGCGTGGCATCTATGACGGTCCCGGCATTTCGATCAAGCTGTCGGCGCTGCATCCGCGCTATGTCCGGGCGCAGGCCGATCGCGTCATGGGCGAACTGCTGCCCGCCGTGAAGCAGCTGGCGCTGCTGTCGAAAAGCTATGACATCGGCCTGAATATCGATGCGGAAGAGGCCGACCGGCTGGAACTGTCACTCGACCTGCTGGAAAGCCTGGCCACCGATCCCGACCTTGCTGGCTGGAACGGGCTGGGCTTCGTGGTGCAGGGCTATGGCAAGCGTTGCCCGTTCGTCATCGACTGGATCATCGACCTCGCCCGCCGTGCCGAACGGCGGATCATGGTGCGGCTGGTCAAGGGCGCCTATTGGGATGCGGAGATCAAGCGGGCGCAGGTCGATGGGCTGGCCGACTTCCCGGTCTATACGCGCAAGGTGCATACCGACGTCGCCTATGTCGCCTGCGCGCGGAAGCTGCTGGCGGCGCCCGATGCGGTATTCCCGCAATTTGCGACGCATAATGCCCAGACGCTGGCCACCATCCACCATCTGGCCGGGCCGGATTTCCATATCGGCCAATATGAGTTCCAGTGCCTGCACGGCATGGGTGAGCCGCTGTACGAGCAGGTGGTCGGTGCGGCCAGGCTGAACCGGCCGTGTCGCATCTATGCTCCGGTGGGCACGCATGAAACGCTGCTCGCCTATCTGGTCCGCCGCCTTCTGGAAAATGGCGCGAACAGCAGCTTCGTCAATCGCATCGCCGACCCCAATGTGTCGATTGACGAGATGATTGCCGATCCGGTCGACGTCGTGCGCGCCATGGCGCATCCGGGGCACCGGCATGATCAGATCGCTGCGCCCGCTGGCCTGTATCCCGACCGCCGCAATTCGGACGGCATCGACCTTAGCAACGAAAGCGCGCTGGCTGACCTTGGCGACGCATTGCGTCATAGCGCAACCATCGGCTGGACCGCCGCGCCGCAGGGCGGGGCAGGGGAAGCGCGCCCCGTGCTGAACCCTGCCGATCATCGCGACATCGTGGGCACGGTATGGGAAGCGAGCGCGGAGGATGCCCGCGCCGCCGCCATTCGCGCCGGCGCTTCGCTCTGGCCGAACAGCCCGGTAGCCGATCGTGCCGACGCGCTGGATCGCGCGGCCGATGCGATGCAGGCGCGCATGCCGATCCTGTTGGGGCTGATCGTGCGGGAAGCGGGCAAGTCATTGCCCAACGCCATCGCCGAAGTGCGCGAGGCGATCGATTTCCTGCGCTATTATGCGGCGCAGGCACGCACCACATTTGGCCCGGCGCAACAGCCGCTGGGTCCGGTAACCTGCATCAGCCCGTGGAATTTCCCGCTGGCGATCTTCACCGGGCAGGTGGCCGCCGCGCTGGTGGCGGGCAATCCCGTACTGGCCAAGCCCGCCGAGGAAACGCCCCTGATCGCGGCGGAGGCCGTGCGCCTGCTGCACGAAGCGGGCGTACCGGCGGATGCGCTGCAACTGTTGCCGGGCGACGGGCGGATCGGCGCGGCGCTGGTGGCGGCGCCCGAAACCGCCGCCGTCATGTTTACCGGATCGACCGAAGTCGCGCGCCTGATCCAGCGGCAGCTTTCCACTCGTCTGTCGCCCACCGGCCGCCCCATTCCGCTGATCGCCGAAACCGGCGGGCAGAATGCGATGATCGTGGACAGCAGCGCGCTGGCCGAACAGGTGGTGGCCGACGTGATCGCATCCGCCTTCGACAGCGCGGGGCAGCGTTGTTCGGCGCTGCGCATCCTGTGCCTTCAGGACGATGTCGCTGACCGCACGCTCACCATGCTGAAGGGCGCGCTGGCGCAATTGCGGATCGGGCGGACCGACGCGCTGAAAGTCGACATCGGTCCCGTCATCTCGGCAGAGGCGCAGGCGGGGATCAACCGCCATATCGACGCGATGAAGGCGCTGGGCCGCAAGGTGGAACAGAGCGCGCTGCCCGACACGGCGGCGCATGGCACCTTCGTCGCACCGACCATCATCGAAATCCAGTCCATCGCCGACCTCAGCCGCGAAGTCTTTGGACCGGTGCTGCATGTGCTGCGGTTCAGGCGGGACCGGCTGGATGCGCTGGTCGATCAGATAAACGCCACCGGATACGGCCTGACCTTTGGTCTGCACACCCGGCTGGATGAAACCGTCGCCCGCGTGACGCAGCGGGTGAAGGTGGGCAATATCTATGTGAACCGCAACGTCATCGGCGCGATCGTGGGCGTGCAGCCTTTTGGCGGATGCGGCCT
>NZ_JBMDWL010000020.1:0-14525 GCF_048594625.1 Sphingobium sp.
AATGTGCCTGATTCATGCACTTTAGCCAAAGGCGGTTCCGGCTCCTCGACGTCACCGTCTGCATCCGCATCCGCATCCGCATCCGCATCCGCATCCGCGTCCGCATCGGCATCCGCATCCGCATCCGCATCCGCATCGGCATCCGCATCAGCATCAGCATCAGCATCCGCGTCCGCATCAGCATCCGCGTCCGCGTCCGCATCAGCATCTGCATCCGTGTCATCATCGGCGGCGGAGTCGGATGCTGCCACGCCAGCGACGCCAACGCCGCCAACCACAGCGGGGATGATAAGCGACGAACCTGCCGCACCGCTGCTACCCGCAGCCGCCATCAGTTCGTCCAGATCGTTCAGCAGGGAGAAACGCGGAAAACGGCCGCCCGATCTGGCTAGCCATTGGTTCCCATTGCTGTCGCGCAGCACCAGATCGTTTGTCGCCCCGTCGATCCGTTCATAGAAATTGTTGACCTTGATGACGTTTCCGTCCTGCAGACGGATCATCAGATCCTTCCCGTCCTGCTCCAGACTGGCGACCGCTTCCCTGTTCAGCGGCAGTCGAACGACGCTCGGGTCGTTCAGCGTGATGGTATCGACAGGCGACTGGACGGTTGCACCAGTCAATTTATCGATAATTTCGGCCGCCATGGTAATTCTCTCCGCACATTCCCCGTCACATACGATCACGCACCCGGACGACCGGGCAGGACGCAGGGGTGCGCGACACAAGCAGAAGAACGGCGGCTTACTGATTTGCAAAGCAAGGATTCCGGTTTCGGAATCGATTTCGGACGTAAGAACCGCTGATTTTTCTAGGCGCTATGCTGTATGAGCGGCGCAATCGGGCCAAAACGGCCTCCAACGCTCAGGGAACGCTATGCGCCGCCGATGCAACGGAAAAGAGAGCGATTTCAGAGGTAAATGGCGGAGAGGCAGGGATTCGAACCCTGGGTACCCTCACGGGCACGCCGCATTTCGAGTGCGGTGCATTCGACCACTCTGCCACCTCTCCGCAGAAGGTCCGGCGTGCGCCGTCCCGGTCGAGGTGGCGCCATTAGCGAATGATTCCGCCCTTGCCAAGCGTCCATTCAGGTATTTTTCTTGTGTCGGCGCAATAGGCTCCTAAATTGAGTGCATGAAAGACACGATTCAGATTTTCGGCGCAGGCATTACCGCTCCGCCGATCGCCCATGCCCGTTTCAGCATCGGCGATGTGGTGCAACATCGCATGTTCGGTTTTCGTGGCGTCGTGTTCGACATCGATCCGGTCTTCGCCAACAGCGAGGAATGGTATGAAGCGATCCCCGAAGGCGCCCGGCCCGACAAGGACCAGCCATTTTATCACCTGCTCGCCGAAAATGGCGAATCCAGCTATGTCGCCTATGTCAGCCAGCAAAATCTGGTCGCCGACGATAGCGACGAACCGGTCGACCACCCTGCCATCACCGGCATGTTCGGCCCCTATGCGGACGGCAAATATTCGCTGCGCCCGCTCCACCGCCATTAAGTCGTCCGCGCCCTTGCGGCTTGGGCGGCTCGGCGCGCTGCTGCTCGCCTGCGCGGGCGTGGGCGCGATATGGGCAGCGCCGCCCCCGCCCCCAGCGCCCAATGCCGACCCGACTTTTCCTTTTTCCAAGGAAATAGAGGCCTTTGCAAAGGCTAACAGCGCGGGCCTGCCGGTGCGGGACGCCACCCTGTTTCTGGGTAGTTCCAGCATTCGCCTGTGGGACATAGCGGGCAGTTTCAGCGACATCGGCACCGTCAATCGCGGCTTTGGCGGCGCAACCACCGCGCATGTGCTCCATTATTACAAGCGGTTGCTGCCGCCCGTCCCGCCACGATCCGTGGTCGTCTATGTCGGTGAAAATGATCTGGCGGCGGGCAAGGCGCCCGACGCTGTGTCGCGCGACATATTGACGCTGCTCAAAAAACTGCGCGCGGACTATCCCCGCGCGCCGATCCTCTATCTGTCGCTCAAACCCAGCCCGATCCGCTGGACGCTCCAGCCGAAAATGGCGCAGGTAAATGCGCAAGTCGCCGCCCGCGCAAAAGTAGACGGCTTCGATTATCTGGACGTCGGCACCACGCTGCTGGCGCGGGACGGCCTGCCCGATGCGTCGCTCTTCCGGCCAGACGGGCTGCACATGAATGCGCGCGGCTATCAGCGCTGGACCACCCTGATCGACGCCTGGCTGGACCATCTGCCGCCGGTGAAGACGGCCCGAAACGCCTTCTAATCCTACTTTCCGATTGATCCACGCCCCGGTAACATTATTACCAGCGGTTTCAGATTTCGAGCGAAGGCAAGGGGACAGACTGTGACAGGCAATGTGAAGGGCCAGGGCGCGCAAACCCACGCCATGGCCGAACTGACGCTGCGCGGGGTCATACTCGGCGCGCTCATCACCCTCGTCTTCACGGCGGCCAATGTCTATCTCGGCCTTAAGATCGGCCTGACTTTCGCCACGTCGATTCCCGCCGCCGTCATCTCCATGGCGGTGCTGCGGCTCTTTGCCACCGGCACGATCCTTGAAAACAACATCGTCCAGACCATCGCGTCGGCGGCGGGCACGCTGTCGGCGATTATCTTCGTGCTTCCCGGTCTCGTCATCATCGGCTGGTGGCATGGTTTCCCCTATTGGCTGTCGGCCTGCACCATCGCGCTGGGCGGCATATTGGGGGTCATGTATTCCGTCCCGCTGCGCCGCGCGCTCGTCACCGGGTCCGACCTGCCCTATCCCGAAGGGGTCGCCGCCGCCGAAGTGCTGAAGGTCGGCGCCGGTTCGCGCGAAGGGCTTGAAGAAAACAAGCGCGGTCTGGCCGCCATCGTCGCCAGCGCGGTTGCCGCCGCTAGCTTCTCCATCATCGCCAAGACGAAGATTCTGGCCGAAGAAGCCGCCACCTTCTTCAAATTCGGCGCGGGCGCGACATCGGTATCGACCAGCTTTTCGATGGCACTGATCGGCGTCGGACATCTCGTCGGCCTGTCGGTGGGCGCGGCCATGTTCATCGGCCTGCTGATCAGCTGGGTCGGCCTCGTCCCCTATCTCACCGCGCCATTGCCAGCGGGGGCGGAGTTGTCCGACATCGTCGGCACGGCATTCCGCATGAAAGCGCGCTTCATCGGTGCAGGCACGATCGGCGTCGCCGCCATCTGGACCCTGCTCAAGATCCTTGGTCCCATCGTCAGCGGCATCCGCGGCGCGCTGGTCGCCAATGCGGCACGCAAATCGGGTAACGCCGCCGATCTCGACATCACCGAACGCGATCTGCCCATCGGCATCGTCGGCGGAACCATCCTCGCCACATTGATCCCCATCGGTGTGCTGCTGTGGATTTTCGCGCAGGGTGGTCCCATCGCCGCCAATCCAGTGCCGATCATCGGCCTGACGCTGGCCTATGTTCTGGTCGCGGGCATCGTGATCGCATCGGTATGCGGTTATATGGCGGGCCTGATCGGCGCGTCGAACAGCCCGATTTCCGGCGTCGGCATCCTTGCCGTACTGGGCGCCTCGCTGCTGCTGGCCGCCATTTACGGTTCGGGTCATGGCGACCCGTCGCAGACGCAGGCGCTGATCGCCTACGCCCTGTTCACCACCGCCATCGTGTTCGGCATCGCCACCATTTCCAACGATAATCTTCAGGACCTGAAGACCGGTCAGCTGGTGGGGGCGACCCCATGGAAACAGCAGGTTGCGCTGGTGCTGGGCGTATTGTTCGGCGCGCTGGTCATTCCGCCGGTGCTGGACCTGCTCAACAGCGCTTTCGGCTTTGCGGGTACGCCTGGCGCCAAGGACAGCGCCCTGCCCGCACCGCAGGCCGCGCTCATTTCCGCGCTGGCAAAGGGCGTTCTGGGCGGCGATCTCGACTGGGGCCTGATCGGCATCGGCGCCGGCATCGGCGTCGTCGTCATCGCCATTGACGAACTGCTCGGCAAATCGGGCAAGCTGCGCCTGCCCCCGCTCGCGGTCGGCATGGGCATCTATCTGCCGATGGCGCTCACCCTGTTGATCCCGGTCGGCGCGGTAGTCGGCCATCTCTACAATCGCTGGGCGTTGCGTCAGTCGAACCCCGAATTTGCAGAGCGCATGGGCGTCCTTATGGCGACCGGTTTCATCGTGGGCGAAAGCCTGTTCGGCGTCGCCTTCGCCGGGATCGTGGCTGGCACGGACAGCGATGCGCCGCTCGCGCTGGTGGGCGAAAGCCACTGGGCGGTGCCGCTGTCGGTGCTGGTCTTTGCAGGCGTGATCGCGGGTCTTTATGCCAAGCTCAAAAACTGGGCGAGCAGCCCCCTGTCCTAAAGGGCAGGGAAAGGCGCGAACGGCGATGCGTTATCCCTGTCCGACTGGACAGGAGTGCGCATCATCAGTCAAGAGCCGGACACGGAGCGCGTGAGGCTGGATAGCGAAGCGGCGGTGCTTTATTGGACTTCGCGCTTCAACGTCTCGCGGGATGAACTGGAAGAAGCCGTCGACATCGTCGGCAACAGCATCAGCGCGGTCGCGGCCTATCTCAACATCGCAGGATGATCACCAAACGAAAAGGGCCGCGCGACACGCGGCCCTTTTCGTTTGGATCATGCGGAGAGTGACTGGAGCATGATTGATGCAATCTGACCGGATCATGCTCCAGGATCGATACCCCGATCAGAAGTTGAAGCGGAAACCACCGGTATATCGGCGACCGAAACGTTCCCATTCCATCGTCTGGCCGGTGATGCTCTTGGTCGGCGTGCCCGCCGCCGTCAGCAGACTGGCCGGATCGGCGAAGCGGCGGCCCGGATTGTTCAGCAGGTTCGACGCGTCGAAATAGATTTCGAAATTCTTCGTGATCGCATAGCGCGCCGAAAAATCGAGTTCGTCGTCCGAAGCCCAATAGGTATCGCCCGCATCGGCCAGCGTGCCGACCGTGTCGAGCCACTTGCTGCGGTTCTGATATTGCAGGCGCAGCGACAGGCCATATTTTTCGTAATAGCCGCCGATATTATACACGAAGTCCGACGTGCCGGGCAGGCGCATGTCGCGACCGCCGATGTCGACCTTGCTGTTGTTCAGAGTGATGTTGGCGGAAACACCGAAGCCGCCCAGAAAATCGGGCAGGCCCAGCGACTGCGTCCAGGGTTCAAGCTGCAACTGCGCCGCGGCTTCCATGCCGTAGATGCGACCCGAACCGCCGTTGACGAGACCGTTGAAGATATAGCCCGAACGATCGATCCCGTTGCTGTTGAGCGCGGTCGAACCGAACCGGCGCGCCGACGTATAAAGCACATCTTCGATCTTCTTGTAGAAGGTGCCGACCATCAGATAGCCCTGCGGCTTCATATACCATTCGAAATAGGCGTCCACGCCATAGGCGCGTTCCGGCTTGATCGACGGATTGCCGCCCGAAATGGCTTCATTGCTGTCGTTGACGACGACATTGGGGCGCAACTGGTCATAATCGGCCCGTGCGGCGCCGCTGTTGAACGACAGGCGCAGCTTCTTGGTATCGTCGACATTGTAATTGACGTGCAGGCTGGGGAAAGCGAGCGTCTGGCTTGCCTGCGCCGTGATCAGGCCGCTGACGCCATCGATCGTGCCAATGGCGCTGCCGCGGTTCTTGATATGCTCGACGCGGACACCGCCGACGACCGAACCCCAGTCATAGCGCACCGTGCCCATCACGAACCCGGCAAAGACTTCTTCGCGCACATCGTAATTATTGCCGGTGTTGGGCGCAAAGGCAAAGGCCGCCTGCGCCGCCTTCGACGCGGCCTTCATCTTGTCGATGTCGAAATAGCGGAAATCATAACCGGTCTGGATGTCGCCCAGGAATTTCTGGCCGGTCGAAAACTGGTTATAGTCGGTCGGCATGATCGTGGCGGCCTGCGCGGCGTTCAGCGTGATCTGCCGTTCGTCGGCCACCTTCGTGCGGCGGTCATATTGCACGCCGGCTTTCAGCGTCGCATTGTCCAGTTCGCGGGCCAGAACCAGTCGGCCGGTATAGGCCTTGGTCGTATCCACCGCGTCCAGCACGGTGAAGCCCGACAACGGCTTGGTGAAGCTGTCGACTGCCGTCACCTGATCCCCGGTGGTATAGCGGGTCGGGCTGGCCAGCTGCAACGTCCGGTACAGCGTCAGGCGCGAGATATTGGGGTTGGTGAAATCGTAGGACACGCTCGGCCGCGCCGTACGGGTGCTGGGGCTGTCCCAGGTCGCTTCGCCGGTGACCGAACGGTCGTCCTTCGATTCGGTATAGTTGCCGACCCAGCTCAATTTCCAGCCATCGGCAAATTCATGATCGCCCGCCAGCGTGTTGGTGAAGATCGACTGGCGGAATGCGCGCAGCGTGGAACGCTGGCGGATGTCGACGCCGTACACCGTGCCCTTCTGCGGCGTGTTGCCCATGCAGATGTCGGCATAGCCCGACGTCGTCGGCATGTTCGTCGGCGTGATCGTGCAGACTGCGCTGCTGTTCGACAGGTCGGATTCGCGATCGTCCAGGTCGAACCGGTAATTGTCGCGCGCTTCGTCATCGGAAAAAATGGTGTAGACCGAACGCAACGAGATCAGATTCTGCTCATCGGGCTTCCAGTCGAGGCGGCCGGACACCGACCAGTTCTTGCGGGTCAGGCGATACAGCTTGTTTTCCACCTCATGCGCCCAGAAACGGGTGGCATTGCCGGGACGGGCATCGCGCGCCACCTGTTCACGATCGACCTCGAAATTGTCGGTCACCATGTTGCGTTCGTAATAGCTGCCCGCCAGCAATATGCCGATTTCACCGATGCCGGTGTCGAACCGGTTCGAAATCACCGCCGAACCTTCATATTCCTTGCGATCGCCCAGTTCGGCAAAGCCAAGGCCGCCCTTACCAGCCAAGTGGAAGCCATCATAGTCGAAGGCGGAACGGGTCACCACGTTCACATTGCCTGCCACCGTTTCGCCCGGCATGTCGGGGGTTACGGCCTTGGACACGATGATCTTGCCCGCAATGGCGGACGGGATCGAATCGAAACGGGCGTCGCGGCCTTCCGGGCTGACCACGTTGATGCCGTCGAACGACAGGGTGGTCCAGCTCTTGGGCGCGCCGCGCAGGTTGATGTAGCGTGCCTGACCCTGATCGCGTTCGACGCTGACGCCGGGCAGACGGCTGGTGGCCTGGGCGATATTCTGGTCGGGCAGGCGACCGACGGAATCGGATGCGGCGACGGCGACCAGCGAATCGCTGTTCTTCTGGACGGTCAGCGCGGCCGCTTCCGATTCGGCGATCGGGCGCGCGCCGGTGACGATGATTTCGCCCATATCTTCTTCGGCAGCAGGCGCCTGCGCAGCGACCTGCGCCGAAAGCAGCGCGGAACCGGCGATACCGCAGACCAGCGCCAGACGAACGAACTTTACGCCGGCGCGCGACCGGACGGATGAATGATGCATGATGTCCCCCATGATGAACCGCCTTTTCGGTCGGCTTGGCGCGGCTCCTAGAACCGGCAGAAGTCAGGAGAATGAATTTGCGATGTCAGTTTCATGACAGTGATCGCCATCCAATCTGACCAAATCGTCACATCGGCGTCATGAATCCGGTTCAAGAGGCGCGGCGAAATTCGGGGGTCTGGATCATGCATAATTTCGTTTCGGCTGCGGCGCTGGGCGCGGCTCTTATCTTTAGCGGTTGCGCCACCGTTCCGGCCGAACCGCCGGTCGAAGTCCGCATCGCCAATGCGACGCCTGCCGTCACCGTCACCGCGCGCGGCGAAACCACGCCGGTCGGCACGCCCAATGCGGACGCGGCGGACGATCCGGCCATCTGGCGCAACGCCGCCGATCCCGCCGCCAGCCTGATCGTCGGCACCGACAAGAAAGCGGGCCTTTATGTCTATGGCCTTGATGGCAAAACGCGCGATTTCATCGATGCGGGGCGGGTCAATAATGTCGATCTGCGCGACGGCGTCGGCATCAACGGCGCGCCCGGCATCCTCGTCGCTGCGAGCGACCGTAACGACGTGGCGAACGCAAAGGTCGCCCTCTTCCGGCTCGACCCGACAAATGCGAAACTGACCGCGCTGGGCAAGGTCGATGGCGGCCGCGGCGAAGCCTATGGCGTCTGCATGTATCGCGATGCCGCCGCGACCTACGCCTTTGTGGTGCTGAAGGATGGGACCATCAATCAGGTCGCGATCGATGCTTCCGGCGCAGTTCCCGTTGGCAAGATCGTCCGCACGATGAAATTGGGCACTCAGTCGGAAGGCTGCGCCGTCGATGACCGCACCGGCATACTTTACGTGGCGGAGGAAGATGTGGGCCTGTGGCGCTTCGATGCGCGCGCGACCGGTGCCACCACCCCCACCAAGATCGCGGCGGCCGACGGCAAGAATCTGGTCATGGATGCCGAAGGCGTCGCCATCGCCGCCATCGGTGAAAAGGACGGCTATGTCCTCGTCTCGTCACAGGGCGACAATGCCTATGTCGCCTATCGCCTGAGCAACGACAGCTATGTCGGCCGCTTCCGAGTGGTGGATGGTGCCATCGGCGGGTCGGAGGAAACCGACGGCATCGATTTGATGCTGGGCGATTTCGGCCCAGCCTATCCCGGCGGTCTGTTCATCGCGCAGGATGGCCACAACGCCGCCGCTGCCCAGAATTTCAAGCTGGTCGCCTGGGATGACATTGCTCAGGCGCTCGCGCTTCCTCGCTAATCCGGTCCGCTGATCTGAGAAAGAGCGCCCCGCCATCTGGCGCCCTTCCCACCAATGTCGGATTGCGCTCTCCGCGTGACCGGATGAAAATCCGGCAAAAGATGAGGAGAGCGCATGACCGTCACATCCCTCTATGACGCGAAGCGGATGACCGCCGATCAGGCCGTCGCCCTGATCTCCCATGGCGCACGGATCGCCACCGGCCTTGCCGTCAGCTTTCCCCCCGCCCTGTCAGCCGCGCTGGCCGACCGGGTGCGTGCAGATGCGCTGCGCGATGCCAGCATCTACACCATGCTGCCCCCCGCCGCGTCGGCCGCCGCGATCCTGTCCCCCGACATCGCCGATCGCATGCGTCAGATCAGCCTGTTTCATGGCGGCATCGAACGCGCCGCCGATGCCACCCTGTTGACACGCAACAGCCCGCTGATCGACGTCCTGCCCGTCCAGTTCAGCCAGATTCCCCACATGCTGACGGACCATGTCGGCGTCGACACCTTCATCACCACCGTATCGAACATGGACGCCAATGGTTGTTTCAGCCTGGGCACCGACGCGGACTATGCGCTGGCCGTCGCGCGCAGCGACGCGCGGTTGATCGTGGAGGTGAACCCCGCCATGCCCTATGTCCATGGCGACTGCATGGTGCATGTGTCGGACGTCGCGGCGATCGTCGAACATCATGTGCCCCTGTGTCAGGTGCCCGCTTTGCCGCGCAACGCCACGGACGAAGCGATCGGCGCGATCATCGCCGCCATGGTGGAGGATGGGGCGTGCCTGCAAATGGGCATCGGCGCAGTGCCCGATGCGGTTTGCGCCGCGCTGATGAACCACCGGCACCTTGGCATTCACACCGAATTGCTGACCCCCGGCCTTGTCAGCCTGATCCGTGCGGGCGTGGTCGACAACAGCGCGAAGGCGCTGCATCCGGGGCAATCGGTCTTCACCTTCGCCATGGGGGACCAGTCGCTCTACGACTTCATTCACGACAATCCGGCGGTCATCGCCCATCCCGTCGATTATGTGAACGCCCCGCATAATATCGCCCGGAACGACCGGGTGCTGTCCGTCAACGCCACGATCCAGATGGACCTGAGCGGGGCGTGCAATTCGGAACATATGAACGGCCGCCAATATAGCGGCACCGGCGGCCAGCTGGATTTCGTGCGCGGCGCTTATGCGTCAAAGGGCGGCCGGTCGATCATCGCCTGCCATTCGACCGCGGCCAAAGGCCGCGTATCGCGGATCGTGCCATGGCTGGACGGCCCGGTCACCACTCCGCGCACCGACACGCATATCGTCGTCACCGAATATGGATCGGCCGTGATGAAGGGGAAAAGCCTGTCGGAACGCGCCCGCGCCCTCATCACCATAGCCCATCCCGATTTCCGCGACGATCTGGAACGCGAAGCACGCGCCCGGCGGATTTTGCGCTGATCGCCTGAAATCGGTTCGCTTCGCGCGATCCTAACGGCTTTTCAGTGCCTCCAGCGCGGCCTGCGTCGACACGGTCAAAGGTTGCGGCAGCGCATCCAGCGCATACCAGCCGCACCCCGCCAGCGCTTCGGGTTCCATGACCATGGGATCGCCAACCGCATCGGCCACCAGATAGACGGGCGCAACCCAATGGGTGCCGCGCGCTTCGTCGATCTGGTCGGTCAGGCACAGCAGATCGCCGGCGACGATCCTCAGCCCCAGTTCCTCGAAAATCTCGCGCTCGGCCGCCGCGGCCATGGTTTCGAACAGGTCGACCTTGCCGCCCGGCAGCCCCCAATGGCCCGCTTCCGGTTCGCGCAGCCGCTGTACCAGCAACAGCTTCCCGTCGCGCAATATCGCCGCGCCGCATCCGACGCGAGGTTCGAGCTGTGCCATATCCACCCCATGCGGAAAGGGGGCGGTGAATCGCGCCACCGCCCCTGTTTGCGTCTTACTTCTTCTTCGCGAACCAGCTGGTGACCGGCGCCTGCAACCGGCTGCGCGTTTCGACCCGCGTCTTCACCGCCGCGATGGCGCGGTCCACCACCTTGCGCGATTCGGGCGTCAGATATTGGGTGGCATAGGCATCCAGCTTGGTCGCCATGGCCGGATCGGCCGACCCGCCGCCCAGACGGGCCAGCGCCTGACTGCGCGCCGACACATCGATCATCGCTTCATATTGCGCGCGATGCGCCAGCACATAATCGACCGCCAGCATCGGATGCGCAGCACCAACCTGACTGATGATCGCCGCGCTGGTGGTCTTGCCCGGTTCGTCCGTCATTGCAAGGTCCAGCGCCTGCGCGCCCAGCTTCGCATCCTTCGCCCCGCCCAGCAGCGCGTAGACGGTGCTCTTTTCCAGATCGCTCTTCGCACCCTTGGCCATTGCGCGCAGCTTGTCCCATGTCGCCTGATCGGCATTTTTGGCGATGATGCCCAGCCACACATTGCGCAGCGGCCCGTCCAGCGCCGCCGGATTCGCGCTCAGCGCGGCAAAGCGGCGGTTGGCCTCCGCCACCACAGCCTTGTCACCCATGTCGCCCAGCGTCGACACCAGCGCGGACCGCAGCACCGGCACCTGCGCGCCCTCGCCCGCCTTGGCATCATAACCGATGCCGGTCAGCAGTGGCGTCAGCTTGGCCGAAGCATAGGCCGCGACCCGGCCCTGCGCCGTCTTGTCCGCCTCCACCAGCGCATAGGCGCTCGCCAGATAGCCCGGCACTTCGGCCAGCACGGCGGGCGTCGCGGTGGCGGGCACCGCATCCACCAGATCCAGCGCCAGCCCGATCGGCTGATAGCCGCCCAGACCCAGCTGGAAATTATCGGCCAGCAGGCCGGTCTGGTCCATGCTGGTCAGCTTGCCGAATTCCTTCGCCAGCGCCTGCACATTGGCGGCGGGATAGAGCGAGCGATAATAGCCCGTCTGCCCTGCATTGATCACATAGGCGCCGCAACCCGGCAGCGTCAGCTGCCCCTTGCCACCCGTCAGGATCATGCGCTGCGCTTCGCCACCGACGGTCTGCGCCTTGACCGGCACGTTCCAGCTGAGCGGTGCCTTGCCCTTCTGGTCGCGGCTGAATTCGCCTTGGCTCAGCGTCAATATGGTCGATCCGCCCTGACACTGGGCGCTGTCCACGGTCACCAGCGGGATGCCCGGCTTCGACGTGAAGTCATGCGCGATGCTGACCAGCCCCTTGGCCCCCGCACCTTCGACCGCCTTCCACAGGTCGTCGGTCACGGTGTTCTTATAGGCATGGGCCTTCATATAGGACTGGATGCCCGCCTTCCACACATCCTCTCCGGCATAGCCTTCCAGCATGGTGATGACCGCCTCACCCTTTTGATAGGTAATGGCGTCGAACGCCTGATTGACCTGATCGACGGTGGTGATCTTCTGCACGACGGCATGGGTGGTGGCGAGCGAATCGAGGTTCATCGCCGCCTCACGACCGCCGACGCGGGTCAGCAGCATTTCCCAGTCGGGTTGCAGCTTGTCCGTCACCTTGGTCGCCATCCAGCTGGCGAAACCTTCGTTCAGCCACAGATCGTCCCACCATGCCATGGTGACCAGATCGCCGAACCACTGGTGCGCCATTTCATGGGCGACGGTTTCATAAATGCGGCGCTTGGTCGCTTCGGACGTGAAGCGCGGATCGACCAGCAGGGCACGTTCGAAGGTGAAAATCGCGCCCCAATTTTCCATCGCGCTGAAAAACTGGCTCTGGCCCGGACCCGCGACATTATCCAGCTTGGGCAGCGGATAGGGGACGCCGAAATAATCATTGAAATAGGGCAGGATGCTGGCGGACGCATCCAGCGCCAGCTGCGCCTTGCCCGTATTGCCCTTGCCGGTGATGACGCCGACTTCGGTATTGCCCGCCATCTTCGTGGCGCGGTCCAGTTCGCCAAGGCCGAAGAACAGCAGGTAGGACGACATTTTGGGGCTGGTGCCGAACGTTACCAGCTTTCTGCCGCCGCCCATGTCCTTGGTCGCCTTGACCGGCATGTTGCCGACGGCCAGCTGATCTCCAGGCACCACGGCCGACAGGTCGAACGTCGCCTTATAGCTCGGCTCGTCGAAGCTCGGCACGAAACGGCGGGCGTCGGGCGCTTCGAACTGGGTGAACAGCGCGCGCTTCGCCGCGCCCGCATTGTCGGTATAGTCGAGCGCAAACAGGCCGTTGGCCTGCTGGTTGATGACGCCCGCATAGGCGACGTCCAGCGTATAGGCACCCGGCGCCAGAGGCTTGCCGAAATCGAACGTCACGGTCTGCGCGGCGGCATCGACCTTCGCCGTGCCCTTGATCGGCTTGCCCTTGCCGGGCGTCAGCGTAACGGTCGAAAAGCTGAGGTCGGCCGCGTTCAGCACCAGCGCGGGCATGGCCGTGCTGACCGTCACGTTGATCTTCGCCCTGCCGCTGAACTTCAGGTTCGCCGCATCCGGCGTGACTTCGATCGCATAATGGCTGGGCGCCGCGCCGCGCGGCAGCTGCGTCGTGATCCCGGCGGCGGGACCGGCAGGCGCGGCTTGCGCCAGCGCAGGGGTCGCCAACGCAACGGGGGCAGCCGCGATCAGCAGCGGAAGGATTTTCTTGAGGGACATAGGGTTTCAGACTCCGACACGTCTTGATGGCGGTGATGAGACACTATCACGCACCACGATGCAACGCGGGATCGGCCCTTTATCGCGCCCGGTCAAGCGGGCGTAGCGCCCGCCCATGTCATTGGTCGAAGCCTGTTGCCCGTTTGTCAAACAGGCCCGTCTTCACCCCGGACTTGTCAGGGGTCCAGCTTTTCCCAGCGGCGGTTATCGGCATGCAAAGGGGGATGCCGGGTCAATCCCTGCATGACGAAAATATTCTGGTGCTTGAGGCTTGTCTCACCCGCGGCCGCGATAACCCGGCACATCCTGCGACGGCAGCCACAGGCCGGCGGGCGGGACGTCCGACTGCCAGAATACGTCGATGGGGATGCCCCCGCGCGGATACCAGTAACCGCCGATGCGCAGCCAAATCGGCTTCATTTCGTCGAACAGCCGCTGACCGATGCCCACGGTGCAATCTTCATGAAAGGCTGCATGGTTGCGGAAACTGCCCAGGAACAGCTTCAGCGACTTCGATTCGACGATCGTGTCGCCGGGCGCGTAATCGATCACCAGATGCGCGAAGTCGGGCTGGCCGGTCACCGGGCACAGCGATGTGAATTCCGGCGCGGTAAAGCGCACCAGATAGGGTTTGCCGGGGCGCGGATTGGGCACATAATCCAGCACCGCTTCTTCCGGGCTGGTGGGAAGGGCGCTGGTCTGCCCCAGATGCAGGGGGGTGTTGGGAAGGTTGGTCATGCCGCGCATCTACGCCATTGCACGGCTGATGTCATGCCCCACCCCCGCCCATGCATTGTTCACTTGCGGTTCAGCCGATCTTGTGCCTTGGCGTGTCGATATGGGGTTTCACATTCGTCCGCTTCTGATCGCCGCGCCGCTGCTGCTGGCCTTGCCCGTCCATGCCCAGCAGACGGAGGCGCCGGGTGCCGGTCTGCATGCGCCCTCCACCGCCACGCCGCCTGCCCCCAGCCCCAATCAACAGGGACCGGAACTGGACGTGTTTCGCGATCCGGTAACGCCGCGCGCCACCCCGCCCGTGATCGTCGTGCCGACCGTCATCCCGCCGTCCGCCACCGTACAGCCCACGCCGCAGCCCAGCCGCCCGCGCACCCCATCAACGCCCGCGCCGTCTTCGCAGCGCGCCAGTCCGCCCGCCGAACGCCCGGCGCAGACGCCTGCCCTCGCAAGACAGACCCCGGCACCGGCGGCAAAACGCCCCGAAACGCCAGCACCCGCCCCCGCCGGCGTTTCCGACAATGCCGCCGACAACGCGGCAGCA
>NZ_JBMDWL010000021.1:0-59305 GCF_048594625.1 Sphingobium sp.
GCCACCTTCTCCGACGTCGCCAACGCCATTGCGCTCGATCGCGGCTTCTGGCTGGGCGACGCCTTCGCCAGCGGCGGGTCGAACGGCTATGATCACAAGGCGATGGGCATCACCGCGCGCGGCGCATGGATTTCGGTCCAGCGCCACTTCGCCGAAATGGGCATCGATGTGCAGAGCGAGCCGGTCAGCGTCGTGGGCTGTGGCGACATGTCAGGCGACGTGTTCGGCAACGGCATGCTGCTGTCGAAGGCGATCAGGCTGGTCGCCGCGTTCGACCATCGCCATATCTTCTTCGATCCCACGCCCGATCCGGCAAAAAGCTGGGAAGAACGTAACCGCATGTTCGCCCTGCCCCGTTCCAGCTGGGAGGATTATGACAAGTCGCTGATCTCCAAGGGCGGCGGCGTCTTCTCCCGCAGCCTGAAACGCATCGCGCTGACGCCGGAAATGCAGGCCGTGCTGGACGTCACCGACAAGGAAATGGAGCCGGCCGCACTCATCTCCGCCATTCTCAAGGCGCCTGCCGACCTGCTGTGGTTCGGCGGCATCGGCACCTATGTGAAGGCCGCCGCGCAAAGCCATGGCGATGTCGGCGACCCGGCCAACGACCGTCTGCGCGTCAATGCCGAACAGCTGCGCGTCAAGGTGATCGGCGAAGGCGCGAACCTTGGCACCACGCAGGCGGGGCGCATCGCCTTCTCGCTGCATGGCGGGCGGATCAATACCGACTTCATCGACAACAGCGCGGGCGTCGACTGTTCCGATAATGAAGTGAACATCAAGATCGCGCTGAACAAGGAAATGGCTGAAGGCCGCCTGCCCTTCGAAAAGCGCAACACGTTGCTGGAAAGCATGACCGACGCGGTCGGCGACATCGTGCTGGAGGATAACCGGCTTCAGGCGCTGGGCCTGTCCATCGCCGAAGCGGGCGGCGCGGCCGACCTTGCCTCCTATGTCCGCCTGATCGAAACGTTCGAGGAAAGCGGGCGGCTCGACCGTCAGGTCGAAGGGCTTGCCGCGAACGATCAGCTGCTGCGCCGCGGACAGGATGGTCAGGGCCTCACCCGGCCGGAACTGGCCGTGCTGCTGTCGACCGCGAAGCTGGCGTTGCAGGACGCGATCGAACATGGCGACCTGGCCACCGATCCCGGCATGGCATCCGAACTGATGGCCGCCTTCCCGGAAGCGATGCAGAAGAAGGAAGCGGACGCCATTGCCGGGCATGCGCTGAAAAAGGAAATCATCGCTACGAAAGTCGCCAACCGCGTCGTCAATCGCCTTGGCCTCATCCACCCCTTCGAACTGGCGGAAGAAGAAGGCTGCTCGCTCGCCGACCTCGCCAGCGCCTTCCTGATCGCCGAACGTCTGTACGACATCGGCACCCTGTGGGCGGACATCGATGCGGCGGACATGTCGGAAGGCGCGCGGCTGGCCCTGTTCAGCGACATTGCCGGCGGCATGCGCGCACAGATCGCCGACATATTGCGCGCCCTGCCCGCCGGTACGCTGCCCAGCGAAGGGCTGGACCGGTTGACCAGGGGCGTCCAACTGCTCGCCCATCAGGTTGACGATCTGCTGACCAACGAAGCGCAGCGCCGCGTCAATGCCGTCACCGACAGGCTGCTTGGCCTTGGCGCGCCCGAAACGCTCGCCGTGCGCACGGCGGGCCTGTTCAAGCTGGACGGCGCGGTCGGCATCGCATCGCTCGCCGCCCGCATGGGGGTGGAGGAAATCGCGCTCACCCGCGCCTTCACCCATCTGGGCGAAGCGGTCGGCATCGACTGGGTCCAGTCCGCCGCCGCGCGCATGGAACCGACCGATCCGTGGGAACGGCTGCTGATTTCGGGCGTCGCGCGCGACATGCAGCAGGTCCGGCTCGATTTCCTGGCGCAGGGGAAGGACAAGGACGCCGCAACCCATGTCGAAAACTGGCTTCAGGCCAAGGGCGACCGCATCCGCCAGTTCCGCACGCTGGTTCAGCGCGCCAAGGCGGCGGCCACGCCCAATGTCGCGATGCTGGCGGAGATTGCCGGGCAAGCGCGCGGCCTGCTGGGCCGCTGATCGACCGGTCAGAAAAAAGGGGCGTCATCCAGACCGGATGGCGCCCCTTTTTTGTTATTCGCCCTTACTCCCGTTCGCTTCGAGTGAAGTCGAGAAGCGGATAGCGCTGGGAGAGCGTCTCCCGATCACGCCCGAAACGAACGGACGCAAAGACTTACGACTGCGGCGGCGTCCCGTCCGCCGGTTCGTCGGCTTCATCGTCGCCATAGGGATCGGGCACCACCACCTTGGGCGCGCCCTTCTTGCCCGGCGTGGGGATATCCTCGCCATAGATGGGCACGAATTTTTTGTCGGGCACCCGGCCATGCAGCGCCTCGATCTCCGCCTTGCGCTGGCGCAGATACATGGTCTTGTAGACGGTATAGGGGTCGTCTTCCTTGCGGATTTCCTGAATCGTCTCGTCAAAGGCCGCCCGTTCGCCCAACTGGTTCAGGATCGTGGCGGGGATGACATAGGTCGGCTTGTTGAACGGCTTGCCGATGGCCATCGGCAGGATCAGCTTGTCCGCCGTATCGCCGATAATGTCGCGCAGCGTGGTCGGCCCGACCACGGGCAGATACATATATGGTCCCGGCCCGATGCCGTAGAAACCCAGCGTATTGGCGATGCCATTGTTGCGATGGGGCAGGTAGAATGGCTTGCGCTTCGCCACGTCGAACAGGCCGACTAAGCCCAGCGTCGAATTGATGCCGAACCGGCCGACCGTTTCAAACGCCTTGCCCGGCTTGAACTGGAGCAGATAGGCGGCCGCCACGATGGGATCGCCCAGATTGGAGAAGAAGTTGCGCAGCCCCTTGCGGACCGGGCGCGGCAGCCCCTTGTTATAGGCCTTGGCCACCGGCTCCACGACCGCCTTGTCGACCGACTGCACCGCTTCGAAACTCTTGGCGTTCAGCTGTTCCAGCGGGTCGCCCTTGGGCGCGCCCTTGTCGCCGGTCACCACGATGTCCTGCCCCGCCTGATCGGGCTGGTCCGATTGCGTCCCCGATTGCCCCCCTGACTGCGCTGTCGCGGCCGGGGGCGTTGCCACATCGGCCTGCGGAACGGACGGGGCGCTATCCTGCGCATCCGCAGCGACCTCTGCCGCCATGGCCAGTTGCGGCGCGGCCTGTTCGGCCTGCGCACCCATCATCATCATTCCCGCAGCAACGGCCGGCAACAGCATATAGACATCCTAGCAGCAGCCTTGCGCTCTCCCACGCAGGACCAGTCAACCGCCAGACGTCCCGGACATGTTTAATCCGTGTTACATCGGGCATATAGCGCGGCTAGAGGTGGTGCCCCCCATCGTCAATAGCAAGGCCGCTGCATCCATCGGTCCCGAACCGCCACTCGTCGCACGATCCACGCCCAACTTACATTTTGATACAAAATTCTCCTGCGACTCGTTTGCAACTGCGAGTCGTTCGCGTTATGCGGTCGACACCATCTTTTGCAGGACAGACCGATCCCAATGCACGCAGCCGCCCGCGTTCAGAAATCCAGGAAGAAGAGCGCGAAGGCCTTCTGGACGAAACAGCTGCATAGCTGGCACTGGATCAGTTCGGCGATCAGCCTGACCGGGCTGCTGCTCTTTGCCTTTACCGGGATCACGCTCAACCACGCCGCCGACGTCGAAGGATCGCCGCAAACCGTCGAAAAGAGCGCGACCCTGCCTGCCGACCTGCTGAAACAGGTTGCGGCCGACGACAGACCGGACAGCAAGAAGCCCCTGCCCGCGCCAGTCGCCGCATGGCTGAAAAAGGCCGTGGGCCAGACCGGCAGCGGCGAAGCGGAATGGTCGGCCGATGAAATCTACCTCGCTTTGCCCCGCCCCGGCGGTGATGGCTGGGTATCGATCGACCGCCATGACGGCACGGTTGCCAGCGAAAGCACCAGCCGCGGCTGGATCAGCTACCTTAACGATCTGCACAAGGGCCGCAATGCGGGCGGCGTGTGGAAATGGTTCATCGACATCTTCTCGGCCGCCTGTTTCATCTTCGCGATCACCGGCCTGTTCCTGTTGCAGCTTCACGCAAGGAAGCGGCCCATTACCTGGCCACTGGTCGCCGCCGGCCTCGCCATTCCGGCGATCCTTGCCATCATCTTCATCCATTAAAGGGGGAATTCATGCAGATCAGTCATCGTCTGGCCATGACCGGGACAGCCATGCTCGGCGCAGCGGGCACGCTCGCCGCGCCCGCCACCGCGCAGACGCTGAACCTTTCGGTCAATATTCCGCGCCTGTCGGTCGCCGAATATCACCGCCCCTATGTCGCCATCTGGATCGAGAAAGAAGGCGCGACCCCGCGCAGCCTGTCCGTCTGGTATGATTATGACAAGAAAAATGGCGAAGGCACGAAATGGCTGCGCGACATCCGTCAATGGTGGCGGGCTTCGGGCCGGACGCTCAATTTCCCGGTCGATGGCGTCAGCGGCGCCACCCGCGCACCGGGCGATCAGAAAATCGCTTTCACCGCAGGCAAGGGACCGCTCGGCGCGCTGGGGCCGGGCAATTACACTCTGATCGTGGAGGCCGCGCGCGAAGTGGGCGGCCGCGAACTGCTCCGCCTGCCTTTCGCATGGCCGCCAAAGCCCGGCGCCGTGGTGAAGGCGCAGGGCAGCAGCGAACTGGGCGCCATCGCCCTCAGCTTCGGCAAATAAGGGGACCAAGAACCATGAAAGCCAGATTGATGATTGCGGGCGCGATCGCCGTCCTGATGCTGCCCGCCAGCGCGCAGGCCCATCGCCAGTGGATGCTGCCGTCGTCCACCACCCTGTCCGGCACCGAAAGCTGGGTGACGGTGGACGCCGCCATTTCCAACGACGTCTTTTATTTCGAACATTTCCCGATGGGCACCGACAATATCGTCGTGACCGAACCCGACGGCGCCACCGGCAAGATCGAAAATGCAGCGAAGGGCCGTTATCGTTCGACCTTCGACGTGCACCTGACCAAGCCCGGCACCTATCGCATCGCCAATGTGTCGACCGGCGTGATGGGCAGCTATATGCTGAACGGCAAGCAGGAACGCCTGCCCCGCGGCACCACGAAGGACAAGCTGGCCAGTGTCATCCCCGCTGGCGCGACCGATGTCCAGACCGCCGAAATGTCCAACCGGAACGAAATTTTCGTGACGCTGGGCGCGCCCACCACCACGTTGTTCAAACCGACCGGCGTCGGCATCGAACTGGTGCCCACGACCCATCCCAATGACCTGGTGTCCGGCGAAGCGGCCAGTTTCCAGTTCCTGCTGAACGGCAAGCCTGCTGCGGGCCTGAAGATTACCGTCATCCCCGGCGGCATCCGTTACCGCGACGCGCTGGGCCAGATGGACCTCACCGCCGACAAGGATGGCAAGGTGTCGATCACTTGGCCGCAGCCGGGCATGTACTGGCTGAACGCCACCACCGGCGGCGGGCGTGAAGGCGGCCCCGGCGGTCCGGGTGGTTCGGGCGGCGCGGGTCAGGGTGCTGGCGCGCCGCGTCCGCAGGCCCCCGCCGGTCCGCCGCAGAGCCGCGCCGCCTATGTCACCACGCTGGAAGTGCTGGCCCCCTGACCCGGCCCAGCCCCTACGGCACACGCATAGCGATAGCGCCCCACCTGTCGCCCGATCCGTTTGTCGGGCGACAGCGCGGGGGCGCTATCGTCGCATTTGGCGGGCCGACCATGGGCACCGGCTGGTCGGCGCAGATCGTCGATCCGCCCGCCGCCTGCCTCGCTACGATAGAAGCGGTGCTGGCCCGCATCATCGATCAGATGAGCCATTGGGAACCCGATTCCGCCATCAGTCGCTTCAACCGTTCGCCGGTGGGCGAATGGGTGCCGATCCCGGCGGACATGATGACGGTGCTGCGCGCCGGGCTGGACATGGCGCGCCTGTCGGGCGGCGCCTTCGATCCCGCGATCGGCCGTCTGGTCGATCTTTGGGGCTTTGGCCCTGCCGCCTTCGCCGCATCCTATGCCATCGCCTCCCCATGGACACGCATAGAGGTGGAGCGCGGCCATGCCCGCCGCCTTGCCGATGTGGCGCTCGACTTTTCCGGCATCGCCAAGGGTTTTGCCGTCGATGCCGTGGCGGACGCCTTGCGCGATCTGGGCGTCGACAACTTCCTGATCGAAATTGGCGGCGAACTGCGCGGCGACGGCGTCAAGCCCGACCTGCAACCCTGGTGGGTGGATGTGGAGGCTCCGACCGATCTGCCCATCCCCACGCTGCGCATTGCATTATGCGACATCGCCGTGGCGACATCGGGCGACTATCGCCGCTTTCGGATCGAGGATGGCGCGCGCCTGTCGCACAGCATCGATCCTGCCACCGGCGCCCCCATTGCGCAGGGCGTCGCGTCGGTCACCGTGCTGCACCCACAGGCGATGCTGGCGGACGCATGGGCGACGGCAATCACCATCATGGGGCCGAACCGCGGCATGCACCTTGCCACCCGGCACGATCTCGCCGCGCGCCTCGTCCTGCGCACGGCACAGGGCGGGCAGGAATATATGACGCCTGCCATGGCCGCGATGCTGGATTGATCGGCTATTGCAGGCGCAGAGCAAATGGCTGCCTTTTATGGCAGCCCTGCTCCCGCAAAGGCAGAAATCCAAGGCAATATAGCGCCAGATGGCCCACAGATTCGCGCTTTCGCAGAAGCACAGCCAACCATTCTTGCCCGCCATTTGCCAAATACCGGACAAATTGCGAAAAAACACATTTGTACAAGCTATTGATTACAAACGATAATTTACGCTTTAACGTTCACACCGCCTGCAATTGCGGTAAAAAACACAAGATTTTCAACACGTTAAAACACGCCAAACGCAAACATCTGTCCAACTCGCTGTCTCATTTGCCGCGCCGCCGACACGCTACGCCGCCTGCCGCGCCTTGCCGTTACCCCGCCGGAACCTCATCCCCGCCGCGCATCCGCGTGAAGATATTCCATGTCGCGATGAACAGCGCCGCGATCACCGGCCCGATCACGATGCCGCTGAACCCCAACAGCTCCAGCCCGCCCAGCGTGGAAATCAGCACCACATAATCGGGGATACGCGTATCGCGGCCGACCAGTATCGGGCGCAGCACATTATCGACCATGCCGATCACCAGCACGCCGCACGCCACCAGCACCGCCCCCTGCCAGATGGCCCCGGTCGCGAACAGATAGATGGCGACCGGCGCCCACACGATCGCGGTGCCCACCGCTGGCAGCAACGAAAATGCGCCCATCAGCACGCCCCAAAGCAAGGCGCCCTGTATGCCCAGCGCCCAGAAGACGAGGCCGCCGATCAGCCCCTGCACGATGGCGACGACGATGCTGCCCTTGATCGTGGCGCGAATGACGATGACGAACTGTTCGATCAGCGCCTGCCGCTGACCCGCGCGCAGGGGCGCGGCGACGGCGATCCGCTGCGACAGCGTTTCCCCGTCGCGCAGCAGGAAATAGGTGAGGTACAGCATCACGCCCAGCGCGACGAGGAAGCTGAACGCGCTCTGCCCGATCTGGAACGCCTGCGCCGCCAGCGTCCGGAAACTGCTGGTCAGGCCCCGCGTCACCATGTCCTGCGCTGCGTAGAAATTGCTCAGCCCCCAGCGCCGCAGATAGGGCCGCAGCCAGTCGGGCATGCTGGCGACCGTTTGTGAAAACAGCCGCGCGAAGTTGATCTCCCCCGACTGGATCTTGCCATAGAAATAGGCCGCCTCCTGCAACAGCGCCGCGCCCAGCACGAACGCAGGCACGATGACGATGCCCAAAATCAGGAACAGGGTGATCAGCGCCGCGCCATTGGGGTGCTTTGGCATGGCCATCAATATCTGCCGGTTGATCGGCGCGAATACGATGGCGGCAATCACGCCCCACAGGATCGCACCGAAAAACGGTTCCACCACCAGCGCGAAGGCGATCGATACGATCAGCACGACGCCAAGGAAGAAGCCATCCTCGATCTTTGGCGTGACGTTCAGAGTCGGCGGGGGCGTGTCGGGGTTCATGGCCGATCCTTTGCAAAATTCCGCCGCCAAATCCATCGCGGAACGATCCACATATCCTACCCCCTGTCTTTTTCGCCTTTCCATGGGTAAGGAAGCCGCTTCATTCCTGATCGATATGGGACCAGCACGCACCGTGGCACGCGAAATCACCGGATTTTCCAACCCGCTGGTGAAGCGTGTGCGATCCTTGCGCGAAAAGAAGCATCGCAAGGCGGAAGGACTGTTCCTGGCCGAAGGGCTGCGCATCCTGACCGAAGCGCGCGAGGAAGGCGTGCTGCCCGAAATGCTGTTTCATGCCGGGTCCACCCATCCGCTGGCGCTGGACCTGATCGCCGCGATGGAGGCGGTGGACGGCGACGTCATCGAAACCACGCCCGACATATTGGCCAAGATCAGCGGGAAGGATAATCCGCAGGCGGTCGTGGGCGTGTATCGCGACCGGCTGGCCCCGCTTGAAAAACTGGACCGCAGCCGCGCGGACATCTGGATCGTCGCCCAGTCGCTGCGCGATCCCGGCAATCTTGGCACCATATTGCGCACCGGCGATGCGGTGGGCGCGGGCGGCCTCATTCTGATCGACGATTGCGTCGATCCCTTTTCCGTCGAATCCGTGCGCGCCAGCATGGGCGCGCTGTTCACCCAATCGATCACGCAGGCCCGCTGGGGGGAATTCATGCACTGGTTGCGGCAAGGGCCGGGCGAACTGATCGGCACCAGCCTGAAGGCCACGCAGGATTATCAGGAACCTGCCTATCAAAGCCCCAGCTTCCTGCTGGTCGGCAATGAAGCGCAGGGCCTGCCGCCAGCCTATGAGGCAGAATGTGACCAGCTGGTAAAGATGCCGATGCTGGGCAAGGCGGACAGCCTGAACGCCGCGGTGGCGACGGCGGTCATGGCCTATGAACTGCTGAATCAGAAACGACGAGCATCGTGACCGTCATCCCGGCAAAGGCCCGGATCTCCCTTTTTTTCTGGAGCGGTCAGGGGCGAGAGAGAGGCCAGCCTTCGCTGGCATGACGCATTGAGGGGGCAAGACACGGTGACACGGACGAGCGGCATGGACGAAATGTGGCGGCACAAACGGGTGCTGGCCGCCAGCCTGATCGGCACGGCGGTGGAATTTTACGACTTCTACATCTACGCCACCGCCGCCAGCCTGATCTTTCCCGCGCTCTTCTTCCCCGCCTCATCCCCCACGGCGCAGCTGATGGCGTCCTATGGCAGCCTCGCCCTCGCCTTCTTCGCCCGGCCGCTGGGTGCCGCGGTATTCGGCCATTATGGCGACCGGATCGGGCGAAAGGCGACCTTGGTCACATCGCTGATGCTGATGGGCGGATGCACGCTGTTGATCGGGTTTTTGCCGACCTATGCGATGATCGGTTACTGGGCGCCGCTGATCCTGTGCCTGCTGCGCTTTGGTCAGGGCTTCGGCCTTGGCGGCGAATGGGGCGGTGCTGCGCTGCTGGCGGTGGAAAACGCCCCGCCCGGATGGCGTGCGCGGTTCGGCATGTTCCCGCAACTGGGCGCGCCGGTCGGCTTCATCGCCGCCAATGGCCTGTTCCTGCTGCTGGGCGCTTTCCTGTCCGATGCGGATTTTCTCGCATGGGGCTGGCGCCTGCCATTCCTGGGCAGCAGCGTGCTGGTGATATTGGGCCTGTGGGTCCGTCTCAAGCTCACCGAAACGCCCGAATTTGCCGCCGCGCAAAGGGAAACGCCGCCGCCCGCCGTGCCGCTGGCCACTTTGCTGTCCTCGCATCTTGGTGCGGCGATCGCGGGCACCTTTGCCTGCGCCGCCTGTTTCGCCGTCTATTATATCGCGACCGCCTTCGCGCTCGGTTACGGCACCACCGCGCTGAAGATCGACCGCGAAATCTTTCTCGCGATCCAGTTGGGCGCGATCATGTTCATGGCGCTCAGCATCGTGCTGGCAGGCTGGTGGTCGGATCGTACCAGCCCCACCACAGCGCTTGCCTGGGGCTGTGTCGGCACGGTGGCGATGGGAATCGTCTTTGGTCCGTTGCTCGCCACCGGCGCCATCCTGCCGATCTTCGTGGCGCTCAGTCTGGCGCTGTTCGTGATGGGCTTCATCTACGGCCCGCTCGGCGCTTATCTGCCCGCGCTTTTCCCGACCCAGCTGCGCTATACCGGCGCATCCTTCGCCTTCAACCTTGGCGGCATATTGGGCGGCGCGCTGGCGCCGATCGTCGCGACATGGCTGATCGGGATGCAGGGCGTGGGCCTTGTCGGCCTCTACATGGCGACGGCGGCGTTGATCAGCCTCGGCGGCCTGTGGTTCACCAGCCGGAACCCCTGATCCCCAGCATGATCCGATCAGCCCCGATCGGATCGGAAACTGCTTCAGATCGCCTTGCGCATCAACAGCATCGGCACGCCGCTATCCTCGAACGTCTGCACGCCTTCGAACCCGAAGCTGCGATAGAGCGGCACGCCCGCCATGGTGCCCGACAGTTCCAGCGCGGCGAAGCCTTCCGCCTTCGCCGCCGCCTGACATAGCGACAGGATCAGCGTTCCCACCCCTTTGCGCACATGGTCGGGGTGCGTGTACATCGCGCGCACCTTGGCCGCTTCAGTCGCCGGGTCCAGCATCCGGTCGTTCCGCCCTGCGCTGTGATTGCCGCCATAGGCCGTCGCCCGGCGGCTCCATCCGCCGCATCCCGCGATCGCGCCGTCATCCTCGATCACGAAATAGGTGCCATCCGCGATCAGGCGGCTGTCCAGCCCCATGAAGGCGTGGCTGGCCTTCACCTGATCGGGCGCCAGGAAGGTCGATTGCAATTGTTCGATGGCCTGCGTCATCAACGCGGACAATGCAGGTTCGTCGGCCGCGACGGCCAATCGGTGGGACAGCATCATGCCATTGCCTTGCAACGAAAACGACCGATCCTGCAAGGGACCGGTCGCCTTCGTGACATTTGTTTCGTCCTGCACATCTTCCACGCCAGCAGGCAATTGCGCTGCCTTGAAAATGCGCCGACCCGGTCGGATCAGAATTTGAAGCCGACCTTGCCGTACCAGAAGCCGCCGTTGAAGCCGAAGGGCGACACGTCGGGATAGATGTCCCCGGTGAAGCGGCCGCCGGTCGATCCATAGACCGGGCCAAGGCCACCGGCACGATTGTCATATTTGTCGGGATAGTTGCTGAACAGATTCTGCACGCCCGCACTCAGCGTGAAATTGCTGTTCACTTCATAGCTCGCCTCGAAATCGAACACGAATTCGCTGCCGAAGCTCTGCTGGACATAGCTGGCACCGTTCAGCCCGGCGCCATCGTCGAACACCTTGTATTTGCCGTACCAGTTCATGCGGGCCAGCAGCGAGAATGGGCCGTTGCTCCAGTTTTCGGTCAGGATGACGCGGGTCTTGGGCAGGGTATTCTGCAATTGCTGGATACGCGTGTCGCTGATGATCGGCGAACCGGTTTCCGGATCGATGCCGACGGCGATGACCTTCGTCTTGTTATAGTTGAAGGCCAGCGTGGTGTTGAACGTTCCCATGCCGTCGGTGTTGAAACGATAGCTGCCGACCACATCGACGCCCTGCGTACGGGTGTCGAACGCGTTGGTCAGGAACTGCACTTCGTTGACGGTGGCATAGTTGGCCAGACCCAGCGCCTGCAATTGCGGGCGCTGCGCGTCGGTGATGACCCGCGAACCGGTGGTGCCGATACGGTCCTTCACCTTGATATTATAATAGTCGATCGACAGCGAAGCGCCCGGCGCAGGCGTGAACACCGTACCTACGGAGAAGCTGACCGATTCTTCGGGCTTGAGCGGCACCGCACCCAGATATTGTGCGACCGGGCTGGCGACCGGCAGCGTCATGAATTCGATCGCATTGGGATTGCCGGGGTTGAATGTCGTCGCGATGCTGCTGGTATTGGTCTGCCCCGGCGTCGGCGCACGGAAACCGGTCGCCACCGTGCCGCGCAGGGCCAGAATGTCTGGCACGATCGCATAGCGCGCCGATACCTTGCCCGTGGTCGAATTGCCGAAATCGGACAGATGTTCGTAACGGCCCGCGACGCCCAGCGAGAATTGTTCGGTAATGTCGCCTTCGATGTCGATGTAGAGGCCCTTGGAATTGCGGCTGCTTTCACCCGCGATCGCGGGGCCGTAACCGGGGAAGCCGTTCGCGCCGACGGGCAGCGCGACCGACAATTGCGTGCCGTCCGCGTTCAGCACCGGCGTGCCGTCCTGATGGAAGACCAGATTGCCGGTATATGGCCCGATGGCATAGGAAGCCGCGTCACCCAGCCCCAGTTCATAGGATTCGCGGAAATATTGCCCGCCGAACGCGATGGTGACCGGGCTGGCGAGGCCGACTTCCCAGGGATAGCTGAAGTCCGCGTTGAACAGGGTTTCGCGCTGTTCCAGCTTGCCGAGGTAGAATTCGGTCGGCGAACTGATGCCCAGCGACGGGTTCATCGTGCCGTTCATTGAATATTTCAGCGTCGACTGGCCATAGCTGCCCGACAGGTCGTAATTCAGGCCGAAACCGAATGTGCCCTTATAACCGACGGTGCCCGAAATATCGTCGATCTTGCCGAAGAAGATCGGGGTGAAGCCACCCGAATAGACGCAGCTCCAGTTCTGGATCAGCGGGTCGGCGCAGGTCGAAACCTGCGTATAGTCGCGGGTGGCCGGGTTATAGCCGTTGGGCGCATAGACATTGCCGCCGGCCGATCCGGTCTGGATGCCCGGCCGCGTATTGTCGAAATCGGTGAAATAGTCGTTATAAATGCCGTTGCGGCCGAAATTGGCGGAATCCACCGACTGGCGATAGTTGAAGCTTTCTTCCTGAAAACTGTGGCCATAATTGCCGAAGAAATAGACGCGGCTGTCATCGCCCAGATCGAAACCACCATTCACGAAGAAGCGATAGGATTCCATCTTGGGATTGCCATATCGCTGCGCCAGTTCGGGCACGTCGATATTGGGCTGTTCCTGCGACAGTTCCAGCGCGCCGGGGCGGGTCACGCCACGGCTGGTCTTGCCCGCATTCACATATTCGCCGCTGATGTTGATGAAGCCGCTGTCGCCCAGTTTGAAGCCGCCGTTCAGCGCGACCTGATAATCTTCGCCGTCGCCACGATAATATTGACCATATCGGGCATAGCCGGACAGACCGTCCGTATCTTCGCGCAGGCCCATATTGATGACGCCCGCGATTGCGTCCGACCCATATTGCGCCGACGCGCCGTCACGCAGCACTTCGACGCTGCGGATCGCGATGGCGGGTATCTGTGCAAGGTCGGCGGAATGCGCGCCCGCCGACTGGGCGTTGGCGCCGATCTGGACCAGCGCGCTGCGGTGCATGCGCTTGCCGTTGACCAGCACCAGCGTCTGGTCGGGCGCCAGTCCGCGCAGGTTGGGTGGACGGACGAATGACGAACCGTCGCCGATGGCATAGCGCGCGACGGAGAAGGACGGCACCAGATTCTGGATCACCTGGTTCATGTCGGCAACGCCCTGCTTTTGCAGTTCTTCGCCGCCATAAACGTCGATCGGGGTCGGAGATTCGGCAACCGTGCGATCGGTCCGGCGGGTGCCGGTGACGATGATGGTCTGCCCCGGCGTTTCACCGGCGGATTGCGGCGCAGCATCCTGCGCAAGAACTGGCATAGAATATATCAACGCAGCAGCAATAGCGCCGCGAGAAACCCAACCCTTATACTTCATCCGATAGCCCCTAGATTTTTATATGGAGGCCGTCAGACACCCTTCCTCTATATCATTGTCCGGATGCATGTGATCAGATCGCAGGATTCCGCTGCCAAAACCAATGGTTTCGGCATTTATTTCAGTCAGCAACATCTGGAAACACAAGGCTGGCATATTTGCATCGGCAGCGAAATGGTCTGCCCTGTTGCATTGCAAAATTATTTATGACGGCCAAAGCCAGACAGGCGTCCGGAAACGTCAAAATGTTGCAAATCAAAGAAAAAGGCGGCGCCCGATGGGGGCACCGCCTGTTTCATTTTTACAACTGTCAAGAAGCGTAATGAAACGCTTAACCCTAACCTATCAGCCTTCGCGGGTATCGCGACGCTCGGCGATGCGAGCGCGCTTGCCGGTGCGGCCGCGCAGATAGTAGAGCTTCGCACGACGCACGACGCCGCGACGAACGACGGTGATCGAATCGAGGTTGGGCGAATAGAGCGGGAACACGCGCTCCACGCCTTCACCGAACGAAATCTTGCGCACGGTGAAGTTCGAACCCATGCCCTTATTCGAACGGGCGATGCACACGCCTTCATAGTTCTGAACGCGGCTACGTTCGCCTTCGACGACCTTCACGCCGACGCGCAGCGTGTCGCCGGGACGGAAATCGGGAATATCCTTGGCGAGGGCGGCGATGTTTTCCGCCTCGATCTGCTGGATGATGTTCATGTAACGTCAGTCCTTGGTCTTGCGTTGCGCACCAGAGGGCGACTGGTCCCGAACGCCGATATGACGTTCCCAAAGGTCCGGCCGCCTTAGCCGTGTATCTGCCTCCGCCTGTTGTTTCCGCCAGGCGGCGATCTTCGCATGATCCCCCGATCGCAACACTTGCGGGATCGTGCGCCCCTCCCATTCCACCGGGCGGGTATAGTGCGGATATTCGAGCAGCCCCGTTTCAAAGGATTCCTCGACTCCGCTGGAAGCCGCGCCCATTACACCGGGAAGCAGCCGAACACAAGCATCCAGAAGCAGCAAAGCCGCCATTTCCCCGCCCGACAGGATGATGTCGCCCATGCTGACCTGCTCGATCGGGCGCGCGTCGAAAATGCGCTCGTCAAACCCTTCGAACCGCCCGCAGAGCAAGGTCACGCCCGGACCGTCCGCCAGCGCGCGGACCCGCGCCTGCGTGATCGGTTTCCCGCGCGGCGTCATCGCCAGAACCGGCAAGTCCGGACGCCTGTCCAGCGCATGATCGACCGCCTTGGCCAATATATCCGCGCGCAGCACCATGCCCGCGCCGCCACCGGCCGGGGTGTCATCCACCGTGCGATGCCGGTCGGCGGCAAAATCGCGCATATGAATGGGATCGCAGGACCATTTCCCGTCCGCCAGCGCCCGCCCGGCCAGCGACACACCCAGCGGTCCTGGAAACATTTCAGGGTATAGGGTCAGGATTTGCGCGGAAAAGCTCATCTGCGATGCCTCCGGACGATCAGAAAGACGATGACCATGCTGACCAGATAGATCACGACCGCCACCAGCCCGATCATCATCGCCCCCGCCATCGCCATGGCGCATGTGTCCACGCCGCATGCCTCTTTCGACGCCGTCATCGCCCGGACGAACGCGAATATCGCGAAGGACAATGCCAGCAATGGCAAAGGCAAGGCAGACAGCAAGGCGATGCGCTCGCTGCTCCACCCCGGTCGCCGCGCGGCGATCCAGTGCGACGACAGAACGGATATGGCGACGATCGCCAGTGCCGACATGAGTATCAGTTCAATGTCGCTCATGCCCGCCGCCGCTTGCGCATCCACGCGGCGGACACCCCGCCCAGCAGACAGATGGTGCCGCAGATCATCAACACGACGCCGATATTGAGCAGCAGGTCGCCAAAGGGTCGATCCGGATGCAACAGGGTCGGCAGGATGAACAGCAACGGCAGGGGACAGATCAGGGCGATCGCCACCCCGACCTTCGCCCAGCGCGGCCAGCCGATGCCGAACAGCCGCCATCCCGCGACCAGCATGAACAGCAGATAGATAGCAGTAACAATCTGGGCCATGGCGCGCGCTTAGGGCAAGGCCGTGCCCGCGTCCAGTTCCCGCCCGGTCAGGGCAGCTTGATCGCCAGCTTCAGTTCCTGAATCCGCGCATCGGGGGTCGGCGCCAGCAGGATCGTGCCCGCCACCCTGCCCCGCTCGCACGGCCAGGTGAAACTGCCCGACAATGCGCCCGTCGCCTTGATCGGCGCGCCGGTGCGACAGGTGCCAAGTTCAGCCTTCAGCGTCGTCAATTTCCGGCGCCAACTGTCCACATCGCTGTCCATCAGGAAATTCATCGCCAGCTGATCCCGCGCCGCGCCGACATCGCCCGCCGCATAGATGCGCCCGGCCGCAGCATAGCCCTGCGCCAGCAATGGCGACACCGCCAGCGTCCGCTCGATCAGCGCGCCTGCCTTTTGCAGGGCCATCGCCGCGTCCCACGCCGGACCCGCGCCACCATTATAGGTGCGGTTGGTGAACACGAATATGCCGACGCCGCGGTCGGGCATCAGCATTACATGGCTGCCATAGCCGGGATAACCGCCGCCATGCGCCAGCGTCAGACCCAGCTCGCAATCCTGCGCCACGCGCATGCCAAAGCCATAGGCCAGCGACTGGCGACAGGCCGTCGCCCCGCTTGCGCCATAACGCTGCGCCACGCTGGTGAAATTGCTCCCTTCCGCCAGCATCCGCACGGACGCGCGCGACACCGGCCCATCGTCGGCATCGTCGCGTGCAGGCCAGGCCGCCAACAGAAATGCGACCCAGCGGGCATAGTCGCTGGCGCTGGTCTGCAATCCGCCCATCGCGCCAAAGGCGCCGTCCCGCATCGACGGTTCGACTTTCCACCGCCCATCTTCCCAGCGATAGCCGATGGCACGCCGCTCGATGGGCCATTCGCCGATTTCATAGCCGCTCGACGTCATGCCCAGCGGCGTCAGCAGGGTCTGCTCTACATAGCGGCGATAGGGCATGCCCGACACATTGGCGACGATCCGCCCCAGCAGCGCGAAGCCGAAATTGCTATATTCATAATGGCTGCCCGGCGCGCTACTGAACGGGACGCCCCGTTGCAGCATCTTCGTGAACTCCGCGTCGGGCAGCGGCGTTTGCCGGTCGCCCCACGGATTATCGTCCACAAAACCCGCACTATGGGTCAGCAGATCGCGAATCCGGATATGCGGGCTGTCTTTGGTCGGATAGGTCCATCCGCGCATTTCGGGGACATAGGTTTCGGCGAGGTCATCCAGCGACAGCCTGCCCTCCTCCCGCAATTTCAGGATCGACAGCGCCGTGAACGCCTTCGTCATCGACGCGATGCGGAACAGGCTGTCGGGCGTCACAGGGCGTTTTTCGACCAGATCCTGCACGCCCAGCCCCTTGACATGGACCAGCCGCCCGTCGGCCACGATGCCATAAACCAGCCCCGGCGCATGGCTATCCACCTGAAAATCGGAAAACAGCCGGTCGATGTCCGGGATCGCCTGCGCGATTTTCTGGGCGTCGGCGGCCTGCGCCGGGCGCAACGCCATCATCACAAACAAAAGACAGGCGACAAGACGCATGAACGGTTCCCTTTGTGGAACCGCCAGCATGCGCACTTGCATCGCCACCGCAAGGGCGGCGAACGGGTTTATTCGGTAAAGGCCGCCTGGATCAACGCGCCATCATCGCTCAATGTCACCGCATGTATCGGCGCCATGAAACGTTTGGGCTTCTTGCCCTCGACCGGAGGCCGCTCGACCTCGATAATGTCGCCCGCGCCGAAGTTCTCGACCGCGACGATCATGCCCAGCGCTTCGCCGGTGCTGGATGTGCAGGGCAGGCCGATCAGGTCGGCATGATAATATTCGCCCTCATCCAGTGCCGGAAGGGCAGAACGGGGCACGGTCAGTTCCGTACCGCGCAGCGCTTCGGCCGCATTGCGATCGCCAATCTCGGCGAAACGGGCCACCGCGCCATTGGGGCCGGGACGCACGGACTTCAACGTCAGCATGCGTCCCGCCACATCGAAGCTCTTGTAGCGCAGCAGGCTTTCCGCCCCTTCGCCAAACAGCTTCAGACGGACGTCGCCCGCCACCCCATGCGCACCGATGATCGCGGCCAGAGTGACGGGCTTGTCGGTCATTATGCTCAGCCTTCAGCCGATTCTTCGGCAGGCGCAGCAGCTTCTTCAGCCGGTGCGTTGGCTTCGGCGGCAGCAGCGGCGGCCGCTTCAGCGGCTTCGGCAGCCTTGGCGGCGCGGTCTTCAGCGCGGTCCTTGGCCTTCTGACCCGGTTCAGCCTTGTTCGGGTTGTTGCGCGCCTTGCGCTCCTTCACGCCAGCGGCGTCCAGGAAGCGGGCGACGCGGTCGGTCGGCTGCGCGCCGGCGGCAACCCAGTGCTTCGCGCGCTCGACGTCCAGAACGACGCGCTTTTCATCGCCCTTGGGCAGGACGGGGTTGTAGCTGCCGATGCGTTCGATGAACTTGCCGTCACGCGGGGCGCGGCTGTCGGCCACGACGATGCGGTAATAGGGGCGCTTCTTGGAGCCGCCGCGCGACAGACGGATGGAGGTTGCCATGGGAATAGACCTTTCTAACTAAACTGCTTTGTTTGGGGTCGTCATCCCAGCGATAGTTGGCGCCTCTCTCCCCCGAAGGAGAAGCGAAGCCCCAGCTTTCGCTGGGATGACGGGTTACTTCACTTCTTCATGAAATTCTGAAAACCGGGCGGCAGCTTGGGCATATTGCCAAGGCCACCCAGACCGCCCAGCCCCGACAGGTCGGGAGGGCCGCCCGCACCACCATCGGGACCGCCCGGACCGCCAAGGCCACCCATGCCGCCGCCGGTGAACATCTTGGCCAGCCCTTTCAGGCCGCCCATCTTGCGGATCTTCTTCATCGCCGTTTCCATTTCCTGATGCATTTTCAGGAGACGATTGACGTCCTGCACGGTGCGGCCTGCGCCCTTGGCGATGCGGATCTTGCGCTTGGCGTTGATCAGGGCGGGCTTTTCCCGCTCCTTGGGCGTCATCGAACCGA
Source organism: Sphingobium sp. (assembly GCF_048594625.1). Lineage (GTDB taxonomy): Bacteria > Pseudomonadota > Alphaproteobacteria > Sphingomonadales > Sphingomonadaceae > Sphingobium. The sequence goes on from NZ_JBMDWL010000021.1 coordinate 18,778, forward strand.
TCATCGCGTCCAGATGGATCAGCGTCTTGTCGTTCGCGCCGCTGTTCGCCATCGCCTGCTGCGCCTTTTTCAGGCCCGGAAGCATGCCCGCCAGCGCGCCAAGGCCGCCCATGCGGCGCATCTGATTGAGCTGCGCACGCAGGTCGTTCATGTCGAACTGACCCTTGGCCATTTTCTTGGCCAGCTTGTCGGCTTCTTCGGCGTCGATCGTTTCGGCGGCCCGCTCGACCAGCGAAACGACGTCGCCCATGCCCAGGATACGCTGGGCGACACGCGCGGGCTGGAAAGGCTCCAGCGCATCCAGCTTTTCGCCGGTGCCCGCAAATTTGAGCGGGCGGCCGGTGACGGCGCGCATCGACAGCGCCGCACCACCGCGCGCATCGCCGTCCATACGGGTCAGCACCACACCGGTCAGCGGCACCTGCGCGGTGAAGCTGGTCGCGACGTTCACGGCATCCTGACCGGTCAGCGAATCGACGACGAGCAGGATTTCGGCCGGATTCGCCACATCGGCGACCGCCTTCATCTCATCCATCAACGCCTGATCGACGTGCAGACGGCCCGCGGTATCGAGCATGACGACATCGAAGCCCTGCAACTTCGCCGCCTGCAACGCGCGCTTGGCAATATCGACCGGCTGCTGACCCGCGATGATCGGCAGGGTCGCGACATCGGTCTGCGTACCCAGCACCGCCAGCTGTTCCTGCGCGGCCGGGCGCTGAACGTCCAGCGACGCCATCAGCACCTTCTTGCGCTCTTTTTCCTTCAGCCGCTTGGCGATCTTTGCGGTGCTGGTCGTTTTGCCCGACCCCTGAAGGCCGACCATCATGATGACGGCGGGCGGGGTCACGTCGATCATCAGGTCGCTGGTTTCGGCGCCCAATACTTCGGTCAGCGTGTCGGAAACGATCTTGACGACCATCTGGCCGGGCGTGACCGAACGCAGCACATCGCTGCCCACGGCCTTTTCGGTGGCCTGATCGACGAACTGGCGCACGACCGGCAGCGCGACGTCGGCTTCCAGCAGCGCGATTCGCACCTCGCGCATCGCGGCGCGGACATCGTCCTCCGTAAGCGCACCGCGCCCACGCAGCTTGTCGAATACCCCACCGAGACGATCGCTTAGCGAATCGAACATCATCACCTCATTTGGGCCGAAAAGGCCCGGAAAATCTTGCCCACCCATCAAACGACAAAATCGCCGGCGGGCGAAACCTCGCCGGCCAGCGTCCATCCGATGCCCCATCTGGGCATCCTGGAGTCGTCAGGGTACCGGACGGAAACCGACCGATTGCAGCGGCGCCCTTAGCGCAGACCACCCTGTGATGCAAGCGATCAGCTGTTTGCGACAACCGTCGTCAGGGCGATGATCGGCGGCGCGGCGGCCAGCACCGGCACCAGCAGATTTTCCAGCAGGATCGCCGTGCCGCCCATTATCGAAGCGCCATGCACCCGCCGCCGCGTCGTCATATCATGGACGAACAACGGCACGACGAACAGCAACTGACACAGCATCACGGCAAGGCCGCCCCATGGCCCCAGCAACGGCATCGGCAATATCCGCCCGAAGGCCGGGCCGATGATCGCCACCATCGCGCACAGCATCAGCCTGCGGTGCCAGTCCGTGCGCCGACGCAGCTGTATCGCAAGCGTCAGCAACAGGCCGAACGCCAGCACTTCCATGATGTTGAGCGCCATGAAAATGCCATGAGGGAAAAATTCCGGCACCCGGTCCAGCCGGATCGCCATCACCGCCGTCCCCATGCCCAGCGGGAGCAACGCCGCGCCCAGACCTGCACTGGCCCATCCCATCCGCCGGTGCAGAACGCGACTGCCGCCCTGCCCAGTCACGCCTTGCCCAGTCACGGCCTGCGCGACGAACAGCAAGGTCCAGACCATGAAAGCCACGCCATGAACATGCACCCACCATGGCGCCCGCGCGACGTCCACCATGCCCCGAAGCGCGAAGGAACCGAATCCGCCGATGACGGTCGACGCGATGACGATCGCCATCATCGGAAAAAAGCGATCGCCCTGTTTCCGTGACGCCCACCGATTCGCCATCGCGTCCATTGCCCAAAGCCTCCCTGTTCCTGAAACATTAGGATGGTCGCAAAGCCCCGTATTGTAAGAAGACGCCGGATTGCGCCACACCGCTTGCGTCCGCTTTTCCTTTGCGCCAGCTATCGTGAAAGACGACAGGGGAGCCGAACAAGATGAGCTGGACACGCCGCAAGCCGATGGAGGCGATGACGCCGAAGGATAGCGGGCATCAGATGGCGCGCACCCTGTCATGGCCGCACCTGTTGGCGCTGGGCGTCGGCGCGATCGTGGGCACCGGCATCCTGACGTTGATCGGCGTTGGCGCGGATCGCGCCGGTCCCGCCGTCCTGCTCTCCTTTGCGATAGCGGGCGCGATCTGCGCCTGCGCCGCGCTCGCCTATGCCGAACTGTCCACCATGATGCCCGCCGCGGGCAGCGCCTACAGCTACTCCTATGTCGTGCTGGGCGAAGGCATCGCCTGGATCGTGGGCTGGTCCCTCATCCTTGAATATAGCCTTGTCGTGTCGACCGTGGCGGTGGGCTGGTCGGGCTATGCGGGACCGTTGCTGACCCCGCTGGGCTTTCCCGAAGCATTGACCAAGGGGCCGGAACTGGGCGGCGTCGTCAACCTGCCCGCCATCTTCATCATCGCCGTGGTCGCAGGTCTGCTGATGTTCGGCACGCGGGAAAGCGCGCGCCTCAACACGATCCTCGTTCTCATCAAGATCGTGACCCTTAGTCTGTTCGTCGCCTATGCCCTGCCCGCGTTCGACGCTGCCAACCTCGAACCCTTCATGCCCTTCGGCTTTGCCAAGCATATGGGGCCGGACGGGGTGGAGCGCGGCGTGATGGCCGCCGCCGCGATCATCTTCTTTGCCTTCTACGGTTTCGACGCCATTTCGACCGCCGCTGAAGAAGCGAAGAACCCGGACCGCGACCTTGCCATCGGCATCGTCGGGTCGCTGATCGTTTGTACGCTCATCTATGTCCTCGTCGCCGCTGCCGCGATCGGCGCCCTGCCCTTCACCCGCTTTGCCGACAGTCCGGAGCCGCTGGCGCTCATCCTCCGCGAAATGGGTCAGGGCGGGATCGCCCGCATCGTCGCCATCGCCGCCGTCATCGCGCTCCCCACCGTGCTGCTGGGGTTCCTTTACGGGCAAAGCCGCATCTTCCTGGTCATGGCGCGCGACGGTTTCCTGCCGCAGAGCCTTGCCAAGATTTCCAAGCGCGGCACCCCGGCACGGATCACGATGGTGACGGCCGTGCTGGTCGCGATCATCGCAGGCGTGCTGCCGATCGATGAAATCGCCGCGCTCGCCAATGCAGGCACACTGATCGCCTTCACCGCCGTGGGCCTGTGCCTCCTCGTCCTGCGCAAACGCGCACCCGACCTGCGACGCCCCTTCCGCACGCCTGCGGCATGGGTCGTGGGCATCGGCGCGGTGGCGGGATGCGCCTATCTCTTCCTCAGCCTGCCGATGAAGACCATTTGCGCCTGCGCCGCATGGAATGCCATCGGTCTCGCCGTATACTGGCTCTATGGACAGCATCGGGCGGCGGCCGCTCGATAGTCTTCACGGCCACTGGCTTTTCCCATGGCGGCGCATTAAATGCGCGCGCATGGGACGTTTTTCGAAGATGCATGGCCTGGGCAACGACTTCGTCGTGATCGACGCGCGTGAAAATGCGGTGGAGATGACGCAGGCGCGTGCGCGCGCCATTGCCGACCGCCACGCCGGGATCGGCTGCGACCAGCTGATCCTGATCGGTAACGCCCACGATGCGGATGTGTCGATGCAGATCTTCAACGCGGACGGCAGCGAAGTGGAAGCCTGCGGCAATGCGACCCGCTGCGTCCCCCTGTTCGTCGGCCGCGACGTCTTGATCCGCACCAAGGCAGGCCTGCTGGACGCGAAGTCCGTCGATGGCGGCGCCAGCGTCGACATGGGCGCGCCCCGATTCGACTGGGACGCCATTCCGCTCGCCTACCCCATGGACACGCTGACCATGGGCGCCAGTTGGGAAGATCTGCCCGCGCCAGCCACCGTCAATGTCGGCAACCCGCATGTCATCTTCTTCGTGGATGATCTGGACGGTGTGAACTTCGACCATCTGGGGCCATTGATCGAGCATGATCCGTTGTTCCCGCAGCGCGTGAACGTCAATTTCGCGCAGGTCACCGGCGACAATCACATCCGCCTCGTCGTGTGGGAACGCGGTGCGGGCCTCACGCGCGCATGCGGCACCGGCGCCTGCGCCACCGCCGTTGCCGCCATCCGTCGCAAGCTGACGGCCGGTCCCGTCACCGTAAGCCTGCCCGGCGGCGACCTGACCATCGCATGGACGCCCGGCGGCACGATCCAGATGACTGGCCCGGCCACCCACGTCTTCGATGGCGAGGCCGACTGGGCGCGTTTCTGACCGCCATGCCTCTCTCCGCCAACAACGGTCCCGACATCATCACCATGGGGTGTCGCCTCAACATCGCGGAGAGCGAGGCGATACGGGACATGGCTGGCGGTCAGGACGACCTGATCGTCGTCAACAGCTGCGCCGTGACCGCCGAAGCCGTGCGCCAGACGCGGCAGGCGATCCGCCGCGCCAAACGGGAACGGCCAGACGCCCGCATCATCGTCACCGGCTGCGCCGCCCAGACCGAACCCCAGAACTTCGCCGCCATGCCTGAAGTCGATGGCGTGATCGGCAACCGCGAGAAGATGGAGGCAGAAACCTACAAACCTCCGTTCGTGTCGCGCGAAGTCGAGAAGCGGTTGCGCGAACCTGTCTCGACTTCGCTCGACATGAACGGCGATTGGGGGACACCGGAGAAGGTCCGCGTCTCCGACATCATGGCCGTGCGCGACACCGCGCCGCACATGGCGTCCGCCTTCGCCGACCATGCCCGCGCCTTCCTTGAGGTGCAGAATGGCTGCGATCATCGCTGCACCTTCTGCATCATCCCCTATGGACGGGGAAACAGCCGATCCGTGCCCGCGGGCGCGGTAATCGACAAGGCAAAGCAACTGGTCGATGCGGGCTACCGCGAAATCGTCCTGACCGGCGTGGACGTCACCAGCTATGGTCCCGACCTGCCCGGCAGCCCCTCGCTCGGCCTGCTGATCGAACGCATATTGAAGGGCGTGCCGGACCTCCCCCGCCTGCGCCTGTCGTCCATCGACAGTGTGGAGATTGACGACCGGCTGTTCGACCTGATCGCCCATGAACCGCGCATGATGCCGCATCTGCACCTGTCGTTGCAGGCGGGCGACGACATGATCCTCAAGCGCATGAAGCGCCGCCACGCCCGTGCCGACGCCATAGCCATCGTGCAGCGCGTGAAAGCCGCCCGCCCGGACATCAGCATCGGCGCCGACATCATAGCGGGCTTCCCGACCGAAGATGACGCGATGTTCGAAAACAGCCTGGCGCTGGTGGATGAGTGCGACATCGTCCACGGCCATATCTTCCCTTATTCGCCCCGCACCGGCACTCCCGCAGCCCGCATGCCGCAGGTCGATCGCACCATGATCAAGGCCCGCGCCGCCCGCCTGCGCGACGCCTGCGCCAGCCGCCGCGACCGCTGGCTGCAAAGCCTGATCGGGACGACGCAATCGGTACTGGTCGAACGCAGCGGCGTCAGCGGCCATGCCGAAAATTTCGCGCCGATCCGCTTTGCATCGGCACAGCCGCCATCCTCCATCGTGCGTGCGACCATCACGGCCCTTGAGAATGGCGTCCTGATCGCGCAAGAGGCAGCATAATGACTGATACCGGCAACAGCTGGCGCGACCGTCTCTTTGGCGGCCTCAAGCGCACTTCCGACAGGCTCGGCGACAATCTCACCGGCCTTTTCACCAAGGCCGCGCTCGACGCGCAGACCCTCGACGAGATCGAGGAAGCGCTGATCGTTTCCGACCTTGGCCCCGCCATGGCCGCGCGCGTGCGCGAACGGCTCGCGGAGGGACGCTATAATCGGGAACTGACCGAGGAATATCTGCGCGAAATCATCGCGGAGGAAATCGAAAAGACCCTCGCTCCGGTCGCCCGCCCGCTGGAGATTGAAGCGTTCCCCCGCCCGCAGGTCATCCTGGTGATCGGTGTCAACGGTTCTGGCAAGACCACCACCATAGCAAAGCTCGCCACTAATTTCCTGGAACAGGATTATGGCGTGATGCTGGCGGCGGGCGACACGTTCCGCGCGGCGGCCATCGGCCAGCTGAAGGTCTGGGCAGAGCGGCTGGGCGTCCCCATCGTCGCTGGCAAGGAAGGCGGCGACGCGGCGGGCATCGTATTCGACGCGGTCAAGCAGGCCACCGAAACCGGCATCGACGTGCTGATCGTGGACACCGCTGGCCGCCTTCAGAACAAGACCGAACTGATGGACGAACTGGCCAAGGTCCGCCGGGTGCTGGGCCGATTGAACCCGGCCGCCCCGCACGACGTTGTTCTGGTGCTGGATGCCACCACGGGACAGAATGCGTTGAACCAGATCGAAGTTTTCAAGGAAACCGCGCAGGTCACCGGCCTCGTCATGACGAAGCTGGACGGCACCGCGCGCGGCGGCGTGCTGGTCGCGGCGGCCGAGAAATATCGCCTGCCCATCCATGCCATCGGCGTCGGGGAAAAGATCGAGGATCTGCGTCCCTTCGATCCCGGCGACATGGCAAAGGCGATTGCGGGGACGGCCTATGCCCGCTGACGCCAAACCGGCGGCGAAGCCCGCTCATAACGGCACGCTCAGCCTGCTGCTCGACTTCGGGCCGCTGCTGGTCTTCTTCCTGACCTACAAGGGCGCGGGCTGGATCTGGGGTGCGGGCAATCCGATCACCACCATGACGTTCGGCACCGCCGCCTTCATGGCCGCCATCGTCATCGCGGTCATCGTGTCGAAGTTGAAGCTGGGTCGGGTATCGCCCATGCTGTGGCTGTCGGCGATGCTGATCCTGTTTTTCGGCGGCCTCACCATCTATTTCCATGACCAGCGCTTCATTCAGCTGAAACCGACCATCATCTACGCCTTTTTCGCGCTGACGCTGTTCGCCGGGCTGCTGCGGGGCAAACCGCTGCTCAAATATCTGCTTCAGGCGGCCTATGACGGCCTCAGCCATGAAGGCTGGATGAAATTGTCCCGCAACTGGGCCTTATTCTTCGTCGGCATGGCGGTCGCAAATGAAGCCATGCGCCGGACGATGACATTCGACACATGGCTGGCTGTGAAGGTGTGGGGCGTGACGATCGTGTCGGTCATTTTCGCCGCCGCCAACCTGCCGATGCTGATGCGCCATGGCCTGGAACTGGGCGACAGGCTGGATGGCGACGACCTTGGCGAAACGACACCGCCGCAGGGCTAAATGCGCTTGGAATTATCCGATTTCTGAGATCGTTTCGCAATAGGCACATATCTGTTTTCTTGGGCGTTGGGTGCGCATATGGGAAGCGGCGGAGGCGTCGACGCCCCGCATGGACCATATGACCGATCGGCTTCGCAGTCAGTGTTGCGGGCCGCCTTATTACGAACCTGAGGAGTTCCGCCATGGCCTTTGTTCTGCCTGACCTGCCCTATGCTAAGGATGCTTTCGGCGACATCCTGTCCGTCGAAACATTCGATTTCCACCATGGCAAGCATCACAATGCCTATGTCGTGAAGGCCAATGAACTGGTCGCTGCCGACGCCTCGCTTCAGGGCAAGTCGCTCGTCGAACTGATCAAGTCGTCCAAGGGCGGCCTGTTCAACCAGGTCGGCCAGATCTGGAACCACACCTTCTACTGGAACTCGCTGTCGCCGGTGAAGACCGCGCCGACCGGCGAACTGCTCGCCAAGATCGAAGAAGCCTTCGGTTCGGTCGACGCCCTGATCGAAAAGCTGAAGGCAGAGGCCGTCGGCCACTTCGCCAGCGGCTGGGCCGCGCTGATCCTGAAGGACGGCAAGCTGGAAGTGACCAGCTATCATGACGCCGACACCCCCGTCGCCCATGAAGGCCATGCGCCGCTGCTGATCCTCGATGTGTGGGAACATGCCTATTATATCGACTATCGCAACCTGCGCCCGGCCTATGCCGAAAAGCTGCTGAAGGAAGCGATCAACTGGGACTTCGCGGCCCTGAACCTCGACGGTGAAGGCGCCAGCCGCGCCGACCAGCCGGGCTGATCGGTTTCAATCGACGCAAAAAAGGGGGGAGCGGCCCGATGGTCGCTCCCCCCTTTTTCATGCATCCGTTTTAAGACGCGGTGCGATCAGGCCGCTTCGAGTTGCGTCACGAACTGATCGGCCGCCCGCTGAAGCGCCTGCGCCGTCTGCGACAGGCTCGATGCCGCGCTCGACACGCGGCCCGACAGGTTTTCCGTATCGCGGGCGACATCCGCCACATCTTCCATCTGCCGGGTCATGTTGGCGGCATCCCGCGCCGTATCGCGCGCAGATTCACCAATCGCGCTGGTCGCGTCCCGTTGCCCGGCGACGGCGCGCTGAATTTCACCGGCCGCGCCCGCCAGTTGCGCCACCGCTCCGGCAACGTCCGACAAGGCTTCACGCGCGACGCCCGCCCCTTCGCGCGCGGACCATGCCAATATATTGATTTCGCTGGTGGCGTTGGCGGCCTGCCCAGCCAGTTGCTTCACCTCGCCCGCCACCACGGCAAAGCCGCGCCCGACATCGCCCGCGCGCGCCGCTTCGATGGTCGCGTTGAGCGCCAGCAAATTCGTCCGCGCCGCGATATCCGTAATCGAATTGGCGAAACTGGTGATGGATGTCGTCCGTTCTTCCAGATCATGCACCGCCCGATGGCCGGTGGTCGACACGCGCTGCGCCTCCACGCCCAGCACCGCCTGCTGATGAGATGCCGATGCGATGGCCGCGATGGATTCGGACAATTGATCGATCCGCCGGGCCAGCATGGCCGCATTGGCCGACGATTGTTCCGCAATCGCCACCGTTTCCAATGTGCCAGTGCTGGCGCGCTGGGCCAGCCGGTTAAGCTGTCGGGCGGATTCGTCCAGTTCCCGCGCAGCCGCGCCAACCGTGCGCACGATTTCCGACACCGAATGACGGAAATCCTGAACCAGCGCCATGGTGGCGGATCGCCGCTCTGCCGCCATGCGCGTCTTTTCCGCCTCCTGCTGCGCGCGCACCTGCGCCGCGCGCGTATCCATGTCGCGGCTGGCGATCATCGCCGCTTCGGCTGCATCGCGCCCCTGTTCCGCCTGCTGGGTCTGTTCCCCGGCTTCCGCCATATGGCTGTCCAGCGCCTTCAACAGGACGCGCAACCTGACCGTCAGATAACAAAGCACCGACGCCTGCAACAGGACCGCCACCGCATGGATAACGACGCGGCCGACGCTCCCCTGTTCAGGAAAGACCCAGCTGGGCAGCAAATAGCTGAAAATCAGATGATGAACCGCCGTGATTGACGCGGTCAGAACGATCGGCCGCCAGTCATAAAGCAGCGTCAGCCCGGCCATTGCCACAAAGAAGAACATATGGCCGTCCATCTGCCAGCCATGGCCGGACAGCAGGTAAAGGCCGATGGCCGGCTGTACCGCCGCCAGCACGCCCATGACCATCCGCGCTTCGAAATCCCCCCGTTGACGGATCATCTGCAGCGTTGGCAACAGGTTGACGAAGGCAGACAGAAAAAGCGCCCACCCAACATGCGGCACCGCCAGATAAAGCCCGCCAAGGCCTACCGCCAGCGTCCACAGCCAGTTGGCCAGCAACAGGATGCGCAGCCCCTGAAGCCGCAGCTGATCCAGACTGGTCTTGGCGCTCATCATGCCGCCTCTCCACAACCGCCGATCTGCGCAGACAGCGCGATGACCCCGCGCCGCAAAAGCGCAGGCGCCAGCTTCCCGCGTTCGCCTTCGATCACCATCGACCCTGCCAGCGGGCCTCTGGCCACCAGTCGCGCGCCATGTGCTATTGCGACCGGCACCAGCGCCAACCTTGCTTCCTGCGTCACGGGCACCAGCAACATTCTGCCACTGGCAGGTGGGACGGCATAAAGCGCGACCAGCCCCAGCAACGGCAACAGGCACTGGGCAGCCATGGGGATGGCTCGCGACAAAAACGCACAAATAGTCATCCTCTCCAATTAGGCGGGAGAGGTAAGAATAATATTAAGGATTGGACCCCACGTTCAGGCCGAGCGTATCGGCCAGCGCGTCAAGGTCCGCGCCCGGCCTGACCAGCAACCAGTCTCGGCTCGCCGCGCCATCGACCACGGTAACGGCGCCTCTGGGGCATACGCCCAGGCAATTGACCTCCAATATGCCCGCAGCCGCCTTGCGACCTGTCTTGACCGACAGATGTTTGCGCAGAGCCTTGGCCAGCCGATCCTTGCCCTTGGGACCAAAGCCGCCGTCCAGCTTCTTGGAACATTTGCGGCAGATCAGCGCCACATTGGCCCAGTTCGACCGGACATGGTCGGTCAATCCACGGCCCCCCGCGGTTTCCATGTCCGCCGCTCTTCGGCTGCGCGCAACACTTCATAGGCCGCCTGAATCGCCTGAAAACGGGCGGCCGCTTCGCCATCGCCCGGCTTCACATCGGGATGATATTCCTTGGCCAGTCGCCGCCAGCTTTTCTTGACCGCATCGAACCCGGCATCATCTTCCAGCTCCAGCGCCTTGAGCGCGTGCAGTTCATCGCGCGAACGGCTGCCATCGCCCGGCCCGCCCCAACCATGATAGGCGCTCGACTGGGAACCGCCCGCATCGCGCCGTTCGGCCTTTTCCCGCGCGGTCCGCTCTTCTTCGTCCAGCCCCTGAAAATAGTCCCAATTGCGGTTATATTCGCCAGCATGTTCGGCGCAGAAATACCAGCGTTCGGGGCTGTTGGGGGATTTGGGCGCAGGGCAATCGCCCGGCTTGTCACACCCATAGCGGTCGCAAAGGCGCACTTTCTGCGCCTCACGCGTTGCGCCATAGCTGCGCCATCGGGGGAATCCCCAATCATTGGATCGGCTCTGTTTTGCCATTGGGTCAAATTAGGGAATGTGGGCCGCAAACGCCAGCCCGCCTGACGTTTTTGCGCAAGGAAATGCCAGAGGGCCTGTAAGCCGGGTTCTGTCCACCCCGGTTAAGGGGATGGGCGACCATTCCTCTAGGGACCGGATTGCTCCGGTCCTCAAGCAACCAACCCGGACGATCTCGGTCGAAACAGACCTAGCAGTCAAGCTGCGCGCCGTCCCTATTCGGTCTTGCTCCCGGTGGGGTTTACCGTGCCGCCTTGCGTTGCCGCAGACGCGGTGCGCTCTTACCGCACCCTTTCAATTTCACCCGACCGAAGTCTTAGGGCCAAAGCCCTGGGCGACCTGCTTTCTGTTGCACTGTCCCTTGGATCACTCCAGCCGGTCGTTAACCGGCACCGTCATTTCGTGGAGCCCGGACTTTCCTCGCCGTGGAAGTTACCCGCCACGCCGCGGCCGCCCGGCCCTCTGGCAAGCCGCGCCTTAGACCGATTTTCCGGCCGCGTCACCCTGCTTCTTCGCGACCTTCTATTCGTCGCCGCCTATTCGTCACCTCTGGGCTTGGGCAGCAGCAGGGCCAGCAATATCGCGCGGCATTCGCCGTCGATCACCCCGTCCACCCGTTCGGGACGGAACCGCCGCTGAAACGCGACGACCGCCGGTTGCGGCTCCGCAATGTCATAGCCAAATCGTTCCAGCGCCAGCATGAAGCCGCCGTCGCTCCAGTGCGGGTCCATCAGATTCTTGGTGGGACGCGGCAGGGCCAACCGCAGTCGCGCCAGCTGTCCCCACGGAAAAAGTTCGCCCGGATCCTGCTTGCGCGCCGGTGCAATATCGCTGTGGCCGACGATGTTGCCGCGCGTAATCTTGTGCCGCTGGACGATGTCGTGAACCAGCGGGATCAGCGATCCCATCTGCGTATCGGGAAAGGGGCGATAGCCCCATTCATGCCCCGGATTGACGATTTCTATGCCGATGCTGGCGGAATTAACGTCGTCCACCCCGCGCCAGTGCGATCGCCCTGCATGCCATGCACGCTTATCCTCATCGACCATGCGAACGACCTGCCCGTCCTCCGTCACGACATAATGGGCTGACACCTTGGATTCCGAATTGGCCAGCCAGTTGATGGCGCTCGCCGCATCGGGCATGCCGGTGTAATGCAGCACCAGCATGGTGATGGGCAGGCTGCGGTCGTCGAAATTGGGCGACGGCGTATCGATCATGGGCATGTCGGTCATCGGCAAAGGCCAGTCACAGTCACTCGCAGCTGCTCGATCATCGCACCCTTCCGGCCGCCCCTCTGGCGGCGCGCATGCGACAATGGCCGATGCAGGCGCAGCAATCAAGCAGGGTTACGACTGCGCCCGTGCAATCACCCGACGCGGCACATCGACCCGGCAGCGGATTTCGCCATAAATGGCTGGGGCGCGTAACCGCCACGAAAATCGGCGTGGGGCAGGAAATCATCCCCATGCCCGATCACCGTTTCCCCCGCGCCGAGCAGCAGCACCGACCGGTCATGGCTGTGCCGCGCCAGCAAACGCAACACTTCCGCCCGCCGCTCCGGCGTGAAATACAACAGCACGTTGCGGCAAAGGATCAGGTCATAGGCTCCGGACGGCGCCTTCGGATCGAACAAGTTGTCTCGCCTGAAATCGATCATGCGGCGCAGTTGCGGACTGACACGCCAGTCGTCGCCATGCGGCTCGAACCATTTTATCAGATCGTTCACCGCCAGCCCGCGCTGCACGTCCATCTGGGCGAAAATGCCCGCGCGCGCCTGTTCTATCGCGGACGAAGAAATATCGGTCGCCAAAATCTCGATCCGCCATCCCTGCCACCGCTCGGCTTCGTTGCGCAGGCGGATAGCCAGCGAATAGGCTTCCTGCCCCGTCGAACAACCCGCGCTCCATATCCGCAGCGTGCGATCGGCCTTGTCCTGCTGTATCTGCGGCAGGATCTGGCGATGGATCATGTCGAAGACCTGTAGGTCGCGGAAGAAACTGCTTTCGTTGTTCAGCAGCGCGTTGACGACAGCCTCGTCCAGGCGCGGGTCGCGCTTGCGCAGCAATGTCGCGGCCAGATCATCGATAGTCTGGAAACCATAGGTGCGCAGAACCGGTCGCAACGCCGTTTCCATCCGCCATGCGCGGCCTTCCGACAGAATCTGGCCCGTGCGCGCTTCCAGCAGCGCTGAAAGGATGCGCGCCGCACTCTGGAAGGCGGCGGTGCCGGCGGGGGGAATCGCCATCAGGCGGCGACCTTGCCGCGACGGGCAACGAAATTCATGATCGCCAGCGGTTCCATGATGGCACAGGTCAGCCCCGCCCCGGCAACCGATCCCGGCATGCCCCACACAACGCTGCTCGCTTCATCCTGCGCCACGATCCATCCCCCTGCCGTCACGATGTCGCGCGCGCCCAACGTACCGTCACGCCCCATGCCGGTCAGCACGATGCCTGCAACCCCTGCACCATAGATTTCCGCCATGCTGGAAAACATCGGATCGACGCCGGGCAGGTTGCCTGCCGCCGTGCGTTCCGGGTTCAGCAGGATCACGACGCGGCCATGCAGGCTGCGCCGCAACTGAATATGGGCGTCACCGGGCGCGACATAGACCGTATCGGGCATCAGCAGATCGCCGGTTTCGGCCACCTTCACCCGCAGGCTGGTCATCCGCGACAATTGTTGCGCGAAATAGATGGTAAAACTGGCGGGCAGATGCTGGGTCAGCAATATCGGTACGCCCAGCGGCGCGGCCAGCCCTTCGAACAGCTGGCTCAGCGCGTGAATGCCCCCCGTCGACGCTCCGATGCCGATGCAGGCCAGCGGCGCGACGGCAGGACTTGTGACCGGCGGCGCAACGGCGCGCGCCAGTGGCGGCGTGACGGGCCGATCGCCAAACAAGCGGCTAAGCCGTTCGATCAACGCCTGTGGAAATTGTTCGCCGAAACTGCCGCTGCCCGGTTTCGACAATATGTCGCTCGCGCCGAGCGCCAGCGCCTCGACCGCGGCCGAACTGCCTTCCTCGCACTTGCCGGACAGAATGACGACTTTCGCGTCGGGATTGACCTGCAAAATCTGCGGCAGGGCTGCAAGGCCGCTCTGCCCTGGCAATTCGATGTCGAGCAGGATCAGGTCGACGACGTGATCGGCCAGATAGGCCAGCGCATTTTCGGCGCTGTTGGTCTTGTGCAGGACCGTGAAGCCGGGGTCCGCATTCAATATCCGCTCAATTACCGTGCGCACGACCACCGAATCATCGACCACCAGCGTCCGCACGTTCCGTCGGTCGCTATCGGGGCTGGTCATCATCGGCAAGATCGCGGTCATTACGGAGCTTTCTGCACGGAAGAATCAAAGGGAAATCGGCGGCAATCCTCAAATCGGCATCCGGGTGGATCGTCAGATCACGCCGACGATGGCCAGTTTGCTTTCCAGCGTTTCCCGATCGAAAGGCTTCATGACATATTCGTCCGCACCCGCTTCTACCGCGGCCTTGATATGGCTGATGCCGTTTTCAGTGGTGCAGAATATGATCTTGGGCCGGGCGGCCATCTTCGCGGTGGACAGCGCCTGCAAAAATTCCATGCCGCTCATGATCGGCATGTTCCAGTCGAGCAATACGACGTCGGGCGGCGATGCCTCGCATTTGGCCAGTGCATCCTGACCATCCACGGCTTCGCTAACAGTCAGGTCCAGCGATTCGAGGATATGGCGGGCCACCTTGCGGATGACCTTTGAATCGTCGACGACCAGGCAATTTTTCATGAAGCGTCCCTTAAATATTATACGGCCCGTTCCGACGGCCTTAATCGACAAAGACAAGTATTTGGTAAACGACGGAGGAAAAGTTTATGCAGCCTGCGCCAATGCCCCGCCTTCGATGAAGGCGGACAAGGACACCACCAGCCAGGGGTGGCCGTCATGTTCCACCAGCGCCCGGGCATAGGGCGCCCAGGCCGCACCAAGCTGGCCCCGCAGCGGCAATTCCCCTTCCGGCACGCGGCAAATGTCGGACACGCCATCGACCATCAGGCCATAGCTGTGCCCGCTGATATTGGCGATGATGGCCAGATGGCGCTGTTCCACCGGCGTCGCCCGCCCGTTGATCAGCGCCGCAACATCGATGATCGTCAGCACGCGGCTACGCAGCGCGGAAAGGCCCGCGACATGCGCCCCCATACCGGGCACCGGCGATATGTCGGTCAGGCGGACGACCGCCTCCACCTCTCCGGTTTCCACGGCGATCCGCGTATCCGCAAGGGTCGCCAAAAGATAAAGCTGATCCATGGCCGTCTTCCCTATGTCCGCCGACCGGCGATCGCCGCCATCAACGCATCCTGATCGTAACGATAAATACTGCCGTCCTGCGGACTGGCAGGACGCGGCGTGGCGCGCAGATGCACAACCCGACATCCCATGATTTCAGCCGCCTGCGCGGCATCGGCTTCGGTGCACAGCACGACGTCGTCGGGATCGACGCTGCTGTCGCTGGGCAGGCCGATCAGCACATCATGCCCCGCCTGCCGCAGCAGCGGCGCCAATATCTCGCGCGTCCAGCCATCGCCGCTATCGGCCAGCAGGCATCGGCCGCGCGTCCGTTCGACCATTGCCTCATCGGGCAGCGCCGCAAATAGCGCGAAGGGATTGATGACCTCCAGATGCTCGCCATCGACCACCGCGACGCCGCTCAGCATGCCGTGCATCGCAACCATGTCCGGCACGGCAGGCATCTGAACGATGTCCAGAACCGCCGCGACGGGATAGCATGCTTCCCGCCGGTCGTCGCGCAGGCGAAGCGCAGATACCTTACCCCTATCGAACTGCGACAGGCCGTTGGCGACAGGCACCAGCCGCCCGTCCAGCCGCACAAAGGCGCGGCCACCCGATCGACCGAACAGATCGGCGTCAATATCCTCGACCCGTTCGATCAGCGACAGCTTCAGCAGGCGGCGTTCGCCCGTCAATTCCTCGAAACGCAAGGCCGCGACCATTTCGACGCCGGTCTGGCTGTCGTCGCTTTCTTCCAGCTGGCGCGCTGCGCGATCGTCGATGATGTTGGGCAGGCGTGCTGCATTGGCCAGCCCCGCCGCATCCAGCAGCAACATCGGCTTGCCATTGTCGGGCAGGGTCATGCCCGCATAAACGCCGGTCGCCATGACCAGCGGCGACGCGGGACGAATGACCAGTTCTTCATGATTGTCGACCGCCGATACGCCCAGTGCAAAGGGCACCCCGGTCGCCGAACGCACGACCATGATCGCGCGCGGCGTATCCTGCGCGGGCTTTGCCATGCCCAGCACATCTTCCAGATCGACCATCGAATGGCGCACGGTGCGGATCGTCGCGATCTTTGCGCCGCCCACGCCGTTGATGTGCAGCGTATCATTGGTGTCGTGCAATATTTCGACCACGGCCGCGCGCGGGATCGCAAAATGCTGCCCTCCCGCCCGCACGATCAGGCCCGGAATGATGGTGAGCGTCAACGGCACGCGCAGCGTGATGCACAGCCCCTGACCCGGATGATTGTCGAGCGCGATGACCCCGCCGATCCGCTCCACATTGGCGCGTACGACGTCCATGCCGACACCACGGCCGGAAATCGCCGTCACCTGCTGCGCGGTCGACAGTCCCGCGTGGAAAATCAGGTCCAGCTTATCCTGTTCGGACATGCGCGCCGCAGAGTCCAGCGTCAGCCGCCCTGCGGCGATCGCCTTGTCCACCAACCGCGACGTATCAATGCCTGCGCCGTCGTCTGCGATCGCGATGACGATCTGATTGCCCGACTGGCGCGCTTCCAGCCGCAACTTGCCGACTTCAGGTTTCCCTGCGGCGCGACGCCGTTCGGGCGTTTCGATACCATGGTCGATCGCGTTGCGTACGATATGGGTGAGCGGGTCGACGACCATCTCCACCATTTCGCGGTCCATTTCGACGTCCCCGCCCTCAAGCGTCAGGTCGATCCTCTTGCCCAGTTCACGGCCCAGATCCCGCACCATGCGCGGGATCGCCGCGAATAGCCGGTCAACGCGCTGCATCCGCGTTTTGGAAATCACGTCGCGCATGTCCGCGACACAGGTCGACAGCCGTTCGAACACATTGTCCAGTTCGGCGTCCGCCGTGCGTTCACGCAACTTGCGCGACAATTCGTTGCGCGCCAACACCATGTCCGACACACCGTTCATCAACTGATCGATCAGGCTCAACGGCAGGCGGATGGTGCGTGGTCCTGACTGGGGCCCAGCGGCGCGCGCCATGGCGACGGGGGCCGCTTCGACCACCGCCTGTTCCGCATCGTCCGCCTTCGCGGTCAGCGCGCTGATCAGATAATCGTCATTCTCGCTCGGCAGCGCTGCTCCGATTGCTACCGCTTCGGTCAGTTCACCGATGCGATCCATGATTCCCAGAACCGCGCTGACGGTGGCAGGATCGGCGCTGCGATTGCCCGCGCGAATATCCGACAACACATCTTCGGCCGCATGGCTCAATCGCTCGAACCTTGGCAGGTTCAGGAATCCGCAGCTGCCCTTTACCGTGTGAAAGAATCGGAAGATCGCATCCAGCCGGTCCCGGTCTGACGGGTCCGCTTCCCAGGCGACGACCTCGCCCGCCAGAGCCTCCAGCGTTTCCTGGGTCTCCGATATGAATTCCTGTAGAAGCTCGTCCATTCCTATCGCCCCAAAGGCTGCGCGCGGCCGCACAATGAGCGGGGCGTAGTTAAAAGGCCGTTAAAGCTGGACGTTCATCACTATTGGTAACGAAAAAGGGCGCCGCCCTGATGGCGACGCCCCTTATGATCGTTCGGGCGGTCAAAACCGCCGATCACGCCTTACTGATGCTTTTCGACTGCATCGCCAGCCTTCTCGCCCGCTTCGCGCGTGGCGTCGGCCTTGTTTTCCAGCGCATCGGCTGCATTTTCGGCAGCGTTTTCAGCATTGCCGCTCAGATTGTCGGCCATGGCTTCCATATTGTCAGCCTGATTGTCGAGGGCGTCCGCCTGATTCTCGTAAGCGTTCTCGACCTTGTTTTCCTTGGCGGAATCGCACGCGGCGAGCGCGACAAGGCTGGCAAGACCCAGGACTGTGACGAAAGTTTTCACGGCGTTATCTCCTGTTTTACGCCCCCACAGGGCAAATCGTCATGCGACACGGGTTCCAGCGGCTTCACGCCATCTGGAACCCTGACGCCGATCAACCGGTCGCATGCCCGATGGTTCCCGACACAGGCTCGTTTCGTCGCATAAACGATTATTTTTTGAGCGAATCGCGGATTTCGCGCAGCAGCACGATGTCTTCCGGTGTCGGTGCGGGCGCGGACGGCGCGGGTTCGGGCTTGGCCGTCAGCTTATTCACAACCTTGACCAGCAGGAAGATCATGAATGCCAGGATCAGGAAATTGACCAACACGGTCAGGAACTGTCCCCAGCCGAACATCGCGACCCCGGCGGCCTTCAGATCGGCATAGCTGGTCGGATTGCCCTTGAAGTCGACAGGCACCTCGCCCAGCCGCACGAAGTAGCCCGAAAAATCTGCGCCGCCGAAAATATAGCCGACGACCGGCATGATCAGGTCATCGGTCAGTGACTTGGTAATGGTCGCAAATGCGCCGCCGATGATCACACCGACCGCCAGATCGATGACGTTGCCGCGATTGATGAACGTCTTGAATTCGGAAATCAGCCCCATTCTTTCCTCCTGATCTGATCTGATAAACGCAGGATGGCCCGTTGCGCCGCGCAGGACAACGCCCTATTTCTCCAATCGAAACACATGCCGAGGATGTTCCATGACGCGCCTGCGCCGTTTCTCCAGAATTTTCCTGCCAATGTCCGCCGCTCTTGCCGTGTCCGCCTGCGGCATCAACAGCGTGCCTGCCGCCGAAGAAGAGGCGAAGGCCAAATGGGCCGACGTACAGGCGCAATATCAGCGCCGCGCCAATTTGGTCGGCAATCTCGTCGCCACGGTGAAGGCTGCGGGCAAGCAGGAACAGGATACGCTGGTCCGCGTGACCGAAGCGCGCGCAAAGGCGACGTCGGTTCAGGTCAATGCCCAGGATCTGTCCGATCCGGCCAAGGTCGCCCAGTTCCAGGCCGCACAGGCGCAACTCAGTCAGGGGCTTGGCCGCCTGCTGGCATCGGTCGAAGCCTATCCTGAGCTGAAGACCAATGAAAATTACCTGAGTCTGCAATCGCAGCTGGAAGGAACCGAAAACCGGATCGCCGTCGCCATCCGCGACTATAATGGCGCGGTGCAGGCCTATAATACGCGCATCCGCACCTTCCCCGACGCCATCGGTGCAAAGATCATCCACGGCGCCAAGCCGATGACCCCTTTCCAGGCGACGACGCCGGGGGCGGAGGAAGCGCCAAAGGTCGATTTCGGCAACTGATCCGGTGCTGCATCGCCTGTTCCTGATCCTCACGCTGCTGGTCCTTGCACCGGCGGCGTGGGCGCAGAGCTTTCCCAAATTCGATGACAGCGGGGTGGTGGATGCCGCCAATCTGCTCGACCCCGCGCAGGAACAGGCGCTCAGCGCCAAGCTGATCGCCCAGAAAAAGGCGAGCGGCCGGTCGCTGGTCGTGGCGACCATCCCCGATCTTCAGGGCTATGACATATCCGACTATGGCTATCGGCTTGGTCGCGCCTGGGGGATTGGCGACAAGGACAGCAACGGCGCGCTGCTGATCATCGCTCCGTCCGAACGCAAGGTGCGGGTGGAGGTGGGCTACGGCCTTGAAGGAATATTGACCGACGCCCTGTCGTCCCAGATCATCCGCGACGCCATCACGCCGCGGTTCAAGGCCGGGGACATGGCAGGCGGCATAGACGCCGGGGTCGATCAGATCACGACGCTGCTCGCCCTGCCCCCCGACGAAGCGAAGGCGCAGGCTGCAAAGGCCGAAGCCGCCGCGCGAACGCGCAGCGATGACGGCGGCGGCGGCATCATCGCATTCTGGATCATCCTGTTCATCATCTTCTTCGTCGCCCTGCCGCTTCTGTCACGGGCGCGCGGCGGCACGCGCTATCGCCGGGGTGGCGGCAGCGCGCCGATCATCATCTGGGGGCCGGGTGCGGGTTCCGGCTGGGGATCGGGCGGCGGCAGCGGCTGGGGCGGCTCCGGATGGGGCGGCGGCGACAGCGGCGGCGGCTTTTCGGGGGGCGGCGATTTCGGTGGCGGCGGCGCGTCGGGGGACTGGTGATGCAGCTTCATCTGACAAAATCCGACCATGATCTGGTGTCCGCCGCCGTAACGGAGGCCGAATCCCACACATCCGGCGAAATCGTCACCATCGTCGCGCGGCGATCCGACAGCTATCATGATGTGGGCCTCAGTTGGGCGGCGGCGGCCGTCTTCATCGCCCTGTCGCTCATGGCGGCATTCCCCATGCATCTGCGCGCGTTCCTGTCCATGCTGCTATTGGACTGGGAACATGAACTGGCCGACTGGAAATTGCTGGTGGGCCTGCTGGGCCTGCTCATCCTCAAATTCCTGCTGGTCCGCTATCTGCTGGCGATCATGCCGCTGCGCATGATGATGACGCCCCGCGCGACCAAGGCGCGCCGGGTGCGTCGCCGCGCCATATTGCTGTTCCGCACCGCTGCCGAAGCGCGTACGCGTGGGCGTACCGGCGTCCTCATCTATCTGTCGCTCGACGAACATCGCGCGGAAATCGTTGCCGACCGCGCCGTCAACGAACAGGTCGCGCCACAGGCATGGGGGGATGCGATGGCCGCCCTGATCGACGCGATCCGCGACGATCGCGCCGGTGAAGGGCTGGCCGCCGCCGTCCGACAGGTTGGTCAGATACTCGCTCCGCATTTCCCCCGCGCCGACGATGACATCAACGAACTTCCCGACAGGCTGATTGAATTATGACGGACCCCGACCGGAACGCCCCTGAAGAAACCATGTGGGCGGGCCGTTTCATCACCGCCAAACGGCGTGGCAAGTGGGAATATGTCGGCCGGGCGCGCGGCATCCATGCCGCCGTGATCCTGGCCATCGACGAAGGCGCAGATGGCCGCCATGTTCTGCTGGTCGATCAATATCGCGTGCCGCTCGGCCGCCGCTGCATCGAATTGCCGGCAGGCCTGGTCGGCGATCAGGAAGAAGGGGAGGATGCGACCCTCGCCGCCTCCCGCGAACTGGAGGAAGAAACCGGCTATCGCCCGGCACGCCTTGAAAATCTGGGGCAGTTCTACAGTTCGCCGGGCATGGTGTCGGAAAGCTTCACCCTGTTCCGCGCCCATGACCTTATCAGGACCGGCAAAGGCGGCGGTGTGGAGGATGAAGACATTCATGTCCACCGCGTGCCGCTCGCATCCCTTGCCGATCAGATCGCGGCATGGCGCGAACAGGGCTATGCCATGGATGTAAAGCTGCTTCTGCTGCTGGGTGCGGGCATGATCGCCTGATCGGAAAGCTGAGCCGGTTAGATTGGCAGATCAGGCTCCAAATGGGTTCCGCTTGCCGCATTTTGTGATCCATCATCTGTTCGGGATGGCTTCAAAATGGCTCAGGCGATCCGATACCATCCCGCCACACGGTCCAGCGCCAGCGTCAGCACCAGCTTGCCTGCCCTGCTGGGCCAGCCCAGCGCCTTTTCCGCCGCGACCAGCCCTTCCCCGGCACAGGCGACCCGCCACAATATGTCGGCCAGCCCCGGTCCCGCCGCCCTGATCGCGCCATCGAACCGTTCCCGCGCCGATAGCTGCGCCAGCGTCGGGTCGGGCACGATCCCGCTCCCGCCCATCTGTCGCGGCATGGCGTCCCACCGCATGGTGACGCGCGCGCCCAGCCCGGCCTTTTCCCAGTCCCGGCGCAACATATCCCCGGCCAGATAGTGGCGCTCGCTCAAATGCCCGCGCGCATGCAACCAGGCGATGGGCGATTCGCCGATATGCACCTGCACTGCCTGCGTGCGCCCGTCCGGGTCCCTGATCAGCTGTTCGACATGGGTGGCGGCCATCTGCTTGTTCCTTCACGGCGGAAATCGATGCGTCAGGCCTTGCCATGTGGGATAATCTGTAGGAAAGAGGAAACCAAATAGGTTTCAGGACAACATGTCGGATGATTACGCGCATTCGTGAAGTTCGCCGGGCAAAGGGGCTGACGCTCGAACAGGTGGGCCTGTCCTGCGATCCGCCCACCACGGCACAGACTATCGGCCGCCTTGAAACCGGCACGCGTACCGTATCGGTAAAATGGCTTAACCGCATCGCGCTGGCGCTGGGCGTCACCACCGCCGAACTGGTTGCGCTGCCGGGGCAGGATGCGGTGCCGGTCGCCGCGCTGCTCGGCCCGGACGGTGCGCGCGCGCCGACCCGCTCCACCCTGTTCCCGCCGCCCGTCACGTCGGACGGCATGGTCGGCGTGCATGTCAGCGCCAGCATCGGCGATTATCGCAGCGGCGACGCGATCTGGTGCCGCCGCATCGGCCCGGACGAATATGTCGCCGCGCTCAACCGCGACCTGTTGCTGCCCCGCCCCGCCGGACGCTATCTGTTCGGGCGGCTGATCGGCCGCGAAGGCGACCGGCTGCAATTGCTGCCACTGGGGTCGAACAGCCGCCAGACGGTGTTGACCGACCCGCCATGGGCCGCTGTAGCGGTGCAACTCGTCCGACGCCTCTAGCCAAGGCGGCCCGCCCCGCTTAACCATCCGCTAAATATATCCGGCGAAAGAGAGGCCATGGCGCTGAACGTCTTAATGCTATCCACCCTCTTTCCCGACATCAGCCGGCCCAATTTCGGCGTGTTCGTGGAACGGCAGGCGCGCGAGCTGGCCAGTCGGCCGCAAGCCGACGTCACGGTGATCGCGCCGGTCGGCCTGCCGCCATGGCCGCTCTCGCTCGCTGCCCGCTATGCACCGCTTCGCGCGCTGCCGCGCAAGGAGCGCTGGCGCGAACTGACGGTCTACCGCCCGACCTTTCCGATCATCCCCAAATTTGGCGGCCCGGCCAATGTCGGCGCGATGACCCGCGCCATCCTGCCGCTGGTCAGGCGGCTGCACGCGGAAAAGCCGTTCGACGTCATCGACGCCAGCTTCTTCTTCCCTGACGGTCCCGTGGCGCAGCGCCTGTCAAAGGCGCTCGGCATCCCCTATTCGGTCAAGGCGCGCGGGGCCGACATCCATTATTGGGGAACGCAGCGTCGCACGCGCAAGATGGTGAAACAGGCGGCCGACGGCGCCGCCGGGCTGCTCGCCGTATCGGAAGCCATGCGCCGGTCGATGGAGCGCATGGGCATCGACGGTGACAAGGTCCGCGTGCACTATACCGGCGTTGATCTCGACACGTTCGAGGCTGGCAACCGGGAAGAGGCAAAGGCCGCTCTGGATTTCAACGGCGCCGTCCTCCTCTGCGTCGGTGCGCTGATCCCGCGCAAGGGACAGGACATATTGGTCCGTGCGCTCCCCCTGCTGCCGGACGTCACATTGCTGCTGGCGGGTCAGGGGGCGTTTCGCCGGACGCTCGAAAATCTGGCGCAGGAACTGGGCGTCGAACGGCGCATCGGTTTCCTCGGCTCCGTACCGCATCACAAATTACCGCGCATCTACACCGCGGCCGACGTGATGGTGCTACCCTCCGAATCCGAAGGGCTGGCCAATGCCTGGGTCGAATCGCTTGCCTGCGGCACACCGATCGTCATCACCGATGTCGGCGGCGCGCGCGAACTGCTCGACCGCCCGGATGCGGGCCGGATCGTGGCGCGCGAACCCGAAGCCATAGCGCAGGCGGTACGCGCCATTCTCGATGCGCCGCCCGCCCGCTCCGCCGTGCGCGAAGCCGCGTTGCGCTTCACATGGGCGGCCAATGGCGACGCGCTGCTCGCGCATCTTCAGGATATTGCGGGTAAAGGCTGATCCAGCGGCCAGATCAGGCGCGCGCGCCCGTCCGGCGTGGGGAAATTTCCCCCGTCGAACGGCACGTCGCCCCACCGCCATGGTGTCAATTCGTCATAGGCCGGATTGGATATGGGCGCATGCCGCCTCAGGTCCAGCAGGCGATCGCCATCGTTGCGATAGGCGGTCAGGCGCACATGCTCGCGATAGATGTCGGCCGGACGCTCATAATGAAAGGCGTCGCCCCATCCCATCGCCTGCGCCACCCTGGTCATCGCCCACCAGTCCGGCTTCACCTCATCCGGCAAAGGCAACAACCATCGCTGGCGACTGATCAGCCGGTCGCTGCCGGTTGCGGTGCCATCCCGTTCAATCCAGATAGGCGATGGCAACAGTACATCCGCGTCATCCATGGCGCCCGCCCGGTCCCTGCTGGCAATGGTGAAAATGCCGCTGTCCCGCGCCTCACGCAACCAGTCTTCGGCCCCTTCGCCCGAACCGATGCACCACAGCGCCTTGACGGCGCCAGCCCGCATCGCGTCGCGCAGCGCATCCCCGTCCAGCCCCGCCCGACTGGCCATATTCGGCGCGCCCCAAAAACGGGCCACATCCTTCAGCGCATCTGCCGTGAACGGCCGGTGCGCCGCCAGATGATCGGACGCGCATCCCACTTCCCGTCCGCTCATGCCGTTGGCGCTGGCCGACAGGGCAAATGGCGTTGCCCCCGGCCTGCCGATGCGTCCGGTTGCGACATGCAGGTTGATCGCGGCCGCCGCCGTCCGCCATCCGGCCCCTTCATCGAACAGCGTGACCAGATGATCGGCCGCGGCCAGCAGATCGTAAAAGCCCCGTATCGCCGTCGCCGACAGGCCGCTGGACCGCGCCACCGACCATAGATCATGCCCCTGAACCATGGCGTCGCGCACCATGTCGGGCAATCGCGCCAGCCCCGCCTCATGAAAATGCAGCAGCGCGCCCGTCAGCAGGCGATCCATGCTGCCTTCCTGCACTGGCAGCCTGATGTCGGCCTCGACCTCGCTCTCTTCATCCTGCGTCAGCAGGATCAGCTTCAGCCCCTGCTCGTCGCGCGCCGCCTCGATCCGTTCCAGCAATATCGGATGGTCGCGCAGCGCCCCCTCGCCCAGCACCAGCAGCACTTGCGCCCGGTCAATATCCTCCGCCGCAGCGGGCATGACATCTTCGCCAAAGGCGGCACGTTGCAGCGCCGCCATGCTTGCGCCGCCAGACCATGGAGCCTGAATATGGGCCGACCCGAAGAAACCCTTCATCAGCTTGTTGGCGACATAATAATCTTCGGTCAGCAGCGTGCCCGATATGTGCAGCGCAATGGTGCCGGGGCCATGGCGCGCCATTGCGGCGCCCAGTCGCCTGGCGATGTGTGCGACCGCCCGGTCCCAGCCGACACGCCGCCCGGCAACCATGGGATGCAGCAGCCGTCCGTCCAGCCCGACGCCATCCTTCAGCATCAGCCCGCGTTCGCACAACAGGCCGCCATTGGCCGGATGCACGGTGTCGCCTTCGATGATGAGATTGCGGTCATCGCCGGTGATCGCCCGGATGCCGCAGCCCACGCTGCATTGGCCGCACTGGCTTCGAATGATCGCCATGTCAGAAAGGCTTTGCCGAAAACAGGCTGCAAAGGGCGAAACGCGCCAACATCGTCTCCGCACTAGAGCATTCCGAAGCCGGTTGAAACAGCCGACGGCGCGCACGATGTCGAAAACACAAGATGAACGCCATGACCGGCTTCAACTGGATCGCGCCATGCCCTGGCCGGTCATGGGCGCGTACAAAAGCCCGCACGGCAATTGCATCCCCCCTTAACAGCGGGCAAACAGGGGGCATGATCCGCCTGCTTTCGTGCATCGCCGCCCTGCTGTTCGCCGCCGTCATTCCGGATGCCCATGCCGCACCGAATGATCGGGGACCGACCGTTCTGGCGGCCGCCAGCATGCAGGAAGCCATGACGGCCGTTGCGGACCGCTGGGCCGCATTGGGTCACCCCCGCCCGGTCCTGTCCTTCGCCGGTTCATCGGCGCTCGCCCGACAGATAAAGGCAGGCGCGCCCGCCGATCTTTTCATTTCGGCCGATGAAGAATGGATGACCGATGTCGAACGGGCGGGCTTCGTCGTCCGCGGGACGCGCGCCAACGTCGCGGGCAACCGGCTGGTGCTGATCACCCCCGCCCGCAATCCCGTGCGCCTGCGCATCGCGCGCGGGATGCCGATCGCGCGGGCACTGGGCCGGGGCCGCCTTGCCATGGCCAATCCGGACGCCGTGCCTGCCGGTAAATATGGAAAGGCTGCCCTGACTTCGCTGGGCGTCTGGCCTCAGGTTGCCGGCCGTATCGCGCGCGGCGACAATGTCCGGTCGGCGTTGACGCTGGTCGCACGGGGAGAAGCGCCGCTCGGCATCGTCTATGCGACGGACGTCCGCGCGGCGACGGGCGTGCAGGTCGCCGGGACATTCCCCGCAAACAGCCATGCCCCCATCCGCTACCCGATCGCACGCCTTTCGGGCTGCAGGCATCGCGATGCGGAATCGCTGCGCCGCTTCCTCCTGTCGGGAACGGGGATGGCGATATTGGCGCGCTACGGCTTTTCCAGACCCGATTGACCAACGGGATGCTCTATACAGCTCTTACGCAAGAAGAATGCGAAGTTATCCTCCTCTCGCTCAAGGTCAGCGTAACGGCGGTGGGGCTGATGCTGCCCCTTGCCTTCCTCCTCGCATGGGCGCTGGCGCGATGGCGTTTTCCCGGCAAATTGCTGCTGGACGCGATCGTTCATCTTCCCTTGGTCGTGCCGCCAGTCATCACCGGCTGGGTATTGCTGCTGTTGCTAGGCATCAACGGCCCCATCGGCGCGTGGCTCGAAAGGGTGGCGGGCATCACATTGCTGTTCAAATGGACCGGCGCGGCGGTGGCGGCCGCGATCATGGCGCTGCCTCTGATGGTGCGCGCCATGCGCCTGTCGATCGAGGCGATAGACCGCCGTCTGGAACAGGCGGCGCATACTTTGGGCGCAGGCAGGATACGCACCTTCCTTACCATTTCGCTGCCATTGTCTCTGCCGGGGCTGATTGCCGGCCTCGTGCTGGGCTTTGCCCGCTCCATCGGTGAATTCGGCGCAACCATCACTTTCGTATCCGATGTGCCGGGCGAAACCCGCACCTTGCCCATCGCCATCTATGCAGGGCTGCAACAACCGGGCGGGGAAGCAGCCGTAACGCGCCTTGCCCTGTTGTCCGTGGCGCTTTGCCTCATCGCGCTTCTGCTTTCGGAATGGCTGACACGACGCATGGCGGGGGGAAGGCGGCTGCATGTCCTTTGACATCGACCTTACCTGCAAATTGGGCACGCGCATCATCCGTACCCAGTTTCAGTCGAACCACGGCATCGTCAGCCTGCTTGGCCCGTCAGGCTCCGGCAAATCATCCATATTGAACATGATCGCCGGGCTGCTCCGCCCGGAGCATGGCCATGTCCGGATCGCTGACAAGACATTGTTCGACAAACAGGCGGGAACAAACATATCCATAGCTGCACGTCGCAGCGGCTATATATTTCAGGATGCGCGACTGTTCCCGCATATGACAGTGCGTCAGAACCTGACCTATGGCGCGCGCAGATCGCGCAATGCGATGGGGCTGGGACAGGCGACGGCCCTGCTCGGCATCGAAGCGTTGATGGATCGCAAACCCGCCACCCTTTCCGGCGGGGAAGCGCAACGGGTCGCGATCGGCCGTGCGCTGCTGTCTGGCCCCGATTTCTTCCTGATGGATGAACCATGCAGTTCGCTCGACCATGATCGTCGATCCGGCATATTGGATCAGATACGGCGCCTGCACGCTCAAACCGCCATTCCGATACTCTATGTCAGCCACGACCCGTGGGAAATGGAACAATTGAACGCGGATGTGATCGCTCTGGCGTGACAACGATCAGCGGGACGCAAGAGCGGCCCGTTCGGCCACCAGCTTGATCGATACCTTTTTCTTGGTCAGTCGCCGGGCTGCATTGTCCACC
Source organism: Sphingobium sp. (assembly GCF_048594625.1). GTDB lineage: Bacteria > Pseudomonadota > Alphaproteobacteria > Sphingomonadales > Sphingomonadaceae > Sphingobium. Next base: position 46,682 of record NZ_JBMDWL010000021.1, read on the forward strand.
AGCATCTGCAACCCTTCTTCGCTCAGCAATCCGCCGCGTATCAGGCATCGGTCGGCCAGCACGGCGCGAAACGCGTCATAGAGCGCGCCATCGGGCGGCATGGGGCTGGACCAGAAGCTGTCGAGCGATCCGACATGCACGATACCGGGCACCTTATAGACAGCATGGCCCAGCACCATGACCGGCCGCTCGCTATTGAGCGCCAGCGTGCCGACGGTGCTGTTGACCGTCACGACGCCCAGCGAATTGCGAACCAGTTCCCCAGTGTCCCATTCGCCAAGGAAGAAGACCCTGTCGCTGACATCATGTTGCGCGGCGAATTTCCGGGTCAGCCGCTCCCACCGGATGAGACCGGGGTCGAGCGGGTGCCGCTTAACGACAAGGCCTACATTTTTCGGCGCATTTTGCGCGAAACTCTTGATCACGAAACGCAGCGCCGCCCGCATATCGCCAAAGGGGGAATGAATGCGGATCTGATAATCGGAATTCAGTTGCAGCGGCAACGTGAAATATGGCCGGTCGCCAAGGCGCGCCCACTCCGCATGCCATCGCCCGACATTGCGTTTACGCAGCATCAGTTTGCAGAACCAGCCTGCCGATTCCATCACGAAACTATGGGGGCGGTGCGTTCTGTAATACGGAAAGCGCGGTCGCATGAATGCCGCGGCCATACCGTTACGCATCGTGTTGCGCGCGCGCGCACGAAACGTCGAGGGGATGCCAGGCTTATCATCCGAATAGGCTGGCAAATCCCTTGCCTGATCCAGATACCATTGCGGGTCCAGCGGCAGAGTGGAATTGCCATTCACGCCGTCGTCCTGCAGCGTCATGAAATCGGGCCGGATATAGCCTTCTTCCATGACATGGACCCGCACTTCACGCAGACGCGCCATGCCATGCGCAGATGCATGATAGGGGCGACAGTCGCCATAGAGCAACAGGTCCGTCACCCCATGACTGGCAACGAAATCATCGAAGAACATCGGCCAGTTGCGCAGGCTGCCGCGATAATCCGTGGCGTCGCCCGGCCAGTCTACCTTGTCCCCGCCATTGATGTTGATGCGCAACACCTGGTGACCGCGCGCCCGCAATTCATCGCCCAGTCGGGCAAAAAACTCGCCATGCGGCCCCTGAAGAAACAGGAAAATCCTGTGAGACGGCTCAGCCATGGAAAGACGTCACGAAAACAGTCATAATTCTTCGTAGCTTTCCCTGCACGGATCGCAATTTAATCAACCAGCCAGTTTGCACAACGTCGTCATCGGACAGTCGATCCACCATCAATTCAGGACCACAAGGCAAGTTGGTGACCGGGTCAAGATAGCGCGGATAAAGAATAAGAACGGCTGCGACGAGCTGATCGATAGTGAGCGACCGGCCGCGTCGGGGATTGGGCGCTGGCAAGTCGCGGGTCAATCCCCACCCTGCATAAAAGGGCATGCCATGCACGGTAACTTTGCGACCGCGCATCAATGCTTCGAATCCCGTCAGGGATGAAAGCACATGCACTTCGTCCACTGCCTCCACCAGTGGCATCAATGGCGATCCGGTATCGATGACGTCGGCGTGCGCCAGAATGGCGGCATTGCTCAAATGGCCCTTGCGGTGTCCAGCCTGCACATCGGGATGCGGACGATAGACGATCCAGGCATCCGGCTCCTTGCGACGGACCTGTTCCAGAAATTGCAGGTTCCCGGCGATGCCCCCGCCGCCAAGGCGCACGGACATATCGTCGTCCACCTGACCGACCGCCAGAACGGTTCGCCGCCCGGATGGTAGCGCCAGTGCGTCCCCGGTCTGCATGCCATATTTGGTAACGCCCGTGGCGCAGATGCGTCGCCGCAAGGCGGCGGCCCGCTTTACCAGTGCATCGGGGAAAGGATGCATCGCCAGCAGGTCTTCCAGATCGCTGGGACGCGACGCATCATAATAAATGCCCTTCCGATCGACCACGACCGATCCGGGCGGATGCAGACCCGCACCCAGCCCTCTGGACCGCAGGAACCCATCCTCGACCCGCGTGACGGATACGCCCTGTTCGCGGGCCTGTTCCATGATGTCATGCGGTACGCGCGATGGCCATACGGCCAGCGCCCCCTTCACCCGCCGCGCCCGTTCCAATCCGCCACGCGGCGGCATGAAAGCGGGGGACCGGGCGCCGTCCCACAAAAATTGCTGGATGGCGGGCCGTTTCCAGAAGGCCATGCCGCTTGCCGCCGCGATGCCCTTATTACCCTCTATATGGCGGCGCCAGTCGGCCAGCAGCATGATCGCCTCTTCGACGTCCATATCTGCGCCGGTAAAGCAATTGCGATAACGTGTTTCGCCCAGCGCAGCCAAGGCCGCATCGCGAAGCAGATCCGCCGACAATGGAATGCCATCGGGACCATATACCGGCTTGTTCAGCAAGCCTGCAATGATTGCGACCTCCTCGTCAGCGCCGGCCCATATCGAATCCGCCGCGTCCACCAACGCCCATGGATCATATGTCGCCGACAAGACGCGAGCGTTGACAGCCAATTTCGGTGCACCGGGCAGAACGCCTATCGCATCGGGCGCCATGGCCTGCAGCATATCGGCGGGTGGCCTGCTTCCCCGATCGATCAGCAGGCGAATGCCATCGGCGCGATCGCCCCAGAATGTGCCGCCCACTCTGGCCGTTCTGATCAGGTCCAGTATCCGGTCATCGGCCGGTCTGCCGGAACTTCCTTTGTCCTTGATACTGACCGCCGCCTGTGCCGGGCCAACACCCGGAAAAGGTGGCGTTCGAAGAAAAGGCAAGGGCTTAGGGTCCACGATCCATGCTTTGCGCGGCTGCGTTTACAGCGTCAAGGGACGGTTGCGGCAACTTCATCCAAAAGGTCGACGACAATGTCGAAATAGGCACGCCATGTCGGACCGCGCCAGTCGGCTATACGTTGCAATTGCTGCGCACGCTGTGCGGAATCGGGCTGGCTATAGGCCAATATCCGGTCCAGCCAGCCGATCCCGTCGAGCGGATCGATATAGTCGGGCGCATCGCCACCCACCTCACGATGCGCGCTGATGTCGCTGCAGATCACCGGAACGCCTGCCGACAATGCTTCGATCACCGGCATACCGAACCCTTCGACGAAGGACGGCATCAGCATCGCACGCGCTTTGGCGACCAGTTCTTCCATTTCCCGATCGGGCAGTTCCCCGGCCTCGACCACATGACCGCGCAGGATTTCCCCGCGCTCCAGCATGTCGATGACATTTTCATTTTCCCAGCCCCGGCGCCCCACCAGCACCAGCATCGGCGCGGCATCGCCCAGCCGTTCGATCAGCCGACGCCAGATGTTGAGCAACAGAAGATGGTTCTTCCGCGGCTCGATAGTCGAAATATAAACGAAATAGGGCCGTTCGGGCACATCATATTGTTTTGCACCGAACATGTCGGGCGCATCCGCGCCGAAATGCGCGACGCGGATGCTGCGCCCCGCATAACCACGTGTCAAATGCGGCTCCAGCGCGTCGATAGTCGCCTGGCTGTTGCCGATGATGCCGCGTGCATAGGTATCAATGCTGTGCAACCGCGCGCGATGTTCGTCGGCGCCCTGCGGCCGGGCAAATTCGGGGTGGCTAAGTGGGATGACGTCATGAACCAGCGTCACGAACTGCGCACCTTCCGCCCGCAGGATCGCCCCCACCTGTTCCGCATCGTCCAGATGATGCGGCGACACCTGAAGATAGATGCGTGGCCCGACCGCCTTGGGCACGGGACGTGGGCGCAGCGCAAACATCTGGCGTATGGCAGCCGCCTTGCTCTTGCCCGCATCCTCCATGCCGGCGCTACGCCATTTGGCGGCAGTGAAGGCCAGAAACTGGCGCACGGCCGAAGGATCGAGCCGTCCATAATAGCCGCCCGCCGGATGCACCGCCGCAAAGGACAGCCGGTCGGGAATACGTTCCAGCAGTTCGCGGGCATAGATATATTCCACGCGATCGATCCCGGTCGGCGTGGGGTGAAAGCTGCGGAACAGCAACCGGGACAGGTCGAGCACGACCTCCATGTCCCCGGACGCGGCCGCATAAGTGACGCCGGGCCGCTTGGAACGCAGGGCGATGCGGGCGCCGGGCGCGACGAATGGCTTCAATACCATGATGATGTCCAAAGGAAGGCGACGGGTCGCCCGCAGGCGATGAGGGGCTGCATCAGAATTGCGCGCGGATCTCTTCAGCCAGCGCCTGCAATGCCGCCGGATCGGCCTGACCGCCCTGCCCGTGCGCGGCGAAGTCCTTGGGGTCGCCGTTCCAACGGGGCAGGATATGGACATGCAGATGGAAAATGGTCTGTCCTGCGGGCGCACCGTTGAACTGCGCGATCTGGATACCGTCGGGGTTGAGCGCTCCGCGAATGGCGGTGGCGACCTTCTTGGTGGTCGCCATCACCTGTGCCAGCGCTTCGTCTTCCATCTCCAGCAGGTTGCGCGCCTTCGACCATTTGGAAATGACCAGCGCATGCCCCCTTGTCTGTGGCATGATGTCCAGAAAAGCGAAGGTCGTGTCGTCCTCATACAGCTTCGTCGACGGGATCTTGCCCTGAAGGATCAGGGCAAAGATATTGGCTTCGTCATAAGTGCCGTCGAGGCTCATGGATTGCCCTTAGCTGATATAGTGGGCGGTCGTCTTAGCAGCGACTTCATCCGTCGTCACGCCCGGCGCCAGTTCGACCAGCTTGAATGGACTGTCATGATCAGGCCGCTGAAATACGCAGAGGTCAGTGACGATCATGTCGACCACATTCTTGCCGGTCAGCGGCAGGGTGCAGGCGGGAATGAACTTCGCATCGCCATTTTTGGACGTATGCTCCATCACGACAATGATCTTCTTGACGCCCGCAACCAGATCCATCGCGCCGCCCATGCCCTTGATCATCTTGCCGGGGATCATCCAGTTGGCGATGTCGCCATTTTCGGCGACCTCCATCGCGCCCAGCACGGTCAGGTCGATATGCCCGCCACGAATCATGGCGAAGCTGTCGGCACTGGAAAAATAGGCTGATTGCGGCAGTTCGCTGATCGTCTGCTTGCCCGCGTTGATCAGGTCGGCGTCTTCATCGCCTTCATAAGGGAAAGGGCCAATGCCCAACATGCCATTTTCCGACTGCAGCGTCACTTCCACGCCATCGGGAATATGGTTCGCAACCAGCGTCGGGATGCCGATGCCCAGATTGACGTAAAAACCGTCCTTGAGTTCCTTTGCCGCGCGGGCGGCCATTTCGTCACGAGTCCAGGGCATATTATTTCTCCCCCACGGCAGGCGGCGCCCACCTTTTGTCCATCGGAAATATATCGTCAAACCCGCCCTTGAGACCGCTGCCATAGACGGGGTTGGGCATCACGAACCAGCCATTGCCCCACAGGGCTGCAACCGATGCCTGCACGGTCGCGGCACGGCGGGCGGTGACGGGCTGGCCTATATTGAACAGGTCGGAAAAATCGCCAAGCTGATCGCCCCCCATGGCGATCACGCAATATTTGCCGGCAATCGTCCAGCGACGACCGTCCTTGCGCGATCCCATGGCATCGTCACCGCTCAGATACAGCGTCTGACCATGCACCGCTTCGCCCAGTCCCGCCGCCCTGATGGCCCGCGCGGTTCCTTGCGCATTGGCGGACGCCCGGTTGGTGTTGAAGATGACCGTGACGCCCATCTGGCGCAGCGCAGGCAACGCCCGGTCGGCGCCCGGCACCGGACCGACAGCGCCCTCACCCGTCTTTTCCCATGCATCCCAATCGGCGGCGTTATAGCCCTTCCCGGTCCGGGCATCATGATATTCATAGCCGGTGTTGAGCATCACCGTTTCATCGACATCGAAAACGGCGGCCAGCGGCTTGTTACCACAGGGCAGGAAACGGGGCGCTTCGAGCGTCGATCCTTCCGCCAGCACCACGCTGTCGGCCGGGCGCGCCTTCGCCTTCGCCGCGACATAGGTCAGCAGGGCGTTCCACGCCTGCTGCGAAATGGCCGCGCTTTCACCCGATCCGTACAGATATTGCATTCCGGCGGGCGGGTTGGCGGATGGCGGCACGGCCGTCGCAGTCGGCGCGGTCTGCGTCACGGCGCAGGCGGCGAGCGGCGCCAGCAACAGCGCCGGTATCGCGCGCATCGTCATGGACATTATGCCGCTTCCCGCGTCCGGATCGTGCGAAATTCGATCTTCTTGTCATAGGGCGCGCCGACGATCATGCGCTTGACGTAGATGCCCGGCAGATGGATCGCATCGGGATCGAGGCTGCCGGTCGGCACCACTTCCTCGACTTCGGCGATGCAGATTTTCGCGGCGGTTGCCATCGGTGCGTTGAAATTGCGCGCGGTCTTGCGAAAGATCAGGTTGCCGCTTTCATCGGCCTTCCACCCCTTGATGATCGCGATGTCGGCGAAAATGCCGCGTTCCAGGATATAGTCCTGCCCGTCGAAATTCTTCACTTCCTTGCCTTCGGCAACCTGCGTTCCGACGCCGGTCTTGGTATAAAAACCGGGAATACCCGCCCCGCCAGCACGGCACCTTTCGGCCAAAGTACCCTGCGGGCAGAATTCGACCTCCAGTTCGCCCGCCAGAAACTGCCGTTCGAATTCCTTGTTTTCGCCGACATAGGAAGAAATCATCTTCTTCACCTGCCGCGTACGCAGCAGCTTGCCCAGACCTTCGCCGTCGATCCCGGCGTTATTGGATGCGATGGTCAGATCCGTGACGCCCGAATCGCGGATCGCATCGATCAGCCGTTCGGGGATGCCGCACAGGCCGAAACCGCCCGCGCAAATCTGCATCCCGTCAAAGAGAAGTCCCTCCAGCGCGGCAGCAGCATCGGGGTAGAGCTTCCTGACCATCGGCATCCATCCTTTTGAAAATTTACGCCATCCTATGCAGGTCAACCGATCAATACCAATGATTTGTTTTTTCGGTTAAACACAAATGATGTCTATCAATCGCATCGCCTTCTACCATCTCGAAACGCTGCTGTGGATCGCCCGGCTCGGTACATTTGCGGCGGCGGCGGCGCGGCTCAACACGACCCAGCCGGCCATCTCCGCGCGGGTGCGCGAACTGGAAAGTCATCTGGGCACCGCACTGTTCCGGCGCGAGGGGCGCACCATGGCGCTGACACCCGCGGGCCGCGAACTCGTGCGGGAAAGCGAACCGCTATGGGCGCGGTTTCAGGGCGTATTGATGGGATGCAGCGATATATCCGGCGCGACCGGCATCATCCGTATCGGAGCGGGAGAGATCGCCGCCGCCAGTTGCCTGCCCGGTTTCGTGGCGCAACTGGGCCGCGATTTGCCGCAGGTCAGTCTGGAAGTCGACATCGCCCTGACCGCCGACCTGATCCAGCAACTGGCTTCGGGCCATGCCGACATGGCTTTCGCGGCGGGCCGGATCGCCCATCCCATGTTGCGCACCGCGCCCATCGGCAATGTCGACCTGCTCTGGCTTGCCTGCCCGTCGATCACCGTCACGACGCAAACGCCGATCTGGTCGCTGTCCAACCTGTCGCCGCTTTATCGTATCATGAAGGATGCGATCGCCGCTTCGGACCTTGCCGAATGCCCGCTCAACCTGTGCAACAATGTCCGCACGATGATCGACATCGTGCTGGAGGGCGGCGGGATCGGCATTTTCCCCCAGCCGATGGTGCGACAATATCTGGCAGATTGTCGATTGGTGGCGGTACCCGGCGCCCCGCCGATGCCACCGGTCGATTTCCATGTCGCCGTGCGCGCGGCCGAAGCCGATCCGCTGGTGCTCGCCATATTCGACCGGGCCAGTCGCCTCGACCTGCGCTCGACGCCGTAAAGCATGATGAAGTCGGCTGGAACAGCCGACGGCTCGCATCACGCGGAAAACAAAAGATGCTTAGAGCCTGATCCGCTTCGATCCCATCGGATCAGGCTCTAGAATCGACAGAACAGACGACGCCGTCTGCTTCGAAAATGCTCTAGATCAGCCCGGCCAGCGGGCTGGAGGGATCGGCATACATGCGCTTGCCCATGCGCCCGGCGCGATAGGCCATGCGGCCTGCCTCCACGCCCGCTTTCATGGCGGCGGCCATCAGGACCGGGTCTTTCGCCTCGGCAATGGCGGTGTTCATCAGCACGCCGGTGCAGCCCAGCTCCATCGCCACCGTCGCTTCCGATGCAGTGCCAACCCCCGCATCGACCAGTACCGGCAACTTCGTGCCTTCCACGATCAGGCGGATTGTCACCCGGTTCTGAATGCCAAGGCCCGACCCGATCGGCGCGCCCAGCGGCATGATCGCCACCGCGCCCGCATCCTCCAGCCGCTTGGCCGCGATCGGATCGTCCACGCAATAGACCATGGGCTTGAAACCTTCCTTGGCCAGCACTTCGGTCGCGCGCAGCGTTTCGACCATGTCGGGATAGAGCGTGCGCGCTTCCCCCAGCACTTCCAGCTTCACCAGATCCCATCCGCCAGCCTCCCGCGCCAGACGCAGCGTGCGGATCGCTTCCTCCCCGGTAAAACAGCCTGCGGTATTGGGCAGATAGGTGACCTTCCTGGGATCGATATAGTCGGTCAGCATCGGCGCCTTGGGGTCGGACACATTGACGCGGCGCACCGCCACGGTCACGATTTCCGCGCCCGACGCCTCCAGCGCGGCGGCATTCTGCTCGAAATTCTTGTATTTGCCCGTGCCCACGATCAGCCGCGACCGGAACGTCCGGTCCGCCACGGTCCAGCTGTCGTCGGCGGTCACATCGCCACCGCCCACGAAATGGACGATTTCCAGCTCGTCGCCATCCTCCACCTTCACATCGGCCAGCGTAGAGCGCGGCACGACTTCCAGATTACGCTCCACCGCCACCTTTTCCGGCACGAAGCCCAGCTCGCTCGCCAGTTCGGCCAGCGTCAGGCCGTCCCGGATGCGGCGATGTTCGCCATTGATATGGATGGAGATGGTGCCGTCTACGCTCACTATACTGTCCCGAAAATGAGAAGACGTCTCGACGCGGCGAGACAGGAAGGGCTAAGGATCGTGGCGCATATAGGGGCGGCTTTGCCCCGCCCGCAACAGCATTAAGGGGGGTAGAGTTGGCCGAAGCGCGTAAAATCTATGTTTTGAACGGTCCCAACCTTAACATGCTGGGCACGCGGCAGCCTGAAATCTACGGCTATGATACGCTGGACGACATCGCCGAACGCATGGAGGACGCGGCCAATCGCGCCCATGTGGAAATCGATTTCCGCCAGTCCAATCATGAAGGCCATCTGGTCGACTGGTTGCAGGAGGCGCATGCGGAGGGTGCCCATGCCGTCATCATCAACCCCGGCGCCTATACCCATACGTCGATCGCGCTGCACGATGCGATCAAGAGCATTACCGTTCCCGTGATCGAAATCCACCTGTCCAACCCGCATAGCCGCGAGCCTTTTCGCCATAAAAGCTATGTCGGCATGGCGGCGAAGGGGACCATCGCGGGCTTTGGCCCCATGTCCTACATGCTGGCGTTGGAAGCCGCGCTGGAACTGTAACCGGGCGCACTTCGACGCACGAAAGTTGCGCTTTGCCGTAAATGCGCATAGGCGCAGGGCAACAAACGACATTCACCGGCCAGGGACTTCACATGACCGACAAACAAGAAAAGGGCGCAATGCAGGTGGACGTGCAGCTGGTGCGCGATCTCGCAGCGCTGCTGGACGACACGAACCTCACCGAAATCGAGGTTGAGGATGGCGACCGCAAGATCCGCGTCGCCCGCAAGGTCGGCGGCGCGCCCGCCGCTGTCTATGCCCCCGCACCCGTCGCCGCCGCGCCTGTCGCAGCGGCTGCCCCGGTGGCTGCCCCCGCCGTTGCGGCCCCTGCCGCCGACGCGCTGCCCGCCGGTACGCTGGTCAAATCGCCGATCGTGGGCACCGCCTATCTGTCGGCCGAACCGGGCGCCGCCCCCTTCGCCCGCATCGGATCGCAGGTGAAGGCCGGTGAAACCGTCCTGATCGTGGAAGCGATGAAGGTCATGAATGCCATCGCCGCGCCGGTATCCGGCACGGTGAAGGCTGTGCTGGTCGATAACGGCCAGCCGGTCGAATATGACCAGCCGCTGATCGTCATCGAATAAGGCCCGATCCGCTTATGGCCATCGAGAAACTGCTGATCGCCAATCGCGGCGAAATCGCGCTCCGCATTCATCGCGCCTGCCATGAAATGGGGATCAAGACCGTTGCGGTGCATTCCACCGCCGACGCCGACGCCATGCATGTGCGCCTCGCCGACGAAGCGATCTGCATCGGGCCGCCCGCGGCCAAGGACAGCTATCTGAACATCGCCGCGATCATTTCGGCGGCGGAAATTTCGGGTGCCGACGCGATCCACCCCGGTTACGGCTTCCTGTCGGAAAATGCCAAATTCGCGGAAATCGTGGAAGCGCATGGGCTGGCCTTCGTCGGTCCCAAGCCCGAACATATCCGCACCATGGGTGACAAGATCGAGGCGAAGCGCACCGCCGGCGCGCTGGGCCTGCCGCTCGTCCCCGGTTCGGACGGCGCCGTCAGCGATGTCGAGGAAGCCAAGCTGATCGCCGAAGCGGCCGGCTATCCCGTCATTATCAAGGCGGCGTCCGGCGGCGGCGGTCGCGGCATGAAGGTGTGCACCTCACCCGACGCCCTCGAAACGCTGATGCAGCAGGCCGGATCGGAAGCCAAGGCTGCGTTCGGCGACGCCACCGTCGATATCGAGAAATATCTCGGCAATCCGCGCCATATCGAAATTCAGGTGTTCGGCGACGGCAATGGCAACGCCATCCATCTTGGCGAACGCGACTGCTCGCTCCAGCGCCGCCACCAGAAGGTGCTGGAAGAAGCGCCCTCGCCCATCCTGTCGCAGGCCGAACGCGAACGCATCGGCGGCGTCTGTGCCAAGGCGATGGCCGACATGGGCTATCGTGGCGCGGGCACCATCGAATTCCTGTGGGAAAATGGCGAATTCTACTTCATCGAGATGAACACCCGGCTTCAGGTGGAACATCCGGTGACGGAAATGATCACCGGCCTCGACCTCGTCCGCGAACAGATCCGCGTGGCGGAGGGCAAACCGCTGTCGGTCGCTCAGGAGGACATCCGCTTCACCGGCCATGCGATCGAATGCCGCATCAACGCTGAAGATCCCAAGACCTTTGCTCCTTCGCCCGGCACCGTAACCAGCTATCACGTTCCCGGCGGGATGCATGTCCGCGTCGATAGCGGCCTGTATCAGGGGTATAAGGTGCCGCCTTATTATGACTCCATGATCGGCAAGCTGATCGTCTATGGCCGTACCCGTGAGGGGGCGATCATGCGGCTGAAGCGCGCGCTGGAGGAATATGTGATCGAAGGGATGAAGACCACCATCCCGCTGCATCAGGCGCTGCTGACCGATCCGGACTTCCTTGACGGTAACTATACCATCAAGTGGCTGGAAGAATGGCTGGCGCGTGAGGACAAGGCGTGAAGGCCACCATCTGGCACAATCCCAAATGCGGGACGTCGCGCAAGACGCTGGCAATCCTTGAGGAAACGCCCGGTGTCGAGGTGGAGGTGGTCGAATATCTCAAGACCCCCTTCACCCGCGACAAGCTGGTCCAGCTGTTCGCCGACGCCGGGATGACCCCGGCCGACGCGATCCGCAAGATGGGCACCGATGCCGAGGAACGCGGCCTGGCCGACATGGCGCCCGACGTGATCCTCAATGAAATGGCTGCCAACCCGGCCTATGTGAACCGCCCCTTCGTGGAAACGGAAAAGGGCGTGCGTTTCTGCCGCCCGCAGGACAAGGTTCACGAAATCCTGTAAATCGGATGCATCTGGCGCCGTTCAGCGCGCCTGATGCACCGACAGGCTGATCGATCGCACCGTGCGGTTGTAGATGCCAATGCCGCCATCGACACGGATGCCCGGCGCCACCTGCCAGATTGCCATGTCCCGGCTCTTGTCCGTCACGAATGTCGGCGGGCCGACGTTCAGGCTGGGCGTCAGCACCGCCGCGACGTCGGCACTGGTCGCCTTCGTGCCTGTCGATCCGCCACCGATCTGGCAAACGGCCTTCGACTCTCCCGTTACCGGGACGGTCAGAAACAACATCATCCCATCCTTGCGATAAGCCCGCACCGGCAGGATGCCGGACCCTTCGATCATGCGAATTTCGCTGCTGATCCAGCCGATGCTCTGGGCATGGGCGGCGATGAGTCCAGATCGGGGAAGCCGCGGCGGCAGGTGTCGTTGAACGCCGCGACATAGGTTGCGATCGCCGGGTCCGGCTCCGCCAGTGCGGGCGACGACGCCAGGCTTGCAGCCAGACCGGCGATCAGCAGGGAACGGATCATAGAGCCTCCGATATGATCCGAACTGGCCTAGATCGCAATCATTGCCATCCAGTGAAGGCGCAGCATGCATTTATCGGGCGGGATTCACACCCCCGTAACAATCGGATGATTTCAGCGCTTGCGTTGACGGGCGGAGCGATTAGCCTTCCCATTCATGGCAAAGGAACCGGCATTGGCGACCATCGCCGTCTACAGCCTGAAAGGCGGCGTGGGGAAAACCACCTTCGCCATCAATCTGGCCTGGGCTTCGGCCTGTATTTCCAAAAGGCGTACCTTGCTGTGGGATCT
>NZ_JBMDWL010000022.1:0-12694 GCF_048594625.1 Sphingobium sp.
CTGGGCGCGGTGGCACAGGCGGCATGTGACGCCGATCGGCGTCGGCTCCGGCGCGGGCATGCCCTGCGTATAGATCAGCCGATGCGCATGCTCGCCCGCGCAGCACAAGGCGATGGCGCGCTCCACCTTCGCCGCGCCCCATCCGCCGCCGCCCGCGGTCACGGTGCGGGCGATGGAAAAGAAACGCTGGCCATCGGGCAGTTCCAGCCATTGCGTCACCACCTCGCGCGGGGTTTCGAACACGCGGTGCACCGACCAAAGCGGGCAGGAACCGCCGTGGCGCGCAAAGGGAAAGCCCGCGCCGTCCAGCCGTTTCGACACATTGCCCGCCGGGTCGACCCGCAGGAAGAAGAAGGGCACCCGTTCCTGCCCCGGTTTTTGCAGGGTGGTCAGGCGGTGGGCGGTCTGTTCGAAACTGGTGCCGAACTGCCGGGCCAGCGCCTCCACATCGTAACGGCGCGCCTCCACCGCCTTGGCAAAGGCGGTATAGGGCATCAAAATCGCCGCCGCGCCATAGCTGGCCAGCGCACGGCGGGCGAGGCGACGGCCGCTTTCCCCGGCGAACTGCCCATCCTTCAGGACCGCGTCGAACGCCTTGCGCATGTCCAGATAGGCGATCTGGAGCGCCAGCTGAAATTGCGAACTGGCGCTGTCCATCGTGTCGTCCAGCAATACCGCGTCACGATGCCGATCCAGCCGCCGCATCGATCCTGCCATGACGTCGGACGGCAGGCGGCGCACGCGCAGATTGTGCCGGGCCTTCAGCCATGGGATCAGGCCGCCTTCGCCCTCCACCTCCGCCGCCAGTTTTTCCGCCGCATCGTCCAGCAGGGGAAAGCTGTTGCGCCGCGCGGCAAGGAAGCGGCGCGATTCGGCGACCGGATCGGCGACATCCTCTGTCGGTTCGGGCGACGCGCCGCGATCCGCCAGCGCCAGATGCTCCTCGCGATAGCTGGTATAGAGGCGCAGCAGCGCTTCGGTAATGCCGGGATAATTGACCGCGACGTCGCCGGTGGCGAGCGCGGGCAGGTCGATGTCCGCGAACATCGGGTCTTTCAGCACCGCCTGCAACCGCGCGGTCTGTTCCGCGCCGCCATCCCCCGCGACCTCCGCCATGTCGAGTTTATAGGTGCGGGCAAGGCGCAGCAGCATGTCGGCGGTCAGCGGCCGCTGATTGCGTTCCAGCAACGCGACATAGGATGCCGAAATGTCGAGATCGGCGGCCATGTCCGCCTGCGTCAGGCCCAGGTCGCGGCGTAGCCGCCGCAGGCGCGGCCCCATATAGACGGGACGATCCTTGGCCATGTCATCGACTCCTGTGCAGGCTTTACAACTTTACAGCAGATTTTTGTAAAGATCGACAACTGAACTTCAGGAGGACTGCCGCACTGCAAAAGCCGGGCCTAGGCATGGGCGCATCCGCTCATCCCGACCACGAAGGACAAGGCCATGACGACCTATCAGGACAGCATCGCGCAGGCGCAAAGCCTCATCGGCAGCCACCCCGGCACATGGGACGGCATCAACGCCGAATCCGTCGCCCGCATGAAGCTTCAGAACCGTTTCAACACGGGGCTCGACATCGCGAAATATACGGCGGGCATCATGCGCCGCGACATGGCCGCCTATGATCTGGACCCGGCCAACTACACCCAGTCGCTGGGCTGCTGGCATGGTTTCATCGGTCAGCAGAAGCTGATCGCCATCAAGAAGCATTTCGGCACGACCCGCCAGAAATATCTCTATCTGTCCGGCTGGATGATCGCGGCGCTGCGCAGCGATTTCGGCCCGCTGCCCGACCAGTCGATGCATGAAAAGACCAGCGTTCCCGCCCTGATCGAGGAACTTTACACCTTCCTGAAGCAGGCCGACGCCCGCGAACTGGGGATGATGTTCCGTGACCTCGACAAGGCGCGCGAAACCGGCAACGCGGTCGAGGCCCAGCGCCTGACCCACGCCATCGACAATTATGAAACCCATGTCGTGCCGATCATCGCGGACATCGACGCGGGCTTCGGCAATGCGGAGGCGACCTATCTGCTGGCGAAGAAGATGATCGAGGCGGGCGCCTGCGCGCTCCAGATCGAAAATCAGGTCAGCGACGAAAAACAGTGCGGGCATCAGGACGGCAAGGTCACCGTGCCGCATGAGGATTTCCTGGCGAAGGTCCGCGCCTGCCGCTACGCCTTCCTCGAACTGGGGGTGGACGATGGCGTCATCGTCACGCGCACCGATTCGCTGGGCGCGGGCCTCACCAAGCAGATCGCCTATTCGAAGGAGCCGGGCGACATTGGCGACCAGTATAACAGCTTCCTCGATTGCGAGGAGATCAGCGACATCGCGCAGGCGAATGGCGACGTCATCATCAATCGCGGTGGCAAGCTGCTGCGCCCGAAGCGTCTGCCGTCGAACCTCTACCAGTTCCGCGAAGGGACGGGGCCTGACCGCTGCGTCCTCGACTGCATCACCAGCCTGCAAAATGGCGCGGACCTGCTGTGGATCGAAACCGAAAAGCCGCACATCGAACAGATCGCATCGATGGTCGACCGCATCCGCGAAGTCATTCCCAACGCCAAGCTGGTCTACAATAATTCGCCCAGCTTCAACTGGACGCTGAATTTCCGCCAGCAGGTGTTCGACGCATGGGCGCAGGAGGGCCGGGACGTCAGCGGCTATGACCGGGCGCGTCTGATGAGCGCGGACTATGACGGCACGGAACTGGGCGTCGAGGCCGATGAGAAGATCCGCACCTTCCAGAAGGATGCGGCGGCGCGGGCCGGTATCTTCCACCACCTCATCACCCTGCCGACCTATCATACGGCGGCGCTGAGCACCGATAACCTCGCGAAGGAATATTTCGGCGACGCCGGGATGCTGGGCTATGTCGAAGGGGTGCAGCGCAAGGAAATCCGTCAGGGCATCGCCTGCGTGAAGCATCAGAACATGTCGGGCAGCGACATTGGCGACGATCACAAGGATTATTTCGCCGGTGAAGCCGCGCTCAAGGCCGGCGGCGTCCACAACACGATGAATCAGTTCGCGGCCTGATACGGCCTGAAGACCAATATCCCCATCCCGCTTTTGCCGGGATGAGGACGCAAAGGCCGCGCGGCGTGCAGACCGCACGGCCGCTCCACCTCCCCGGCGGTGACCCGATGCCGTCGGGGAGGTGATCGATGACAGCGTTTCGCGGCGGGAGCCGTGAGAACAGCCAGGGCGCGGGGACTTCGACACTCCCCTTGCGTTTTTGGGTGGAAGGCACTGGACGACCCGGCGGGCGCACCGCCGGGTCGTTTTTTATGCTCGGTCATCCCGCTCCGTTCGCCCTGAATAGTCCCTGAGCGAAGTCGAAGGGGCGTATCGAAGGATGGGGATGGGACCATGCTTCGATACGGGTCTTTGCCTTCGCTCAGCTCCTACTCGGCACGAACGGGTTCTTCAGGGAGACTCAGGCAATCCCCGCCCGCTGCCGCACCGTCTGCTTCAGGATGTCGAGCGGCATCGCGCCCAGCATCAGCACGTCGTGGAACTGCTTGATGTCGAACCCGGCACCCTGCTTCTTCTTCACCTCGTCGCGCAGCTGCGTCCACACGGTGTGGCCGATCTTGTAGCTGCACGCCTGACCCGGCCAGACGGTGTAGCGATCGATTTCGCCCTGGCTGCGGCCGCGCGCGATGCCCGTGGTGGCGATCAGATAATCGGTCGCCTTTTCCCGGCTCCACCGCTTGGCATGCATGCCGCTGTCCACCACCAGACGGGTGGCGCGGAACAGCAGCGATTGCAGATAGCCGACCTGACCCAGCGGATCGCCTTCATACATGCCCATCTCATCGGCCAGCTGTTCCGAATAGAGCGCCCAGCCTTCCGAATAGCCGCTGTAGAAACCGCGACGGCGGATCATCGGGATGCTGTCGGATTCCAGCGCGACCGATACCTGCAGATGATGCCCCGGCACCGCTTCATGATAGCTGAGCGTCGCAAGGCCGAATTTCGGCCGGTCGAACGTGTCGCGCAGGTTGATGAAGTAGATGGCCGGGCGTGACCCGTCGAGCGATGCGTTCTGATAATAGCCGCCCGGCGCGCCTGCCTGAATGGTCACCGGCACGCGGCGGACCTCCACCGGCGCCTTGGGCACGGTGTTGAAACTTTCGTGCAGCCGCTTCTGCATGGCGATGATCTGGTCGTTCAGCTGCGCCAGCAGCGCCTCGCGACCCGGATCGGTATTGGGGTACAGCTGGTCCGGGCGCTTGTTGAGTTCGACCAGACGGTCGCCCACGCTGCCCTGACTCATCCCCTGACCCTTCAGGATGGCGTCGATACGGGCGGAAATGTCGGCCACCTGATCCAGACCCAGCTGGTGGATTTCATCGCCCGTCAGCCGGGTCGTGGTCGCGGCTTCGGCGGCGGCGGCGTAGAAGGCTTCGCCGTCGGGCAGGCGCCAGCAGCCCGCATCATGGCTGGCCTTTGCCCGCAGCTGCTGCACCAGCGCGCGCTGACGATCGACGGCGGGGAAAATCTTTTCCGCCACGATCTTTTCGGCCTGTGCGGCGCGTTCGGGCGGCAGGCCCGCGGCGGCCAGCTTCTTGACGAAGGACGTGACCAGCACCGTCTGCGCGGCGGGCTGATCGCGCAGCGCCGCCTGCATCTTCATCGTGGTGTCGAGGATATAGTCGGGCGCGAACACGCCCTTGGCCGCGTCCGCTGTCTGCCGCGCGGTTTCGCCGTCCAGCGCGGCGGGGAAGGCCTCCAGTCGCGACAGATAGGCGTCGGCATCCGCCGCATCCTTCACCTGATGCTGCGAATCGAGGAAATCGGGCACTTCGCGATAGCTGCCGGTCAGCTGGCTCAGAATATAGGGCGCATAACGGCCCGCCGTTTCGCCATAGCCAAAGCGTTCCCCGCCCACGGCGCGGTCCAGCTGATAGGCGACGACATCATAGTCGAGCTGGCTTGCCGGGCTGAGTTTCGCCCGATCGACGCTGGCCAGCTGCTTGGCCTGCGCCTTGGTACGGGCAAGGTCTCTGGCCGCGCCCGCCGCGCTGGTGTCGCTCAGCTTACCGCGCAACGCCGCGCGCGCGCCGGTGTCGAGGCCAAGGCGCGTCGCGCTTTCGGGCGATTCCGCCAGCCGCCCGTAAAAGAAATCGTCCAGCATCGCGCGGAAACGCGGGTCGGCGCTGCCGGTCTGGGCAAAGACATCGGGCGTGGCGGCGGCAAGGGCCGTGGCGCCGCTGGTGGCGAGGAATTGGCGTCGGTTCACGACAGGGGGACTCCATTATGGGATTGAAGGACGGCAAGGGGGGCGCCGCCCGCGACGCGCCCTTGTGGCGCGGTTACAGGGACTTGACTAGGGGGCTTGGCCAGGGGGCGGGGCCGAGGGGCGGGCCGGAAGGTTCGGGGCGCATGGTTCCAAGCGCCGACATGGCGGGATTGGCGGTCGGGCGTTGGCGCGCGCCATATCCGCCGACGCCCGCGAACCGCCATGGCGGCGCGCCCGTCCCTTGAAATCCGCCGGTAAATGGGCACATGGGGTATATGCCACCGCCTTTCGATCCGGCCGACCTGCCGACCGGCCTGCTGATGCCGCTGTCCCCCCTTGTGGCGCGGATATTGGCGCCCAACCCGTCGCCCTTCACCTTCACCGGAACGCAGACCTACATGGTGGGCGACCGGGCCATCGCGGTGATCGATCCGGGGCCGGACGATGCCGATCATATCGCCGCGCTGATCGCGGCCATCGACGGTCGGCCGGTGGTGGCGATCGCCTGCACCCACACCCATCGCGACCACAGCCCCGCCGCACGCCCGCTGAGCGACCTGACCGGCGCGCCGATTATCGGCTGCGCGCCGCTGACGCTGGACGATGACGGGCCGCGCGCCGATGCGGCCTTCGACGCACATTATCGCCCCGACCGGGTGATGGCCGATGGCGACCGGATCGAAGGGCCGGGCTGGACGCTGGAGGCCGTAGCGACGCCGGGCCATACCTCCAACCATCTTTGCTTCGCGCTGCTGGAGGAAAATATCCTGTTCACCGGCGATCATGTCATGGGCTGGTCGACCAGCGTGATTTCGCCGCCCGATGGCGACATGACCGCCTATATGCGCTCGATGCAGCGCCTGCTGGAACGGGACGACCGCATCTACTACCCTGCCCATGGCGATCCGGTGGAAAATCCGCAGCGGCTGGTGCGCGGCATGATGGGCCACCGCAAACAGCGTGAGGGGCAGATATTGCGATTTCTGGAACGCAACGGCGACAGCGCCATCCCCGATATGGTGGCCGACATGTACAAGGGCGTCGATCCGCGCCTGTACGGGGCGGCCGGGCGGTCGGTGCTGGCGCATTTGATCGATCTTAACGGCCGGGGCCTTGCCGCGCCGACAGGGGACGGGCGATGGCAGATGCGCTGAAACGCCCATGGCGGCGCTATGCCGGGCCGGTCGGCGCCGCGCTGCTGATCCTTGGCGTGGGCGGCGCGATGATGGTTGGGTGGCAACGCTATAATCGCGACTATGTCGTCACGACGGAGGATGACGGATCGGCCGTCACCCGCATCATCGCGGAAAAAATTTCCGGGGCCAGCGCGCTGCGCGTATCCCGCCTCAACGGCACGGTGCAGGCGACGGCGCAGGATGTGCGCGGTTTCGGCTGGCTGAAATCCGATCAGGTGGTGAAAATGCCCTATATGGTCGATTATTTCGTCGACCTGTCGGGGCTGGCCGCGCGCGATCTGGAATGGGATGAAAAAAGCCGCACGCTGATCGTCAACGCCCCCGATGTGAAGCCCGACACCCCCAATGTCGATGAAGCGCGCCGCACGCTGGTGCGCACCGGCGGCCTGTTCGTCACGCGGGAAGCGGGGGAGGAGCTCAGCCGCAAGGCGTCGCTGCACGCGCAGGCGCGGGCGCAGGCATCGTCCCGATCCCCCGAACGCATGGCGCAGGCGCGCGAATATGGCCGCACCGCCATCGCCCGGATCATGGGCGCGCCGCTGGGCGCCATGGGTTTTGGCGACGCGCGGGTGATCGTCACCTTCCCGCCCGAACGCCGCGATGACGACCGCGAACGGTGGGACGTCACCACCCCCATAAATGATGTGCTGGCCAACCGGAGACAGGCCCGCTAGGGCGGCCGGTAAGACCGATGGAGTCACAGGGTATGAACGCTTTTACCGCCATTCCGCAGGGCAGCGACCTGCGTGCTGAAATCGACCGGCTGCGCAAGGAACGCAATGCCGTTATCCTCGGCCATTATTATCAGTCGCCCGAAATTCAGGATCTGTCGGACTTTGTCGGCGACAGCCTGGAACTGTCGCGCAAGGCGGCGGAAACGGACGCCGACGTCATCGCCTTTTGCGGCGTGCGCTTCATGGCGGAAACGGCCAAGATCCTGTCGCCCGAAAAGATCGTGGTGCTGCCGGCCATGGACGCAGGGTGTAGTCTGGAAGACAGCTGCACGCCCGCCGAGTTCATGGCGTTCCGCGAAGCCCATCCCGATCATATTGCATTGAGCTACATCAACTGTTCGGCCGAGGTGAAGGCGCTGTCCGACATCATCGTGACATCGTCGTCCGCCGAAAAGATACTGGCGCAGATCCCGAAGGATCAGAAGATCATCTTCGGTCCCGACAAGCATCTGGGCGGCTACCTCAAGCGCAAGCTGGGCCGGGACATGCTGCTGTGGCCGGGCGTGTGCATCGTGCATGAAGCGTTCAGCGAAACCGAATTGCTCAAACTCAAGGCCGTGCACCCGCAAGCGCCGATCGCCGCGCATCCCGAATGCCCGCCCTATATCGTCGATCATGCCGATTATGTCGGGTCGACCAGCGGCATCCTCGATTTCGCCAAGACCATGCCGGGCGACACGCTGATCGTGGCGACCGAACCGCATATCATCCACCAGATGCAGAAGGCGGTGCCGCACAAGAATTTCATCGGCGCGCCGGGCGCGGACGGCAACTGCAACTGCAATGTCTGCCCCTATATGGCGCTCAACACGATGGAAAAGCTGTACCTGTCGCTGCGCGACCTCAGCCCCCGCATCGAAATGGACGAAACGCTGCGCGTCGCGGCGAAGAAGAGCCTCGACCGGATGCTCGAAATGGCGAGCGGCACGGTGGGGCAGGGCGATGTGGGCGCGCGGCCCTGAAATGAGCGCCTTCTCCCTTCCCGGCTTCGACCTTGACGCCTTCGTCGCCGCCACGCTGGCGGAGGATCTTGGCCCCGATGGCCGCGACGTCACCAGCGAAGCGGTGATCCCCGCCGACGCGCTGTTCGACGGGGTGATGGACAGCCGGGACGATGTGACGCTGGCCGGGCTGGGCATCGCCGTCGCCTTCTTCCGCGCGCTCGATCCCGATGTGCAGATCGACCTGCTGCATCAGGATGGTGCTCGGGTCGCGGCGGGCACCGACATCATGCGCATCCGGGGCCGGGCGCGCGCCATGCTGACGGCGGAACGGTCCGCGCTCAACACGGTGCAGCATCTGACCGGCATCGCCACGATGACGCGCGCCTATGTCGATGCGATCATGGGCACGGGCGCGACCCTTCTGGACACGCGCAAGACGATTCCGGGCCTGCGTGTGCTTGAAAAATATGCGACCCGCATGGGCGGCGCGACCAATCACCGCATGGGCCTGTGGGACGCGGCGATGATCAAGGACAATCATGTCGCCGTCGCCGGATCGGTCGATGAAGCGGTGCGCCGCGCCGTCGATGCGGGCGTCGCCAGCATCATCGTGGAGGTTGACCGGATCGACCAGATCGAACCCGCGCTGGCCGCGGGGGCCACCCATCTGCTGCTCGACAATATGGATGCGCCCACGTTGCGCGGGGCCGTCACGCTGGTCGGCGGGCGCGTGCCGACCGAAGCGTCGGGCGGCGTCACGCTGGACACGATCCGCGCAAAGGCCGACACCGGCGTCACCTATATCAGCGTGGGTCGCCTGACCCAATCCGCCCCCGCCGCTGACATCGGACTGGATTTCGCCCATGTATAAGCTGGTCTTGCCGCTTCTCGCCCTCGCCACGCCCGGCATCGCCATGGCGCAGGCGAACCAGTGCCGCCTGCCCGAAATCATCGTCCGGCCGACGGTCGAGGGGCCAGACGCGGATGAACCAAAGCGCGTCCTGCCCATCGGCTATTATACGCTGGCGGTCAGTTGGACCCCGCAATATTGCAAGACGTCGCGCGGCGGCGACCGCGACGCATTTCAGTGCCGGTCGGACAATGATTTCGGTTTCACCCTGCATGGCCTGTGGCCCGACGGCTATGGCAAGTTATGGCCGCAATATTGCAAGCCCGCCGGCGTCCTGCCGCGCAAGGTGATCCGCGACCATCTCTGCTCCACCCCCTCGGTCCAGCTGATCCAGCATGAATGGGTGAAGCATGGCACCTGCATGCCGACCAATCCGACGAAATTCTTCGCTCTGTCGCGCAAGCTGTATCAGGCGGTGCGCTATCCCGACATGGCGGCGCTGGCTGCGCGCCCGACCCTGTCGGCCCGCGATTTCGCGCAGGCTTTCGCGGCGGAAAACAAGGGGATGGTGGCCGACGGCATCCGCCTCAACGTCACCCGCGACGGGTCGCTCAGCGAAGTGTGGATCTGCATGGACCGCAAATATCGCTACATCGCCTGCCCGCCGCAGCAGGGCGGGGTGAAGGACCGGGCGCAACTGCGCATCGAACCGCGCGGCTGATACCGGCTGCGCTGAATCAGGGCATGGTCCGATAAAAACGGATCATGCGCCGTTCGCTTTCCGACATGCTGCGCGCCGCCGGAGGTTCTCGACCGGCGGCATCACCTTTCGCCCTTCATCCGGCGCCTTATCCGTCGATCGTCACGGTCGATGGGTGATGGCGGTCCAGATGCTTGCGGATGATGCGCAGATTCTTGGTGTTGGACTTGTAGAGGAAATCGAACAGGTCGCCCGCGAACGGGATGGCCCCCACCACCATGTCCACGCCGACATTGGCGGACATGCGGGTCAGCTGCCATTTCGACATGCCCAGATTGCGGGCTTCCCACACGATCCACGCGCCCATGGCGGCGGTGGCGATGTCGCCCACCACCGGGATCAAACCGACGATGCTGTCCAGCCCCACGCGGCGATTGATGCCGGGGATGACGAACAGCCCCTCCAGCACCTGCTCCATCGCCTCCACGCGGCGGCGGATCGATGCGGGGTCGCGGCCAAAGCCCGGCATGTCGCGCACGATGCGGTCGAACTGATCCTGCGGAATCGCCATTTCCGATACACTCCTAACCCCGTCATGGCGGGGCCTTATGCTCGCCACGCGCAGAAACGGCCTGCCTTCCTGCGTTCAACGATCGAAATGCTAATTGGTGGCGCGGAACAGATGGTTCAATGGGTGGCGTGCGCGGGGCGAAAGGGAAAAACCGGTCAGCCGCTTCGACGCCAGCGACCATCGGACCGGCGCGCCCAGCGGGATATAGCCATTATGCGCCATCATCAGCGCCTCTGCCTCCGCCACCCGCGCGGCGCGCTCCGCAGCCGTGCTGGCCAGGCTGGCGGCCTGTAGCTGTGCGTCGGCGGCATCGTCGCAATGGACCTTGCGCGCGCATCCGATGCGGCCCAGAAACCATAGCGCGCTGTCATAGGCGGCGACTTCGTCCACCAGCCTCAGGTCCGCATCCTCGTCGATGGCGACGCGCGCTACCGGCATGCCGACGGCGGCCAGATCCTGCCGCACCATGCCGAACAGCAATGTCGCGCCCGGTCCCTTGGGCAGGGCGATGCGCAGCGGTCTGATGTCGCCATTGTCGGCGCGCCAGCGGGTGATGCTGGCGCTGGCCTGCTGGCGTCGCTGGTCCAGCGGCATGGCCGCCCATGCGGGGTCGGTCGGCGCCCGGCCCAGGTCCAGCGCTTCTGGCATGATGCGTTCGCTGGTCGCCCATCCGCCCAGCGGAAAGATTTCGGGCAGGCGGCTGCGGTCGATGCTCATGTTGATGGCGGCGCGGATGGCGGGATCGTCCAGCAATGTGCCGCTGCCCGTCACCGCCAGCCCCAGCAGCCCGCGCACCGGATCGACCCGCACGGCATTGCGGTCCACTCCGGCGGGCACCAGCAGCGGCAGGTCGGTGAAGCGCCCGCCCAGCACCAGATCGGCGTCGCCCTGCCGGAACCGGATGATGGCCATGGCGGCGCGTTCGGCGCGCAGCACCCGCAACTGCCACGGGGGCAGCGGCTCGTCCGCCGCATCGTCGCCCGACGACCGGTCGATGGGCGTCAGGATCAGTGCATTGCCCCGTCCGCTGCGACGATAGGGGCCGGTGCCCCCTTCGCGCGACAGGATCGCCATTTGCGGCTGGGCCAGCATCTGCAACACATAGGGGCGCGGCGCGGCCATGCGGATTTCGATGACTTCGCCGGTCATCGGCACCACCGCCTGCACCGCATCCAGCGGCCCGTCCGGGTCCAGCCGCCGCAGCGATTCGATCCGCGCCATCAGCATGCGGGCGACGTCGGGCGCGGTCACCCGCGCGCCATTGGCCCAGAACGCGCGGCGCAGGCGGAAAATATAGCTGCGCCCGTCATCCTCCACGATCCAGCGCTGCGCCAGCGCGGGCAGGATGTCGCCGCGCGCATCGAACGCGACCAGCCCCTGCGCCGTCGCCTCCAGAAACAGCTTCGCGCCCGGATCGGGCAGGGCGATCAGCGGTTTCGCGAAGTCGTTTCGATCGCCCACTACGCTGACGATGACGGGATCGCGCCGCTCGTCCGAACATCCGCCAGTCAACAGGGGCAGTCCGGCCCCGGCGGTCAGGATGACGCGGCGACAGATGCGGGCAAGGACGGCGGCGATGATCATGCTGGAAACGGGCTTAGACCATTCCGATGGCGGCTGGAACCGTCGACGGCGATCCATGGCGGAAACGGCGCGCTTCGTCACCGGCCGGGCGGCTTTGGGGCAATGTCATAAAAGTGAAAAACAAACGTCATTCGAACGTCATCGAAATGACATAGCCGTCTGCCGCATTCGGATCGGAGGCCAAGAGTGACGGTTGCAAAAATCAGGTCTGCGCTGCTGGCGGCCAGCGCCATCGCCCTGACGCCTCAGGCGGCGCAGGCGCAAAGCAACGAAGACCTGCAACGCCAGATCGATGCGCTGAAGGCGCAGGTACAGGCCTTGACCGCCGCGCTGGCCGCCAATCAGGCGACGGCATCTGCTTCTGGCACGGCCTCCGCCTCCACCCCGGTCCCGCCGTCCGGCATGGCCTCGACCCCCGCGGCGCCACCCTCGCCACCCGGTACGCCCGCCGCTCCGGCTCTTGCGGCGGCAACCACGCCGCCTGCACCCGCCACCGCCTCCGCGCCCAAATCCAGGGCCTGGTATGAAAAGTTGATGCTGCGCGGCTATACCCAGCTGCGCTACAACGCCTTCCTGTCGGGGGACGACAGCGCGCCGTCGGGCATGTCGCGGCTGCGCTCCGTCCATGACAGCTCCATTTCCGATCGCGGCGGCTTTTCGCTGCGCCGGGCGCGACTGGTGCTTCAGGGCGATGTGTCCGATCGCGTGTCGCTCTATCTGCAATCGGACTTCGCGACGGCCGTGAACAATCAGGCGGGCACCGAACGGCGCGAAGGCTTCGCCCAGCTGCGCGACGCCTATGCCGACGTCTTCATCGACCGGGACAAGAGCCTGCGCCTGCGCTTTGGTCAGTCGAAA
>NZ_JBMDWL010000023.1:0-4102 GCF_048594625.1 Sphingobium sp.
GGATCTGGCGGGGCATGTCGGGGATGCGGCGCTGGCGAGCGCGGCGATCGACCTGGCGCGCGAATTGCTGCCGCAGGCGGAGGGCGCGCAATGGACGCGGGCGACCAAGCCGCAGCGCATCGCCTTCACGCTGGCGCGGCAGGATGTGCTGGCGGGGCATGGCGCGCCGGTCGGGATGCCGCGTGCGCTGGCATGGCGATTGCTGCGAATCGCGCTTGTCGGGCGTTAGGATGTCGGGATAGGCTTGGCCCCGTAACGATGACGGGAGGGCCGGGCGTGGGGCGATTGCTGGCGGGGGGCATGGCGGCGTTGCTGCTGGTCGCGGGCGGCCTGTTCTGGTGGCAGGGGCGGGCGGACAATGCGCCGGTGCCGCAACTGGCCAGCGCGCCGCCGCCGCCGACCGAGGTGGAGGCATTGCCCGAAGGCGATCCCGATGCGGTGGGGGAAGCGCCGCCGATGCCGGGTGAGGCCAGCCCGCAAAGCCGCGAGGAGAAGCGCTTTGCCCGTTATGACCGCAATCGCGACGGCTTCATCACCCGCGTCGAGATGATGGGCAGCCGGACCAAGGCGTTCAAGGCGCTGGACAAGGATGGCGACAACCTGTTGTCCTTCGAGGAATGGGCGGTTGCGACATCCGACCGTTTCGGCGCGGCTGACGCGAACAGGGACGGCAAGCTTACACCGGAGGAATTTGCCGCGACTGCGCCCAAACGCACGGCAAAGCCGAAGTGCAAATGCTGACCCTTTGCGCGATCAGGCCAGTTCCATCGCGCCCATCCACACACCGAAGGAGGCGCGGGCGCGGGCGGTATAGGCTTCCTTGCGCTGTTTCTTCTTCACATCTTCCAGCGTCGGGAACAGGCCGAAATTGACGTTCATCGGCTGATAGTCCGCCGTTTCCACATTGCCCGTCACATGGCCGAGCAGCGCGCCCAGCGCCGTGTCGGCAGGCGGCGGGGTGAGCGTGCGGCCCAACAGTTCCGCCACGGCGAAGCGCCCGGCGATAAGGCCGATGGCGGCGCTTTCGACATAGCCTTCGCACCCCGTCATCTGACCCGCAAAGCGGATATGCGGCGCGCTTTTCAGGCGCAGCGTGGGGTCCAGCAGCTTGGGGCTTTGGATGAAGGTGTTGCGATGCAGGCCGCCAAGGCGCGCGAACTCCGCCTTTTCAAGGCCGGGGATGGTGCGGAACAGTTCCACCTGCGCCCCATGTTTCAGCTTGGTCTGGAAACCGACCATGTTCCACAGGGTGCCGGACGCATTATCCTGTCGCAGCTGAACGACGGCATAGGGCCAGCGGCCGGTGCGGGGATTGTCGAGGCCCATGGGTTTCATCGGCCCGTGGCGCAGCGTTTCGGGACCGCGCGACGCCATCACTTCGATCGGCATGCAGCCTTCGAAATAGGGGGTGTTGCTCTCCCATTGCTTGAACTCGGTCTTTTCGCCGTCGAGCAAACCCTGAACGAAGGCCTGATACTGGTCCTTGTCCATCGGGCAGTTGATATAATCCTTGCCCTCTCCACCTGCCGGGCCGATCTTGTCCCAGCGATTGGCCATCCAGCATTGATCCATGTCGATGCTGTCATGATGGATGACCGGGGCGATGGCGTCGAAAAAGGCGAGATGTTCCATGCCAGCCGCCTGCCCGATGCTTTGCGCCAGCAGCGGGGCGGTCAGCGGGCCGGTGGCGACGATCGTCATGCCGTCGGTCGGCAGCCTGTCGATGCGTTCGCGCACGATCTCCACATTGGGATGATCGGCAAGGGCGCGGGTGACGCCGCCCGAAAAGACATGGCGGTCGACGGCCAGCGCCGATCCCGCGGGCACCTTTGCCGGTTCGGCCTGCGCCATGATGAGCGAGTCCAGCCGCCGCATTTCCTGATGCAGCAGGCCCACGGCATTCTTGTCCGCATCGTCCGACCGGAAGCTGTTGGAACAGACCAGTTCGGCGAGGCCATCGGTCTGGTGCGCGGGGGTCATGTCGCCCGCTCCGCGCATTTCGGACAGGCGGACCTTTATCCCTGCCTGTGCAAGCTGCCAGGCGGCTTCCGATCCGGCGAGGCCGCCGCCGATGATGTGGACCTGATGACTGGACATATTCGCTTAACTTCGCGCTTTTCCCGCTGATGAGGCAATTTCCGGTCGCCAGTGGGACATATTGTTATCCCGCGCAAGGATTATAGCGAATGGGCGCGCGGTAGGACAATCGGGGCGAAGGATGGTCAGGACCGCTCCGCCCGCTGCCTGATCAGGGCAAGTAGATTATTTTCGATGTCGCCAAGGAAAATTTCACCCCACAGGCGGGAATAGGCATTGACCGGGGTCTGCATCCAGTAACGGGTGTCGATGGTAACGCGGGTGCGGCCCGGCGCGACGGGTTCCATGCGGTATCCGCCGGTCGTCACTTTGAAATAACGGCTGTCGGGCATCAGGTGCCGGTCGGTGAACTGCCAGGCGTCGAGGCCACGGAAATCGAAGCGCCAGCCAATGCTGCGCCCCGGTTGCCAGTCGACGATATGTTCGCGAAAGCGCACCTGGCGGCCCCAGTTCGCCATGCGGGTCGCGCCCACGCCTTCGCCCAGCATATAGGCGCCGATCGGGCGGGGAACCCCCAGCACATCCTGCGTCACCGTCCATGCGCCTTCGCCGGGGCGGACATCGGGAATGCCGCGCAGCAGGGGCCAGATGTCCGCCGGGCTGGCGTTGACGATAACGGACCGGCTTACGGTCGCGGTCGCCTGTTGCACGGGGATCATCGGTTCGACCTGCATGGCGATGAGGGGCAGGGCAAGGACGGCCATGCAATAGGTACCGCCATCGCCCGCCCGACCGCGCAGGCGGTAGGTGAGGTACGCGCCCGCCATGCCGCTGGCGATCCAGAGCGGCGCCAGCATGACGACGCAGATGATGCCTTCGCGCAGTACGGGGATGGAAATGAGCATCACCGCGCCCAGCAGCCACAGCGGCATCGTCAAATAATAGGCCCGGTTTCGCCGCGCCATCGGATCGCCGACATAGGTGACGAAGGCGGTGATCGCCGCGGGCAGGACCAGCAGGAAGGAAAAGCTGACAAGGCCGCCATCGGGCTGTACCGCCTCCAGCAACAGATAGACGCCCAATGCAAAGGCGAAGGCCGTGCCGATCGCGCCGAGGATGCGGAGCGTCGCGGTGCGCGTGGTGTCGACTGCTATTCTGTCGTCAATGTCAGACATTTCTGAAAACTCCGAAATGTT
The DNA here is from genome assembly GCF_048594625.1 of Sphingobium sp. GTDB lineage: Bacteria > Pseudomonadota > Alphaproteobacteria > Sphingomonadales > Sphingomonadaceae > Sphingobium. Next base: position 3,234 of record NZ_JBMDWL010000023.1, read on the forward strand.
TGGATATGATGCTGCGGATAAGCGGGGCAGAATGCGGCGTTGGGTGGCTAGTCGCCCTTTTTCTTCCCACCGGGCAGGAAGCGGGCGACCTTGCCGCCCAGTTTCATGAGATCGATCAGCGTGGGCTTTGGCAGGGAGCGGACCTGTTCGTACCAGTTGCCCAGCGTCGATAGAAATTCGTGCATCCGGGTGATGCGTTCGCGCACATGGGCAGGCGCGCTTTCATCCTTTGCAAGGCGCGCGGCCAGTTCGCCCATCAGGGCGATGGTGGGGTCGATTTCGCGCCGCTTGCGCTCCGCCGCGATGCGGGTCAGCATGTCCCACAGGTCGAGTTCGGCCACGAAATGGTCGCGCCGGTCCCCCTCCATATGCACGCGGCGGACGATGGCATAGGACTGCAATTCCTTGAGCGCGGTCGATACATTGGATCGGGCAAGACCCAGCTGATCGACGATTTCGTCGGCGGGCAGGGGGCGGTCGGACAGGTAGAGCAGCGCATGCACCTGACTGACCGAACGGTTGACCCCCCATTGCGTCCCCATTTCGCCCCAGTGCAGCAGAAACGCCTTGGCATCGGGATGGTCGAGAAGTGGCATGGCGTTCCTTTCTGTAAAAACAGAAATAACGGAATTTTGTGTAGGGCGCAAGAGGGCGCATGGATGGGGAACTGTCTGCTATCGAGCCAGTGTCCGTTGGAACCCGCCATTTCCTGTGCAACGATGCGATATGCCCAAAATCTGGATCGTCGGCCTCTAAATTTTTACCATCGCTTTTACGGCATATTTGTTCTGGGATGGACAGGCTGCAGCGGCACTGTGGATGATGCTGACCGCATCATCTTGGGAGGCGGTTCATAGGCTTACCGCTAG
>NZ_JBMDWL010000024.1:0-28648 GCF_048594625.1 Sphingobium sp.
TCTGCTCCGGCAGTTGCAAGCATTCTGGTCGTGTATCTTTACGGCCATCAGAGGGGATGGGCTGCGGGCATCACTTCCGGCGTGCTGATGTTTGCCTTCGCCATCTGGATATGGCGGCGGCAGATCATCAAGTATCCAGACCACACTTGGAAAGCTCGCTTCTAACCAATTTGTCCACGCCGCCTAGGGGATCAGCAATAAACTCCTCGATGTCGCTTTCATACCAGGCGACGGAGCGCAGTCCGATGCGACGGCGGCGAGGGAAGCGGCCGGCTGTCTCCAACCGATAGACAGCCGAAACGGACAGCCCGGTTTTTACGGTAACATCAGGTTTCCGTGGGAGCCGGTCTGTCCGGCGATCTTTCCCGTGGGTCGTGCTTGCTTCCGAAGCGATCGCCGCGTCAACAGAGCTTTCAGAGATATCAGATTTCATGGCGAACCTTCATCCAGAAGGTCTGCCCGCCGAAACTGATTATGCCGCAATCTACATCGCACAGCAATGACTTCAGTGTGTCCGACAGAGAGCCACAGCGGACGGTTCTCCGGCCATACTTGTGGGCATCAGGTGCGTCCAATCGATCGCGGAGTGCACCTTGAATGTCCGAGGAAGAGGTGGCCGAGTTGGTCTATCCTGCCATTTCGCGTGAAGCCCGGCGGCGATCCCTCCCGGGTCGCCGCTGCGGAACGTTCCTGAATTGGCTGATGCCGGCATCTTTCACCGATTGGAAGGGAAGGGTTTGCTTCGAGGAGTTAAGATGATATTTTCTTCTTAGGCATAGGAAGCGATGCAAACCGTGGACCCGTCAAAGCCCTTTATCGCACTGCCGCCTTCTCCGAAGATTGGTGATTGGCTTTGGCGGCCGATGCGCGCAAAATTATGGTGGATGGCTATGCCATTTTACTGGGGCGGAATGCTTGCGTCTTTGCGTATCGAAGCACTTACCACCTTTATCACTCCGCAGCAGCTGGCATTGCCAATGTGTTCTTCTTTCCTCCTCTAGTCGCGCTGATTCTGTCGTTCGGATACATCAAGGCTCGGATCGCATTGCTCGATCTTGAGGATGACACAGATCCGCAAGCCTATTTCGAGTGGCGACGTAGGCGTTATGGTCCGTCCGGCACGCTTCGCGAATTCGACCCGCTTGATTCTGCTTCCGGATCATTGTGGGTTGGAAATCCGCTCAACCCATTAAATCCGGGCTACATCAATCGGCGCCCTTCTTGAACTGCGGGTCGCCGTCAAAAGGACCAGATGCCATATCAGTTGAGAACCGGCCGCTACTGAGGAGCGAGCTTTGCTCCAACGATGTTACAGGCGCGGTCACGTCGACAATGCCACGCCCGCTGTCGGCGTTACTGAGGTAGCGGTTCCTCAATCCGCTAGGCCCCAGGATCTCGGTCGCTAATCCATTGGCAAATGCTTCGGATGGATTGGAAGATCGCGCGGACAGTCTCTCCGCATTGGCCAGTGCCTGACGCACGTCGTGGTTGACGATGTTGAGGTGCGCGCTGACTGTTTCGTTGGTTATGCCGCTTTCTTGACTGGAAATGCCAATCGACCCACCCGAATTTCCAAATGAACCTTGACCTCGACCTCCTTTCGACTTTCCGCCTGAGCCAGCACTCGCCCCTCCGGCGATCTCCCCACTAACGGAGATTGAGAAGCCGGTTTGGTCTTGCGCTGATCTGCCGATCGAGCGTTCCCAACCGGTCTGCGCCATGATCGCTTGAACGTCACGTTGGAGCGTATCTGCGACCTGTGGTTTCAGTCGCCATTGGCCCTTGCGATCCATTTCGAAGCCGCCGCGTAGCCAGTTCGCCATTGCTGCCTTGCCTTCCGCGCCGCCGCCCATGAAATGCTCGATCGTGTCGGGTCCGGCCTGTTTGCCCGCTTCAAACCGCGTGCTGGTGTCGTTCCGGGCCGACTTCTCAAAGCCCGCGCTGCTGGAGACGAGAAGATCATTATGAGCGAGGCTGAAGCGGGCATGGCCTCCATTTGCGACCGCGCCGAGCTGGCTTTCATTGAGGAGGTCGGCTTTCCACATCTGGGCAGCAGTTGCGGGGGTGAGGTTGAGGCTGAAGTCGCCATTCTGATCCATCGCGATCTGACGTTTTGTCATCTCGATCCCGTTCGTCTTGAGGAGCGATTGCATACGCGACAGGCGCTCCTTCTCGACGATGCTGGTCATCCTGGCATTGCGCCCGCGGTCAGCCACGCCTTCAGCACCGCCCTCCGCCATATCTAGCTGGTTGCCCGCGCCATCGCTCAGGGCGCGGATGAAGCTGTCGAGCCTGGCGGCCTCGCGTGTCGACATGCCGGCTGCCACAGCGCCTTGTGCAAAGCCAAAATTCTCCCACTGCCTGCGCTGCTCTCCGATCCTAGCGGCACTGCGTGTCCCGTCATGACCGACCTCACGCTGCGCATCGAGCTTGCCTGACCGCTCGGCAAAGTCATAGCCGGCAGCCTCGCGGGTTCGCCCGTAGACGCTTGTACCTTCCCGGGACGCCTCCGCGGTTTCCCCATCGGCGGTCCCGACCTCGCTCGAAGCCCTGTAGGTCTCCAGCGCATGCATGACCTGCGCTTCGCTGCGGCCAGTGGCGCGGGAGAGTTGGCTGATGGCGGTAGAGCGCGCTTCGCCCGAGAGGGCGTTGATGAAGGCGATGCGGCGGTTCATTTCATCTACCGGGAGGCCCAGCATTCGGGCTGCGAACCGCTGTCCCTCGTTACCGCCCGTTCGCCGCGCCTGTTCGGTCGCGACATTACCGCGCTCGACGGCGGAAACCTCGCCGCCAGCATAGTCGCGCCGTCCTTCCATTGCACCGACCTGCGTCTGCGCGGCGGTAAGTTCGTTTTTGAGCATCTCACCTTGGGAGAAGCTGTTGGCGATGAGCTTGGCGAAGGTCGGATCGGTTTGCGCCTCAGCAATCAGGCCGCTGGCCTTGAGCGCCGCATCTTGTGGAGAATAACCCGCACGCTCGAAATGGCGGCTCGCGCCCTGCATCATCATGTCATAGGCGCGGGTATCGCCAAAGGCGCGCCATTGGACAAGATTCTGGGTGAAGGCGGCAAAAGCCTTCTCGCCTCCCTGACCTGCGCCGAAATAGCCTGTCCCAAGTTTCCGAAGCGCGTCCTTTTCCGCAAAATTGTGGATGGCGCCAGTGGCGGCGGCCGCCTGGACCGCGCCTTTGACAGCCGGGTCGCTGAGGTCGCGGCCAGCAAGCGCGGGGGCGAGGCCGCCCAGTTCGCGGCCGGCATCGATACCCCCCATGCCAAGTGCGGCCTGACCCGGCACGCCGCCGTGCGCGTCCTCGACCGCGCCAGCAGCACCGAAGCTGCGCGTCGCCCCAAAGCTGGACCGCTCGCCAAAGTCGCCGAACGAGGAAGCGGCAGCGCGGCGGTTGCCGGTTCCGAGCGCTGACGCCTGGGCTTCAAGCGCTGAGGTATAGCCTTCCGATGTCGAGACCGTCGCCGCTGCGGAGGAGGCTTGCGCGGTGACGCCCAGCGATCCGCCGGTGAAGGAGGAGAAGACATTGCCCGAAAAGCGGAACACGGTGAACACGAAGGCGCCTGCAAGGCCTGCGCCCGCTGTGCGGAAGCTGCCGAATATGGCGAGCGCTTTCATGGCCGCCGAGGGCGCGAGCATCCAGGCATTGGCTGCCAGATGATTGGCGCGCATCTCCGCGAGCGTCGCTGTCGCCCGGCCAAGGGTCAGCTGGTAGATGCCCGCATCGATCACGCCCCACAGGGCCACGAAGACGAAGAGCCCAAGGGCAAAGCTCGCGACCCGCAGGTTGATCGGCGTCAGGATGAAGAGGAGCGCCACCGGCACCATGAAGAGCATGATCCCGAAGACGACGGCGCGGATCGTTGGTGTCCTCTCGGGGCGACGGCCAAAGCCGGATGTTAGTAACCTGGCATACACACAGGCGCATGCGCCTTTACCGTTGCCGGCTGGACATGCGCGCATGCCACCCGGCCCCAGTGAAACTGTGACCGAGCTGTATATGCAGGGGTTACTAAGCCCCACTTCCGAGCTTTTTTCGGAAGCAGGCCCAATTTGCCAGAATGACGGGAGAGCGCAACCCTAAAGAGCGGACTTTGTGACGTTTTTGGGAAGCTGGATAGGAGGAGGAAGGGGAGGGCGGCTGCCCGCTGCGCGGGCACCGCGCTCTTGCCGGAGCGGCGTGCCGCCGCGCCGGCCGGGCTCGGCTGCGCCGATCCCGGCCCTTCGGGCTGCGATCGCTGCCGCGTGTCCATCTTCGCGTCAGGATTTCTCGAGGCCGCTTTTCACGAGCTGTGATCATGGCTCTGATTGCCGGTGACCAAGGGGCGGCATTTCAGCGGCAGGAAGGGGAGGAGGTGGGAAAGCGGCGGCCGGAAGGCTTGTCGAAATCCAGAAGGGAGTGGCCGCAAATGGCACATCATCATAATGTGAGTGGATGTCTGGCGAGATTCGTGGCGCGGATGCGCGATCGAGTGTCGGACCAGATTTGCGCTGCGCGCATTGAGCGCTTTCTGGAGGGAAGCGCTCCAGCCGATGCCCCGCGGCTTCCTGACGGGCTTGGAGGGCGGGACGGGAGGATCGAGAAGGCGGTCGCCCAGATGGAGCCGCTCACACGTGTCATTTTGATCTTGGTGGTGGGCCGCAAGATGAGTGTGATAGAGGTGGCCCGACGTTTCCGTATGAGCGAAGAACGAGTCTGTCGGCATTTCAGGACGGCAGGGCAGATTGTAACGAAACATCGCGAGGGAAGGGATGGCGCCTGAGAAATCGGTGATTAGATATTTTTCCCAGAATTTTCACGGCATAGAAGGCAAAGGGACGACGTGCGTCAGTCGGCAGCCGATGACGCTTGAAAGCCAGCTATCCTCGCGCACCCTAATCCACACCAAACATTCTCCTTACGGCCCGTCTTGAGCATCCAGAATGAGAAAGCGGACCGACCGCAGTTGGGAACGGAAAATTGGCGGCTGAGCGGCCGGAAAGGGTCGATGACGGCATGGCTAGTATGCGCCCATCCAAGCCGTTCGACAGCGATTTCCCCGCGTTTGGAAGCAGACCGTCTGTTTAGGACCGAGTCTGGGACAAACTCGCCGTTCGCAATTTTGGTCGAGGACGGCAGGTTCATATCCAACACGCGCCATTCCCACGGCCCCCAACGATCGGTCGACAAACTTGCAACACTTGCCGCTTGCCGACCATCGCGTTCGCAGGTGCGCGAGTTAGATCGCCGCAGATGAACATGTCGGAAAACATCGCCGAACGGGGTTTCAGGTATTTTTCCAATGCGACAGGGCTTTCCGTACATACGCCTTCACGCCAAAGCCAAGGAGGGCGTATGCAACCTATTCCCAGCGGAATTACGTGCCTTCTTCGGTGCGGAAAACATGTGATTCACCGTAGAAAGGAGTTGCCGGGCTGCATCGACCATTTACAGTCATCCCCCTCCCGCAAGCGGGAGGGGGAACGGCAGTTTGCAACCCATCGCGCCGTTCAACGAGCTTCAAAGCGAGCGCTACGACGCCTTGGCCAGCCCCGGCAGCCGCACGGGCTGCGCCACTGGCCGATTGAGCGCGACCGACAGCCGATCGGCCGTGCGCAACGCCAGTGCCGCGATGGTCAGCGTCGGGTTGGCCCAGCTCGACGTCGGGAAGGTCGAAGAGCCTACGACATAGAGATTGGCCTGGCCATGTACGCGGCCGTCGGCATCTACCACGCCCTGGCGCGGATCGGTCGTCATGCGGGTCGTGCCCATATGATGATAGCCGCCTATCGCGTGGGACGAGATGAGCGGATCGTTGCGCCACAATTCGCCCGGCTCGTCCAGCCAGTCGGCACGCTCGACCCGGCCCATGCCCAGCCGCTTGAGTTCGCGGCCCAGACCATCGACCAGTCCCGTCACACTATGCTTGTCAATCGCCGATAGGCGCCAGTCCAGCGCCACGCGCGGCACGCCCAGCGCGTCGCGCTCCCTGGTCAGCAGCACCCGGCTGTCGGGATTGGGCGCCTGTTCGGCCCGCACCAGTAGCGCGATCTCCAGCTTGCCCGCCTTGTGCAGCAGCCAGGGGCGCAGCGGATCGACATGACGCTGGGCCCATGTCGCCGCCTTCTTGGTCATCATCCACATCCGCCGCCCGCTGCGCGTCGGCGACATGTCATGCTTCAGCGAGCCATAGGCCCGCATTCCCCAGAATTGCGACGCCCCCGCCGGTTGCCGCCCGACGATCGTCAGCGAACTGTTGAGCAGCTCTTCGCGCCGCTGCAGATCGGCCGAGGGCGTGATCAGCGCCGCCATGTCATGGCCGCCAATCCGGTGCCGCCGGCCGAACGCCTTGAGCAGCGGCCAGGCCTTGGCATCGATGATCTGGCCGCCGCGCGCATGGGGATGTTCCATGAAGTTGCGGCCGACCTGATTGCGCTCATTGCCGATGTTCGACGCCAGCAGCAGCCGGGCATTCTCGATCCCGCCCGCCGCCAGCACGAAGGCGCGCGCCTCGACATGCAGATGCGCGCCGGCCAGTGCCTTCGCCTCGATCCGGCTGATCGCGCCGTCCTTCGCCACTATCCGCGTGACGCTGGCATGGGTGATGATCTCGCAGCGTGGATGATCGCGCAGATCCTGGCATGCGTCGAAGGTGAAGCGGTTGAAGCGCGGATCGAAATTCCACACCGGCATGTGCAGTTCCGACCGATCGAACCCCGGCAGCGGCACGCCATGGGCGTTCAGCGCGTCGGCGCTCGCCGGTTCGTCGCCAATCTCGAATATGCCGCGAGCCTGCCCATAATAATCCTGCAGTTCGTCCCAGGACAGTGTCCAGCCTGACCCCGCCACCCAGTCGCGACGCTGGAGATCGATCGGGTCCAGCGTGGCGCAGCGCCCTCCCCAGATCGCCGTCGTGCCGCCAAAGAAGCGCAGCCGCGCATCGTCCAGCTCATAATAGGCCTGGCCGACATTCTTGCCCGCGTTGAGGTCGGCGATTTCCCGCTCATAGTCCAGCCCGCCGCTTTCCAGCAGCAGCACCTGATGCCCGGCCGCCAGCAGCCGGCGCGCGGTGGTGATGCCGGCCGCGCCCGCGCCGATGACGCAGACATCTGCCCGCCGGCGCAACGCGCCGGTCTGTTGCGAGAGATCAATGCTCATTCATGCGTCCTGATTATTGGCCAGATCGGCCGCGTGTTTCTGCAGGAAATCCTGGGATTGCACGCCGGTTAGCACATAGACGGTGCCCTTGCGGGCCCAGTAGGCGATGGTCTCGCCATCGACGACCTGGGTGCGCGGCGTTTCCGGCAAGCCGGTGACGGCCCGCGCCGCGAACAGCGACACCGGCGCTTTTTCGCCTGCATCGATCACCAGTTGCAGGCTCGGCCCGTAGTCGGACGGGAAGAGTTGCACATCCAGCACCCGCCAGCCCGCCGGCAGCACCGGCACGTTGATATGGGTCGCAGTGCGGACATCGGCCGGGTCGAAATGCGGAATTTCGGGCTGCGACTTCATGTGCGACCGCACCAGCGCGGTCTTGTGCGACATCAAAGCCTCCTCGATGAACACCGGCATCGCCTGCGCCGTCGGCGCCACGCCCATGTCCAGCTTCCCGACGCCCAGCGCCACGGCGGCGATGATGCCCGCCGCCATCGCTAGCCCACCGCTCAACCGGCGAAACAGGCGGCTGCGGTGCAGCGCCCCCTCCACCTTGCAGGCGCTGTCGTGCAGGCGTTGCGGCACCGGCTGCCCGTCGCGCTGCGCCAGCGCCCGCATCGCGTCGCGCACCGACAGGTCGGCCAGCACACGCGCGGCGACATCGGGATTGCGCACCAGATAATCGGCCACTTCCAGCCGCCCCATGGCGTCGAGCTGATCGTCGACATAGGCGTGCAGTTCGCATTCGGTGATGGTGAGTTCCGCCATAGCTCAATCCCTCACGATGCGCAGATGGCCGGGGCGCGCGGCGGGCGCTCCCTCCTCCAGAGCGCGCAGCTTCGCGCGGGCGCGAGACAGGCGCGAAATCAGCGTACCGATGGGAATGCCGATCGCGTCGGCCGCCTCCTGATAGGACAGGCCTTCGACCGCGACGAAGTGCAGCACGGCCTGCTGCTCCTCGGGTAAAGCGGTCAGCGCCTCCTCGATCTGGTGCAGCCGCACCATCTGCTCCTGCGCCGGCGCAGCCACCGGCTCGGCCTGCGCCACGGCGTCGGCACGGAACCGCTCGCGCACCGCCGCCCTGCGCGTGCCGCTGACGAAGACATTGTGCAGGATGGAAAACAGCCAAACGCGCAGTGGTCGGCCGCGCTGATAGCTGTCGGCATTGGCATAGGCGCGCACCAGTGCATCCTGGACCAAGTCTTCGGCATCGCTTTCATTGCCGGTCAGTCGACGGGCGTAGCGCATCAGCCCGGGCAACAGGTCGACAACCTTAGGCGGCGTGGGTTTCATACGTGACTTACGCCTCAGTGATCGCTTTAATCCCCGGTCATTGAGATATTTCTAGATTATAGCCATTCGGCCGGTCAGAGCCGTACTTCGCGCCTTTCCGCGCTGCTGCGCAGCCTCAGCCAATGCGTCAGTGCACGACGATCAGGTGTTTTACGGCATGGCCGGTTCTTGGAGCTCGCCTTTGGACGCTGAACGACCGACTAAGGCGCGTAACCGACCGGCAGTTCGTTCAATTTGCCAAGGACCGGTTTCGGCGTCACCGGACATTCCGGCGGTCTCACTCACTAGAACGGCTTGAGTGGTCGACCGCTGCCGTAAAAGCGGGCCTTCCGTACTTGGGGAGTAAAAATTAGCTGCTGAGAGTCCGACAAGGATCGGGAGGCGCCGCCAGTGGCGGCGCCACCGCAATCTGCCGTCGAACAGCCCGGCTGGTTCCGTTTAATATTGGATGGGTGGTTGCGCGCGCATCCTCGGGCTGGAATGTGGCTGACATTTTCGGCAAGAATTTCGCAATACAAAAAAGACGATGACGGAAAAACGCTGTTAGTGTCTCTTAACTCCTAAGGGAGAAAGATCACGCAACGCGAGGTATTAGCGCGATGGGTCGGGCGCGAGATATTGCCCCATGAACGCGACCTGCGCGCCTGGTTGCGGCGACAGGTCGTGGCTGCGGCAGACGTGGAGGATGTGGTGCAGGAATGCTATTGTCGCCTCGCCCAGTTGCGCGACATCGCGCACATCACCGCGCCACGCGCCTATCTCTTCATCATGGCGCGCAATATCGTTCGGCGGCAGCGGGAACGAGCGCGGGTCGTGCGCATCGATCCGCTGGCTGCAACGATGGAGGCGGAAGCCGACATGCTGACGCCCGAGCGCGTGGCGCAGGCGCGGCAGGAACTGGGCCGGGTGCAGGCGGCGCTCGCCACCCTGTCCGATCGTGCGCGCAGCATCTTCGTCATGCGCCGGATCGAGGGGCAGAGCCAGAAGGCGATCGCCCAAGCGCTCGGCATCAGCGAGACGATCGTGGAAAATGAAGCGAGCCGCGGCTTGCGCGCGCTGCTGCGCCATATGACGCAGGATGAAGCCGACCAGGATCGACCCGTCATGACCGGAGGCACGCGTGCCGGACAGGGTTGAGGATATGGCGGTGCGCTGGGCTGTGCGCCATCCGCTCGATGCCGATCAGCAAGCGGCGCTCGATGCCTGGCTGGCACAGGACCCGCGCCATGCGGGCGCACTGCTGCGGGCGCAGGCTGCACTGTCCTGCATGGACGATGCGCTGGTCGCCGATGCCGATCAGCCCGCCCCCGCACCCTTCTGGACCCGGCGCAAGTGGCTGGCCGCAGGGCTGGGCGGCAGCATGGCGGCGGCGCTTGCCGGGGGCCTCGGTCTCTCCCGCTGGATGGAGCAGCATGTCGCGACAGAGCGCGGCGAAATCCGCCGCCTGCCACTCGCCGACGGATCGGTCGCCACGATCGACAGCGACAGCGACCTGCATGTCGCGCTCGGCGATGAAGCGCGCCGCATCACGCTCGACAAGGGGCAGGCCTGGTTTCAGGTCGCCAAGGATCGCCGCCGCCCCTTCATCGTGGATGCGGGTCTGGCGCAGGCGCGAGCGATCGGCACCGCCTTTTCCGTCAGCCGCACGGACAAGGGCGTCCAGATCGCCGTTACCGAAGGCACCGTCGCGGCCTGGGCGAAGGATGGCGGCGGATCGATGACGATCCTGAAAGCTGGAGACTTCGCCACTTTCGAAAGCGGTGCACTAGCCCCTATTACCGGCAACGCGCCGCAGGCGATCGAGCGCGGGCTGGCTTGGCGTATGGGGGAAATCGCGTTGGAAGGCGACACGCTGCGTGACGCGGTCGCCCGCTTCAACCGCTACAATGCACAGCAACTCGTCATCGTCGATTACAGCCTTGGCAATGAAAAGCTGATCGGCCTGTTTCGCATCGACAATCCAGCCGGGTTCGCCCGCACGCTCGCTGCGTCGATGGACGTGACGGTCGTGATGACGCCCGAGACCATTCGCCTGTCGCGCAAAAAAATCGACAGCATCTGACGGAAAGTCGATCCGTGCGGCTCTTAGGGTTGAGAGCGCACCGGCAAGCAGGGCGCCACGACAGGGGAGGACTTATGAAGACCGCGCTCGCTCATCTTCTCGGCACCGGGGCCGCCATCGTCTGCGGAATCGGTACACCCGCCGAAGCCGCCGCGCAAATTCGCCGCTTCGACATCGCCCCGCAATCAGCCCGCACCGGCATCCCCCTCTTCGCCAAGCAAGCGGGCATTGAAATCCTCGTCACGGGCGCCGCTGCGGAGGGCGTCAGCCTGCGCCGGCTTCAGGGCACGATGGACGTGACACAGGCGCTGCGCCAATTGCTGACCGGCACCGACCTCGTCATCACGAAGGCGGGGAATGCCATCGTCCTCAAGCGCGATCGGCCCGTGGCGACAAGCGCTGCCTTCATGGCCCCATCCGCCGCTTTCGCCCCCGCCGCGCAGGAAGGGGATGCGCCTACCGCCGCCGCGCCCGCCGACGAACCGGCGACGCAGGACATCGTCGTCACCGGCATCCGCGCTTCGCTTCAGGAATCGATCAATGTGAAGCGCGCCGCCGGAAACATCGTCGACGTCATCACCGCGCAGGACATCGGCAAGCTGCCCGACCAGAATGTCGCGGAATCGATGAGCCGCATCACTGGAGTCCAGATCACCCGGCGCGAGGGCGACGGCTCCAACTTCACCGTGCGCGGCATTTCGCAGAACCGGCTGGAAATCAACGGTCGCACCTTCCTGGGTCCAGGTGCAGGCGGCAGTGCTTCGCTGGAATCGATCAGCCCGGAAATCATCGGCAGCATCGTCGTGTCGAAATCGCCAACCGCCGACATGCCCGAAGGCGCACTGGGCGCGACCGTCAACCTGAAGACCAAACGCCCGCTCGATCTGGACGACCTCGTCATCAGCGGACGATTGCAGGGCGCCTATACCGATCAGGCCGATCATCTGGGCTATCGCGGATCGGCGCTCGTCTCCAAGAATTTCGACGACCGGCTCGGCGTCCTCGCCAGCGTCGCCTATTCCAATACGCAGACGCGCGGACAGTCCTTCGATTCCGGCGGCTGGACTCGCACCGATGCGATCGACGGCAATGGTGACGGCGTCAACGACCCCGGCCTCTTCCGCCCTAACCGGTTCATGGCGCGCATCTACGACCGCAAGGAACAGCGGCTGACGCTCAACAGCGCGATCCAGTTCCGCCCGGCGGATGATTGGGAAATCATCCTCGACGGCACCTATTCACGTCTGAAACGCCAGCGCAACAGCGCCAATTATCAGGTGCTGTTCAACAATAACGACGTGAACGCCGTCGCAGACGAGAATGGTACCGTGGTCAGCGGCACCTTCACCGGCGTCACGCTGCGCCCGCTCATCTATGACGAGCCGACGGAGTTCCGCTCCACCAACCTCGGTTTTTCGACCAAATATGACGGCGACATCGTCAAGATTTCGGCCGACGCCTCCTACAGCAAGGGGAAGGGGACGGATGGTGGCCCCGGCGCTTCCTTCACCTATGTCGTCGTGCCGCGCGCGGGCAACACCACCAACGCCAGCTATGATTTCTCGCGCGGCGGCCCGGTTCCCGATCTGTCGCTCGAAACCAATTTCGACCGTGACGATCCGGCGCAGTATCAGCTGGCCTCGATCTTCGAGAACGACTTCCGCACCGACAATAGCGGCTATGACGCGCGGCTCGATTTCGACATTCGCACGGATTGGGGACCGCTCAGTTCGATCCAGGTCGGATCGCGTTACGAGAATATCAAATTCTATTCGGAATCGCCGCAGAACGTGCCGTCTGCCGCCAGCCTGCTGGCAAGGGGGGACAAGAATGGCGACGGCATCATCACCGTCGATGAAATGCCCGGCCTCAATTACGACAACAGCATGGGCAGCTTCTTCCCCGGCGTGTCGGGCAATTTCCCACGCGACATCCTGACCGGCACGGTGGACAAGGAGATTGCACGCGACGCCTTCGGCCTGCCGATCCCGCGCGCCGACACCATCCCGCTCGGCCGCGTCTCCGTCCGCGACGTCAATCAGGACACGCTCGCCTTCTACGTCCGCGCCAATTTCAAGAGCGAGATCGGCGCCATGCCCATTTCCGGCAATGCGGGCGTGCGCTATATCTCGATCGAGCGTACATCGGCGGGCTTCCTCTCCGACACGCAGCCGACGGCCAGCAAGTCGCGCTTCGACTATTTCCTCCCCAGCGCCAACCTCTCGGTCGAACTCGCGCCCAGCCTCACCTTCCGCGCCGCCGCGGCGAAGGTCGTCGCGCGCCCCAGCCTCAGCGACGTGGGCGTCAGCTTCGTTCCGCTCATCGTTTCCCGCACCGGCTCACGCGGCAATCCCAATCTGCGCCCGTTCGAAGCGACCCAATATGACGCGACGCTCGAATGGTATTTCGCCCCATCGAGCGCGCTCACCGTCGCGGGCTTCTACAAGGACGTGGACTCGTTCACGATCAACACGACCCGCGCGGAATTCGTCCCCGGCCTGTCAACCGGTCCCGACGACCTGTTCCAGATCACCCAGCCGACCAACGGCCAGTCGGGTACGATCAAGGGTGTGGAGTTCGCATACCAACAATCGCTGCGCTTCCTGCCCGCGCCGTTCAACAATCTGGGGATCCAGGCCAACTATACCTATGTCGACAGCAAGACGCCTTTGGTGGACGAAGCGACCCAGCTGGCCTTGCCCCTTCCCGGCCTTTCCAAGCATAGCTACAATCTCATCGGCTATTATGAGGATAAGCTCTTGTCCGTCCGCGTCGCCTACATCCGCCGCAGCAAATATCTTCAGGGGCAGGGGAGCGCCGCGTCGGGCGGCAGTTCCTACATGCAGGCGCGCGGCCAGCTTGATGCGTCGGCGCAGATCAACCTCACCAGCAACATCCGTCTGACGGCGGAGGCGATCAACCTAACCCGGTCGATCGAGCGGCAATATCTGCAAGATCCGGCTCGCCTGCTGAGTTCGCTGCGGGAAGACCGCCGCTTCTTTTTCGGCGTGGCGGCGACCTTCTGATGCGGACCCGGTTGAAGCCACTGCTGCTCGCTGCCGCCGCGCTCCTTTCCAGCGGCGCAAGTGCTGACACGCCAGGCGCGGCGTCCCGGTCGGCCGACATCGTCATCTATGGCTGCACATCGGCGGGCATCATCGCCGCTATCGAGGCACGGCGTCTGGACCGAAGCGTCCTGCTCGTCTGCCGCGACGCCTATGTCGGCGGCATGACGACCAACGGCCTTGGCTGGTCGGACACCGGCAATCATCGCGCGATCGGCGGGTTGTCGCGCGAATTCTATCGCCGGGTGAAGCGTCATTATGACGACCCTGCCGCCTGGAACATCGCCAAACGGCCTGCCAAGGCACCCAACTTCATCGATGACGGCGCGATGTGGCAGTTCGAGCCGAAGGTCGCCGAACGCATCTATGAGGATTGGCTGAAGGACGCGGGCGTGCCGGTGATCCGATCCCGCCCCATCGATCGCAGCACTGGCGCGGTCGAAGTGAAGGATGGCAAGGTCGTCTCCTTCCGCGCCAGAAGCGGCGAGCGCTTTGCCGGGCGCGTCTTCATCGACGCCACCTATGAAGGCGACCTGATGGCAGGAGCAGGCGTCCGCTTCGCCGTGGGGCGGGAGGCCAACGCCACTTATGGCGAAACGCTGAACGGCGTGCAGATGGCGAACAGTACCAACCACCAGTTCACGCTCGACATCGATCCCTATGTCCAGCCGGGCAATCCGGCCAGCGGCCTGCTGCCCCGCGTCACCGCCGACAGGGGCGAGCCGGATGGATCGGCGGACCACCGCATTCAGGCGTATATGTTCCGCATGTGCCTGACCGACGTGCCCGCCAACAGCGTTCCCTTCGCCAAACCTGCGGGCTACGATGCCCGCCAATATGCGCTGCTCAAACGCTATATAGACGCGGGCTTTCGCAACTTTTTCCAGAAGTTCGACCGCATTCCCAACGGCAAGACCGACACCAACAATTTCGGCGCCTTCTCCTTCGACGATATCGGCATGAACTATCGCTATCCCGAAGGCAGCGATGCCGAGCGCGCGGAGATCATGCGCGAGCATGTCACTTATCAGCAAGGTTTGCTCTGGTTCATGGCGAATGACCCCGGCGTGCCGGCGGAAACGCGCGCGGAAACTTCCCGCTGGGGACTTTGCAAGGACGAGTTCACCGACAACGGTAACTGGCCGCGCGAGCTTTACGTTCGCGAAGCGCGACGCATGGTTTCGGACTTCGTCATGGCGGAACCGCATCTGCGCGGCACCAAGCCGACGCCCCGCCCGATCGGCATGGGGTCGTATAATATGGACTCGCACAATGTCCGCCGTATCGTGGACAAGCGCGGCTATGCTCGCAACGAAGGCAATATCGAGGTCAGCCCTGGCCGCGCCTATCCGATCAGCTATGACGCGATCGTGCCAAAGCGGGGGGAGGGGAGCAACCTGCTAGTGCCCGTGGCGCTTTCCGCTTCGCACATCGCCTATGGCTCGATCCGTATGGAGCCGGTCTTTATGATACTAGGCCAATCTGCTGCGGCCGCCGCATCCCTCGCGATCGCGGATGGCAAGGCGGTGCAGGACGTAGATTACGGAAGACTACGCAAGCAGCTCCTTTCGGAGGGTCAGATCTTAGACATAATGAAAGCTAATTGACCACGTAGTGGGAAAGCGGACTGTCCGGACCTAAGACAATGATCTGCGTCACTGAACGTCCTAAAAGGGTCGTTTTGCCAAGCGCCCGATGCAAGGTCGTGGGACTCAACTGCCGATCGTGGCTGCTATTGAGAACGTCTGGCTACGCCGAAAACCGCCGAGCTAACGCGCCGTAACTGGGTCTGCCGCGCGTACCGATCGGATCGGCAGAATGGGGCGTGGACTGGTGGTCACGGCCCTGGAACAGAAGATCTTATTCAAATGCAGGGCCTGCTTGAACCACATGGCGAATTCCGACATCGCGAAGCCAGACTTGACGAAGAGAGGTCAGGCGTTGTCGGCCCGCGATCTGGCCACATGATCAAAACGGTGTGCGGATGTAAGATCAATCGATCCGGCTCAGGCGCATCGCTAGTTCAGCGAGGGTGGGGACGATGCGTGAGGCGAGCGTTATGGCAAGCGCGCCGCTTGAGGTTTCGGCCATGTGCCAGAGTAGCTTCGCGATACTGACCGGTTGGGCGGCGCGCCTTGCAAAGCTGCGCTGATATTGCGATGCGCCCTGGCCTTGCAGATAGCTTTGTGCGGCAGCCGCTCCACTGGCAAGCGCGATGGCCATGCCTTCCCCCGCAAGGGACGGGATGACGGCGGCTTGATCGCCCAGACGATATAATCCTTCTTCGGTGTCCTGCGCGATCCATCCGTAGGGAACGGCACCGATCGTATCGACGGGCAGCCGATCTTCTGCGCACGCTATGCGGCGCGCGAAATGCGGATTATCTCGCCCCACCGCCTGCAAAACCGCCCACATGTCACCACCCGCTTCAAGGAGCGAGGACTTGCGCAGCGCGAGACAGACGTTGGCGCTGCCGCCCTCCTGAAGCACGATGCCGGCATAACCGCCGCGAAACAGATGCAATTCGATCGCGGTGCCGATCAGCCGATAAAGCTGGGCCGAAGGGGGCATGCGAACACGCATGCCGAGCGCCTGGTTGTCCGTATTGCGCGGACGCTTTTCTCCACGCACGTCGTGCTTGCCCGTAGCCAAGAAGATCGCGGGGCTCTCCCAGCGTCGACGTTCGCCTTCGATTAAGCCCGGCGCCACGCTCCGCGCGCGATCGATCTCGAATCGTGCTCCCTTGGCAATGGCAAGCTGCCGAAGTGCGCTGTCGAGAACATGGCGGGACAGGCCATAGGCCATTTCGGGCAACGGCACCTCCGCCTCACGCCGCCCAGCAAAGAGCCGAAGCTGCGTGACTGGCCTGGCTCCGAGTGTCGCTGGATCGCAGCCCAGCCGCCGCAATCCCTCGGCAGTGCGCCAGCTCAGAAATCCCCCGCAGATCGCATCGCCCACCTCGGCATTGCGATCTATCAGGATCGGTTCCGACCCGCCTTGTGCCAGCAGCAAAGCCGCCATGCTTCCGGCAGGCCCTGCGCCCAGCACGATCGGGCGGTTCACTTAAGGCGCTCGACGCACAAACGGAAAGGGAAGCGGCGCTCGACCCTTGCCGCTTCGACGCCCGCTTCGGCGAGGATCGGTGTCCATTCCCGCGGTCGATAGGATCGCGCTATCGAAAGTCGTCCATCCTGCCGCACGATCGGGTGCCAGCGCGCCAGTCGCGCCAGGATCGGGTAGCCGAAATAGGCAAATCCATGCCTATGCAAATCGTTAAGATACCAACCTGCGGTGGCCTCGTTTTCCATGAAGCGCAGGAAGGCTACCAGCTGCAAATGAGTCATGTGATGTGCGACGAGGCTCGACACGACGAAGTCGAAACCCTCACCGGACAGATCGGCGTAATCTCCGGTGCGATATTCTATCGGCTCGCCGGTGTGCGATTTCGTCTGGGCTATTGCCTCGCTGCGTGGATTGAGATCGATCCCCACGAGCCGCGCCGACTTGCCCCGTTTCCCAGCCCAACGTCCGATGGCGCGCAGCATGTCGCCATCACCAAATCCGACATCCAAGAGCGAGAAGTTGGTTCGCGTCCCGACCGCCCGCCTTATGAAGTCCAGCGTAGGACGGCGCGCCATGGTCATCGTATTGACTTTTGCCAGATCGGCCAGAACCGCAGCATAGACATTTTCGTCCAGCGCGGGATCGTCCATGATTTCCTCGGCCTGGGCTCTCTTAGTGAGCATCGCGCCATTCAAAGCGAAAACCCTCCATCGCGAGACCCGGCCCGAAAGCCAGGGCAACACCCCTTTCAGGCCGATCGTGCATAAACCGTTCGAGCACGAACATCAGCGTGGAGGAGGACATGTTGCCGAAATCGCGAAGCACTGCACGCGAATGGTCGAGGCTGTGCTCGTCCAGTTCGAACCCTTCAGCCACGGTATCGAGGATAGAACGGCCACCTGCATGGACGGCGTAGGCCGCCGGCCTTTCGCCATCACCCAGAATCCGCTGGCGCACATCGGGACGCTTCAGCGCGGCGCCTATCCTGCCCGGTACTTTGCCCGAAAGCCGCATCTGGAAACCGGTATCGCCTATCTGCCATGTGATCAGCTGGTCGCTTTCCTCCAGCGCCGCGGCTATTCCGGTTCCGATCGAAAGCCCTGTGCCGCTGCCGCTGACGATCGCGGCAGCCGCGCCGTCGCCAAA
The DNA here is from genome assembly GCF_048594625.1 of Sphingobium sp. Classification (GTDB taxonomy): domain Bacteria; phylum Pseudomonadota; class Alphaproteobacteria; order Sphingomonadales; family Sphingomonadaceae; genus Sphingobium. The sequence continues at coordinate 17,770 of NZ_JBMDWL010000024.1, forward strand.
TTGCGCGCCCGCCAGCAACGGCTCGATATCAACGGTCTGCTGATGATGCAGGGTCGACAATTCGACGGTAACGACGAGCACGCGCGCCTGGGGTTCGGAGCGAACGATATGGCGGGCCGTCCGCAATGCCGTGACGGCCGCGTAGCACCCCATGAAGCCGATCAGCACGCGCTCGACATCGTCCGCCAGACCCAATCGGCGCGCAATTATCTGGTCGATCCCAGGAGCGACGAAGCCGGTGCAACTGGCTACGACGACATGGGTGATATGGCCGAGCTCGCCCAGCTTCCTGATCGCTGCAAGTGCAAGCTTTGGCGCCTCTTCGGCATAGATCGTCATCCTCAGGGCCGTGGACGGTGCTTCAGCCGAATAGAAACCGTCTCCTTCGTCCAGCCTGGCGTCCTTTTCCGATAGCACGGACCAGCGGTGCTCGATGCCCGAGCGCTCTGACATGCGGGCATATAGTTTTGCTTCACGTCGCCCCTTGAGCTGCCGCATGGCCCAGGCACGATAATCCGCTTCGAAATCGCAATTGGGAACCGCGGTTGCCAGCCGATTAATTATTGCCGTCATTGTCCTGGAAATCCTAGCTTTCCTGCGTAAACCGTTTCGATTGGCGGTCGTTCCGCTCCGGGCACTGGCGGCCAGATGTGCGATTGCAGAAAGCCCATAGAACGCATTGGCTGTCCATTTGCCCGCCCGCCCCGATGCAGGGAAGAGATGATGGGCCTCTCATCTGCGTTACGGCACCGGCCGGAGCCTGACAATGTCTTCGACCTTGCGACATGGGGAGTTTGGGACCGTTTACCGCGCAACCGTTCTTATGAAGGGTGTGCTATCTTCCAGCACTGACGCGCGAAATCGCAGGGGCCGAGCGATAGCGGTGACCATCCCGACATGACCAATGCCGGCATACCGCCTGATCTCGACCGGCACGCCCGCAGATCGCAGCGGGTCGGCCAGCGCTTCGCTGTTGCGAGCGCGGACGGTGTCATCATCGTCACCGATCAGCAGCAGGGTCGGAAGATCGCCCGCTCCCGCCCAGGTCACTGGCTGGGTTTCAGCGGCGTTCGGCCATCGCCCGAAGGCGGCCTTGCTCGCGGGCACGTCGAAAGGCGCGAAATCTTAGGGTCCTGCTATCCCGACAAATCCCTTGATCGCGCTGCGGGATGAGCCGAGCCACCGCGTGTCAAAGGTCAGCATCGCGGCGATATAGGCGCCTGCCGAATGACCGCTCAGCACGATACGCTCTGGCGCGCCGCCATAGCTGCGACCATGGGCGATGACCCAGCGCACCGCGTCGGCGCCATCGGTCAAGAAATCGGGATAGACGTTATCGGGACCGATCCGATAGTCGGGGATGACGACCAGAAAGCCTTGGGCAGCCAGCGCGCGCCCGACGAAGCTGTAGCCGGTCCGCGTACCGCTGTCCCACGAACCACCGTAGAAGAAGACCACAATCGGAAGCTTCGCGCCGGGCTGTCGATTGCGTGGGGCATAGATGTCCAATGTCCGTCGCGATCCTTCGCCGTAGGCGACGCCGCTCGCGATCCTCACGCCGCCACGATCCTTGGGGACTAGGAGGTCGAAACTCTGGAGGGGTGCGCTGGCGGCCGCGACGACACTTGCCAGCACGCCGATAGCTATTGCGGATGTCAGTCGGCGCTTGCCCATGCGCGGTTCCTATCATGGCGCGATGCGATGGCCAGCAGGCGATTTCCAAGGAGAGATAGTATGTCGGTCGAATGCGGCGTTTCGTAATCCTGGACGTTGTCGGTCGCGGTAACGATCGCTTCGTCGTAAGCTGTCCTTCCGAAGCGAGAGGCGAGCCCAATGGTACGAACGGAGGATGGCGAGGCCCGTGCGGCGCTAGAGCGGCTGAACGCCGCGCTTCGCCTGACCGCATCGGGCGACCGCATGGCCTTGAGACGGGTCTATGACCTGACATCGATGAAGCTGTTCGGCATTTGCCTGCGTATCTCTGGTGACAGGGAGGCGGCAGAGGATATTTTGCAGGATGTCTATGTGAAGATATGGCGGCGGGCGTCAGCGTTCGATGAACGCCGCGCGAGCCCGATCAGCTGGCTCGCCATGATCGCGCGCAACGCCGCGATCGACTGGCGCCGCGCGGAACAGCGGCATGTCGCCGACGGCGAGGAGCAGCTGGAGACTATCGTGGACGAGGCCCCTCTGGCCGACAATGTGATGCAACAGGACGAGGCGCGGCGACGGCTGCTCGCATGCCTTGATGGATTAGACGAGAAGCAGTCCGATGCAATCCGCCGCACCTTTCTGGGCGGCCTTAGCTATTCCGAACTCGCTGCGCAATTGGGCGCGCCGCTCGGGACAGTGAAAAGCTGGATCCGGCGGGGCATGCAAGGCTTGAAGGAGTGCCTTGGCGATGGTTGACGATCCGACGCCGCCCGACCGGCAGGGGCTGGCCGCTGAACTGGCGCTGGGTCTTCTCGAGGGCCAAGACCGTGCCGAGGCGTTGCGGATGTGCCTTTCCGACCCGGCTTTCGCGGCGGAGGTCGACGCATGGGGCCATCGGCTCTCGCCCTTGCTCGACATGACGCGGGCCGAGGCACCGTCCGAGCGTGTATGGGTCACAATCGAGGCGCGCACGGCGGATTTGGGATCGCTCAGGCGCAAACTGCGGCTGTGGCGCGGCGGCGCGATCTTCGCGGGCGCCATCGCGGCGTGTCTGGCTTTGGTCTTGATCCTGCCTGTGTCCAAATCCGTGATCGACCCCGTGGGCGTCTCGCAATTGGCGGACGCCCAGCGCGCGACGCTGATGGCGGTCAGCTACGATCCACGAACCGGCCTGCTCCGACTGAGCGCCAGCGGTTTGGGCGAGGAAGGCAAGAGTCCCGAGCTCTGGGTCATCCCCGAGGATGGCGTGCCGCGCTCGCTCGGGCTGATCGGCGCCCAGGGTGGCGCCTTGCCCGTCGATCCGGACCTGCGGGCCTTTCTGCGGGACGGTGTGACGCTCGCCATCACGATGGAAGATCCCGAGACCGCGCCGCACCGGGCGCCGAGTGCGGCGCCGGTCCTGACCGGCAAAATATCGATCATCTGACCGCGCTGCATCCGACGGGCGGATGGCTCCGTATCTTTGATGCACCCCGTGTTAAGGGCGTGCCAGAAAGAAGGATGCCCCCTATGAAAGCCCACAGTCGCAAGATTGCCTTCGCCCTCGCCGGCGCACTTTTCCTGGTCGGCCCGGTCGCGGTTCAGGCCAAGAACCCGATGGTCGGCGGCGCGGCCATGTATCCGACCAAGACCATCGTCGAGAATGCGATGCAATCGAAGGATCACACGACGCTGGTCGCTGCCGTGAAGGCCGCCGGCCTCGTCGACACGTTGTCCGGCCCCGGACCCTTTACCGTGTTTGCGCCCACCAACGCGGCTTTCGCCAAGCTTCCGACCGGCACGGTCGATATGCTCGTCAAGCCGGAGAACAAGGAGAAGCTGACCGGTATCCTGACCTATCACGTCGTGCCCGGCCGCATGACCGCAATGGACATCGCCGCAAATGCCAAGGCGCATGGCGGCAAGGCGATGCTCACCACGGTCCAGGGCGAGCAGTTGACGCTTTGGAAAGACAAGATGGGTGCTTGGTGGATCTCCGATGTCCATGGCGGCAAGGCGAAGATCACCATCGCCAACGTCATGCAGTCCAACGGCGTCATCCATGTCATCGACACGGTGCTGATGCCCTGAACCCTGCGCTTCCCGGGGCGGTAGACGGACGGCCCCGGGAGCAAGCCGCGCGAAGCCTTTGCGGCAAAGGATGGGAAACATGAACTACGTCACCATCGGCAACGAGCTTCGCCGGCTCTTCAGCCGCTACGAAGCGGGCAATATCACCACCGCCGTCTTTGAGCGTCGAAAGCGCGAACTGCTCGACTATTCGAAATGTCACCTGCTGCGTCGGGCTCCTCGACGGCTGCGAGGCTGATCAACGCGTTATACGGAGGCTTCCACCCATCGCATTCACGTCCGAAGCGGACGCTGGCAGTAGTCATCATGCTTTGGGCGTCAAATGTGTTATCGCGACTGATACTGGCGCCGCTGGACGAAGTGATGCGGAACGGTTGTTGCGGGTGGCGGGATCGAAAAATCGCTTAGGCTGTCGCTACTATAAGCCTCTCGCGGCGGCACGCATAGCCCATTATTCGCTACCTGTTCGCGCTGCCCTGCCACGATAACGATGACGAACATTGCCCACAGCAGGATAGCGGACCGGCAGCATTTGAGGAATCAAAATTGGTGGCTGAATGGCGACAAAGGGTCGGCTCTCCTGTGGAGCGTTGTTCCTTTGGCCATCGCGGGCATAGGAGATGTGTCATGGGATTATCAGAGTTTGATCCCGCCGCTCGCGAGCGAGTATCGTGGAACGCCGGGCGGCAGGTTGGTGCAAAGCGAGCGCTCAAACCCCGTCAGATATGGGCGATCCGCTTCTTTCTCGACCAGCATGGGCGGGTCCGCGACCGGGCCCTCTTCGACCTAGCCATCGATAGTAAGCTGCGCGGGTGTGATCTGGTCAAGATGAGGATCAGCGATATCGTTTGCGATCGAAAAATTCGGACTAGAGCCACGGTTGTACAGCAGAAGACCGGCCGGCCGGTCCAGTTCGAACTGATGGATGATGCTCGCGCCAGTCTTTTGAAATGGCTCGAACTGCGGTGCGGGTCCTTGGACGATTTTGCATTCCCGAGCCGCACGGATCACTCGGCCCACATAAGCACAAGGCAATATGCCCGCCTTGTCGATGAGTGGGTCACGGGAATTGGCTTGCCCAGCGAGGATTATGGTACCCACTCTCTGAGGCGGACCAAGGCATCGATCATCTACAAGGCGACGGGGAATCTCCGTGCGGTCCAGATTTTGCTTGGGCACACGAAGATCGAAAGCACGGTCAGATACCTAGGGGTTGACGTGGAAGACGCCTTAACTCTCGCAGAAGGTACAGAAATTTAAGCGCGCCTGGCTCTTCGCTGCGGCGAGGAGCCAGGATTTTGACCACTAAGCTGATCGGAGGCGTCAACGCGCGCTGTTGATGGCCTGCGAAGAATTGTCTGCATTGACCTTATCGGCACCCGTCTGATCGGCCTTGAAATAGCCGCCAGCTACTACGAGAAACAGAAGCGCGACAACCAGTATCAGGCTGACAATGAGAATTGACCGGGTAACGGTCGTGCGCGACCCAGCGCGCGCCTCGACCTTCGACACGTGCGTTACCGTTTCTCCATCTTCCTGCTTCTTTTCCATTGCGCCTCTCCTTATGGCCCTTATTGGTGGTTATCGGCGGCTGGGAGCTACCCGCCAGATCGTGTTGGAAAGGTCATCCGCGACGATCAGCGCGCCATGGACAGGATCATAGGTGACGCCGACCGGACGGCCGCGAGCATGGTCGTCCTTGATGAAGCCGGTCAGGAAATCCTGCGGCTTGCCCGATGGACGGCCATTGGCGAATGGCACCCAGACAACCTTGTAGCCGGACAGATCCTGCCGGTTCCAGCTCCCATGCTCGCCCACGAATGCGCCTTCGGTGAAGCTGCCGCCAAAGCCGCCGTCGGTCGTGAAACTGATGCCCAGCGCTGCGACATGCGATCCCAGCGCATAGTCAGGGCGGATCGCCCGGCGAACCATGTCGGGTTTCTGCGGGTGGACGCGCGGATCCACATTTTGCCCCCAATAGCTGTAGGGCCAGCCATAGAAAGCACCGGGACGAACCGCTGTCATATAATCAGGCACCAGTTGCGGGCCAAGTTCGTCCCGTTCATTCACTACCGACCAGAGCCGCCGGGTCCGGGGTTCAACGGTGAGGGCAGTCGGGTTGCGGATGCCGGACGCGTAGACACGGTGCATGCCACTTTGCCGGTCAATTTCCCAGATGACGGCGCGGTCCTGCTCGATTCCCATGCCGCGTTCGCCCACATTGCTGTTGGAGCCGATGCCGACATAGAGTTTCGATCCGTCTGGTCCAGCGGCCAGTGCCTTGGTCCAGTGGTGATTGATGTGGGCGGGAAGCTTCGTCACCTCCACGCCTTGCATGGTGATGCGGGTCATGCCGTCGCGATAGGGGAAGCGCAAAAGAGCGTCCTGCGCCGCGACATAAATCTGCCCGTCGACATAGGCGAGGCCATAAGGCGCGTTAAGGCCGGTAATGAAGCTGGTGCGCAGTTCAGCGTGGCCATCATTGTCGGCGTCGCGCAGCAGCGTAATGCGGTTGCCTCCCCTGACCGGGGATTTGCCCATCGCCTTGATATAATTGGCGATCACATCCTTGGGGCGCAGCGCGGGAGCGCCGCCGCCAGCCCCTTCGGTGACCAATATATCGCCGTTGGGCAGCACCAGGGTCTGCCGCGGAATGGCCAGGCCCGTGGCGAGCGCCTTGACGGTAAAGCCAGCCGGCGCGGTCGGTTTTTCGTTGCCCCATCCGACCGGCGTGGCAATCTTCATCGGCGGCAGCAATGTCGGCCGCTGGTCGGGGAGGTCAGGGTGAGGGCCGGTCTGGTCGAGCCCCAGTTGGCTGCGGCCACATGCGGCGAGCGCAAGCAGGCCGGTACAGAGGAGAAGCGTACGCATCGTCATCGCCGATCCTCCCGATAGCCTGCATGCGCAACCCAGCCGGCGGTAAAGGCAAAGGCACTGCTCAGGATGGACAGGATCAGGCCGGTCGTACCGACCGAACTCCAGCCGTCGCGACTATGCTGGAAAGCATTGATAAGGCCGCACATCCACATCAGCGCCAGCAGAAGCAGATATATCGCTGAGCGCGATTTCATAGCGCCGTTGGCGCGGACCAAGCCGATGAACGCCCAGAGCAGCACGATACCGCCGCCGAGCAAAGCACCGGTAATCAGCCAGGCCGAAAAATTGGTCCACTGAACTTCGGCGCTGTTCAGATAGGTGATGTCGGACAGCAATGCGGCCGGAAACAGGGCGACTGGCCATGCGAGCAGCAGGCCGTGCAAGGGGTGCAGCAAAGGCCGGACGCGCGGCGGGGCGCTGGGCAAAAGGGGCCTCCTGATCGAATGAATGACAGGGAGGCAATGCCCGGCGCGCGCTTTGGTTGCCACGCTACAGCAATTGAGACGCTTGTTACGAAGCAGAAATCATTGAACCGGAAGGCGGTTGGCGTGTTCGACCCAGTGACGTGGCACATTTGATGCGGCGTGAAAGGGGTGAACCAGGCGCGATGCGCAATCCATGGCTCTGGACGATGGTTTTGTCTGGCCTTACAGCCTGCAATGCGGAGCAGTCGACCCTGCATGTCTTCGGAGCGGAAGCGCGCGAAGTGCGGCAGATGGCATTGGTCCTGACTATTGGCGCTGTCGTGATCGTGGCGGCCATGATCGCACTCTACCTGCGCGCGCTGCGGGCGCCCGAAGGCAAGCTCACCCATCATGATGGCATGCGGATGGTCCTCTGGCTGGGCGCGATCGGCCCAACCCTGATCCTCGCGGCATTGCTGATCTATGCGCTGCCCGCCATGCGCCCGCGCACCAGCGGCCCCGGCGATCTGGTTGTGCGGGTGGATGGCGAGCAATTCTGGTGGCGGGTCGCCTATCGACCATCGGGCGGCGTGGCGATGCTGCTGTCCGCCAATGAAATTCGCATCCCGGTCGGGCGGACAGTCGCGTTCGAACTGACCGCGCAGGATGTGATCCACAGTTTCTGGATTCCCGGCCTTGCCGGCAAGATGGACATGATACCAGGGCGCACCAACCGGCTGGTGGTTAAGGCGGAAAAGGTAGGGCGCTATCGCGGCGTATGCGCGGAATTTTGCGGGCTGTCCCATGCGTTGATGGCCTTCGACGTCATTGCGATGGATGGGCCGGATTTCGATGCCTGGCTGAACCGAAGCAGAAGCCCGAGCCAAGGCGCAACAGCGTCTCAGGGAGCCGCATTGTTCGATGCGCATGGTTGTGGTGCCTGCCACGCCATCCGGGGGACGGCGCATGATGCGACGATCGGTCCTGACCTCAGCCGATTTGGAGAGAGGCGGACGCTGGGCGCGGGCATCCTGCCACCTACATCCGCGAACATCGCCGCCTTCATCCGTTCGCCGCAAGGCGCGAAGCCCGGTGCCCGCATGCCGGCCTACCCGCAAATCAGCGCCGCCGACGCGCAGGCGATCGCCCTCTATCTCAAGGGACTGCAATGAGCCTGCACGATCAGGACGACCCGGTGCTAAGGGCCGCGCAGGAGGAAAGGCTGCGCGCTGTCTGGATGCCGCCCAAAGGGCTGTTCCTTCGCTGGACCGACTGCAACAATAACCGTGTGGGCGTGTGGTATGTGCTGACTGCATTTGCTTTCATGCTGTTTGCGGGCGCGCTGGCGCTCATCATGCGTACCCAGCTTGCCGTGCCGGACAATGATCTGGTCGGCGCGAACACCTTCAATCAGCTTTTCACGCTGCACGGCTCGATGATGATGTTCCTCTTCGCCGTGCCGATGTTCGAAGCGGTGTCGATCATCCTGCTGCCCCAGTTGCTGGGCGCGCGCGACCTGCCATTTCCGCGCCTTTCCGCCTTCGGCTACTGGTCCTTCCTGATCGGTGGGATATTCGTCGGCGGATCGATATTCTTCAACGCCGCGCCGGACGGCGGCTGGTTCATGTATCCGCCGCTCACGACCCGCACCGATCTGTCGGGCCTTGGCGCGGACATATGGATGCTGGGGCTTTCCTTCATCGAGGTGTCCTCGGTCGCGGCGGCGGTGGAGCTTATCGTCGGCGTGCTCAAATGCCGCCCGCCGGGAATGCGCCTCAACCTCATGCCGCTCTACGCCTGGTATATCCTCGTCGTGGCGGTGATGATCCTCTTCGCCTTTCCGCCGTTGATCGCGGGCGACATTCTCTTCGAGATGGAAAGGCTGCTCGACTGGCCGTTCTTCGATGCGAGCCGGGGCGGCGACCCGCTGCTGTGGCAGCATCTCTTCTGGATATTCGGTCACCCCGAAGTCTACATCATCTTCCTGCCGTCGATCGCGCTGTTCGCGATGCTGGTGCCGACCTTCGCCAACCGACATCTGCTGGGCTATCCCTGGATCGTCCTGGCGGCCGTGGGCACCGCCTTCCTGTCCTTCGGCCTGTGGGTCCACCACATGTTCACGACAGGACTGCCCAAGATCAGCCTGGCCTTCTTTTCCGCCGCGTCGGAAGCCGTGGCGATCCCCACCGGCGTCCAGATTTTCGTGTTCATCGCCACGCTGTGGGCCGGACGCGTCACCTGGTCGACGCCCTTGCTCTACGCGACCGGCAGTCTCGCGATCTTCGTGATCGGCGGGCTGACCGGCGTGATGGTGGCCGTGGCGCCGTTCGACTGGCAGGCCCATGATACCTATTTCATCGTCGCCCACCTCCATTATGTGCTGATCGGCGGGACGCTGATGCCGCTTTTCGCGGGCCTCTATTATTATTGGCCGCTGGTGACGGGGAAGAAGCTGTCCGACCGGCTCGGCCGCATCGCCTTCTGGATGCTGTTCGTCGGCGCGAACATCACCTTCTTTCCGATGCATTTTTCCGGCCTGATGGGTATGCCGCGCCGCGTCTTCACCTATCCCGCCGAACTGGGGCTTGGTGGCCTCAACATGGCTTCCACCGTCGGGGCATGGTTGTTCGCGGCTGGTGTCGCAGTGATCTGCATCGATCTCTGCCTGTCGCCCCGGCGGGCCAGGGCGGTGCGCAATCCATGGAATGCCGGGACGCTGGAATGGCTAGCGCATCCTGAAGACGAGGATTGGGGCATCAGGTCCGTGCCGCTGATCGAGAGCCGCTATCCGATCTGGGACCAGCCCGATTTCGTGAAGAAGGTGGATGAAGGCCGCTTCTTCCTGCCCGATGCGGAGGAGGGCAGGCGCGAGACGATCGTGACCACCGTTCTGGACGCCCGGCCCCTGGCGGTAATCCGGCTTGGCACGCCCAACTTCAAGCCGATGCTGACGGCAATCGCGCTGGGGGGCGTGTTCATCCTGACCACCTATCATCTCTATTGGGCTGCACTTGTTTGCGGCGTCGCCACGCTTGGCTGCATCCTTTGGTGGTTGTGGACCGGAACAGCGGAAATTCCCGAAAAGCCGTGCAAGCCAATCGGGCATGGTATCGACCTGCCGCTCTATCTGTCCGGCCCATCGGCGCCCGGCTGGTGGGCGATGTTCATCACGATGATGGCCGATGCGACCGCCTTTTCCGGCCTTGTCTTCGGCTATTTCTTCTTCTGGACGCGCCATACGGATTTTCCTCCCGCAGATATGGTGGACGCGCCGGGCATGATGTGGCCGATGATCGCACTGACGATCGGCGTTCTCGGCTGGCTGGCGACGATCGTTGCGCGGGAGGTGCATGCGCGCGGTGGCGTGGCGATTGCACGCGTTCTGCTGTGCATTGGCATCCTGCTGAGCATCGCCGGGGTCGGCACCGGACTGGCGGGACCGTGGACCAGCGGCCTCGACCCGCAGGTACACAGCTATCCCGCGATCGTATGGACGCTGGCGATCTGGACCAGTGCCCATGCGGGGGTGGCGGCTATCATGCAAGGCTATACACTGGCGCGCAGCCTGGCGGGCAGGATGGACCCGCAGCATGACGCTGACCTGCGCAACATCACCGTCTACATGCACTTCTACGCCCTGACCGCCATCGTCACCTATGCCACCATCGGCCTGTTTCCGGAGGTGGCATGACCGAGCGTGGCAAATGGCATGAGCGGCTGAAGGTTACGCTCTGGACGCTGATCGTTCCGCCCACCATCTGGGCCGGACATTTCCTGATGGCCTATCTGTGGGCGGCGATTTCCTGCGCAAAGGCGGGCGCGTTCGCAACCTTCCCGACATTGTTCGTCATCGGCACGGTGGTCGCGCTGGCCCT
>NZ_JBMDWL010000025.1:0-45008 GCF_048594625.1 Sphingobium sp.
CCTGCTCACCAAGCCGGGCGGGAATCATCTGGTGGTGCGGACGCGGCGCGGCGTGCTTTCCCACCACAACCGCCCACGGGAGCGCTTTTTTCCTTCCCCGTTCAGTTCGCGCTTGGCGCTAACTGAACGGATGGAGAGACACTTATCCTCTCGTCCGGTCGTACACGTCCATTTCATAGGCGATGGACGCTTCGACCAGCTGTTCCCACAGGTCCGCGACAATGTCGCCCGGCGCGCCGATCCGTTCGGCCTCTGCGCGGGCCTGATCGATCACCTGCGCCTTGCGCGCTTCGTCGCGCACGGCGCTGCGGTCGGGCTTGATCCGGGCGGCGGCGCGCATATGGGCGAAACGCTGGCCAAGCAGCGCGACGATCTGGCGGTCGAGTTCATCGACGCCCGCGCGCACTTCGATCATGCTGGTATAGCTGTCTGGGTTCATGCCCGCCGATTAAGCTGCCGCATGGCACCTGTCGAGGCCCAGTCCGTGCTTGACATATTGTCATCCGATGGTCATAGGCGCCGCTTCGCGATTGGCCCTGCATCCCGGTGAAGCGGTGGCCCTGCCCCTGAAATATGGAAAGCAGGCGATACCGGGGATGACGTTAGACGCAATTGACAAGGAATTACATATGACGAAGCGCACCAGCGCCAAGTATAAAATCGACCGTCGCATGGGCGAAAACATTTGGGGTCGCCCCAAGTCGCCCGTCAACAAGCGCGAATATGGCCCCGGCCAGCACGGTCAGCGCCGCAAGGGCAAGATGTCGGACTTCGGCATCCAGCTGCGCGCGAAGCAGAAGCTGAAGGGCTATTACGGCGACATCACCGAAAAGCAGTTCAAGAAGAACTATTTCGAAGCCAGCCGCATGAAGGGCGACACCGGCCAGAACCTGATCGGTCTGCTGGAACGCCGTCTCGACGCCGTCGTGTATCGCGCCAAGTTCGCGCCGACCATCTTTTCGGCCCGTCAGATCGTTTCGCACGGCCACATCTATGTGAACGGCGTGAAGTGCAACATCGCGTCGCGTCTGGTGAAGCCGGGCGACGAAATCACCCTGGGCAAGAAGGCGCAGGAAATGGCGCTGGTTCTGGAAGCGCAGAGCCTGCCGGAACGCGACATCCCCGACTATGTGTCGCCCGATGGCGCCGCCAAGGTCACCTATGTCCGCGTGCCGACGCTGGACGAAGTGCCCTACCCGGTGAAGATGGAACCCAATCTGGTCGTCGAATTCTATTCGCGCTAATTCGGGTCACCGAACAGAGTTACAAAAAAGGGCGGCCCCGCAAGGAGCCGCCCTTTTTCTTTGGCTTTTTAGTCGATCATGGATGCAGGGCTTTTGCGATGAAGGCGGCGCTGCGCGTCAGCATGTCCACGCGCGCGTCACTATCATCCAGATAATGATCCAGACCGTCATAGGTGATCAGTTCCGACACCCCACCGGCACTTTTCAATCGATCATGCATCATGCGCGACTGGCCCACGCCGACATTGCGGTCATAGGTGCCATGAAACATCATGACCGGCACCTTTATGGCGTCGGCATGCCGCGCAGGCGAGCCTGCCTCGATATGCGCGCCCGTGCCGATAAAAGCACTGACCCGCGCATAGTCGCTCCATTCGCGATGCTCCTCCCTCAGGCGATCGAGATCGGTCACCGGAGCAATCGCCACAACCGCCTTGAACAATCCCGGTTCGGTCACCGCCGATTGCAACGCCGCATAGCCGCCATAGGACCATCCCACGATCGCCAGCTTACCCTGCTGCGCAATGCCTTCCTTCACCAACCAGCGCGCGCCGTCATCCACATCCCCGATGGCCGTGCGCCATCTTTGATACCCGTTCTTTTCAAACCATGCGTCGCCATAGCCGGTCGATCCGCGGAAATTTGGCTGAAGCACGGCATAGCCGAGGCTGGCATAATATTGCGACAGCCAATCAAATCCCCACTCGTCGCGTGCCCCCGGCCCACCATGGGGCATGACTATCGCAGGCAAGCCTTTCACGGCTCCCCCCGGTGGCAATGTCAGATAGCCCGGAATCATCGTGCCGTCCGCCGCCGGATAGCTGACAGCTTTCACCGGCGACAGCTTGACCCCATCCAGTTGCGGGCGCGTCGCCACCAGCGATTCCATATGGTTGGTCGTACGATCCAGCAAGTAATAGCGCCCCGGATCGACATCGCTGCCAGCCCACAGCAGCAGTTTCTGTTCATCGTCACTGGCATCGATCACCTGGACGAGCGGTTGATCGGGCAAGGCGCGCGACAGGGCAGATGCCAGTTTGGCGACGGTCGGGTCGAAATAGAACACTTCGCGCCTGTCGGTCACATAGCTGACCCCCACCGCGCGCCGATTGCGGCCGATCGTGACAAAGCCATCCACATCGACCTGCGGATGCGCGAACAGCAATGTTTCCGCGCCGTCATCATCCAACGCTTTGCTGTAGGCTGCCATACGACCATCCTTGCTTTTCAGGCCGTAGGCCAGATCGCGCGCCCGATCGACATGATAGGGGTCGAACCCGTTCACATCCGCCCCAAGGACGCTGAGCGGCTTCCAAGGCCCACCATCCGTGGGACGATAGAAGTAATTGATCCTGTCTGCTTCATAGCCGGTCGCCGTCGTGGGCCGCACACCCATGACCCGCACCCTGCCATGACCGTCGCTGATGAATTCACGCGCATCCTGCCGTGGCCGCTCCACGGTTTTCGTGCGCAACGTAACGCTGTCGACATCGTCCACGCCAAATCCATCCAGCGTCTGCGCCACGCGCGTGCCGGTCGTCTGTTCCGGCACATATTGTCGTATCATCAGAACATGACCGTCTTCGCCGGGCGACCAGTCTATGACGTCGCCGCCAAACAGGCTGACACCCAATGACAGGCCGTTCATCTGCTTATTTTGCAGGATTTTCAGATTGCCGCCATTTTTGTCGAGGGCCACGATGCGATTTACCCGTGCCAGCCCGAACGACATTTGTTGCATGATATAGGCATTACAAAGCAGGCGGCTGTTACTGGCCCATTTACAGAATGACAGTCGCTCAGGCGTACCGGCCGCCTGAAGTATCTGTACCGGGTTGATGGCACCTGAATTTTGCAGATCGACGATGGAAACGGCCGACGCTCGACCAGCCTGTGGCGTGATGAAGGCCACCTGATTGCCGTCCGGAGAAAGGCTGGCATGCTGTATTCCCTCCCGCGCCCCGAATGCTTTTGCCAATATTATCGGATCGGGCGGCGTTTGCGCCGACAACGCCGTCGTCATCATCAAAGCCGAAGAAAAACCGCCCCTATTCAGCCACTTCATTCATGCCCCCTGGCAAATCGACTATGGTGATGGGCTAGGCATTCTCTTGAACGATGGCAATCCCGATCGCTTGCCCTGAGCGACCTGCAATGGCATCACCCGCACATTCGTAAAACAGAAGGGGTTGTCCCATGCGCTCTTCCATCGCGGCGATTGCCGTTCTCCTTTCATTGGCCGCCTGTTCGACCGAAGGCACCGACAAGCCCGCCGCTTCGGCCACGGGCGCGCCGTCGATCGATACGATGAAGCGGCTGGTCGAGGAACTTTCGTCCGACGCCTATGAAGGCCGCGCACCGGGCAGCGCTGGCGAGGAAAAGACGCTCGCCCTGCTGGCGAAGGAGTTCGAGAAGCTGGGCCTGAAGCCGGGCAACAAGGGCAGCTGGTTTCAGGACGTGCCGTTGGTGGAAATCACCGCGAAGAATGTGTCGCCGCTCAGCTTCACCGGCGGCAAGGGCAGCGTGACCGCCGCCTATGGCCCGGAAATGGTGGTCGGCACCTATCGCACGACGCAGAAGCATATCGATGTGAAGGACAGCCCGGTCGTCTTCGTCGGCTATGGCATCAACGCGCCCGAAAAGGGCTGGAACGATTATGCCGGGGTCGATGTAAAGGGGAAGACGGTCGTCATCCTGGTCAACGATCCCGATTATGAGACGGAAGGGCTGAGCGGTCCCTTCAATGGCCGGGCCATGACCTATTATGGCCGCTGGACATACAAGTTCGAGGAGGCGGCGCGCCAGGGCGCGGCCGCCGCGATCATCGTGCATGACACGGTGCCCGCAGCCTATGGCTGGAACGTCGTGCAGTCGAGCTGGACCGGCGCGCAGCATGTGGCCGACAGCGCCAACGGCAATGCCGACCAGAGCGCCGCCATCGGGTGGATGCAGAAGGACAAGGCGGCCGCCCTGTTCGCCAGCGCGGGGATGGACCTGACGGCGCAGATGGCCGCCGCCAAGAAGAAGGGCTTCAAGGCCGTGCCGCTGGGCAATGTGAAGGCCAATGTTTCCTTCGACAACACCCTGCGCAAACATAGTTCGAAGAATGTCGTGGCCCTGCTGCCCGGCAAGACGCGGCCGGACGAATATGTCCTCTACAGCGCCCACTGGGATCATCTGGGCCATTGTCAGGCAGCACCCGACGGCGACGACATCTGTAACGGCGCGGTGGACAATGCCACCGGCACCGCCGCGCTGGTCGCGCTGGCCGAAGCCAATGTGAAGGCTGGCCCGACCGACCGCAGTCAGGTGTTTCTGGCGGTGACGGCAGAGGAATCGGGCCTGCTGGGATCGGCCTATTATGGCAACAACCCCATCTATCCCTTCGTCAAGACGGTGGGCGGCGTGAACATGGATGCGCTGAGCGTCGCGGGCGAGGCGAAGAATGTCGTCGTCATCGGCAAGGGCAAGTCGCAGCTGGACGCCTATCTCGACCGCGCATTGAAGGCGCAAGGGCGCGTCGCGACGACCGAGCCGACCCCGGAAAAGGGCTATTATTACCGTTCAGACCATTTCAGCTTCGCCAAACATGGCCTGCCCATGCTCTATTTCGAAGGCGGCGAGGATCTGGTGAAGGGCGGAACCAACGCGGGCATGGCCGCCGCCGAGGATTATACCAAGAACCGCTACCATGGCCCCAAGGACGAATATGATCCCAACTGGGACTGGACCGGCGTGCTGGCGGACCTGAAAATCTATTACACCGTGGGCCGCGATCTGGCGTCCACGACCGACTGGCCCAACTGGATGGATGGGGATGAATTCCGCGCCATCCGCGACAAGGACCGGGCGGGCCAATAAGGCATCAGACGGGGCAGGTTCAGCGACGGTTCACGCCGTTCCGCCGAACCTGCCCCCAACCCGACCAAGGGCGTTCCGCATGCGCATCTTGTTTGCCCTGAAGTTACTGGCCTTTCCTGCTGCGCTGTCGGCGCAGATCGCTCCATCGGCTCAGCCCAAAACGCCGTCCGGCCCCGTCGATATACGGATCAGGCCGTCCGATGGCGGCGATCATGAATTGCAGAAATCGCGCGAAGCCATTCGCGAAGGGCGCAGGAGCCACACGCTGACCAAGAGCCAAGCGCGTGGGCTTCGCCGTGAAGCCGATGCCAATGATGCTCTGGCGCACCGCTATGCGCGCGACGGCCTGTCCCATTCGGAACGGCGAGAACTCGACATGCGCGGCCGCGTGCTTCAGAGCCTGACGCAGGCGCAGCGCGCCCAGCCCAAACGCCCCTGACGGATCACTGACCGGCGGGCGTATAAGTCCAGCTTTGCGCTTCGCTGCCATCCATCTTCGCGGTTTCCGCCATCAACAATCGGCCCTCGCGCCAATAGTGTATGCGCTGCGGATAATCATGGTCCGGGTTGGCGAAGATGATGTCGCGCACCCCCTGCTCCACCGCGGGGAAGGCGACCGACTTGCCGCCTTCCGGCGCCGCGTGTAACGTCAGCGTGCCGTCTGCCGCGCGCACGATGCGCATCACTTCCCAGCTGCGCAGGCTTTCCCCGCGTCCGACCCGCCCCATGCCGATCATCGTGCCACCGCGCGGCAGGCTCCACACCTCCTCGCTCCAGCGGTCGTCGCGCTGTTGCAGCCATTCGCCGGTCATCCAGTCGGGCAGGTCGGCGGCGTGGGCGCGCCCTGCCAGTGCCAGCAGCAGCGACGCCGCGATCATCGAAACTCTTTTCCGCATGGCTTTTCGCCCTCTGTCCAGACCCGGTCGGGCGCGCTATGGAGCGCGCGACATCCCGCTATCACGGATCAGTCCCCGACTGAACAAGGACACAAAAAGTCATGACTTTTCGCATGCCTGCCGAATGGGCGCCGCACGACTGGACCTGGATCGGCTTTCCGACCAACCCCGCCGAATGGCTCGGCGCGTTCGAAGACGCACGGGTTCAGATCGCCGCCTTCGCCAGCGCCCTCGACGCCGATGGCAGGGGTGAAGAGGTGCGGCTGGTCGTCGCGAACGAAGCCGATGCACAGGCCGCCCGCGCCCTTGTGACGCCCGGCGTGTCGGTCATCGTCCACAGGCTGGGCGACGTATGGCTGCGCGACACCGCGCCCATCGCCGTGCTGAATGGCGCGGGCGCAAAAGCGTTGGTCGATTTCGGCTTCAATGGCTGGGGCGGCAAATATCAGATGCCGGGCGACGAAGATATTGGCGCCCGCCTGGCCGCGACCACAGGCCTGCCTACCTCCACCCAGAACTGGGTGTTCGAAGGCGGCGCGATCGACACCGACGGCACCGGCCTGTTCGTGACGACGGAACAATGTCTGCTGAACCCCAACCGCAATCCCGATCTGGATCGCGGCAAGATCGAAACGCTGCTGGCGGGCGCGCTGGGCCTCTCGGACATGCTGTGGCTGGGCGACGGGTTGCTGAACGATCATACCGACGGCCATGTCGACAACCTTGCCCGCTTCGTCGCGCCGGGGCACCTGGCCTTGCCGATCGCGACGACCGATGACGATCCCAACGCGGTCATCTACGCCGACGCCCGCGCCCGTGCGAAGGCGCATGGGGTCGAAGTGGTGGACATCCCCTCCCCCGGTCTGGTGCTGGTGGACGGTGAAGCCATCCCGGCCAGCTACATGAATTTCTACGTCGGCAACGCCGCCGTCATCGTGCCGATCTATGGCCAGCCCAATGATCAGGCGGCGCTCGACGCATTTCGCCCCTTCTTCCCCGGTCGCGACATCGTCGGACTGCGCAGCGACGCCATCCTGTCGGGCGGCGGCAGCTTCCATTGTTGCAGCCAGCAGATGCCGTCGATCGCCTGATAAAGGTGGTTGCGAACGGGCGTGGATGGGATCAGGCTTTGCCCCGTCCCGGCGGGAGTCGCCGGATGGGGAGACTGTTCGTGATTCGCACGTCCGTTCGCGCCGCCCTGACCATCGCGATGCTGGCCGTGGCAGGCGCATCCCCCGCGCAGCTTGGCAATCTGGGCGGACTGCTGGGCGGGGCGATGCCCAATATCGCGTCGGTGGGCGCGGGCAATGCGGCGGGCGTGCTCAGCTATTGCGTGAAGAACAAGCTGGTCAATGCGACCAGCGCCAGTTCCATCCTGAGCAAGCTGACGGGCAAGCCGGGCGTCACGGAATCGAACGGCTTTAAACTGGGCCAGACCGGCACCATTCAGGGCGACGGCGGCGCGCTGCCCATCGCGGGGCTGAAGGAAAAGGTGAAGACAAAGGCGTGCGATCTGGTGCTGCGCCATGCAGGATCGCTGATCTAGGGTTTATCATTGAAGTCATCCTGCACCGATGATGACCCGCGAAATGCGATAGATGGAAGACGGTCGGAACATGATCCGATCGCGGATAATCGGATCATGCCCCGATCCTGATCTGGACGGGTAGCATGTCGCGACGACACCCCCTATATGGCGCGCTGTTCCCCGCCATGGAGTGAAGAATGACCCGCGTCACCGTTGCCGCCCTGCAACTCGCCTTTTCGGACGACATGGCCGACAATATCGCGCTGGTCGCCGACCATGTGCGTCAGGCCGCCGCGCGCGGGGCAAAGATCATCCTTCCGCCCGAACTGTTCGAAGGCCCCTATTTCTGCCGCGTGGAGGATGAGGCGCTGTTCGACCGCGCCCACCCGACCGACAGTCACCCCGCCGTGCAGGAGATGCGCAAGCTGGCGAAGGAACTGGGCGTCTATATCCCGACCAGCTATTTCGAGCGGGACGGCCATCATTATTACAATTCTCTGGCCATGATCGATGACGCGGGCGACATCATGGGCGTCTATCGCAAGAGCCATATTCCCGATGGTCCCGGCTATGAGGAAAAATATTATTTCCGCCCCGGCAATACAGGGTTCAAGGTGTGGCCGACAAAATATGGCACCATCGGCGTCGGCATCTGCTGGGACCAATGGTATCCCGAAACGGCGCGATGCATGGCGTTGATGGACGCGGAAATGCTGTTCTACCCGACCGCCATCGGATCGGAACCGTATGACGCGGAACTCGACACCAGCCGCATGTGGCGCCGCGCCATGATTGGCCATGCCGTCAGCAACTGCATGCCGGTCATCGCGTCCAACCGCATCGGCGATGAAGAGGGCCAGAAATTCTACGGCCACAGCTTCATCAGCGACGAATGGGGCGATTTCGCGGCCGAAGCCGACGCGAAGGATCATGGCGCGATCGTCGCGACGCTGGATCTGGCAAAGGCCAAGATCCATCGCGCAGGCATGGGATTTTTCCGCGACCGTCGCCCGGACCTTTACGGCCGGATCGCGCAGGACATCTGATCGCGACATGAACGACGACATCGCAATTCCGGCAGAAACGCCCGCAGAACTGCCCGCTGAAACGACCGCGGAGACGGCTGCTGAACTGACCGTTGAAACGAGCGGAGAGGCAGCTGCGGAAACGACCGAAGCCTTTATCAATCTCAGCCGTCCCCAAAAACGGTTGCTGAAGCGCCTCTATAACGCCCGCACCGTGCCGGTGATCGTGGATGAACGGCCGTTCCTGACCTATAAGGATGCCTGCCGTTATCTGCTGTCCCTTGGCGGAGACGCGCGGGACGCCGCCTATGCGCAGATGAAGGCGCATGTCCGGGACAAGGTTCGCTGAACGCCCCATGGCGGGCGATGCGCCCCATATCTATGCGCTGGCGCTGGGGTCCAACCGGCCATTGTCGGCGCGCCGCACCCCCGCACGGCTGCTGACCGAGGCCGCCATGCGGATCGGCGCCATCGGCACGGTGCGGGGCATTGCGCCGATCCTGTCGACCCCGCCGCTTGGCCCGTCGGCGCGGCGCTTTGCCAATGGCGCATTGCTGGTCGAAACCGCCCTGCCCCCGCCCGCCATGCTCGCCGCATTGCAGAAGATCGAGAATCATCTCGGCCGTCGCCGTCATCGCCGCTGGGGCGCGCGCAGCATGGACATCGACATCATCCTGTGGTCCGGCGGCATGTGGCCCCCGGCGTTCCGACACAGCCGCACCCTCATGATTCCCCACGCCGCCTGCCGCGATCGAGGCTTCGTCCTGACGCCCTTGCTGGCCATCGCCCCTGACTGGCGCGATCCGGTGACGGGGCTTTCCATCCGCCATCTTCATGCCAGACTGCAAAAAGCGGCACAGCGCGCTTGACCATCGCGCCCACCGCCTTTAGGGCGACCTGCACCGCTTCGGGGGTCCATAGCTCAGTCGGTAGAGCAACTGACTTTTAATCAGTAGGTCACTGGTTCGAACCCAGTTGGACTCACCATTTCCCGTCATTGGCACAGCGGCGCCCGACCTTTAAGGGCGTTGGTGAAGCGGAGAACTGCCAATGACCAGCATCCTTTCGACGCGCCCCATCTATCAGGGCTGGCTCAATCTGATCATGGTGGCGATGCGCGGCATCGACGGCACCCATTATGATCGCCATGTCGTGGAAATGAACCGCGCCGTGGTGGTGCTGCCCTATGATCCCGACCGCCGGGTCGCGCTGGTCGTCTCCATGCCCCGCACACCGGTGATGCTGGCGGGCCTGCCCGACCTGCTGGAACCCATTGCGGGGATATTGGAGGATGAACCGGCCGATTGCGCCCGGCGCGAAGCGATGGAGGAAGCGGGCGTGCGGTTGGGCGATCTGACCCATCTGGGCCAGATCTGGAGCATTCCCACCGTCGTCACCGAACGAATCGACTATTTCCTGGCAGAATATCGCGCGCAGGATCGGATCGCGGCGGGTGGCGGACTGGACGAGGAACAGGAAAATATCACCGTCCATGAAATGACGCTGGACGATCTGTGGACGCGGTTAGCGCAAAAGCGGATCGGCGACGGCAAGCTGGCCATCACTCTGATGGCGCTGCGGCTGCGGCGACCCGATCTGTTCAGCGTGCCGGTCGCCTGAAACATGATCCGATGGGGATGAGAACATGATCCGTTCATACTGAATCGGATCATCCTCTCCTTTTTTTGCCTCCCGCATTTTCCGGGTCAGCAGATGATGCCCTGATCTCTACGGCCCGCGCAGGTACTTCCACCGCTTCTTCGGGCAGGTGGAACAGGCAGGCCTGCGTCGTTCCGTTGACGCAGATCGCCAGCCCGCTCGCACGATAGCGCATCGCCAGCCATCGGCGATCCGGGTCTTCCCATTGCGCGACCGTCATCTGCTGGCCACCCTCATCCAGCCATTCGACATCCCCGTCGTTCAGCATGTCGATGGCGCGCAGGTCGGGCGTCCCGGCGCGCCATGTAGCCAGGGCGAAGGCATGCGCCTCTACATCCCGGTCACGCCCAGCCCAGTCGATCCAGCCGATCGCATTATCCTGCGCATAGGCATTATTGTTGCCCAGCTGGCTGCGCCCGAATTCATCGCCTGCGGTCAGCATGATGGTGCCGCGCGATGCGAACAGGGTCGATAGCAGCGCCTTTATATCGCGGCGGCGGGCATCGCGCACCGCCGGATCGTCGCTCGCGCCCTCTACACCATTGTTCCAGCTGAAATTTTCGCCATGGCCGTCGCGATTATCCTCGCCATTGGCGTGGTTGTGGCGCTGTTCGTAAGCGGTCAGGTCCGCCAGCGTGAAACCGTCATGCGCGGCCAGGAAATTGACGCTGCGCGTCCGCTCGCCACCGAAAATATCGGATGATCCCGCCAGCCGCGTGGCAAAAGCGCCCAGCGTGCCCCCGTCCCCACGCCAGAAGCGTCGCATATCGTCGCGATACCGGTCGTTCCATTCCAGCCATGGCGCGCCAAAGCGGCCCAGTTGATAGCCACCCGGCCCGATGTCCCACGGTTCGGCAATCAAGATGCGGTCCGCCAGCAGCGGATCGGCCCGCATGTCCGCCAGCAACGGGGCATCGGGATCGAACCCGTCCGCCATCCGTCCCAATGCGGGGCCAAGGTCGAAACGAAAACCGTCCACCCCCGCCTGCATGACGAAATGACGCAGCGAATCGAGGATCAGGCGGCGCATGACCGGCGCGTTGCAGGCGATGGTATTGCCGGTGCCGGTATCGTTGATCAGGCGGCCGTCGGCATCGTGCCGGAAATAGCCCCGCGCATCCAGCCCGCGCAGCGACAGGGTCGGCCCGTGCCGGTCGCTTTCCCCATCATGATTATAGACCATGTCGAGGATGACGCCGATCCCCGCTTCATGCAGGGCCACCACCGCTTCCCGTAATTCGGCCATGCCACCGGGCGCAAGGCGCGGGTCGATCGCGAAATAGCTGACCGGGTTATAGCCCCAAGCGTTGGTCAGGCCCAGCGGCCCCAGATGCCGTTCATCGATCCATGCGTTGATGGGCATGATTTCGATGGCGGCGACATGCAGGCTTTTGAGATGCGCGATGACCGCCGGATGGGCGATCGCGGCGATGGTCCCCCGCTGCGCTTCGGGCACTTCGGGATGCAACATGGTGAAGCCGCGCACCTGCACTTCGTAGATCAGGCCGCCCGGCGTGAAGCATGGCGGCTGCGCCTCCACCTGTTCGGGCGCTGCCATCACCACGCCCTTCGGCATCAGGGGGGCGGTGTCGCCCCCCTGTCCACGCGGCGCGGCCAGTGCCGGATCGTAGCGAAATTCCCGGTCCAGCGCCTGCGCATAGGGATCGATCAGCAGCTTGTCGGGGTCGAACCACAGCCCGGCATCGGGATCATGGGGACCATCGGCGCGCAGGCCATAGCGCGCACCCGCGCCCACGCCCGCCGCCTCGACATGCCAATAGCCATCCGCATCGCGCAACATCGGCAGGCGGCTTTCGCGATCCGCCGCGTCGAACAGGCACAGCCACAGCTGGCTGGCATCGGGCGACCAGACGGTGAAGCGGGTGCTGCCCGCGCCAATCACCGGCCCGGCCGTCGCGCCCACCGTCACGCCGCTCCCGCCATCAGCGCGCGATACAGGTCGGCATAGCGCGCCGCGCTGTTGGTCCAGGAAAAATCGGCGGCCATTCCGGCGCGCTGCATGGCCTGCCACGCCTTCCGGTCGCCATGCAAGGCGACCAGCCGATTGATCGCGCCATGCAGCGCCAGCGCATCGGACGGCGCGAAGACGATCCCAGTTGCCGCCCTCGCGCTCACTGCCGCTTCATTGGCGTCGATCACCGTGTCCGCCAGGCCGCCGACCCGCGCCACCACCGGCACGCAGCCATAGCGCAGCGCATAAAGCTGGGTCAGGCCGCATGGTTCGAACCGCGACGGGATCAATATGGCGTCGCCGCCCGCCTGCATCAGGTGGGACAGCGGCTCGTCATAACCGATGCGCACGCCGATCCGCCCGCGATGCCGGTCCGCCGCGCCCAGCAATGCGCCCTCCAGCGCATGGTCGCCCGATCCCAGCACGGCCAGCTTGCCCCCCTGCGCCACCAGATGTTCGGCTGCGTCGATCATCAGGTCCATCCCCTTCTGCCAGGTCAGGCGACTGACGATGATGCACAGCGGCGCGCCGTCGTGGTCGAGGCCAAATGCCTTTTCCAGCGCCTTGCGGTTTGCAGCCCGCCCGGCGATCGACTTCGCGCCATAGCTTTTGGGGATCAGATCGTCGGCGGCGGGATTCCATATGCAGACGTCAACGCCGTTCAATATGCCGTGCAATTTGTCGACCCGCCCGTTGATCAGGCCGTCAAGCCCCATGCCGTGGACGGGCGACCGGATTTCCTGCGCGTAGGTGGGACTGACCGTGGTGATCGCGTCGGCGGAAATCAGCCCGGCCTTCAGATAGCCGGTGCCGCCATAATATTCGACCCCGTCCACGCCCCATGCTTCGGGCGGCAGGCCAAGCTGCGGGAAGATGTCGGCGCTGAACCGCCCCTGAAAGGCGAGGTTGTGGATGGTCACGATGCGGGGCACATGGGCGGCCGGACCGAAGCGCATATAGGCCGCCGTCATCGCCGCCTGCCAGTCATGGACATGGACGATGTCCGGCCGCCACCCCTTCATCAGTCCTTCGGCGATGTCCGCCCCGGCGCGCGACAGGGCCGCGAAGCGTTTCCAGTTGTCGGGCCAGTCATTGCCGCCATGATCGCCATAGGGACCGCCTTCGCGTGCGAAGAAATCCGGCGCATCCAGCACCAGCAGGTCCATGCCGTCGATGCTGGCCGCCACTATCGTCGCAGGCGCGCCGAACAGCGCGTCGTACCGGCGCACGACCTTTGCCTTACCCAATCGCGCGATGACGGCGGGGTAACCGGGCACCAGCGTGCGCACCGCCACCCCCTGCCCCGCGAGCGCGCCGGGCAGCGCGCCGACGACATCGGCAAGGCCGCCGGTCTTGATCAACGGATAGATTTCGGACGCGACCGACAGCAGGTTGATGGTCATGGCGCTGGTCAGGCCGCCAGCCGATCAATCATCGCCTGCGTCACCAGACACACGCCGCTGTCCGTGCGGCGGAAACGCTGCGCATCATAGTCCGGATTTTCGCCGATGATCAGGCCCGGCGGAATGATGATCCCCGAATCCACCACGCATTTATGCAGCCGCGCGCCGCGCCCAATCTCACAATCGGGCATGATGACGCTTTCGGTCACGGACGAAAAACTGTGGGTGCGCACGCCGGAAAACAGCAGGCTGCGATGCAGGGACGATCCCGACACGATGCACCCGCCCGCCACCAGAGAGGATGTCGCCGATCCGCGACGGCCATCTTCATTATGCACGAATTTGGCGGGCGGCGTGACTTCCGAATAGGTCCAGAGCGGCCAGCTGCGGTCGTAAAGGTCGAGGCTGGGCACCACGTCGGTCAAATCGACGCTGGCCTGCCAATAGGCGTCTATGGTCCCGACGTCGCGCCAATAGGGGACCAGTTCGCTTTCCGCCCGGACGCAGCTGTTGGAAAAGCGATGCGCCACCGCTTTGCCATGTTTGACGATATAGGGGATGATGTCGCCGCCGAAATCGCGCTTGCTGTGCGGGTCGTCCGCGTCGCGCAGCAACTGTTCGATCAGGAAACGGGTGCGGAACACATAGATGCCCATCGACGCCAGCGCCATGTCGGGCTGGCCGGGGATGCCGGGCGGGTCTTTGGGCTTTTCGATGAAGGCGGTGATGACGTCCGCTTCATCGACATGCATCACGCCAAAGCCCACCGCCTCCATCCGCGGCACCTCCAGACATCCGACCGTGACGTCCGCGCCACTGTCGACATGCTGTTGAAGCATCAGTTCATAGTCCATCTTATAGACATGATCGCCCGCCAGAATGACCATATATTCTGGGGCATAGGCTTCTATGATGTCGATATTCTGGAATACGGCATCGGCCGTTCCTTCATACCACTGGCTTTCGGAAATGCGCTGGCTGGCGGGCAGAATGTCGAAACTTTCATTGCGTTCGGGGCGCAGGAAGTTCCAGCCGCGTTGCAAATGGCGGATCAGCGAATGCGCCTTATACTGCGTCGCCACGCCGATGCGGCGGATGCCGCTGTTGAGCGCGTTGGACAGGGCGAAATCGATGATCCGCGCCTTGCCGCCGAAATGCACGGCGGGCTTGGCGCGCCTGTCGGTCAGTTCCGCCAGCCTGCTGCCGCGCCCACCCGCCAGCACATAGGCCATGGCATCGCGTGCAATCGGCTGATATTTGCTCTGCATTAATGCGCCTCTCCTCTTGTCGCGCGCATTGCATCGCGCGCGCCCTTCCCGTTCAATAATCCAGTTCCAGCATCAGGGTTGCAAAGGGCGGGATGGTGATGTTGGCCCATCCTTCCTCATCCGCCGTCACCTGACCCATATTGCCCGCGCCGCTGCCGCCATAATCCTGCGCGTCGCTGTTCAAAATCTCGCGCCACAGGCCGCCCGACGGCAACCGCATGCGATAGCCATGGCGCAGGATCGGCGTGAAATGGCTGATGACGACGATGGGCCGCACCCCCGGCGCACGGCGTTGCCAGGCAAAGACGCTGTCGGCCGCCCCGTCCACCAATACCCATTCGAACCCGTCCGCTTCGCAATCGCGCGCATG
This sequence comes from Sphingobium sp., assembly GCF_048594625.1. Classification (GTDB taxonomy): domain Bacteria; phylum Pseudomonadota; class Alphaproteobacteria; order Sphingomonadales; family Sphingomonadaceae; genus Sphingobium. The sequence goes on from NZ_JBMDWL010000025.1 coordinate 15,227, forward strand.
GAGCGCCGCGCGGGACCGGTAGAGTTGGTTGAGGTCGCCGATCAGCCGCTGCACCCCCTGATGCGGGCCATGATCCAGCAGATGCCAGTCGAGCGCACGCGCTTCGCTCCATTCGTCGCGCTGGGCAAATTCCTGCCCCATGAACAGCAGCTTCTTGCCCGGATAGCCCCACATGAAGGCATAATAGGCCCGCAGGGTCGCGAATTTCTGCCAGTCGTCACCCGACATCTTGTGCAGCAGCGACGCCTTGCCATGCACCACTTCGTCATGGCTCAGCGCCAGCACGAAATTCTCGCTAAAGGCATAGAGCAGGCCGAAGGTGATGTCCTGATGATGATGCGCCCGTTGCACCGGATCGCGCTCCAGATAGCGCAGCGTGTCGTGCATGTAGCCCATATTCCATTTGAAGCCGAAGCCAAGGCCGCCCGCATCCACCGGCTTGGACACGCCCGGCCAGCTGGTCGATTCCTCCGCAATGGTCATGACGCCGGGATGCGCGCCGTACAGCGCCCGGTTCATCTGCTGGAGGAAGGCGACAGCCTCCACATTTTCGCGCCCGCCATGGTCGTTGGGAATCCATTCCCCGTCCCTGCGCGAATAATCGAGATAGAGCATCGACGCGACCGCATCCACGCGCAGTCCGTCGATATGGTAGCGCTCCGCCCAGAACAGCGCATTGTTCAGCAGAAACTGCGCAACCTCCCGCCGACCGAAATTATAGATCGCGGTGTTCCAGTCGGGGTGGAAGCCCTTGCGCGGGTCGGCATGTTCGTAAAGCGCGGTGCCGTCGAACTGCGCCAGGCCATGTTCGTCGGTCGGGAAATGCGCCGGCACCCAATCGAGGATGACTCCGATCCCCGCCCGATGCGCGCCATCGATGAAACGGGCGAACCCCGCCGGATCGCCGAACCGCGCGGTCGGCGCGTACAGCCCCAGCGTCTGATAGCCCCAGCTGGGATCATAGGGATATTCGCTGACCGGCAGAAATTCAATATGGGTAAAGCCCATGCCCACGACATAGGGGATCAGGCGATGGGCCAAGTCGTCCCATGACAGGAAATCGCCATCCTCACCCCGTTGCCACGACCCGGCATGGACTTCGTAGATCGATATGGGCTGGCGTCGCGCATCGCTGCCCCGCCAGAAGGCGCGATGGCGATCGTCGCCCCATCCATGGTCCTGCGGCGCGGCGACGATGGAGGCCGTGGACGGCCGCAATTCGCTCTGAAAGGCATAGGGGTCGGCCTTGAGCGGCAATAGCGCGCCATCGGCCCCGACGATTTCATATTTATAGGGGCTGCCCGGCTCCACGTCCGGCACGAACAATTCCCATACGCCCGCATCGGCGCGATGGCGCATCATGCCGCGCCGCCCGTCCCATCGGTTGAAATCACCGACCACCGACACGCGCCGGGCGTTGGGCGCCCAGACCGCGAAATGGGTGCCGGTCACGCCTTCATGGGTGATGACGTGCGCGCCCAGCTTGTCGAACAGCCGGGCATGCGACCCTTCGGACAGATAATGATCGTCCATCGGCCCCAGCACCGGCCCAAAGCCATAGGGATCGATCAGGGCATAGCTGCTGCCGTCGCCATAGGTCGCGACATAGCGCAGCGGCTGACGCTTGCGGACGGTCACCTTGCCATGGAACAGGCCGTCGGCATGTATCTGCGGCAGCGCGCCGACGGGCTTGCCGTCCAGCATCTGCGCCTCCACCGTCACCGCTTCAGGCAGCAGGACACAGGCCGAAAAGCCCTTGTTCGCCGGATGTACGCCCAGCGTGGCAAAGGGATCGTCGTCCAGCCCGCTGACCAGCCGTTCGATCTGATCTGATGTCAAAGCCACATTATGCGTCACCTCCGGTTAAGCCATGATCTTCCATATGTCGGTCGAATATTCGCGGATCGTGCGGTCGGATGAGAACCACCCCATGCGCGCGACATTATGGATCGCCTTTTTCGCCCAGATGGCCTGATCCGCCCACATCGCATCGACGCGGCGCTGGGCCGCGGAATAGCTGTCGAAATCGGCCGCGACCATGAACCAGTCATGATCGTAAATACCCTGCACCAGCCCCTTGTACCGATCCGGATCGTCCGGGGAAAACACGCCGCTGGCGATCGCGTCCAGCGCCTGCCCCAGCTCGCGGCTCTGGCCGATCACGTCGCGGGGGGTGTAGCCATTGGCGCGACGGTCGTTCACCTCCTGCGCGGTCAGGCCGAAGATGACGATATTATCCTCGCCCACATGATCGCGCATTTCGACATTCGCGCCGTCCAGCGTGCCGATGGTCAGCGCGCCGTTGACCGCGAACTTCATGTTGCCGGTGCCGGACGCTTCCATCCCCGCCGTCGAAATCTGTTCGGAAAGGTCGGCGGCGGGGATCATCACCTCCGCCATGGAGACATTGTAATTGGGCACGAATTGCAGTTTCAGCAGGCCCTGCACCGCCGGATCGTGATTGACCGCGCGGGCGACATCCCCCGCCAGCTTTATGATCAGCTTGGCGTTGTGATAGCTGGGCGCGGCCTTCCCCCCGAACAGCTTGACGCGCGGCTGCCAGTCCTTTTCCGGGTGCGATCGGATCTGGTCATAGAGCGATACCGCCTCCACGATGTTCAGCAACTGCCGCTTATATTCGTGGATGCGCTTGATCTGGATGTCGAACAGCGCGTCGGGATCGATCCGCGCATTCACCCGGCTGCGCAGCAATTGCGCCAGTTCGACCTTGTTGGCGCGTTTGACGGCCAGGAATTTTTCCTGAAACGCACTGTCGTCGGCAAAACTGTCCAGATCGCGCAGCGCTTCGGCATCGTCCATGAACCGGTCGCCGATCGCTTCGCGGATCAGGCCGGTCAGCCCCGGATTGCACTGCATCAGCCAGCGGCGGAAGGTGACGCCGTTGGTCTTGTTGTTGATCCGCGTGGGATAGAGTTTGTGCAGGTCGGCAAAGACAGTCACCTTCATCAGGTCGGTATGCAGCGCCGACACGCCATTGACGCTGTGCGACCCGGCAAAGGCGAGATTGCCCATCCGCACCCGCCGCTCGCCGCCTTCGTCGATCAGCGAAATCGCGCCGATCGCGCCATCGTCAAACTGTCCGCTCCTGCGTGCCTCGCCCAGCAGCTTGCTGTTGACCGCATAGACGATCTGCATATGCCGGGGCAGCAGCCGTTCGAACAGAGGCACCGGCCAGCTTTCCAGCGCTTCGGGCAGCAGCGTGTGGTTGGTATAGCTGAACGTGCGGCGGGTGATGTCCCACGCTTCGCCGAAATCGACGCCATGGTCGTCCAGCAGGATGCGCATCAATTCGGCCACCGCGACCGCCGGATGCGTGTCGTTCAACTGGATCGCCGCCTTGTCCGGCAACGTCCGCACGTCGGTGAAATATTGGATATGCCGCCGCACGATGTCCTGCAACGAAGCGGAGGAGAAGAAATATTCCTGCCGCAACCGCAATTCCTGGCCGGCGGGCGAGCTGTCGGCGGGATAGAGCACCCGCGTCAGCGCCTCTGCCCGGTTGCTTTCGGACAGCGCGCCGAGGTGATCGCCCGCATTGAATTTGTCGAGCAGGATTGGGTCGATCGGTTGCGCTTCCCACAGGCGCAGCGTGTTGACCCGCTTGCCTCGCCAGCCTGCGATCGGCGTGTCATAGGGGGTGGCGATCACCCGCTCGCCCGGTTTCCAGTGCATCTGGTGCGGCCCGGCATCCTCGCCCTCCGCCGGGTCGACACGGCCGCCAAAGCCGATTTCGTAACTGGCCTCCCGCCGTTCGAACTCCCACGGGTTGCCGTGCGCCAGCCAGTTTTCGGGCAGTTCCACCTGCCACCCGTCGCTGATTTCCTGCCGGAACATGCCGTTCACATAACGGATGCCATAGCCATAGGCGGGCACGTCCACCGTCGCCATGCTTTCCATGAAGCAGGCCGCCAGCCGCCCAAGGCCGCCATTGCCCAGCGCCGCGTCCGGCTCCAGCGCGGCAATGATGTCGATGTCGACGCCCAGCGACGCCAGCGCCGCCTGCATATCGTCCAGCATTTCCATGTTGGACGCGGCGTCGCGCATCAGCCGCCCGATCAGAAATTCCAGGCTGAGATAATAGACCCGGCGCCCTTCTTCCTCATAGGTTTTCTGGGTCGACACGATCCATGCGTCGATCACCCGGTCGCGGATCGCCAGGATGACGGCATGCAGCCAGTCATGGGGCTTGGCCGCCGCCGCATTCTTGCCGATGCGGTAGGTCAGCCGCTCGACGATTTCATGGGCCAGTATCTGCGGGTCCACCTGACGCGGGGCCGGCTTGGGAAGGCTGGTCTGGCCCTTGATCGTCATAGGCGCTTTTCATCCCCTGCTGAGTCGCCCGCGATGATGACACAGGCCCCAGCGCCACGCCATCGCCATTTTTGCGGCGCAACAAGAAATATTGGCTGATTTCAGCCGTTTTCGAACGGAACCTTTTACCGGTTCCGCTGTATGACGGCCTGATCCACGCCGTTGCGCAACTGCGCCCGCACCGGGTAGGTGCTGGACGGCATGTGCTGGGTCATGAAAATGCCGATCAGCCGCTGGACCGGGTCGATCCAGAAATAGGTCGAAAACACGCCGCCCCAATAATATTCCCCGCTTTTGAGGCCCATGGCAAAGCCCAGCCCGAAACCGATGTCCTTGTAATCCGCTTCGCTGAACATGGCGCTCGACAGGCTGGACAGGTCGCCACCGCCCGGCAACTGGTTGCTGCGCATCTGTTCCACCGTCTGCGCCGACAGCAATCGTACGCCGTCCAGTTCCCCGCCGCGCAACAGCATGCGCGCAAAGCGATGATAATCCGCCACGCACGACACCAGTCCGCCGCCGCCCGACTGGAAACGGCCGGTCCGCCGCCAGCCGCTGCGCGCACCGATGTCCGCAACGACCAGTCCTTGGGCCGGGTCCAGCCGCCATGCGTCGGTCATCCGGTGGGCCTTTTCGTCCGGCAGGGCGAAACAGCTGTCGACCATGCCCAGCGGGTCGAAGATGCGGGTGCGGAAATAATCGCCCAGCGCCATCCCGCTCAGCCGTTCCACCACCACGCCCAGCACATCGGTGGACACGGAATAATTCCACCGCTCGCCCGGTGAAAATTCCAGCGGCAGCGTCGCCAGATCGGCGATGAATGCGTCGGACGTCCGCTTCTGCTGAAATTCGTCCAGCCCCATGTCGCGATAGCGCGCGTCGATGGGCGTCTGCCGTTGCAGGCCATATGTCAGCCCCGACGTATGGCGCAACAGGTCGATCATCAGCATCGGCCGCCCGGCGATCGGCGTACCGGCCGCCCCCACGCGCAGGGCGGCAAATTCGGGGATCACATCGGTCACCGGCGTATCCAGCGCGACCCTGCCCGCCTCCACCAGCATCATGAAGGCGACCGACGTCATCGGCTTTGTCATCGACGCGATGCGATAGAGCGCATCGTCGCGCAACAGATCGCCACCGGCCCGCGCATGGCCGCGCACGACGGACAGCACGGGCCGTTCGTCCCGCGACACCAGCAACTGCATATGCGGCAGCTTGCCCGTGGCGATATAGGCGGCGTCAAGGGCATCGACCAGCGCGCCCAGCCGGTCCGGGTCCATCCCCGCCGCCTGACACGCCATTTTGTCGATCCCGTCCGTCATGCCGCGCCTTCCTGAAAATTGCTTCCCCGCTACCCCAGCCCGAAGGACAGGTAAACAGCTTGGCCGTTGCCAAGACCCCACCCGGCCCTCTATGGCAACGCGCCAGACCCTATCGACTGGACGCTAGTACAGGCATGGCCACCGGCCTCTCCGCAATCTTCATGGCCCATCGCGCCCCGCTGCTGCGCTTTTTGCGCGCGCGCGGCGCGGGCGACGATGCCGAAGATCTGCTTCAGGACATGTGGATGAAGCTGGAGGCCAAGGATCTTGGCCCGGTGTCCGATCCGCTGCCCTATCTTTATCGCATGGCGAATAACCTGATGCTGGACCGATACCGGTCCGCCACCCGGCGCGAACGGCGGGAACAGGACTGGGCGGAAGGGGCCGGCGGCGTGATGGCCGATCCCACCGAGGATGTCGCCGTGGACGACCGCATGATCCTGAACGAAGCACTGGATCAGGCACGCGCCGTGCTGCGCGATCTGGGGCCGCGGGTCGAACTCGTCTTCCGCCGCTTCCGGATCGAAGGGGTGGGCCAGCGCGTGATTGCGGAGGAATTGGGGATCAGCCTGACCACGGTCGAAAAAGACCTGCAAAAGGCCTATCGCGCCATGATCGCGCTCAAGAAAAAAATGGATACGGAATGACCGTGTCGGCGACGTCTGCTTCATCAAGGGGCAAAAAAGGAACGGGGCGAAGGCCATGATACAAGAGGAGGCGCTGGGCTGGGTCATCCGCACGCGCGATCCGGAATTTGCGGACTGGGACGCCTTCACGCTGTGGCTGGAGGCCGACCCTGCGCATGCATCCGCCTATGACGCGATGATGCTGGCGGACAGCGAACTGGACGGCATCACGCCGCCCGAACCCGTCGCCATGCCTGTCGCCGCGAACGATCCGGGCGTGCCGTCGCGTCGGCCCATGCGCTGGATCGCGGGCGGCGCGGTGGCCGCCGCGCTGGTCGCCACCGTCTCCATCGCCGTTCTGAACCGCAGCGACATCTACAGCGTCACGACGAAGCCGGGCGAAGTGCGCGTCATCGCGCTGGACGATGGCACGACCGTCGAAATGAACGGCGGCACGACAATGCGCTTCGACCGCGAGGATGCCCGTTTTGCCGCGCTGGACGCGGGCGAAGCCGCCTTCACCGTGCGCCATGACGCCGCCAACCCGTTCCGCGTGACCGTGGGCGACGACGTGTTCGAAGATGCCGGCACCGTCTTCAACATCGTCCATACGTCGGACGCCACCCGCATCGGCGTGGCCGAAGGCAAGGTCATCTACAACCCCAGCGCCGAAGCCATCGCCCTGCCCGCCGGGCGCGGGCTGGCCGACGATGCGCAGGGTCTGCGCGTCATGGACGTCGCGCCCGCCGCCGTCGCCAGCTGGCGTCAGGGGCAGCTGATCTACGCCAACGCCCCGGTAACGCAGGTGGCGCAGGATGCCGCCCGTTCGCTGGGCCTGTCGGTGCAGTTCACGCCGCAGGCCGGGCTTGCCCGCTTTACCGGCACGATCCGGCTTGATCGCGATCCGGTCCGCTTTTTCGCGGAGGCCGCGCCGCTCATGGGCCTGACCGCCGTGCGTCAGGGCGATGGATGGTTGTTGAAGGAAGGACCGAAGTAACAGGGGAATGCGCCGCAGAGCCGAACTCCTCACCGTCACCGCCCCCTTCATCGCGATCGGCATAGCGATAGCAGCGCCCGCTTACGGGGCGGAACGACAGAGCATCAGCATCGTCCCCGGTCGGTTGGGCGAGGCGGCGATAGCGCTCGGCCGTCAGACGGGCGCAAGCATCGGCATGTCCGACCAGTCGCTGGCGGGCATCCGTACCCCCGGCGTCAGCGGCCGGATGAGCGCGGAAGCCGCGCTGCGCCACCTGCTCAAGGGGACAGGCGCAAAGGCGCAGCGGATCGGCGGCAATGGCTGGCGCATCATGCGCGTGCAGCCCGTGCGGACATTCGCCGCCGCGCCCGCCCCCATTCAGGCCGCGCCGCTCGCCGATCAGCCGCCCGCCGACATCATCGTCACCGCGTCGAAACGCGACATACCCCTGCTGCGCTATGCGGGCGTCGCCGATACGCTGGACAGCAACATGTTTACCACGGCCGAAGCGGCGGGCGGCACCGCCACGCTGCTCAATCATGTGGCGAGCCTCAGTTCCACCCATGCAGGCGCAGGTCGCAACAAGCTGTTCATCCGGGCCATCGCGGATTCGGGCGTGGCCGGGCCGACGCAGGCGACCACCGGACAATATCTGGGCGACATGCGCCTCAACTATGCCGCGCCCGATCCCGACCTCAAACTCTATGACGTCGGCAGGGTAGAGGTGCTGGAAGGGCCGCAGGGCACGCTCTATGGCGCGGGGTCGCTGGGCGGCATCATCCGGGTCATGCCCAACGCACCCAATCTGGGCGAATATGGCGGGCAGATGTCGATGGGCCTGTCCGCCACCCAGCATGGCGATCCGGGCGGCGACCTGTCGGCCACGCTCAACGTGCCGATCGTGCCGGAAAAGCTGGCGCTGCGCGTCGTGGGCTATGGCGTGCGGGATGGCGGCTATATCGACGACATCGATCGCGACGAACGGGACGTCAACCGCACCCGCACCTATGGCGGGCGGGCGGCGCTGCGTTTCGCGCCCAGCGACGACTGGACCATCGACCTGAACGGCGTGTACCAGCATATCGATGGCGACGACGCCCAATATGCCACCCGTTCGGCCGGCCAACTGCAACGCGCATCCAAGGTCGCACAGCCCTATGACGCGGATTACACGCTGGCCAATGTCCGGGTGGAAAAACAATGGGACAGTCTGCGCTTCATATCGACCGCCGGCTATGTCCGGCACATATTGAACGAAAGCTATGACGCGACGCAGGTCAGCGGCCCGCCCGCCCTGTTCCAGCAGCGCAACCGGGTCGACATCTTCTCGATCGAAAACCGGGTGGTGCGCGATCTGGACAATGGCCTGGGCTGGATATTGGGCGGTTCCTATCTGCACAGTTCATCCGAACTGCGCCGGTCTCTGACCGGATATGGCGGACCGATATTCCAGCCAACCAGCATCGCGGGCATCCCGATCGTCGGCCTTGGCACGGTGGCGACGGCGACCGGCGTACGCAACACGATCGATGAAGCGACCCTGTTCGGCGAAGCGTCGTTCGAACCGGTCAGGGGCCTGATCGCAACCATTGGCGGCCGCCTGACCAACAGCCGCCTGTCGGGCAAGGCGCTCGACACGGCCGCCGCCTTTGCCGGACCGGCAGACGTCGTCGCCCTGTCCAGACAGGAGATCGCGCGCGCCGAAGCGCAGGCGGATCGCAGCGAGACCATATTCATGCCGTCGGCATCCCTGCTGACCGACGCCATTCCCGACGTTACCCTTTACGCCCGGTTCCAGCAGGCCTTCCGCCCTGGCGGGCTGGCCGTCGACAATCAATGGGTCGGCCGTTATCAGAATGATCGCATATCGACCGTGGAAATCGGTGCGCGCAAGGGCGTGCCGGGACGCGATCTGTTCGCGGCCAGCGCCAATGTCGCCTATACCGACTGGCGCGATATTCAGGCCGACGTCACCGACCGCATCGGCCTGCCCACGACGGCCAATATCGGCGATGGACGCATCTATACGGTGGAAGGGCGCGTCGTCCTGCGCCCGATCCAGTCGCTGACCATCGATGCCAGCGCCATCTACAATGACGGGCGCCTGACCCAGCCATCGGCGTTCATACGGGCCGTGGCATATGACCGTCGATCGCTGGGCCTACCCAATGTCGCCGACCTCAGCACCCGGCTCGCCATGGATTATCATGCCACGCTGGGCGACGACATGCCGTTCCACCTGTCCGCCTCCGCCCGCTATGTCGGCAAATCGCGACTGGGCGTCGGGCCGATCCTGGGCCGGACGCAGGGCCAGTATGTCGACACCAGCCTGTCCGCGACGCTGCGCCGCGGCCCGGTGCAATATTCGCTGTCGCTGGCCAACCTGTTCGACAGCGACGGGAACCGCTTTTCGCTGGGCACGCCATTCGACCTGCGCAGCGACTATTACACACCCTTGCGCCCGCGCACTGTGCGCATCGGCATGGATTTCGCTTTTTAATTTATAAATCGCCCCGGTGCTGACGGCTTTGCCTGCCGGGCGACGTCCCATGCGCACGCGCGCAAAACATACAGCGCGACACGCAGAGGAGACATCATGCGACATCTACTGGCCTGCACGGCCATCGCCCCCGTGCTGGCGGCGCTCACCATGGCCGATGCGGCGGCGGAAACGACCATCGGCACCGCCACCACCACGGCCGTCAAGACCTCCACTGTGGCCAGCGGCCGCGCGGACGACATCACCATCAGTTCGGCAGGTACGATCACGCTGACCAGCGGCACCGCGGTCACGGTCGACAGCAACAACAAGGTGTCGAACGCCGGTTCCATCATCATCAACGATGCCGACAATGTGACCGGCATTCTGGTCGCCCCCGGCACCACCGGCGACATCACCAACAGCGGCACCATCACGCTGACCGAAAATTACACCGCGACCGACACCGACAGCGACGGCGATGTGGACGGCCCCTTTGCCAAGGGCAGCAACAAGCGCGGCATCTGGGTCCAGTCCGGCGCGGCCCATAGCGGCAATATCAGCCACAGCGGCACCATCTCCATCGAAGGCAACCAGTCGAGCGGCATCCGCATCGACAGCCCGCTGAACGGCAGCCTGTCGACCAGCGGCACCATCTCCGTCGTGGGCGCCGACAGCCAGGGCGTGCTGGCCAACGACGTCAACGGCAACGTTACGCTGCGCGGGTCGACCACGGTTCAGGGCCAGAGCAGCATCGGCGCGGCCCTGCTGGGCGACGTCAACGGCGCGCTGAAAATTCAGGGCAGCATCACCAGCACCGGTTACCGGTCCGTCACCCGTCCCACCGACGTATCGAAACTGGATGCCGACGACCTGCTTCAGGGCGGATCGGCGCTGGTGATCGCGGGCAATGTGACCGGCGGCATCATCTTCGACGTCCCCCCCACCAATCAGAGCACGACCGACACCGATGTCGACAAGGACGGGCTGACCGATTCGACCGAAGGGTCGGCGGCCGTCGTCACCTATGGATCGGCCGCAGCCGTGCGGATCGGCGCCGCCAATGAAGACACCACCATCGGCGCGGTCGCGGCGGGTGGCACCGGCTATGGCCTGATCGTCAATGGCGGCGTGGCGGGCTATGGCGTCTATGACGGCGTCGATGCCAACGGCATGGTCATCGGTGGTCAGGGCGGCAACGTCTCCATCGCCAAGGGGATTCAGGTCAAGGGTACGATCGCCGCATCCTCCTATGACAGCAACGCCACTGCCCTGCGTCTGGGTTCGGGCACGCGCGCCGACGCGATCGAAATCGGCGGCACGCTGGCGGCGGCCGGTTCCACGAAGGACGGCACCATCGCCCGCGCGCTGGTGATCGACGCTGGCGCAACCGCCGGGTCGATCAGCATCGGCGGCAGCGTGGGCGCAACGTCGGGCAGCTCCGAAAAGGGCGCGGCCACCGCCATTCTGGACGCGTCGGGCACGGTCAGGACTTTGTCCAACACCGGCAAGATCAGCGCGACCGGGGGCAAGGCCGGATCGAACATCGCCATCGACATGAGCGCCAATACGACCGGCGTGACCATCAGCCAGGCTGCCGCTTCGGCCACCGCCGCCGCCCCGTCCATCGTCGGCGACATCCGCCTGGGTTCAGGCAACGACGCGATCACCGCATCGGCGGGCGCGATTGCGGGCAACCTGACCATGGGCGCTGGCGACGATTCCATCGCCCTGTCGGGTACGTCCAGCTTCAGCGGCGCCATCGCCTTTGGCAGCGGCACTAACAGCCTTTCGCTGGCGGACACGGCAAAGGCGAGCGGCAGCGTCGATTTCGGCGGTGGCGCGGGCACGTTGACGCTGGGCGGCACATCGTCGCTGTCGGGCGCGATCAACAATGCGTCCAATGTCGCCGTCGTGCTCAATGGCGGCACGCTCGCGGCCACCAATGCCGGTCCGGTTGCGCTGGCGTCGCTGGCCGCCAGCGGCACATCGACGCTGGGCGTCACCATCGATGCCGCCGCCGGTACCCATACCCAATATGACGTCGCAGGCGCGGCCAGTTTCGCCAGCGGATCACAGGTAAAGGTCGCCCTGACGAAAGTCGGCGGGTCGCAGGGCAACTATGTCATCGTGCGGGCAGGCGCGCTCAGCGGATCGCCGGCGCTGGGCACTACCACCCTGCTGCCCTATATGTTCAAGGGCAGCGTCGCCAGCGATGCGTCGGCGGGCACCGTCACCCTGTCCATCGCGGCCAAGAGCGTGTCGGAACTGGGCCTGACCGGATCGACCGCCCGCGCCTATTCCGCGATCTTCAACGCGCTGGACAATGATGCCGATGTGGCGGGCAGCTATCTGGCGGTAGCCGACGGCGCGGCGCTCAGCGCCAATCTGCAACAGATGCTGCCCGACCATGCCGGTGGCACGTTCGAAGCGGTGACATCGGGTTCGCGCGCGACCGCACGCATCCTGTCAGACCCCAACGGCATCTATCGCACGAAGGATGGCCGCGTCGGCTTCTGGCTGCAACAGGTCGCCTTTGGCAGTGCCAAGAGCGTGGGCAGCACCGCATCCTATGACATTACCGGCTGGGGCGCGGGCGGCGGCGCGGAATATCTGAGCGAACTGGGCGCGTTCGGCGCGGCCTTCGCCTATATTCACGGCAGCGATTCGGCGGGCAGTTCCAGTAACGCCGTCGATTCCGACCAGTTCGAACTGGCGGCGCACTGGCGCGGCCAATGGGGTCCGCTGCAAAGCTTCGCCCGCGTGTCGGCCGCTCATGTGAAATTCCACGGCACGCGCCGTTTCGAAAGCGACGACGTGCTGCGCACCGCGACGGGCAACTGGACCGGCAAGCTCTATTCCGCCACGGCCGGGGCATCCTACCAGCTTCAGATGGGTCGGTTCAGCCTGCGCCCGGCGGCAGGCATCGACTATTATCGCCTGAAGGAAGACGGCTATGCCGAAAATGGCGGCGGCGATGCGTTCAACCTGACCGTGCTGGGCCGCACCAGCGACGAAACGACGGTGAACGGCACGGTCACCGCCGGTTACGACTTTGGCAGCCTGAACCGCGCGGACGGCTGGCTGCGCCTCGAACTGGAAGGCGGCCGTCGCCAGATCGTCGGCGGGTCGCTGGGCGATACCGTCGCCTATTTCAAGGGCGGCGACCGTTTCACCCTGGTATCGGAAGACCGCACCAATGGCTGGACCGGCCGGGCGCGCCTGTATGGCGGGAACGACACGTTCCGCGTCGGCGGTGAATTTGGCGCGGAAGAACAACAAAATCACGTCGCCATCTCTTTCCGGGCGACGGTGAACTTCGTTCTGTGACGTCTTGAAGGATGAAAGGACGGGCCACACCCCACAGACCCTCCCGGTCCGTCCTTTCCGTTCCGGCCACATTCCCTCCCCAAGGGCGCCGGACATAAAGGGGGGCGTCGTCTGGTTGACCCCGGCGGCGCCCCCTAATTTTTTGGCTCACCTGATCATGGACCGGCAGGACGTTCCGGAACGATGCCGACCGGCACGACCGATGGCGCGCGCCGAAGAAAAAGGGAGCGACCCTGCGGCCGCTCCCTTTTCATAATCCCAGTACAGGGCGCGGCGATCAGGCCGACAGCGCCTTCTTCACCAGTTCGTTGACGACCTGCGGATTGGCCTTGCCCTGCATGGCCTTCATCGTCTGGCCAACGAAGAAGCCGAACAGCGCTTCCTTACCCCCCTTATACTGTTCCACCTTGTCGCCATTCTTGGCCAGAACATCGGCCACGGCCGCTTCGATCGCGCCGGTGTCGCTGGTCTGCTTCAGGCCCTTTTCCTCGACGATCCGGCCCGGCTTTTCGCCGGTTTTCAGCATGATCTCGAACACCTGCTTGGCGATGGTGCCGCTGATCGTGCCATCGGCCACCAGCGCCAGCAATTCGGCGCCTTCTTCGGGGCTTACGGGGCTTTCTTCCAGCGATTTACCAAGCCGGTTGAGCGCGCCATAGAGTTCCGACAGCAGCCAGTTGGCCGAAGCCTTGGCCACTTCGCCCTCGCTTTTCTTCTGGATGCGCGCGCCTTCGGCCAGCAGCGCCTCGAACCAGCGCGCCGTATCGGCGTCGGCGGTCAGCGTCGCGGCATTATACGCGCTCAGTCCCAGATCCTGCGCATAACGGCGCAGCTTGGCGTCGGGCAGTTCGGGGAGCGACTGGCGGCATTCCTCCAGGAAAGCGTCGTCCAGTTCCAGCGGCAACAGGTCGGGATCGGGGAAGTAGCGATAGTCATGCGCATCTTCCTTCGACCGCATCGACCGGGTTTCATTGCGGTCCGGGTCATAGAGGCGCGTTTCCTGCACCACCTTGCCGCCCGCTTCCAGCACGTCCACCTGACGGCTGGCTTCATGTTCCACCACCGCCATGACGAAACGAACCGAATTGACGTTCTTCGTTTCGGTACGCGTGCCGAATTCCTCACCCGGACGACGCACGGAAACATTCACGTCGGCGCGCATCGAACCCTGATCCATATTGCCGTCGCACGACCCGACATAGCGCAGGATCGTCCGCAGCTTAGACAGATAGGCCCCTGCTTCGGCAGGAGAACGCATGTCCGGCTTCGACACGATTTCCATCAGCGCCACGCCGGAACGGTTCAGGTCGACATAGGAGCTGGTCGGATGCTGATCATGCATCAGCTTGCCCGCATCCTGCTCGACATGAATGCGCTCGACGCCGATCACCTTGGTGCTGGCTTCGGGGTTCTTTTCATCCAGAACGATCTCGATCTGCCCTTCGCCCACGATCGGGTGGTAGAGCTGGCTGATCTGATAGCCCTGCGGCAGATCGGCGTAGAAATAATTCTTCCGGTCGAACCGCGACCATTTGTTGATCTGCGCGTCAATCGCCATGCCGGTGCGCACCGCCTGACGGATGCACTCGCGGTTGGGTACCGGCAGCATGCCGGGCATCGCCGCGTCGATCAGCGACACCTGCGTATTGGGTTCCGCGCCAAATGCCGTCGCGGCGCCGGAAAACAGCTTCGCGTTCGACGTCACCTGCGCATGGACTTCCAGGCCGATCACGACCTCCCACTCGCCGGTTGCGCCCTGAATGCGATAGGTTGATTCAGTCATCTTTTCACACCGTCATCCCAGCGGAGGCTGGGATCTTTCTCGTATGTCGTGCCACATCGCCTGCGATGCCAGCTTGTCGCTGGCATGACGATGATTGGTTACCACCACTTGTCCGGCCGCGCCGTGAAGCCAGCGCGTTCTTCGATCGCCAGGCTCGCGTTCAGCACGGTCTGTTCGTCCAGCGCCTTGCCGATGATCTGGAGGCCGATCGGCAGCCCCGCCGAATCCAGACCGCCCGGCACCGCCATCGCGGGCAGTCCGGCCAGCGAAGCAGGCACGGTGAAGACGTCGTTCAGATACATGGCCAGCGGATCGGCCTGCTTTTCGCCCAGCGCGAAGGATGCGCTTGGCGCGGTCGGGGTCAGCAGGACGTCGCACTGTTCGAACGCCAGTTCGAAATCGCGCGCGATCAGCGCCCGGACCTTTTGCGCCTGCGTGTAATAGGCGTCGTAAAAGCCCGCCGACAGCACATAGGTGCCGATCATGATGCGGCGCTTGACCTCCGGCCCGAAACCGGCAGCGCGGGTTGCGGCATACATGTCCTGCAAACCTGCGCCATCGGGCAGGTCGCGCTGGCCATAACGCACACCGTCATAGCGGGCGAGGTTGGACGAAGCCTCCGCCGGGGCGATGATATAATAAGTCGGCAGCGCATATTTCGTATGCGGCAGCGACACGTCCACCACCTCGGCCCCCGCGTCCTTCAGCCATTCGATCCCGCGATCCCACATGGCGGAGATTTCGGCGTTCAGGCCGTCGGGGCGATATTCCTTGGGAATACCGACCTTCTTGCCTTTGAGATCGCTGGAAAGACCGGCTTCCCACTGGGGCACAGGCAAATTCAGGCTGGTCGAATCCTTGGAATCGAAGCCCGACATGACCTCCAGCAGGATCGCATTGTCGCGCACCGTGCGCGCCATCGGCCCGGCCTGATCCAGCGAGCTGGCGAAAGCCACGATGCCAAAGCGCGAACCACGGCCATAGGTCGGCTTGATCCCGCTGATGCCGGTGAAGGCGGCGGGCTGACGGATCGAACCGCCGGTATCGGTGCCGGTCGCCGCCGGGCACAGCCGTGCGGAAATGGCGGATGAAGACCCGCCGGAGGAGCCACCGGGCGCCAGCGCGGCATTATCGCCACCACTCCGCCGCCAGGGCGAAATCACATTGCCGAAATAGCTGGTTTCGTTGGAAGAACCCATGGCGAACTGGTCAAGGTTCAGCTTGCCCAGCATCCCCGCGCCCGCCGCCCACAGCTTGCCCGACACGGTCGATTCATAGGGCGGGACGAAGCCTTCCAGCATGTGGCTGGCGGCGGTGGTCTGCGTTCCCTGCGTACAGAACAGATCCTTCATGCCGATCGGCACGCCGGACAGCGCGCCCAGCATTTCGCCAGCCGCCTTCGCCTTGTCCGCGGCATCGGCCGCTTCCAGCGCCTTTTCCGGCGTTTCCACGATGAAGGCGTTCAGCGCCTTCGCCGCGGCGACATTGGCATTGAAGCCTTCCGCCACTTCGCGCGCCGAAAAATCGCCCGCGCGGAACCCATCGCGGATTTCGGCTACAGTAAGATCAGTAAGATCAGTCATATTTCCAACCCGTCATGCTGAATCTGTTTCAGCATCCATTTGGCCCGACAAACCGGGGCCGCCCTTGAGGCACCAGATCCTGAAACAAGTTCAGGATGATCGATCGACGCCTGTTGCGTCACTCGATCACCTTGGGCACCGCGAAAAAGCCATGTTCGGCCTGCGGCGCGTTGGCCAGCACCTTGGCCCGCATGTCGCCGTCATTGACGACATCGTCGCGCAGCCGTTGATGGTTGGGGATGACGGCGGTCATCGGCTGCACGCCGGTCACGTCCACCTCGCCCAGCTGCTCCACCCAGCCAAGGATGTTGTTGAGTTCGGGCACCATGGCTTGCGCTTCGGCGTCGGTCACCGAAATGCGCGAAAGGCTGGCGATCTTTTTCACGGTCTGAAGGTCTATCGACATGGGTCCAGCCGCTAGCATCCGCACCTGCCAGCTTCAAGCGGGTTTCTTGGGCGTCGCCTGATGGGCGCGCTTTGCTCGCGCCGCTTCCCCTTGCACAGGCCCGCGCCATGCGTCAGACAAGAGGCAAGATTTTCGGAGAGCATGGGTGGCCCGCAAATTCCTCTATGTCATCGCGACGCTGGTCGTACTGGTGATCGCGGCGCTGCTCGTCTATCGCGTCTGGGGCATGCAGCTGATCCGCGCCGTCATGGTCCCGCGCGAAGATTTCGCCCAGCTTCAGCCGCTGCCCGCCGACGCCTATGACAAGGCGGAGATGTGGGTGGCCCGGCCCGACATCGTGAAGGGCAATGTGGCGCTGTGGACCCCCGCTGGCGTCGAAACGCCAAAGGATGGGCCAAAGGCCGCGATCTTCTTCATCCATCCCACCAGTTACATCACCACATTCGGCGATGCCCACTGGAACGCGCGCATCGGTGACAAGGATGCCGACGCCACGGCGCAACGTTTCGTCATGAGCCAGGCCAGCGCCTTCAACGCGGCGGGCCATGTCTGGGCGCCGCGTTACCGGCAGGCCAATTATGGCGCCTTCCTGACGGACAAGCCCGCCGGCGATCAGGCGCTTGCCGTCGCCTATCGCGACGTCGCACAGGCCTTTGCCGCATTCCTGAAAGCCAACCCCACCGGCCCGCTGATCCTGGCGGGGCACAGCCAGGGGTCGCGCCACCTGTTGCAACTGCTGCGAGAACAGGTGGCCGGAAAGCCCGTCGAAAGCCGTATAGTCGCCGCCTATGTCGTGGGATGGCCGGTGTCGGTGGAGGCGGACCTGCCCGCGCTCGGCCTGCCCGCCTGCGCGCGGCAGGACCAGTCGCATTGCATCGTCAGCTGGCAAAGCTATGCCGAACCGGCCGATCCGTCCGCCGTGGTCGAAACGTTCGAGCGCAAGACCGGCTATACCGGACGACCGCGCAAGGGCACGCATATGCTGTGCACCAACCCCATTACTGGCGCGTTCAACGGCGCGGCCCCGGCCAGCGGCAATATCGGCACGCTCGACGCCCGCGAACCGGGGCAGCCGCCCAAACTGGTCACTGGCGTCGTTCCCGCCCGTTGCGACACCAGCGGCGTGCTGATGATCGGGGAGCCGGTCGACATGGGTCCGTTCACCCTGCCCGGCAATAATTATCACGTCTACGACTACAGCCTGTTCTGGGGCAATGTGCGGCAGGACGCGCAAAAACGACTGGCCGCCTTTCTCAGGAAGTGACTTTGACCGCAAGAAGTGACAGGGGAATGCCCATGTCACTGGTTACAACGGATCGCACCGCCTTTCGCGCGGCATTGCCGCAGGGCGGGCGGCTGATCGGCATGGATGTCGGCACGAAGACGATCGGACTTGCGCTGTGCGACGCGCTGTGGACCATCGCCAGCCCGGCCTACACCGTCAATCGTGGCAAGTTCAGCAAGGACAAGCCTGCGCTGGCCGCCTTTATCGAACAACAGCAGGTGAAGGGCATCGTCATCGGCCTGCCGCTGAACCTCGACGGCACCAACTCCCCGCGCAGTCAGGCCAGCCGCGCCTTTGCCCAGAATATCGCCGACCTTGGTTATCCGGTGTTGCTGTGGGACGAACGCTGGTCGACGCAGGCGGTCACCCGCACCCTGCTGGAAGCCGACGCCAGCCGCGCCCGCCGCGACGAACTGGTCGACAAACTCGCCGCCAGCTACATATTGCAGGGGGCGATCGACGGTCTGGTCGCGGGCATGGAATAACCACGCCTTCCCCATATCCGTCACTCCGGCGCAGGCCGGGATCTCAGACAAAGACGCGCCCGCCCTATCGGAGGCACATGTTCATGAACGCCCGCCATCTGCTCACCACCGCCATCATCGCCGCCGCAGCAGCCCTCCCCGCCACCGCCCATGCGGGATTTTACAGCGGCGACGAACTTTATGCGGCCTGTACTGCGGACCGGGACGGCAAGGATTATTTCGAACGCAGCTATGAATGCCTCGGCTATATCAGTGGGGCGGTGGACGCGTTCAACACGACGCGGGAGGTCAACAACCTCAAAAGCTGTATTCCCGGCGACGTGACGATCAGCCAGTTGCGCGTCACGACGGTCAATTATCTGAGCAAGAACCCGATCGACCGGAAAAAATCCGCCTCGTCACAGGTCTTTGCCGCCACGCGCAAGGCATGGCCCTGCCCCACCGCGAAGAAAGCGACGGCAAAGAAGAAAGCGGTCAGAAAGAAACGCTGAGGCGGGCATACCATCCATCCCGGCGAAGATTTCATTCGGGGCGATCATGGCGGCATGATAGCGTGGACCGATCCTTCCGGAGACGCCGCCATGTCCTTCGATCCTGATTTCGCCTTTTCACGCCGGGCCTTCGCCATCGGCATGACCGGATCGTTGGCGGCGCTGGGCGTCGCGGAAGATGCGGCCGCGGATAATCCGGCGCAGTCGGCTGGCGTGCAGGCATCGACCGATCCGGCATTTCGCGATGCCGCCCTGCGGGGTCTGGCGCGATCCGGAGACATTGGCGATCCCATCCTGTCCGCGAAAATGGAGGCGGCCATCGCCCGGCTGGAGGCCAGCCATCCCGAAGATGCGGCGCTGGTACGCATTTATCGCCTGTATGACACGCCACCCGCCGATCCATATTATGGCAGGCGGGCGATCGATGATGACGCAACGGCCCGGCTCGCGCTACTGCATGCTGCAATAGCGCAGTGTCGCGCCATTTCGTTCCGCTATACCGACCGTGCCGGACAGGCGACGCTCCGCACCACATTGCCGCTGGCGCTCGTTCACCCGCCGCAGGGGATCAAACTGCTCGCATGGTGCGAAAAGCGGAAGGATTACCGGCAGTTCTTCGCCCACAGGCTTGATGAACTGACGCTCACGAACGGGCAGTTCAGCGCCCGGCGCCTGCCGCTGCTACGCGGATTGGTGGGCAGCGCCACGGATCGCGCATGACGGCATGGCTCACCCGGAGCCGCTGACCATGGTTACGCCGTCACGGTCGAAGGCGGAAATGATCGGGCAAGGCCCCTCTTGCGACGCATGGCATTGCCGTGCCAGCCGTTCCAGCGCGCTGCGCGCCGCCTGCAACTCCGCGATCTTGCCGTCCAGTGCCGCGATCCGTTCCGCCGCCAGTGCGCGCGCCCGTGCCCGGTCCTGTCCTGCGTCGAGTTGCAACAGCTCGCCGATCTGATCCAGCGTGAAGCCCGCCCCCTGCGCCGAGCGGATGAAGGCCAGCCGCCGCACATCACCCGCATCGTAACGGCGGATGCCCGCCCCGCGATCGGGCGTTCCGATCAATCCGCGCCGCTGATAATAGCGCACCGTTTCCACCCCCACGCCGCCCGCTTTGGCCAATGCGGAAATCGTCATGCCCATCTCTTGACTCCGTACCATGGTACGGCCCCTATATGATGCGCGTTGCAGGATTATCCAAGGACGCATCATGACCAGCCCCGCCCCCAAAAGCGCCAGCCTTTACCGCATGGTGATGCCCGGCCACACATGCCCGTTCGGCGTCAAGGCGCGCTGGCTGCTCAAACGCCATGGCTATGCGGTGGACGATCATCACCTGACGACCCGCGCGGAAACCGACGCGTTCAAGGCCCAGCATGATGTGAAGACCACGCCGCAAATCTTCATCGACGGACAGCGGATCGGCGGCCATGACGACCTGCGCCGGTTTCTGGGCCTGCGCGTCAAAGACCCCAAGGCGACCAGCTATACGCCGGTCCTTGCCGTCTTTGCCGTGGCGCTGTTGCTGGCGATGGCGGTCAACTGGCTGACTTTCCTGCCGATCCTTTCCTTCATCGCGCTGGAACGCTTCGTCGCCATCGCCATGATGCTGCTCGCCATGCTGAAATTGCAGGATGTCGACCGGTTCGCGACGATGTTCCTGAACTACGACCTGCTCGCCCGCCGCCTGCCGCCCTATGGCATCGCCTACCCCTTCCTCGAACTGGGGGCGGGCGTGCTGATGCTGACGCGGGTGCTGGACTGGCTGTCGATCCCGGTGGCGCTGTTCATCGGCGGCATCGGTGCGGTGTCGGTGTTCAGGGCGGTCTACGTCGAAAAGCGCGAACTCAAATGCGCCTGCGTCGGCGGGAACAGCAATGTGCCGCTGGGCTTCGTATCACTCACCGAAAATGTGATGATGGTCGCGATGGCCCTCTGGATGCTGGCGGGCATCCACTGACCCCGCGAACGGCGTGAGAAACTTGCACGAACGACCTCTGGTTCAGCCCCCGTCCCGATCATAGACATCGGGCAGGAACTGCACCCCCTGCGCCGTCGGCACAGCGGTCAGATAGGTCAGGTACACCGGCACCGCCTGCGGCAAAGGCTCATGCTGTTCGGGCGCATCGCTGTCGGTGCTGGGTATCTTGCCAAAAAACCAGCGGCCCAGCCTTTGCGCATCCTCCAGCCGGACGCAGCCATTGCTGAAATGCCGGTCGGCCTTGGCGAACAGGTCACGCTGGGGCGTATCGTGCAGATAGATGCCCAGATCGTTGGGGAACATGAACTTGATCCGCCCCATGGCGTTGCTGCCGCCCGGCAATTGCCGCACGCGCAATTCGGTCTGGCCGGACGCTACCGCATTCCAGTCGATCGCACTCTGCGCCAGCGGCGTCGCGTTCGCGCTCCAGTCCGACAGCGCCTCGTAACGCATGCCCTTGAGCGATCCGCCCGCCAATATCTTGGGCGCGACCTTCCGTTCCAC
Source organism: Sphingobium sp. (assembly GCF_048594625.1). Classification (GTDB taxonomy): domain Bacteria; phylum Pseudomonadota; class Alphaproteobacteria; order Sphingomonadales; family Sphingomonadaceae; genus Sphingobium. The sequence continues at coordinate 36,810 of NZ_JBMDWL010000025.1, forward strand.
CAGGTCGGACGGAATGTTCCAATAGGGGTTCAGCGTCGCATAACGGATCATCCCCGCCATCAGCGGCGTGGGCGATTCCTTCGCGCCCGCCACGACCTTCATCGTGCCGTCCAGCACGCCCTTGCTATAATACCATAGCCGCGCCGACGCCGCATCCACCACGACATGGCGCGTCCACGCCCCCGGCAACAACCGCGCCCGTTCAAGGTTCAGCGCCAGCAACCGGTCATATCGCCCCGGCCCTTCGTTCAGCGCCGCGATGGTCATGGCACCCGCCACCCCATCGGGCTTCAGCCCATGGTCGCCCTGAAACGCCTTCACCTTTGCGACCAATCCCTTGTCATAGGCTTCCCCGTCCGACAGGCCCAGCCGGTGGCGCAATATGGCGATGTCCGGCATTTTGCCGCCGGGGCGCATCTTCACGTCGGTTGGCACCCGCACGGCGGGCAGCCCGCCCCATTGGCGCAGATAGGCCGCCCGCGCACCGCGCAGCTGCATGTAGATGGGGCTCATCCACCCGGCGGTCTGGATATAGTCGGTCAGCGACGGCGCCAGCGCGGCCGCGCGCATGATGTCGGCGGGGCCGGGCGCCTTGGTATCGAGTTCCGCGTCCAGATAGCGGATCTTCACCCCTTTCGCCGGACGGCGCATGTCCGCAACCAGCTCCGCAAAGGCACGCGACAGCGCCAGATCGGCGCGCGCCAGCGCCTTGGGGCTACCCTCCCGGTCAGCGGTGTCGATCAGCTGTTGCAGATCGCCCGGATCATAGCTGCGCGGGTTCAGGCCGTCGGCATCGCTCTGATCGATCAGCGCCAGCAGCGCGTCGGCCTGCGGCCCGATGCGTCGCCCCTCCACCCATAGCGGCCAATAGCCGCGCGGGGCATAGAAATCCTTATATTTGCCACTGACGCCCGACCGGATTTCGGCCGCCACGCTGGAACGCGCCGCCTGCTGCGCCGCGTCCTGCGCCGATGCGCCCTGCTGCGCCGTCATAGCAAGCATCAGGCAAAGAGAAAGCGAAAGGGCGCGACGGTATCGCCGCGCCCGAAAAACTGCGTGGATCAGCCGCGTTCTCCCCGACGGCTGGGCGGCGGCGGGGGCGGCGGCGGACAGGGCGGACCCTGAACCGCATGATAGATGCCGTCGGCGGTGTAATAGCCATCGACATAGCCGTCGCCATCGCGGTCGGCGGCCACCGTACCGGCGATCGCGCCCGGACCGACCGGGGGTGCCGCCGTCACCGGCGCGTCGTTCTTGGAGCAGGCGCTGAGCGCCAGAAGCCCGCCAGCGGCCAAAGCCAGATATTTATAATGCATAAAGTCTCCCTGCGGCGCGCAGGCGGACGAACCGCCCTGCGCCATAAGTTCCCTCACCGCGACCCATGCGGTTCGACGCTAACGTCCGAGGGGGAGAATCAATCCATTACCCGACCGAAATGACGGCCAGTGGTGGCGTAACAACGCCAGACCGTTACGCGCCGACCCAATCGACCGACGCGATCCCCTGCGCATAAAGCAGCACTGACAGGTCGCCATGCACGATCTCCGCCGCCGCCGCTTCGCGCGTCTTGGGCTTGGCATGATAGGCGACGCCCAGCCCGGCGCCCTCGATCATCGGAATGTCGTTCGCGCCGTCCCCCACCGCCATGGTCAGCGCCCGGTCGATGCCGCCCGCAATCGCGGCCTCCAGTTCGGTCCGCTTGCGCGCCGCATCCACGATCGGCGTGGTGACGGTGCCCAACAGAGCGCCATCGGCGATTTCCAGCACATTGGCGACATTCTCATCGAACCCGATCTCTTCCGCGACCGGCCCGGTGAAACGGGTGAAGCCGCCCGACACCAGCAGCGTCCGTGCGCCCCGCGCCTTCATCGTGCGGACCAGCGCCCTTGCCCCGCCCATGATGACGACGCGTTCCGTGCGACACCGGTCGATGGCGCTGTCAGGCAGGCCCTTCAGCAACGCGACCCGGCCATGCAGCGCCCCTTCGAAATCCAGTTCGCCGCGCATCGCCCGTTCGGTGATCTCAGCGATCTGCGGCTTGATCCCGGCATAGTCGGCCAGTTCGTCGATACATTCGACGGTGATCATGGTGGAATCCATGTCGGCGATCAGCAGCTTTTTCTCACGCCCTTCGACCGGCTGGACGATGACGTCCACTTTATCGCCCACATCGGTCAGCGCCGCGCGGGCCGCAACCGGATCGGCGGCGAAGAAGACGTCCGCCGCCTTGCCTTCGTCCAGCCATGCGACATCGCCGGGCTGGCATCCCGCATCGGTCAGCCGATCCACAGCCTGCGCAATATCCCCCTGCCCCATTGAGCCACTTGCCACTAAGGTCGCGACGAACATGCACACTCCTGACACTCATCCGGGCGAATCCCGCCCCCGCGTCGCGCTTATTGCCGGACCCACTGCCAGCGGCAAGAGCGCGCTGGCCTGTCGCCTGGCCAAAGCCAGTGGCGGCATCGTCATCAATGCCGACGCCAGCCAGGTCTATGCCGACCTTGCCATCCTGTCCGCCCGCCCGTCGGCGCAGGAGATGGGCGATGTCCCCCATCGCCTGTTCGGCCATATCGACGGCGCGCAGGCCTGTACCGCGCCGCGCTGGGCGGCGGAGGCAAAGGCGGAGATCGCCGCCGCCCATACCGCCGGGAAACTGCCCGTGCTGGTCGGCGGCACCGGCCTCTATATCCGCACCCTGCTGGACGGCATCGCGCCTGTACCGGAAATCGATCCCGACATCCGCGCCACCGTCCGCGCCATGCCGGTGGCGGACGCCCATGACGCCCTGTCCCGCGAAGACCCGGAAGCCGCCGCCCGCCTTGCCCCCGCCGACACCACCCGCGTCGCCCGCGCGCTGGAGGTGGTGCGTTCCACCGGCAGGCCGCTTAAGACATGGCAACAGCATAAGGAAGGCGGGATCGCCGACCGGATCACCCTGTCCCCCATGATCCTGCGCCCGCCGCGCGAATGGCTGATCGACCGGTGCGACCGGCGCTTTATCCAGATGATGCAGGGCGGCGCGATCGGGGAAGTGGCGCAGCTTCTGACCCGGAACCTCAACCCCGACCTGCCCGTCATGCGCGCGATCGGCGTGCCCGAAATCGCGGCGCTGCTGCGCGGAGACAGCGACATGGACAGTTGCATCGCATCGGGCGCGCTGGCCACCCGCCAATATGCCAAACGCCAATATACCTGGTTCACCAATCAGCCCCCGGCCTATTGGCCGCGCGAGGAACGCAAAATAGATGACAAAATAATTGATGAATTGGCAATTAAATTACAACAATAGGGATTGACCAGTCATTTTCTGTCCACTAGAGGCAGGCGCCTTGCCAATGGAAAGGCGTGGGCGCAAAGCACGTCCCGTATCCATGGACTTGCATCAACGGAGGAGTATCATCGTGGCCGAAAAGAGCGGCGCGGACATATTGGTTCAATGCCTGGTCGATCTGGGCGTCGAAGTCGTGTTCGGTTATCCGGGTGGCGCGGTGCTACCCATTTATGACGCGCTCTATAATCACCCCACGATCCGCCACGTGCTCGTCCGCCACGAACAGGGCGCGACGCATATGGCGGAGGGTTATGCCCGTTCCACCGGCAAGCCCGGCGTGGTTCTGGTCACATCCGGTCCCGGCGCGACCAATGCCGTCACCGGCATCACCGACGCGCTGCTGGATTCGATCCCGATGGTCGTCATCACGGGACAGGTCCCTACGCAGCTGATCGGCACCGACGCGTTTCAGGAAGCGGACACGATCGGCATCACGCGCCACTGTACCAAGCATAACTATCTGGTGAAGACGCCCGGCCGTCTGGCCGAGGTCGTGCATGAAGCCTTCCATATCGCCACCACCGGCCGCCCCGGCCCGGTCGTCATCGACATTCCCAAGAATGTTCAGATCGCGACCGCGCCCTATGCGAAGCCGGAACTGAAGCCCCATGCCAGCTATCACCCGCAGACGAAGGCGGACGCGGCAGGGATCGACGCGGCGGTCGAAATGCTGGCCGCTGCGGAGCGGCCGATCCTCTACACCGGCGGCGGCGTCATCAACTCCGGCCCGCAAGCGTCGGCGCTGCTGCGCGAACTGGCCGCCCTGACCGGCGCGCCTGTTACGTCGACCCTGATGGGTCTGGGCGCCTTCCCCGCATCGTCGGACCAGTGGCTGGGCATGCTGGGCATGCACGGCACCTATGAATCCAACTGGGCAATGAATCAGGCGGACCTGATCATCTGCGTCGGCGCGCGTTTCGACGACCGGGTCACCGGCCGTCTGGACGCCTTCGCGCCCAACAGCCGCAAGGTGCATATCGACATCGACCGCAGCTCGATCAACAAGATCGTGGACGTCGACGTCGCCATCGTCGCCGACGTCGCCAGCGCGCTGGACGACATCATCGCCCTGTGGAAACAGCGCGGCCATCAAAAGGCCGACCTATCGAACTGGTGGTCGCGCATCGATGGCTGGCGCACCAAGCGCAGCCTGGACTATGCCGAAAACGGCACCGAAATCATGCCGCAACGCGCGATCGCCGATCTGTATTCGGCGTGCAAGGCGACGGGCAAGGATGTCATCATCACCACCGAAGTCGGCCAGCATCAGATGTGGGCCGCCCAGCATTTCGGGTTCGAAGCACCGAATAAGTGGCTGACGTCGGGCGGGCTTGGCACCATGGGCTACGGCTTCCCGGCCGCCATCGGCGCGCAGATGGGCAATCCCGACAGCATCGCCATCTGCATCGCGGGCGACGCCTCGGTCCAGATGAACATTCAGGAAATGGGCACCGCCAGCCAGTATCGCCTGCCGGTCAAGATCTTCATCCTGAACAATGAATATATGGGCATGGTCCGCCAGTGGCAGGAACTGACCTATGAAAGCCGCTATTCCAACAGCTATTCGGACAGCCTGCCCGATTTCGTGAAGCTGGGCGAAGCCTATGGCTGGACCGGCATCCGCATCGAAGGGCCGCAGGAACTGGAAGCGGGCATCCGCCAGATGCTGGAAACCGACGGCCCGGTGATCGTGGATTGCCGTGTCGCGAAACTGTCCAACTGTTTCCCGATGATCCCGTCAGGCGCGGCGCATACCGACATGCTGCTCGATCCCAACCAGATCGAAGGCGTGATGTCGGACGAGGCAAAGGCACTGGTGTAAAGGTCGGTGATGTGACTGAGCATCTGAAAATCCGCATCCATGTGACGGAGCCATGGGATTTCGAAAGGATCGCAGGCACGGCCGACCTTACCGGCTGGACCATCGATCATGTCGATCCGGATAATGAGGATTGGGAAGTCCATCTGGACGAAGGGTTCGATTATAATGACCGGCATATCGGGACGCTGCTGGTCGGCCCCCGTTATGTGGGCGAACATCTGAACCGGATGATGGATGCGGTGGCGGGTTTCCCGGTCCGCGTCGCCCACCGCCAGGACGGCAGCTGGCATTTCGCTTTCGCCGCCATGATTTCGCAGCGCCATGACGAAGAAGAAGACGGCAACGGCGCAGAAGATACGGATAACGGAACCAGCATCTGATGCATATTCAGGAAGAACTCAGCCAGCGGCACGTCCTGTCGCTGACCGTTTCGAACGAGGCGGGCATATTGGCGCGCATCGCGGGCCTGTTCACCGCGCGCGGCTATAATATCGACAGCCTGACCGTGGCGGACATCACGCCCGATCACGGCGTCAGCCGCATCACCATCGTCACCAATGGCCCGCCCAAGGTGATCGATCAGATCATCGCCCAGCTCGACCGGCTGGTGCCGGTGCACAAGGTGACCGACCTGACCGAAGCCGGCCCCTTCGTGGAGCGCGAACTGGCGCTGGTGAAGGTCGCGGGCACCGGTGACGACCGGATCGAGGCGCTGCGCCTGGCCGACGTCTTCCGGGCGAAGGTGGTCGATACGACGATCGAAAGCTTCATCTTCGAAATCACCGGCACGACCGAAAAGATCGACAATTTCGTCGGCCTGATGCGCCAGATCGGCCTGGTCGAAGTCGGCCGCACCGGCGTCGCTGGCCTCATCCGGGGGAAAGAACCGGCCTGAATTTCCGCTTGCGCCACGGCAACATGGTGCCTGTTTCCATGTCATTGTCTAACGCCCCCCGCATGGGGGGACGAGAAGGGGTTAATCCAATGAAGGTTTATTACGATCACGACGCGGACATCGGCCTGATCAAGGGCAAGAAGGTCGCCATTCTGGGTTACGGTTCGCAGGGTCATGCCCATGCCCAGAACCTGCGCGACAGCGGCGTGGCCGAAGTGTGCATCGCCCTGCGCGCCGGTTCGCCCAGCGCCAAGAAGGCCGAAGGCGCAGGCTTCAAGGTTCTGCCGAACGCACAAGCCGCCGCATGGGCCGACGTGTTCATGATCCTGGCGCCCGACGAGCATCAGGCCGCCATCTATTCGGCCGACGTGCATGACAATCTGCGCCCCGGCGCGGCGCTTGCCTTCGCCCATGGCCTCAACGTGCATTTCGGCCTGATCGAACCGCGCAAGGACGTGGACGTCATCATGATCGCGCCCAAAGGCCCCGGCCACACCGTGCGCGGCGAATATCAGCGCGGCGGCGGCGTGCCCTGCCTGATCGCCGTCCATCAGGATGCGACCGGCAACGCGCATGACATCGCCCTGTCCTATGCCAGCGGCGTCGGCGGCGGTCGCAGCGGCATCATCGAAACCAACTTCCGCGAAGAATGCGAAACCGACCTGTTCGGTGAACAAGCCGTTCTGTGCGGCGGCACCACCGCACTGGTTCAGGCCGGTTTCGAAACGCTGGTCGAAGCAGGCTATTCGCCTGAAATGGCCTATTTCGAATGCCTCCACGAACTGAAGCTGATCGTCGACCTGATGTATGAAGGCGGCATCGCCACCATGCGCTATTCGATCAGCAACACCGCCGAATATGGTGACATCAAGACCGGCCCGCGCATCATCACCGAAGAAACCAAGAAGGAAATGAAGCGCGTTCTGGCCGACATCCAGTCGGGCCGCTTCGTCAAGGACTTCGTGCTCGACAACCGCGCCGGTCAGCCGGAATTGAAGGCCAGCCGTATCGCGGCCCAGCGTCACCCGATCGAGGAAACCGGGTCCAAACTGCGCGCCATGATGCCCTGGATCGGCGCCAACAAGCTGGTCGACAAGGACAAGAACTGACGGCCACGCATAGGTCATCCCCCCGGCGCAGGCCGGGGTCCGGGGCGGCTTATGCAGGACGTCGGAGCATATCGGAAAGGGAACGATCCGTTTCCGGTTACGGCTCTGGAACAATCGGGGGGCGTGTCATATTGTTGGCGCCCCCCTTGAGCGTTTTTGGAGTCTGAACGCATGCGTAAATATCTGATCCCCGCCGCCGCCCTCGCCGCCATTGCAGGCGGCAGCGTCGTCGTCGCACAGGGGGCCGCCACCCCCGGCACCAAGGATGTGGCAAAGGTCACCGGCGGCACCTATCAGGTCGAACCCAGCCATACCCAGATCGTCTTTGCCTATGACCATATGGGCTTCACCAACAATATGGGCGTGATCGCGATGCCGACCGGCACGCTGACGCTGGACAAGGCGAACCCTGCCGCGTCGAAGGTGTCGATCGAAGTGCCCATCGCCAACCTCACCACCGGCATTCCCGCGCTCAACACGCACCTTGCCAAGCCCGAATTTTTCGACGCCGCCAAGTTCCCGACCGCCACCTTCGTATCGACCGGCGTAAAGCTGGACGGCACCACCGGCGCGACCATCACCGGCAACCTGACCATCAAGGGCATCACCAAGCCGGTGACGCTGGACGCCGAATTCTATGGCGCGGGCATCGGTCCGATGGACAAGAAGGAAAATGTCGGCTTCGTCGCCACCGGCACGATCAAGCGCAGCGATTACAACATGGCCGTCGCCGTCCCGGTCGTGGGCGATGCGGTCGAACTCAAGATCATCGCCGCTTTCCACAAATAAGTGCCATGTGGTCGCCGGTGCGGTTCATCCTGCTTTTCAGCATGGTCGCGCTTGCCCCGGCGTCCGCTGCGCCGCCAGTCATGCCGCCGCCCGCACCCCTGGTGCGGGCGGCGCTCTATGCCCCCGGCCGGTACCTGGTCCATGGCGACGCCACCAAAGTCCAATTCCGTGTCAACGCGCTGATCGGCGGCTATGAAGGCGACTTTCTGCATCCCGAAGGGACGGTCGTCATCGATCCCGCCCATCCCGA
>NZ_JBMDWL010000026.1:0-20313 GCF_048594625.1 Sphingobium sp.
ATCGGACAGATCATACCAGATCGACAACAGGAACGCTTTGAACATTGCCAGGGGCGGCCAAGCGCGCTCACCTTTGGAGGCCAGATAAAGCGGATCGAGAAGAGCCGCGACCGCGTGCCAATCAATCAGCGAACCCGCGTATCGAGCGATTACGTCGCGCGCTCGGACCCTGAAAACCCAAATCGCTCCTGACCCATTGAACACTGCACCACGGCCGCTTTCCAGTAAGCGGTGTTCTTAGCCCATGTCGATCTAGGGCATGAGTTCCTGAACGCGGTTGGCGGTGTGGCCGTTGGCGAGTGCGGTCAGGGTCTGGGTCAGCCAATCGTGGGGATTGATGCCGCCCAGCTTGCAGTTGTCGATTAGCGTGGCGACATCCGCCCAGTTGTCGCGTCCTTCGTCGGAGCCAGCGAAGAGCGCGTTCTTCCGATTCAAGGCCAGGGGGCGGATTGATCGCTCGACGATGTTGGTGTCGAGTTCGATCCGACCATCGTCGATAAAGCGGACGAGACCATCCTAGCGGCTCGTCACATAGCGAATGGCTTCGGCCAACTTGCTCTTGGCGCTCATCTGGCGGAGCCGGGCGTCCGGATAGAGCCTGAGATCCTCGACGATGATGCGACTGTATTCGACGCGCTGGCTGCGGCGCCGCTCCACAGAATAGCTGCGGACCTCATCCTGGATGGCATAGAGCATGGCGATCCGACGCAGCATCTCTGTCGCGACCGGGGAACTGGCCGCAGGATCATAGAACTTACGCCGGACATGTGACCAACGGAAGGCGAGGCTGGGTTGCTGTCCGCGGCGTTTGGCAAGCGCTGTGTATCCGCCATATCCATCGACTTGCAAGATGCCTGCAAAATCTCCGAGATGGGTTCGCGGCGTTCGGCCTTCCGATCTGCCACATAGATATAGGCAACCATCGGCGGACCTACGCCGCCCCGTGGCCGATCATCGCGCGCATAGGCCCATAGTTGGCCAGTCTTCGTTCTGCCGCGTCCTGGGTCAAGCACCGGCGCTATGGTCTCGTCGGCGAATAGCCGCTCGGAGCGCCGCAACTCCTCAAGGGTCCGGTCACGCAATGGCCGCAGATACCATGCTGCTCGGCCGACCTAGTCCGCCAGGATGGAGCGGTCGAGCTTGATATCCTGCCGGGCGTAGATCTGAGCCCGCCGGTATAGCGGAACGTGGCCCGCCCCGCTTCCAACGCATAGCGCAGCTCCCGGCGCCAAGTGTAGAGCAGCGACGTGCGAATATCGTGCTGGCGGGAAAACTCAGCGATGTTGCCGCAACGCCATCTCCCCGACTATCGCCAGCTTCTGCTCCAGCGTCCAGATACGACGCCGACCTGCCATGCTGCGGAGCACCGCAGGGCGGCGGATAGGCTCCAGACCAACTCCAGTGTGGGTGTCCAATGCGCTCATCAAGCTGTGGGCTTCCATACCGCCCACCGTCTGTGTCAATCACCACGCCGTGCAAAGTGGGTAGGAAACAGCGCTTACGATCTTGTTATCCATCGCCGCTCCCTATCCGAGCGGCAATCAGCCCTTCATACCGCTACCGCGCAAGGCGGCCTCAACGCGGCGGTTACGGGGCGCCAGCCATTGATGGCGTTGTAAGTACGCAGAGCATTGCAATCGTAACTTTAATACCAATCCTGCTTATTGATTCCTCTTCAATGTCGAAACTGGAGACTCACGGCGAGTTGTGCTTCATAGGCTGGGCCTTGTACGCTCGGACTTATGTTGCGGATCGGGCTAGACGTTTGAGCCGCATGGTGCGGACCGTATAAACGTCGACGCCCTGCCACTTGTCCGACTCGAACCAAACTCGGATCTTCGATTCGCGCTGCGTCATTTCCGCCAGCAGCGCATAGGTTCGCACGTGGCGGGCGTAACTACCCTCACTTGACAACCGTGACCCTTGCCCCAGTTTTTTCCATGTCGGGCCGACATGGATCACGTCGGCCCGACATGGTCAGCATCAGAATTTAAAGCGGACACCCGCCCGATACATGCGCCCGATCACATCGTAGAGGTTCGGGTTGACGAAATAGGGCGACTTGGCGGGATCACGGTCCAGCAGGTTGTCGACCTTGAAGTAGGCGGTGACCTGCGGCGTGATATTGTACGTGCCGCCAATATCCACATAGAAGGCGCCAGGCATGAAATTCTGGTCGATCGTCGGATGATTGTTGGTCGATGCAGGGCAGCTACCTGGCTGGCATACAACATATTGATGCCCCAGCACGCCGTCGCTGAACCAGCGCTCCTGCACCATGAACGAGAAATTCTCATTCTCGTAGCTCTGGATCGCCAGGAACTTCCAGTCAGGCGTGTTGCCCAGATTGGCGCCTGCTGAATCCACCGGGATGGTACCGATCAGACCCGAGTCCGTCACAAACTTGCGAACATGCGTGGCCAGTCCACGCAAGGTCAGGCTGCCCGGTAGGCCCATCGGCCGCTGCCACTGATAGCTTGCCTCGATATCGAAGCCGCTGGTGTCGATCGACGCGAGGTTGAACGCCTGCACGTTGATGAAGTTCGGTCCCTGCTGATTGTTCAGGTTAAATGCGGAACAGGTTTCGGGGTTTACATTCTGGTAGCACAGATTGACGATGTCGCCCGCGCCCAGGCTGGAAATGACGTCCTTGATCTTGATCTTGTAATAATCGACCGACGCGCTGAAGCCCGGCAACCAGGATGCGCCGGAAAAGGCGATGCCAGCCGTCGTATTGCGTGCGGTTTCAGGCCGCAAATTGGCGTTGCCGATGCTGTTCTGGATCGCCAGCACGTTCCGTCCGGTGAAGGGATCGAAGAAGTTGGGCAGCGTCGTGGTGACGGGCGCTGCGAACAGTTCGGACAGGTTCGGCGCACGCACGTCTTTGGACGTTACGCCCCGGATGCGGAAACCGTCGACCGGCAGGCTCCATGTGCCGCCCACTTTCCATGCCCAGATGGTACCAGACGTGCTGTAATCGGTGACGCGCACAGCACCATTGATGTTGGCCTTGCCCAGTGCATCGCTGTTGATGACCGGCAAGTCGGCTTCGAAAAATGCTTCCTTTACGCCATAGGCGCCGCCGCCGCTCTTATAGTTGCCCGCATACCAGTTGTTGCCGCCCGGGAGCAGCGTGGAATCGAACGGATAATCGGCGGTATTGGGCGCGAAGTTGGAGCCCATGCCATAAGCATCGGCGCGGACCTTGTAGAATTCATGGCGATATTCGCCCCCGAACGCGATCGAAAGCGGTCCAGCCCACAACTCCACCGGTGAGCCGGAGAAGTTGATGCTGACCACGTCCTGCGTTTGGCGGGTACGCTGGAACGGGCCATTTGCCGGCATAATATAGGCCAGTGCGCCGGCCGACGGATTGCCGCCGAAAATGTTGAGCGGCTGGCATCCGTTAGCCCGCGCGGTGGCGCTGGCGCAGACGATCGCCCCGTTCAGCGTGGTAGCGTTGATCGCATCGTTGAAACGATTGGTCAGCAGTATGTTCGACACATCGATGGCGGTGAAATTTACGCCATGCTCGAAATAATTATCATACGACCATTCGGTACCCAGCAAATTAAACTCGCCTTTGGCACCGATCACGCCGCGATACTGGCGACGGTCCGTATCCACACGGGTATTGCCCAGCGCGGCATTGCTCGTGCCGTAACCGAAGCTGGTGATGCCTGCCGTGGCGCACGCTGCCTTGATCGACGCCGGAACGAATGGATTAGCGCACTGGATAGTCAGGCCGGGCTTGTTCATTCCGCCGACCGGGGTGTTGTGGGTCTTTACCTGACCAAAGTTGAAGGTGAAATAAAGTTCGTCATTATCGGCGAAATCATAACCAAGTCGGGCATAGGTGTTGACCCGTTCGATAGCCGATTGAAGCGTACGACCAGCATCGACGTTGCCCGACAGGTCGCCGCCAAGGCAGAAGCCGGGGAAACAGTTGCGCACATTGTTTGTGCCGTCGCGCGCCGGTACGCCGCCCGAACCATAGTTGAACTGGAATGGATTGCCATTCTGGTCGAACGCCGTACCCTGAAGCGGACCAGAGGTGATAAGGCCATATTTAGTATAGTTATAGGCTTGGGCATAATCGCGCAAAACGTAACGTGGCGATCCGTCGTTGACAACGCCCCGGTCAATCAGGCTGGTCTGCTTGAACCAGTCGCGCCCGCCGGCCAAGCCGATGCCGAAATCGCCGCCACCTACGCCATCTTCTTTCGCATATTCGCCGCTGACAACCAAATGCGCACGATCGTCAAGGAAGCTGGTGCCTGCCGCCAGCTGAACCAGAACCTGCTCATTGTCGCTGTACCGGCTGATGCCACCCTGCACATTGCCTTTGAAACCCTTGAACCGGGTATCGGTGATGAAGTTGACGACGCCGCCGACCGCATCTGAACCGTACGAGGCGGACGCGCCGCCGTTCACGACATCGACTCGCTGGATGAGGAGTTGTGGGAAGAGGCTGATGTCAGGAACGCCCGTTACGTTCGCGCCGACAACCCGCTGTCCATCAAGCAACGTCAAGGTGCGGATCGCACCCACGCCGCGCAACGAGAATGAGCTAAGCCCCTGTTGCCCGCTTGACGTGCTGAACGTGTTCACCGCTGTACCGCTCGATCCCTGGAGCGACGGCAGTTGCGCGATGGTGGTAAAGATGTTGGGTTGCGCATTGGCTTCGATGGCGCCCGAGTCAATGATGGTCGTGGGCGTAGGTGCCGTATAGCCATTCGTCTTGATGCGTGACCCCGTAACGACAATGTCGCTCTCATTGACAGACTGCTGCGTAGCCTGAGGCGCCGCCAAGTCTGTTCTCTCTTGAGCCACGGCGGGCGCGGCGATCATGCACGTCAACAGGGCAGCCATGCTGACCGTGGCGGACCCTATGCCGGATTTTGCGATGCGGAAATTGGAACGTGACATGCGGCTATCTCCCCTAAATTTATTCTATCCCTGTCGCGAAGTAATCCTCCGAAACCGCGCCTCGCCGCCGAGCATGTCAAAGACTCGACAGAAACTTAGTTAGCGCTAACACGACCTATTGATATCTCCAAAGATTGTTGTCAATAGTCAGACAAGACGAAGGGGATGAGGATGTTGGGCTTGAGACAGCTGGCATTATTTTACGCCGCAGGGCTGCGTTGTCGCATAAAGGCAAGCAGAGCAGAGCTGCACCTCCTGCATCACAACATTCCCGTTAACGTTATCATACCTCTGTCATGACCATTTTTCGTATGGGAAAAATAAGGTGGATCGTCATCAGCCTGTTCGTAGGCGCGATGATTATCAACTATCTCTCGCGCTCCGTCCTAGGCGTAGCCTCGCCCATCATTTTGTCGGAACAATCCATAAACAGCATCGAATATGGCTGGATCACAAGCGCCTTTCAACTCGGCGTAATGCTTCAGCCTGCCGCAGGCTATTTTCTCGATAGCGTCGGGCTGCGTATCGGCTTCGGCATTTGCGTGGCCGCATGGTCGCTCATCACGATGGCCCATGGCTTTGTGAACGGATGGTTCGGATTCGCCGCGCTTCGCGGCCTTTTGGGACTTGCAGAAGGGTCCGCACAACCTGCCGGACAAAAGCTGGTAGCGGAATGGTTTCCCTCCAGGGAACGCGGCCTTGCAGGCGGCGTGTACAATATCGGTGCATCGTTCGGCGCAGTCTTTGCGCCGCCCCTGGTTGCATGGGCCGTCATGATGCACAGTTGGCGGCTGGCATTCGTGATGGCGGGCGCCATCGGTCTTGGCTGGGCATTGCTCTGGCTATTCTATTATAACAGCCCGTCGCGACATCCGCGCCTGACCGATCAGGAGCGCGACTATATCGCCAGTGGGCAAGAAGCACGGCTTGCGCCGCAAGCGACCCGCACCTCCATCATGAGCCTTCTACGCAGGCGCGACCTTTGGGGGATCGCCCTGCCCCGGATGCTTGCCGACCCTGTATGGGGTATGTTGTCATTCTGGATGCCGCTCTATCTCGCGCGCGTTCGCGGTTTCGATCTGACCCAGATTGCCCTTTTCGCCTGGCTGCCCTTTCTTGCCGCAGACCTTGGATGTCTTTTCGGCCCCGCCGTCGTCACCTTCCTGCAAAAGCGCAATGTCGATCTGATCGACGCACGCCGCTGGACGTTTACGCTTGGCGCGGCGATGATGACGGGCATGGCCTTTGTCGGCATGGCGACGAACCCTTATGTGGCTATCGCCTTGCTTTGCCTGGGCGGGTTTGCGCATCAGACGCTTTCCGTCACCGTCATCACAATGGCCTCTGACCTGTTTTCTCGCAACATCGTGGCCACTGCCGCAGGCCTGGCTGGCATGGCAGGCAACCTGGGCGTGCTCGTCTTCACCTTTCTCTTGGGTCAGATGGTCGATCAGGTCGGCTATGAGCCATTCTTCATCATCCTTGGCGTCCTTGACCTGCTGGGCGCCTTTCTCTTGTGGATATTGGTGCGTAAACCCGCATGAACATCATTTCAAATCCGATCCTACCGGGTTTCAATCCTGATCCGTCGATCTTGCGAGTGGGCGATGATTTCTACATCGCCACATCGACTTTCGAATGGTACCCTGGGGTCCAGGTCCACCACAGCCGCGATCTCAAGCACTGGCGACTCGTCGCGCGACCGCTGGCACTGGCGACGCAATTGGACATGCGCGGCACGCCTGATTCCTGTGGCGTCTGGGCGCCCGATCTCAGCTATGCAGATGGACGCTTCTGGCTCATATTCACGGACGTCAAACGATATGGCGTGACGACCGTCAATGGCGCTAAGGGCGCGTCCTTGCGGGACTTCCCCAACTATGTCGTGCATTGCGACCAGATCGACGGCAATTGGTCGGAGGCTGTTCACCTCAACAGCAGCGGTTTCGATCCCGCCCTGTTTCACGATGACGACGGCCGAAGCTGGATGCTGAACATGCTATGGGACCATCGGCCGGGGCGGGGTCGGTTCGCGGGCATTCAGATCCAGCAATTTGATCGCACCGACCTCAAACTGCTCGGCGAACCACGTCTGATCTTCAAGGGAACCGATCTGGGCTTCACCGAAGGCCCGCACATCTACAAACGGGACGGATGGTATCATCTTCTGGTGGCCGAAGGGGGAACCGGTTGGGACCATGCCGTGATCATGGCTCGCTCACGCGATCTGCTGGGTCCATATGAAGTCCATCCCGATGGCCCTGTATTGACGGCCGCAGGCCGTCGTGATGGCGCCCTTACGCGAACAGGCCATGGCGATCTGGTCGAACTGAAGGATGGTTCGCCATGGCTTGCCTATCTATGCGGCCGCCCCGTTCCGGGGAAGGAGCGCTGCATTCTAGGGCGAGAAACGGCGATACAACCGATGCTATGGCAGGACGATGGTTGGCTGCGCACGTTGGATGGCGACGCGCGCCCGGCCGAAACATCACAAGCGCCAGACCTGCCGTCCATGCCCTGGCCGCAGGACAATTGGGACGGCCGTTTCGATCGGGATATGTTGCCCTTGGAATTTCAATGGCTGCGTACTCCCTTGTCAGAACGCCTCTTCAGCCTGTCTGAACGGCCCGGCTTCCTGCGACTTTACGGGCGGGAAACCGTAGGGAGCCATTTCGAGCAGGCGCTTGTCGCCCGGCGGCTGGAACATAAGCGCTTCACCGCGACAACCTGTGTCGATTTTTCGCCGCGTTGCTTTCAGCAGGCTGCGGGGCTCATTCTTTATTATAACAGTACGAAATATTATTATCTCAATATTAGCGTGGACGGCGAAGCACGCGAATTGCAGTTGACGATCGCATCGCCGCTTCTGGTGGAAGGCGTCACGATGGAGACGGTCGATCGACTGCCCAACGGGCCGATCGAACTGAGAGCAGATGTCGACAGCGATGCTCTTATCTTCAGCTGGCGCGCCGAAGGTGACGCCAATTGGCACATCTTGCCTCAAAGGCTGGACGCAACGATCCTGTCGGACGAAGTGACTTGTCGCGGCCTCCCCAATTTCACCGGCACCTTCATTGGCATGGCGTGCCAAGATTTGTCCGGCGTGGCAATGCCCGCCGATTTCAACTGGTTCATCTATGAAGGCGAAGAGGGTACATGCGCTCCGGTCAACTGACGTTCCACGATCCTGTGGCTGAGAATGGTTTCGCGGGGAACCCGCGAACGACCCTTTTCCGCTGCGATCTCGGCAATAAGCAAGCTCGGTGTTTCAGCGGCCAATTCGTGCACGGGCTGATGTATAGTGGTCAGCGGGGGCCACAGCGTATGAGCCGCCGTCGTGTCTCCGAAACCCGCCACAGGCAGTTCGGCCGCCACATCCAGATGCCGCCGATGTGCGACCGACACCACCGCAGCCGCCATATCGTTATTGCTCGCGAAGATCGCGGTGGGGCGGCTGGGCATAGCCAGCATATGTTCGGCAGCCAGCCTCGACGCATAAGTGAAGTCGTCCTGCACCACCTGAACCTCTACCCCGCCGGTTTCACGGATCGCTGCATAGAAACCGGCCATCCGTTCCGCGCTCGCCGCCTGATCGGGGTTGCCCAATATGAATCCCAACTGGCTATGTCCCAGTTCGAGGAGCAGCCGGGTCATCTGGTAGGATGCCGCACGGTCGGGGTTTTGCTCCGCCGCCCGCCGATGCCGGGTGCGCGGCGGGGGTAATGATAGTCTGCGGCGATCCCGAACGCGAGGCGCGCCGCATAATCCTCTCCTGATCTTCACCTTAAGGACTGTCTTCATGCGCCGACTGCTTCTTCCCTTTCTTTGCTTCACCGCCGTCGCGGCCCCCGCCCTGTCGCAAAACGCACCCGGCACCAATCCCATCATCCGCGACAAATTCACTGCCGATCCCGCCCCCATGGTGGATGGGAACCGCCTCTACCTCTATGTCGGCCATGACGAGGCGCAGCGGGACGAAATGTTCAATATGCGTGAATGGCTCGTCTATTCGACCACCGACATGAAGCACTGGACCGATCATGGGCCGATCATGAATGTATCGGACTTCAAGTGGGCCAAGAAGGACGCGTGGGCATCGCAAACCATCAAGAAGAACGGCAAATACTGGTTCTACGCCGCAGTCGAGCATGACAATAGCCATCCAGGCAAGGCGATCGCCGTCGCGGTATCCGACACGCCCACCGGCCCTTTCGTCGATGCAAAAGGATCGGCGCTCATAACCAACCAGATGACTCCGAAAGGCACGCATAGCTGGGAGGATATCGATCCAACCGTCTTCACCAACGATGACGGCGTAACATGGATCGCCTGGGGTAATCGCCAATGCTATATCGCCAAGCTGAAGCCCAACATGATCGAGATCGACGGAGCGATCCGGGAAATCACGCCGCCGCATTTCGAAGAAGGGCCATGGCTCCACAAGCGGGGCAAGCTTTATTATCTGACCTACGCCTCGCTCGACCGCGCGACCCATCGCGACGAGCGTATTTCCTATGCCACGGCGACATCGCTCGACGGCCCTTGGACTTATCACGGGGAACTTACGGGATCGGGCAAATATAGCTTCACCATTCACGCCGGCATCGCCGAATTTAAAAACCAGTGGTATATCTTTCTGCACAATGCTGCGCTTGCCATCGGCGATCTGAATGGCTCGATCGGACGGCGTGCGGTGACCGTCGAGCACCTGAACTATAATCGCGACGGCACCATGAAACCCGTCGTGCAAACCGAAGAAGGCATTTCAGACCAGAATTCGGGGAAATAGAAGATTCCATCCCCGAACATCGCAATCGACTTTTGGTAGCGCTACCCCGCATAAAGCCGGGCGACGCAGCGCAGTAGTTGAAGGAGAGATTGATAATGCTCCATCTGAGCTTGCGCCTGTGTGCGCTCATACCCTCGATACTGTCTCTTTCGCTGTCCGCCGCGCCCGCCGATGCGGCGCCGGCCCGATTTGAGCGATTTACTTATGACGGGCAGTCGGTCGAAAAAACCGCGGTCAATGCCGGGGAATATCGCAATCCGATCTTGTCGGGCTATTATCCCGACCCGTCGGTCATGCGTGTCGGCGACGACTATTATCTCGTCAATTCATCCTTCGCCCATTATCCCGGCCTTCCGATCTTCAAGTCGAAGGATCTGGTCAACTGGACACAGATCGGTAATGCCATAGACCGGCCCGACCAACTGAACTTCAATGGCCGTCGCATTTCGCAGGCGGTATTTGCGCCCGCTATCAGTTATCACGATGGCACATTCTACATCGTCAACACCTGCGTCGAATGTAATGGCAATTTCGTCATCACTGCCACGGATCCCGCCGGTCCGTGGTCCAACCCCATCTGGCTTCCTTTCGAAGGGATCGATCCATCCATTTATTGGGAAGGCGACAAGGCCTATATCGTCAACAATCGCGCACCCGACGAACCGCCCCGCTATGACGGCCATCGCGCCATCTGGATTCAGGAATATGACTGGCGTGCGGGCAAGATGGTCGGCCCCAGCACGCAGTTGGTCAATGGCGGCGTCGACATCAACAAAAAGCCGGTCTGGATCGAAGGGCCGCATATCTTCCGCAAGGACGGTTATTATTATCTGACCGCAGCCGAAGGCGGCACCAGCGTAAATCATTCGCAGGTCGTGTTGCGATCCCGGGAATTGCGCGGCCCCTATGTTCCTTTTAAAGGCAATCCGATCCTCACCCAGCGCGATCTCGATCCCGCACGACCGGGCATGATCGGATCGGCAGGCCATGCCCAACTTGTCGAAACGCAAAATGGTGACTGGTGGGCGACATTCCTCGCCGTGCGCCCCTATGCCGACGACTTCTACAATATCGGGCGCGAAACCTTCCTGCTACCGGTGGAATGGAAAAATGGCTGGCCGATCATCCTCCCGCGGGGACAGGCGATCCCCCATGCACTCAAGGCGCCCAATCTGCCGTTGCAGCCCAAAGCTGTTTTGCCCACCAGCGGCGATTTCAACTATATTGAGGAATTTGACGGCAAAGCCCTGCCTATGGAATGGATCGGCATTCGCACACCACAAAAGCCCTTCTACCGTTTGGCAGATGGCGCGCTGGCGCTGGAAAGCGGCATGCCAATCGGCGACCTCAATGGCGTTCCCGCTTTTATCGGCCGCCGTCAGCAACACGCCAATGCCACCTTTTCTACGATAGTGCGTTACACGCCGGTAAAGGATGGTGACCGCGCCGGCCTCGCCGCGGTCCAGAGCGATCGCAGTAATCTTTTCTTCGGGCTCACCCGGATTGCGGGAAAGCAGTCCGTTGCTCTTTACACCCGGGATGCTGCTGACACCGATACGCTCGTCGCCTCCGCACCCGTCACCAGCAGCGGCCCTGTTACCCTCACTATCCGTGCGACCGGCGGAACTATGGCATTCGACTATGGCGTCGATGGCAGGACAAGAACGCTGAAGGACGGAGTCGATGCAACGCTGCTCAGCACCAAGAAAGCTGGAGGCTTCGTTGGCACGGTCGTCGGGCCCTATCATTACACCCCGAGCAACTGAAGAGAGACGTCATGATCCGGAATGCGGCCATTGCCCTCGTCTTCTCCGCCGGTCTGATCGCCGCCGCCCTGCCCGCGCAGGTCTGGCGATCCGATCAGGGCGACGGCACTTATCGCAATCCGGTGCTTTTTGCTGACTATCCCGATCCCGACATCATTCGTGTCAAAGACGATTTCTACTTCGTATCCACCACCTTCGCCAACGCGCCCGGCGTTACCATCCTCCATTCGAAGGATCTGGTGAACTGGCGTATCGCGGCGCATGTGGTGGACAGGCTCGACGGCGACCCCCGCTACGATCTGAGAAATGGCGGCGATTATCGTCACGGCTTTTACGCCGCCAGCCTGCGTCGTCATAATGGTATGTTCTACCTCGCGGTCACCCCGGTCGGGCACAAGACACGCATATACCGATCGGCCAGCATCGATGGTCCATGGGCCTATAAGGAACTGGATCGCGAAGCCTTCGATCCCGCCCTTTTCATCGACGTGGACGGCACCGCCTATCTTGGCACCTCGATCGGCACGGACGGCACGGTCACGTTGCTGACCCTCAACGACGATCTTTCCGCCGTCACCGCCGCTAAAGTCACCTATTACAACAAAGGCGCGGAAGGATCGAAGATCATCCGGCATAATGGCTGGTACTATCTGTTCAACGCCATTCCGTCCAAACTCGCGATGACCGTTTCGCGTTCCCGCAGTCTCTGGGGGCCATGGGAAACCAAATCGTCGATTGACGACAAGTCCGGCGGCCATCAGGGCGCGTTGGTCGATATGCCAGACGGCAGCTGGTACGGCTTCGTCATGGTTGACGCGGGCGCGATCGGCCGCATGACCAATATCAGCCCGATCTTCTGGAAGGACGACTGGCCGTGGTGGGGAACCGCAGACAAGCCCGACGTCGTCCCCGACCGGTCGCCCAAGCCGATTTCGGGTCATGCTTTCGCCGAACCGTCTTCATCGGACGATTTTGCATCCCCCAAACTGGGATTGCAGTGGCAATGGAACCATAATCCCGACGACAGCAAGTGGTCGCTGACGCAGCGTCCGGGCTTCCTGCGTCTCCACGCAACGCAGGCAAACAGCATCTGGACTGCGCGTAACACGCTGACGCAAAAGGCGCAGGGACCAAAAATGCGCGCCATCGCGAAGATCGATACCGCCGGCATCAAGGCAGGCGATGTTTGCGGCCTCGGCACCTTTGGCAAATATAATGCCCAGCTCGCGATCGTTGGCGGCCCGAAAACTTCGCGATCGCTGAGGATGCAGCTGACCGAAAGTACGAAAGATGGCCCCCGCACGGACGTTCTGGTTCGCGCCATTCCCGTGACCAGCCGCACCTTGTGGCTAAGGACCGATATGGATTTCGACACGAAACAGGGCCGCGTCGGATACAGCCTCGACAATCGGCTGTGGCAGGATGTCGGCGACGCTTTCCCGCTTGCTTTTGACTGGCGTACCGGCACCTTTCAGGGACAGCAAATCGCGATATCCTGCTATAATCCAGCCGTCACTGGCGGCTATCTGGATGTCGACAGTTTCACGGTCGCACCTCTCTCCAACGGGGTACGGCCATGACCTTCAGCCGTCGCGAAACCATTGCCGCAATGGCGGCCGGGACAGCAGCGCTCGCCACAACACGGTCGGCTGGCGCAACACCCGACATGCCCGCCCGGCTCGCGCTATGGTATCGCCAACCAGCTAAGGAATGGACCGAGGCGCTTCCCATCGGCAACGGGCGCCTGGGGGCGATGGTATTTGGCGGCATAAGCCAGGAAAGGCTGCAACTCAACGAAAGCACGCTCTGGGCGGGGCAGCCCTATGATCCGGTGAATCCACAGGCACAGGCCATGCTGCCCAAGGTCCGAGAGCTGATTTTCGCGGGCAAGATCGCGGAAGCCGAAGCGCTGGCCAACCAGACGCTGATGGCCAAACCGCTAACCCAAATGCCCTATCAGGCGCTGGGCGACCTGATCCTCGATTTTCCGGGCCTTAGCGACACCACCGTCTATCGCCGCGATCTCGATCTCGACAAAGCAATGGCGACTACCCGGTTCAGGACGAACGGCGGCATCACCCATGTCCGTCAGGTCGTCGCCTCCCCGGCTGACCACATCATTGCTGTCCGCCTGATCGCTGGGGGAGCAGACAAAATCGATGTGGATATCGCCCTCCACTCATCCCAGCGTGAAATTCAGGTCGTCGCTGACGGCCCTGCCGGTCTTCTCCTCACCGGCCGCAACGGTGCATCGAAGGGGGTAGAGGGTCATCTTCGCTTCGCCGCTCGCCTGACCGCTCAGGTCGAAGGAGGGACTACCACTCACGGTGACGTCGGCCGCCTCAACATCCGCAACGCCAAGGCGGTGACCCTGTTTATCGCCATGGCGACCAGTCATCGGCGCTTCGATGATGTCGGCGGAGACCCGCTCGCAGCCACCGCCGCGACGCTTGCCAAGGTCAAGGGGCGCCCCTTCGCCCGCATCGCCGCCGATTGCGCCGCCGCGCATCGACGCCTGTTTCGCCGCGTCGCGCTCGATCTGGGTACCACGCCCGCCGCGCGACTGCCCACAGATCAGCGCATCGCGGCCTCCCAGACCAGCGACGATCCCGCGCTCGCTGCTCTATATTTCGACTATGCGCGTTACCTCATGATCTGCTCGTCACGCCCCGGCGGCCAGCCTGCCAATTTGCAGGGTCTCTGGAATGAGAGTCTCGCGCCGCCCTGGGGTTCCAAATATACGATCAACATCAATACCCAGATGAACTATTGGTCGGCCGAACCGACAGCACTGGGCGAATGCGTCACCCCGCTGGTGGAGATGGTGCGCGAACTGGCCGTCACGGGGGAACGCACGGCGCGGGCCATGTACGGCGCACGCGGCTGGGTCGCCCATCACAACACGGACTTGTGGCGCGCCACCGCGCCGATCGACGGCGCACAATTTGGCCTGTGGCCTACCGGTGGCGCATGGCTTTGCACGCATCTGTGGGATCATTATGACTATGGGCGCGACCAGGCCTATCTGACGTCCATCTACCCGCTGATGGCCGGCGCCGCGCGTTTCTTCCTCGATACGCTCCAGCGCGATCCGACGACCAGTTTCCTCGTCACAAACCCATCGATGAGCCCTGAAAATCCGCATGGCCATGGCGGCACGATCTGTGCGGGGCCAACGATGGATATGGGCATTTTGCGTGATCTCTTTACCCAAAGTATCGAGGCCGCAACCATTCTGGGGACCGACGCGGCGCTGATCGCCGAAATGCAGGCCGCGCGCGACGCGCTTGCCCCCTATAAGGTGGGTCGGCAGGGCCAGTTGCAGGAATGGCAGCAGGACTGGGATGCCGACGCGCCGGAACAGAACCACCGTCACGTATCTCATCTCTATGGCCTTCATCCCTCGCGCCAGATTAGCCCCGGCGTCACGCCCAATCTTGCAGCCGCTGCGCGCCGAACGCTGGAAATACGGGGAGATCGCGCGACCGGCTGGGCGACCGCCTGGCGCATCAACCTGTGGGCGCGGCTGGGGGAAGGCGACCATGCCCATGATATCCTGCGTTTTCTCCTTGGCCCGGAACGTACCTATCCCAACATGTTCGACGCCCATCCGCCATTTCAGATCGACGGCAATTTTGGTGGCGCAGCGGGCATCGTGGAAATGCTGATGGGCAGCCATGGCGATGTCATCGACCTTCTGCCCGCGCTGCCGAAGGCCTGGCCGACGGGCAGCATCACCGGCCTGCGCGCGCGGGGGCGGTGTGGCATCGACCTGCAATGGCGGGACGGTCGCCTCGACCGCGCTGTCCTGCACCCCGAACTTTCCGGCAGGCGTACCGTCCACCTTGCCGGAAAGCGCCGCACGTTAACGCTCAATGCCAACATGCCGGTCGCTCTAACTCCCAAGGATTTTGCATGACCCTGCGCCATTACATCCTGCCCGCGATCGCGCTGTGCGCGAGCACCAGCCTTCAGGCGCAAACCGTTGCCGCCGACGGGGTCGACGCGCTCGCGCCCACCGGCCGTTGGAGCGCGTATCAGATGGGCAGCGCTCAGCTTCCGCCGATGGGCTGGAACAGCTGGAACGCTTTCTTCACCGAAATCGACGAGGACAAACTGCTTGGCTCCGCCCGCCGTATCCTCGACACCGGCCTTGCGAAAAAAGGCTATCGCTTCATCAATATTGACGATGGCTGGTGGCTGAAACGCCGGACAAGTGACAATAAACTTATCATCCGCGCCGACAAATTTCCTTCGTCCCGCACGGTAAAGGGCGATCCTTCCTTTCGCCCTCTGACCGATAAACTCCACGCCATGGGGTTCAAGGCGGGCATTTATTCCGACCTTGGC
Source organism: Sphingobium sp. (assembly GCF_048594625.1). Classification (GTDB taxonomy): domain Bacteria; phylum Pseudomonadota; class Alphaproteobacteria; order Sphingomonadales; family Sphingomonadaceae; genus Sphingobium. The sequence goes on from NZ_JBMDWL010000026.1 coordinate 15,835, forward strand.
CGCAACAGTTGCTCCCAGGCCTATTCCGATGGCCCGGCACAATTGCCCGAAGGCACTGTGGCTGAGAGGGAAGTCGGCCTTTACGGACATAGCGATCAGGACATCCGACTCTATTTCGCAGACTGGGGCTTTGACGCGATCAAGGTCGATGGGTGCGGCATCCGCGCGTTCGCAGCCGATGCGGACCGCGTCCGCAACGGGCAATTCCGCGCCCTCCCCCCTCTCATCGACCAGCACAGCATCACCCGATCGGACATCCCGGCCGTCAAGGCGCTCTTTGCCGACATCAACCAGTCACTCGTCAAATATAATCCCGACGGCGACTATATGCTCTCGCTCTGTATCTGGGGCAGCGCCAATGTCCGCTCTTGGGGCAAGGATGTCGGCAGCATATCGCGCACCAGCGACGATATATCTCCCGATTGGGGCCGGATGCTGACCAATTACGACAGCGCCGTGCGCCGCGCGTTCTACGCGCATCCGGGCAGCTGGAACGATCCCGACATGCTGTTCATCGGCAAGGGCGATTTCGATGCGGACCATTTGACCGAAGCGCGGTCGCATTTCGCACTCTGGGCGATGATGAACGCGCCTCTGCTGATCGGCGCGGACCTGCGCGCCACACCCCAGCCTTTGCTTGATATTTTCGGCAATACCGAATTGATCGCGCTCAATCAGGACGCTGCCGGCAATCAGGCGACCGTCGCCTTCGACAGCGATGGGTTCCAGATTCTCGTCAAGACGCTAGCCAATAGCGACAAGGCCGTCGCGCTGTTCAATCGCGGACTGGCGCCCGTGGACGCCGTATTGACCGCCGAACATCTGAAATTTCGCGCCGACCGACCCGTCGCTCTGTCCAATCTGTGGACCGGCGCAAAGAGCGCCTTCACCAGAGAGATGAAACTGCAGGTCCAGCCGCGGGAAACGCTGGTGTTCCGCGCGAAGGGCGTTCATGTTTTGGCGGAGGGCCTCTATCTGTCGGAGCAGCCCGGTGCTGTTAACCCCGCCGTAGACGGGGTCACGCAGCCTGAACCCGATCCCAGCATCTATCGTTCTATTCCAGGCTGGCGCGGCACACGCGGCATTGGCGAGCGCCCCCTATATGCCGGGTGGGGTGGGGCAATGGCTGATGCGACCCCTTATAATCAGGCGCTAGTCGTTGCAGGCCGAACCTTTTCTTCAGGCATCGGCATCCTTGCCAATTCCAGACTTGAAGTGCGCAACAAGGGCTTTGCCCGCTTCACTGCATCGGTTGGCGTGGACGACAGTGCGTTGGATGGCGACCAGCCGGTTCGCTTCTTCCTCTATGGCGACGGCAAGGCGATCGCCAGCACGCCACCGCTGCGGCGCGGCGCACCTGCCCGGCCGCTGGAGGCAGACGTCAAGGGTGTTGCCATCATCGAATTGGTGGCCCGTGCAGACGACGTGACGAAAAACGCCGTACCCGTAACATGGGGCGACGCCGCACTGCGCCGCTGACAGGAAAGATTTTATCATGCGTTACTGCCTTGCCCGCCGGACTTTGCTTGCTTCAGCCAGTCTGCTTTTCCCGCTTTCGCCTGCCATGCTGCGGGCAGCGGCAACGCGCGGGTCACAACGCGCCGAACCGGTCCCCAGTCGCCATGTGACGCTCAAGCCATCGCCTTACGCCGATGCGATGGCGGCCAATCGTCGCTATCTTCTCTCGCTGGACCCGCAACGATTACTCCATAACTTCTACCTGTCAGCCGGCTTGGAACCGCCCGCACCGGTTTATCGCGGATGGGAGAGCGAGAGCATCGCTGGCCACACGATGGGCCACTGGATGTCGGCGGTATCATTGACTATCGCCAACAGCGGCGATCCGGAACTGACAGCAGTGCTAGATCGGACATTGACGTCCATGCGGCGCATTCAGTCAGCGGAGAAAGACGGCTATCTGGGTGGCATGACCGTGATGCGCGAGGGCCAGTCGGTGCCGGGCAAGACCGTATTCGAGGAAATTCGTCGCGGCGACATTCGCGTCACCTGGGAATTGAATGGTGCCTGGGTGCCAATCTATGCCCTGCACAAGATACTGGCCGGTCTGATCGACGCCTATCAACTGGCCGGTCGAAAGCCAGCATTGCCGATCGCTGTCGGGATCGGTGACTATTTCGCAACCGTGATCGAGGGGTTGAGCGACGATCAGCTCCAGAAAATCCTGTCGGTCGAACATGGCGGCATATTGGAAAGCTATGCAGATCTGTATGCGTTGACCGGCACCGCTCGCTGGCTTGATGTCGCCCGGCGACTGCGCCACCATGCCGTTGTCGATCCTCTGGTGCGTGGCGAAGACAGGCTAGCGGGTCTGCACGCCAATACACAGATACCCAAAATCATCGGCCTTGCGCGCCTGCACGAGGTCGGCGGCAACATGGCCGACGCCAACGCCGCGCGTTTCTTCCACGCCACTGTCACCGGCCATCACAGCTATGTCATCGGCGGCAATTCGGAACGCGAACATTTCGGTCAGCCGGATCGCCAGGGCGAACAACTGACCACCGCCACCTGCGAGGCGTGCAACAGCTATAATATGCTCAAGCTCACGCGCCATCTTTACGGCTGGTCGCCCAGCGCAGACTGGTTCGATCTGTATGAGCGGATCCAGATCAATCACATACTCGCCCATCAGCGGCCCGACACAGGTCAGTTCGTCTATTTCATGCCGATGGAGGCCGGGGCCAAGCGCGACTATTCCACGCCGGAAGACAGCTTCTGGTGCTGCGTCGGCTCCGGTATGGAAAGCCATGCCAAACATGCCGATTCCATTTACTGGCGCGATGGCTCGACGTTATTCGTCAACCTCTTCATCCCTTCGACGCTGGACTTGCCTGACGGACTGAGGCTGGACATGAACACGCGCTATCCGCAAGACGGCCAGGTGACGATCACCGTCACCCATACCCCTCGGCGCGCAACGGCCCTGGCCATTCGTCGCCCTGTCTGGGCCGACGGGGCCGCCATCATGCTCAACGACCGCCCGCTCGCTGCGCAACAGCAGGACGGCTATTGGCGCATCGATCGCCGCTGGCGTGCAGGCGATCGCATCACCCTTTCCATTCCGATGACGTTGCGATCGGAATCGCTGCCCGGCGCAGCCGAAACCTACGCCTATCTTAGCGGCCCTCTGGTCCTCGCTGCCGATCTCGCCCCGGCGGACCAGCGCTTCGATGGTCCCGCCCCTGCCTTGCTGATTCATGATGACGCGGCGGGTGCACTAACTGCCGTTGCAGATCGTCCGCATCATTATCGCGCAACCGACGTGCTGGGCCAGAAGCATGACATCGTTCCCTTCTACCCTCTCTACGACCGCCGCACCGCCATCTATTTCCGCACCTTTACCCCGCAAAGCTGGCAGAGCGAACGCGCGACCTATCTCGCAGCGGAGGCCGCCCGCATCGACCTTGCGCGTCGCACCATCGATATTTTTCATATTGGCGAAATGCAACCCGAACGGGATCATGGCCTGACCGCCACAGGCGGGCAGAGCGCCGAATTCTATGGGAAGAAGAACCGTTCCCTGCCGCAAGGTGCGCGCGCCAGTTTCACCATGCAGCGCCGCCCCGGCCCCGCCACACTCCAGATCACCTATTGGGGCAACGACACCGGCCGTGAAATGCGTATCGTCGTGGATGGTCATGAAGTCGCCATCGAACGGCGCGAACAGCGCAAACAGAATGAATGGCTGCTGATCGACTATCCGCTCGCGCCGACACAGGCCGCTCAGTCCACCGTCACGCTCACCGGCCTCAAGGGCAAAAGCACTGTCTATGGCGTGCGAACCCTGGAGGCGCGCTGATGGCACTGGCGGCGCTTAAATGGTGGACGTCAATCGCCCGATGGCCCGCGCCCGCCTGCCGTAAAACAGCTCGAACAGCGTGCCAGCCATCATAGTGGTGAGCACGGCGATCAGGATGAGCATCAAAACAGCCCCGGCTGAATAATCCCCTCCTGGATGCCGGTGTTGACGATAATCAACTCCATCAACCTGCGGGAATTCATCAACGCGCCGAAGCCCAGTGTCATATGATTATCTTCACTCGCCAGACGCGCTGCCAGATAATATGCACCAAATTTGGCGATGATGCAGACAAACAATATGTCTAGACGGCGTGGACAAATTTAAGCCAGTATCTGGCCGTTGCGAGATGGACCATTCCAAGGAAGCTATTGGCCAGTTGATCGTATCGGGTAGCGATGGCGCGGTTGATCTTAAGGTGGCCGAACATGCGCTCGATACGGTTGCGCTGCTTGTAGAGCACTCGGTTATACTCGATCTTCACGCGTCGATTTGATCGGCCGGGAATGACGGGCTCGGTCTGTCGTTCAGCAAGGTCAACCCGGATTGCGTCAGCATCGTATCCCTTGTCCGCGAGGAAGGCGTCCGGTTCGCGTTCAGGCAGGCCGATTAGGGCATCATAAGCCTTGCAATCGGCGGCTTCCCCGCCTGTCAGGTGG
>NZ_JBMDWL010000027.1:0-14739 GCF_048594625.1 Sphingobium sp.
CGGCCCGGCGCTTGAGCGCTTCGACGCCGACGCCGGCGGCCTTTGCCACTTCCTCGAACTCCGCTTCGCCATGCGGCAGGAATTCGTGGAGCGGCGGGTCCAGCAGGCGGATGGTGACCGGCAGGCCAGCCATCACCATGAAGATCTGGGCGAAATCGTCGCGCTGTTCGGGCAGCAGCTTGTCGAGCGCCGTGCGGCGGCCCTTTTCGCTGTCGGCCAGGATCATTTCGCGCACGGCGGTGATGCGCGCCGCGTCGAAGAACATATGTTCGGTGCGACACAGGCCCACGCCTTCCGCGCCGAAATCGCGCGCGGTCTGGCAATCGAGTGGGGTTTCGGCGTTGGCGCGCACCTTCAGGCGGCGGACCTTGTCGGCCCACACCATCAGGGTGCCGAAATCACCGGCCAGTTCGGGCTGAACGGTGGGCACTTCGCCCGCCATCACTTCGCCGGTGGACCCGTCGATGGTCAGGATGTCGCCTTCCTTCAGCTCACGGCCGCCGACGCGCAGGATGTTCGCCTTTGCATCGATGGAAATGCCGCCCGCGCCGGAAACGCAGGGGCGGCCCATGCCGCGCGCCACCACGGCGGCGTGTGACGTCATGCCGCCACGTGCGGTCAGGATGCCCTTGGCCGCGTGCATGCCATGAATGTCTTCGGGGCTGGTTTCCACGCGGACGAGGATGACTGCGTCGCCCAGTTCGTTGCGCCGTTCGGCCGTATCGGCGTCGAACACGATCAGGCCCGATGCAGCGCCCGGCGAAGCGGGAAGTCCCTTCGTCAGCACATCGCGCGGCGCGCTGGGATCGAGCGTGGGGTGCAGCAGCTGATCGAGCGCGGCGGGATCGACACGGGCGACGGCTTCTTCCTGCGTGATCAGGCCTTCATTGGCCATGTCCACGGCCATTTTCAGCGCAGCCTTTGCGGTGCGCTTGCCCGAACGGGTTTGCAGCATCCACAGCTTGCCCTGCTGCACCGTGAATTCGATGTCCTGCATGTCGCGATAATGGGTTTCGAGGATTTCGAACACCTTCGCCAGTTCGGCATAGGTTTCGGGCATCGCCTCTTCCATCGACAGCGGCTTGGCCCCTGCCCGTTCGCGCGCGGCCAGCGTCAGATATTGCGGGGTGCGGATGCCCGCGACGACATCTTCGCCCTGCGCGTTGATCAGATATTCGCCATAATAGGCATTTTCGCCGGTCGACGGGTCGCGGGTGAAGGCGACGCCAGTGGCCGATGTTTCGCCCATATTGCCGAACACCATCGCCTGCACATTGACGGCGGTGCCCCATTCGCCGGGAATATTGTTCAGACGGCGATAGACCTTGGCCCGTTCCGACTGCCACGATCCGAACACAGCGCTGATCGCGCCCCACAGCTGGTCATGCACATCCTGCGGGAAAGGCTTGTTCCACAGCTTTTCAACCAGCGCCTTATATTCGGCGACCAGCGCCTTCCAGTCGTCCGCCGACATTTCGGTGTCGAGCGTATAGCCCTGATCTTCCTTGGCGATTTCCAACGCTTCTTCGAACGCGCCATGGTCGAGTTCCAGCACGACGTCCGAATACATCTGGATGAAGCGGCGATAGCTGTCCCAGGCGAAACGTTCGTCGCCCGATGCGGTGGCAAGGCCGACGACGGTTTCGTCGTTCAGGCCAAGGTTCAACACCGTATCCATCATGCCGGGCATCGACGCGCGCGCGCCCGAACGGACCGACACCAACAGCGGATCGGCCGCATCGCCAAAACGCTTGCCCGTGACCCCTTCGATATGCGCGATGCCGTTGGCGACTTCCGCGTTCAGGCTTTCGGGATATTTGCCGCCATCGACATAATAGCGGGTGCACATTTCCGTCGTGATGGTGAAGCCCGGCGGCACCGGAAGGCCGATGGCTGCCATGCCGTCCAGATTGGCGCCCTTGCCACCCAGAAGATTGCGATCCCCCTGACCGCCATCGTCCACGCCGCCACCGAAACGATAGACATAACGCGTCGAATTGCTGCTCATCTGGGCCTCATCCGTCGTGATCATAATATCGGCTCTCCCTGCACTGATTGCCGTGTTGTGCGATGCAATAATAATGCCGCAATTAGCGGGCTACCATAGATTAGAACAGGACTTAACGCGCTTAACTTCGCATATTTCCCGCTTAATTCGAAATTTTGTTTCCCTATCCCGTAATTTTCGAAAAGTCGGCTACCTTGTGCACCGCGTCACGCACCCGCGCCAGCAAAGCGAGGCGAGTCGTGCGCTTCGCCGGATCGGCATCATTGACCGTAACGGCATCGAAGAAGGCGTCGATCGGGGCGCGCAGCGTCGCCAGTGCGGCCATCGCGCTTTCGAACGCTTCCGCCGCAACGGCCTGCGCCGCCTGAGGTTCGGCGGCGTCCAGCGCGGCGATAAGGTCAGCTTCCGCCTTTACGGGCGTGTAGGACAGCCCCTCCACCGTCACGCCAGCGGAGGCTGGGAGCGGATGCTCTAGCACGCCCTCCACCGAGGTGATGGCGTTGGGCACTTCCTTTTTCAGGATGTTCGCGGCGCGCTTATATCCGGCGAGCAGGTTGGCGCCGTCGTCGGTCGAAATGAAGGACTGGAGCGCCTTCACGCGGGCCAGCAGGCGGACCAGATCATCCTCGGCCTTGCCCGTTTCCTGCCCAAGCGCGAACACCGCATCGATCAGGTCGTGGCGAACCCCGGCTTCCTTCTGCTGCACCTTCAGCCGGTCCGCGAAGAAATCGAGGAAAGGCACGTCCGACGCCGCAAAGGCGCCGACGAAGGATTTGATTTCCGGGCGCGCCAGATTGGCGGCCTGCCATTCGACTTCGGTGACCTTGGCCGGGTCCAGCCCGAATTTCGCCAGCGCCTGCGCATCGACATCGGCCAGCGCCTTGGTGTTCAGGAACACATGGCGATAGACATGATCGCTGAGCGCCACGGCATGGATTTTCTTGAGGTTGAGGCGCAGGCCGTTGGTTTCCAGCAGGCGCAGGATCGACAGCGCGGCCCGGCGCAGGGCGAACGGGTCTTTCGATCCGGTCGGCCCCTGTTCGATGCCGAAGAAACCGACCAGCGTGTCCAGCTTGTCGGCCAGACTGACCGCGATGGTGACCGGCGCGGTGGGGACGTCATCGCCCTGCCCGACCGGCTTGTAATGATCGCGGATCGCGTCGGCCACGACATCCGGCAAACCTTCGGCGCGGGCGTAATATCCACCCATAACCCCTTGAAGTTCGGGGAACTCTCCGACCATTTCGGTGACCAGATCGGCCTTGGCAAGGCGGGCCGCCTGTTCGGCCATGTCCGCGTCCGCACCGGGAATGATGCCTTCTTCCACCAGCCAGCGGGCCAGCTTCGCGACCCGCTCCACCTTTTCGGCCACGGTGCCCAGCTTTTCGTGAAAGGTGATGCGGGTCAGCTTCTTCGCCTGATCCGCCAGCGGGGTCTTGCGATCCTGTTCCCAGAAGAAGCGCGCGTCGGACAGGCGCGCCGCCAGCACCTTGCGATTGCCGGCGATGATCGCCGCGCCGCCATCCTTCGCCTCGATATTGGCGGTGCAGATAAAGGCGGGGGCCAGATTGCCGGCTGCATCGCGGAGCACGAAATATTTCTGATTAATCCGAAGGGTTAGCTGAATGACTTCAGGCGGCACCTCAAGGAAAGCCGGGTCGAAATCGCCCAGTAGCGGCACCGGCCATTCGGTCAGCCCCGCATTTTCCGCGACCAAGCCCTTGTCCTCGATCACGCTATAGCCGTGCGCGGCGGCGGCCTGCGCGGCTTTTGCCTCGATGATGTCCTGTCGTTCCTGATGCGACACGATGACATGGGCGGCGCGCAGTTTCGCGGCATAATCGTCCGCGCCGTCGATGCTGACGGTTCCGGTCGAATGGAAGCGATGGCCAACGGTTTCGCGCCCCGCGACGATGCCGTCGATTTCGATGGCGACGACATTGCCGCCCAACAGCGCGACGATCCCCTGCAACGGACGGACCCAGCGCAGGCTTTCGGTCGTCTGGCTGGCCGTGCCCCACCGCATCGATTTGGGCCAGGGGAAGGCGCGGATGACGGCGGGCACGGCTTCGCCCAGCACATCGGCGGTGGCGCGGCCGGGCCGGTTCACCACGGCGAACCACACGCCGTCGCGATCTTCCAGCTGATCCTGCGTCAGGCCGGTCTTGCGCAGGAAGCCGTCGAGCGCCTGCGCAGGCGCGCTGGTGCGCGGGCCTTTGAATTCTTCGGAAACGGCAGCGGTTTCCTGCGGCAGTCCGCGCGCGATCAGCGCCAGACGGCGCGGCGTTACGAAACTGTCCACGCCCTGCGGCTTGAGCCCCGCCTTCGCCAGTTCTTCAGTGAACAGGCGGGCAAGGTCTTCCGATGCCTTCGCCTGCATGCGCGCCGGGATTTCCTCGCAGCGCAATTCGAGGAGGAAGTCAGTCATCACGCAGTCCACCCGTTCACTTCCATCCATTTTTCGCAGCTGCCCTTGGCCAGATCGCGCACGCGGCCGATATAGCTGGCGCGTTCCTGTACGGATATGACCCCGCGGGCCTGAAGCAGGTTGAACACATGGCTCGCCTTGATCGCCTGATCATAGGCGGCGAGCGGTACGCCCGCGTCCAGCGACGCCTTGCACTCCGCCTCCGCATCTTTGAACCAGCGGAACAGCTTTTCGGTGTCGGCGATCTCGAAATTCCATTTCGACATCTGCTGTTCGTTGGCCAGGAACACGTCGCCATAGGTGACGCCCGCATCGTTGAATTTCAGGTCGTACACGCTGTCGACGCCCTGAATATACATGGCGAGCCGTTCAAGGCCGTAGGTCAGTTCCCCCGCGACCGGCTTGCAGTCGAACCCGCCCATCTGCTGGAAATAGGTGAACTGCGTGACTTCCATGCCGTCGCACCACACTTCCCAGCCAAGGCCCCATGCGCCCAGCGTCGGGCTTTCCCAGTCATCCTCGACGAAACGAATGTCATGGACCAGCGGGTCGATGCCGATTTCCCTGAGGCTGCCCAGATACAGTTCCTGCAGGTTCGCAGGGCTGGGCTTCATGATCACCTGATATTGGTAATAATGCTGAAGCCGGTTGGGATTTTCGCCATAGCGGCCGTCGGTCGGGCGGCGGCTGGGCTGCACATAGGCGGCGTTCCAGGCGTTGGGGCCAAGGCTGCGCAGCGTGGTCGCGGGGTGAAAGGTGCCCGCGCCCACTTCCATGTCATAGGGTTGCAGGATGACACAGCCCTGTTTCCCCCAATAGGCATGGAGGGTCAGGATCAGATCCTGGAAGGAAAGCACTTTGCCTTCGGCCACGGAAAATCCTTCGATATATCTATTTGGCAAGTTTCTGCCCCGCGCCTTGGCGCATGGCATGATCATGGTCAAGGGCGCGGACGTGCCGATCCGGCGCGAAACAGGGTTAAACGGCTTGCCGTGGATCGCCGCGCACCCCATGGATGAAGCCATGAAGATGCTTCCCATGCTTTTCCGGTCGCTGGGCGCGGCGCTGCTGCTGACGGGCGGCGTGGCGCAGGGCCGGCCTGCCGGTCCCGCCACCCCCGCCCTCTGGTCCGTCAGCGACGATGATACGACAATCTATTTGTTCGGCACCGTCCATGTGATGAAGCCGGGGATCGACTGGTTCGCGGGCGATGTGAAACGCGCGTTCGACCGGTCCGACGAACTGGTGCTGGAAATCATCGAACCCGACGATCCCGGCGCGATGGGCGCGACCATGGGGACGATGGCGCTGCCGAAGGATGGGGTGAAGCTGTCCGACCGGCTGACGCCCGAAGCGCGCGCCAAATATCAGGCTGCGATGACCGCCAACGGCCTGCCGTGGCAGACGTTCGACATGTTCAACCCGTGGATGAGCGGCATGGCGCTGTCGGTCGCGCCGCTGGCGAAGCTGGGATACCAGAATGACCTTGGCTCCGAAAAAATCCTGCGCACCGCGGCGCAGTCCGCCGGAAAGAAAATCGACGCGCTGGAGACGGTGGACCAGCAGATCGGATTTTTCGCCCAGCTGCCGATGGAACAGCAGATCCAGTTCCTGAACGCCACGGTCGACGGCCTGCCGGACATGGAGAAGGAATTTGGCGACCTGCTGCGATACTGGCAGGCGGGGCAGCCCGACCGGCTGGCCAAATCCATGAACGAATCGTTGGAGGCGACGCCGGAACTGGCACAGGTGCTGCTGACCGGGCGCAACGCCAACTGGGCGAAGTGGATCAAGGCGCGGCTGGAACAGCCCGGCGTGGTCTTCATCGCCGTGGGCGCAGGGCATCTGGCGGGCAAGGGAAGCGTGCAGGAACAGTTGCATGCCATCGGCCTGCGGACCGAGCGCCTGAAAAAGGTCAGGCCATGATGCGGATGATGACGCGCCTGCTGGCGCTGGCCACGCTGACCCTGATGGCGGCGTGCGGGCAGGATACTGCCCCCGCGCCGAAGGTTCAGGGCGGCCCCGCTTTGTGGCAGGTGCAGCGCGGCGACCTGAACGGCTGGCTGTTCGGCACCATCCATGTGCTGCCCAAACATGTCGACTGGCAAACGCCCGCGATCAGCGATGCGATGGGCAGCGCCGACACGCTGGTGCTGGAGGCTGCGGATTTGCAGGATGAGCAGAAGACGCTGACCCTGTTCGAAAATATGGGCCGCAGCCCCGGCCTGCCGCCGCTAGAAAAGCGGGTGCCGGACACGGAAAAGGCGGCGCTGGACAAGGCGCTGAGCGACGGCGGCACCAGCAGCCAGCTTCTGTCCGGATATGAAAGCTGGGCGGCCGCGATGCTGTTGTCGGCCGCCAGCCAGCAGGGTCTGGGCGTCAGTCAGGATGACGGGGTGGAACCGGTGCTGATCGCCGCCTTCAAAAAGGCTGGCAAGCCGATTGGCGGGCTGGAAACCGTGGAACGGCAGTTCGCGGCGTTCGACACCCTGCCCGAAAAGGCCCAATCCGCCTTGCTGGTGCAGACCATCCATGAGGCCAAGGGGATGAAGGCGCTGTACGACCGCATCCTGACCGCATGGTCGAAGGGTGACATGGAAGCGATCGCCAAAGAGGACAAGATCGGCGAGCAGCCCGATCCGGTGGTGGAGGAAGCCATATTGGTCGCCCGCAATCGCGACTGGGTAAAGGCGATTGAACCGATGAAGGGCCGCCCCTTCATCGCCGTGGGCGCCGGGCACCTGACCGGGCAGAACAACCTCATCCAGTTGCTGGAGACGAAGGGGTATAAGGTCACGCGGGTTCAGTGAGCAGAGCCTGCCTCCGCTCGCTTGGAACGCAGTCGAGAGGCAGGTAGCACGCCCCTGGCACTCCCCGGCTGCGCCACGCACGGACGGATTGGCGAAACTGGCCCCCACCCCTTGCCTTTCTGCCCTTTTCTGCTAAAGGCCCCGCTTCCCGCGATGGTCATCCCTGGAGGCGTGGCGGGAAAGTACATCAATGAGCTTTTGGAGACACGCAATGAGCGAGCAGCTTACGCTGTCGGCAGAGGCACGCGATCGGGCAGGCAAGGGAGCCTCCCGCGCTCTCCGCCGTGAGGGCCGCGTACCCGCCGTCATCTATGGTAACAATGAAGAACCCCTGTCGATCCATGTCGAGGAAAAGCTCCTCAACAAGCAGCTCGGCACCGGTCACTTCTTCAATTCGGTCATCATGGTCGAAGTCGGCGGCAAGACCGTCCGCACCCTCGCCAAGGACGTGGCCTTCCACCCCGTCACCGACCGTCCGCTGCACGCCGACTTCCTGCGCGTTTCGGAACATGCGACCGTCACCGTCGCCGTCCCCGTGCGCTTCGAAAATGAAGACGCTTCGCCGGGCCTGAAGAAGGGTGGCGTTCTGAACGTCGTCCGTCACGACGTCGAACTGATCGTCGACGCCGCCAAGATCCCCGAAGACGTCGTCGTCGACCTGTCGGGCTTCGAAGTGGGCGAATCGATCCACATCAGCGCCGTCACGCTGCCCAAGGGCGCGAAGACCGCGATCGACGACCGCGACTTCACCATCGCGACGATCGTCGCTCCTTCGGCTCTCAAGAGCGCCGAAGGCGACAACGAAACCCCGGCCGAAGGCGAATAAGCCTTTTCCAGCCGCAAGGTTTTTGCAAACCCCGTTCGGGCCATGCTCGGACGGGGTTTTGTTTTTCTGGAGGATGTTGATGCAGATCTGGGCTGGCCTGGGCAATCCGGGGCAACAATATGCGATGCACCGGCACAATGTCGGCTTCATGGCCGTCGATGTGATCGCCGACATGTATCGATTTTCTCCGCCCAGAAAACAGTTTCAGGGCTGGGTGCAGGAAGGGCGGATCGGCACGGAAAAGATCGTCCTGCTGAAACCCGCGACCTTCATGAACGAAAGCGGCCGGTCCGTCGGCGAAGCCATGCGCTTCTACAAATTGACGCCGCAGGATGTGACCGTCCTGCACGACGAACTGGACCTTGCACCCATGAAGGTGAAGGTGAAGCGCGGCGGCGGCAATGCGGGCCATAACGGGCTGCGTTCCACCGACGCGCATATCGGCGCGGATTTCCGCCGCGTGCGGCTGGGCATCGGCCATCCGGGGCATAAGGACCGGGTCCATGGCTATGTGCTGGGCAATTATCACAAGAGCGAGATGGACGCGCTGACCGACATGCTGGCCGCCATCGGCGCGGAGGCGGAATGGCTGGCCAGGAATGACGACGTCCGCTTCATGAATGAAGTAGCGCGGCGACTGAACGATTGAACTTAAATTTCCTTAACCTGTTTGCGCATTGCAACATAAGCGGGCCATAACGCCCGCCAGATACGCAGTTCAGGGGATTTTTGGTGATTCAGACCGTTTCCACTATACCGTTCGACGATCAGAATACAGGCACGTCAGGCCTGCGCAAGAAGGTGCGCGTTTTCAAGCATCCCAATTATGCGGAAAATTTCGTTCAGTCGGTGTTCGACAGCCTGGACGGCTTTACCGGCGAAACGCTGGTTGTGGGCGGCGATGGTCGTTACCTGAACCGCGAAGTCATTCAGATCGTGCTGAAAATGGCGGCCGCCAATGGTTTTGGCCGGGTGATCGTGGGTCAGGGCGGCATATTGTCGACGCCCGCCGCATCGCATCTGATCCGATCGTCCGGCGCCTTCGGTGGCCTCGTCCTGTCGGCCAGTCATAATCCGGGCGGCCCGGATGAAGATTTCGGCATCAAATATAATATCGGAAATGGCGGCCCCGCACCTGAAAAAGTGACCGACGCGATTGCCGCCCGATCGCTGGTCATCGACAGCTACAAAATTCTGGACGCTGCGGACGTCGACATCGACATGCTGGGCGTCAGCCATCTGGGCGACATGACGGTCGAGGTGGTCGATCCCGTCACCGCTTACGCCGACCTGATGCGCAGCCTGTTCAATTTCGGCGCGATCCGGGGGATGATAACCGACGGCTTCACCCTCGCCTTCGATTCCATGAGCGCGGTGACCGGTCCCTATGCGGTCGAGATTCTTGAACGACAGCTGGGCGCGCCCGAAGGCACGGTGATGAACGGCACCCCCCTGCCCGATTTCGGCCATCACCATCCCGACCCCAACCTGGTCCATGCCAGGGAATTATACGACCGGCTGATGGCCGATGACGCGCCCGATTTCGGCGCGGCGTCGGACGGCGACGGGGACCGCAACCTCATCATCGGCAGGCATTGCTATGTGACGCCGTCGGATTCGCTCGCCGTGCTGGCCGCCAACGCGCATCTGGCGCCGGGCTATGCCGGGGGCCTCAAGGGCATTGCCCGGTCGATGCCGACCAGCGGCGCGGCCGATCGCGTCGCGGAAAAAATGGGCCTGCCGCTCTATGAAACGCCGACCGGCTGGAAATTCTTCGGCAACCTGCTCGACGCGGGCATGGCGACCATCTGCGGCGAGGAAAGCGCGGGCACCGGGTCCGATCATGTGCGCGAAAAGGACGGCATCTGGGCCGTGCTGCTGTGGCTCAACATTCTGGCCGTGCGCAAACAGAGCGTTGCCGCCATCATGGCCGATCACTGGGCGACCTATGGCCGCAACTATTATGCCCGTCACGATTATGAAGCCATCGCCAAGGACAAGGCCGACGCCCTGATGGCGGCGCTGCGTGGCAGGCTCGCCACCCTGCCCGGCACCGCTAATAGCGGCGGCACGGTGAAAAGCGCGGACGATTTCGCCTATACCGATCCCACCGACCAGTCGGTCAGCAAAAATCAGGGCGTGCGCATCCTGTTCGAAGATAGATCGCGCGTCGTGTTCCGCCTGTCGGGCACGGGGACGGAAGGCGCGACGCTGCGTGTCTATATCGAACGCTATGTCGGGCCGGACGGCGATCTGGGCCTTGAAACCGCCACGGCGCTTGCCCCGCTGATCGCGGCGGCGCAGGAGGTCGCGGACATCAGCGGCTTCACCGGCATGGACCGGCCCAGCGTCATCACCTGATCGCGCGATGCGCAATCCAGCCTTGCGCGACATGCAAACTTACCGCTGGGACACAGGATAGAAACATGGCGCACGTAACAGGCACAAGCGGCTGCGCAGACCGGCCGCCCGTGCCTGTTACGTGCGCCTGTTATGTCTGCGCCTTCATATCCATTTGGGAAGCCCATGCGCCTTGTCCTTGCCCGCCTCTCCACCTGCCTGACCGCCTGCATCGCCCTGCTCTCCATCCCCGCCCAGGCCGCAACGCGTGAGGATGAGCAATTCTGGCTCAACCTGACGGCGATGGGATCGATCAAGGACGAGCTGGTCTATTTCGCGGAAATCCAGCCACGGATCGGCGATGGCATGTCGCGGGTCGACCAGTCGCTGTTTCGCGGCGCGCTGGGCTGGAAATTCTCGCCCACGGTGACGCTCTATCAGGGCTATGCCCATGTCGTCGTGCCGATCGATGGCGGCAAGGACATCAACGAAGAGCGCAGCTTCCAGCAATTGAGCTGGACGCTCGCCAAGCCATGGGGCGGCGAATTATCGTCGCGCACCCGGCTGGAACAGCGCTGGCGGTCCGACGGCGACGACATGGGGTGGCGGGTGCGGGAAATGATCCGCTACGAAAAGCCGCTGAAACCGGGCAGCGACGCCGTCAACGCGCTGGTCTATGCGGAAGGTTTCGCCGCGCTCAACGATACGGACTGGGGCGCGCGCGGCGGCTTCGACCAGCTCCGCAGCTTTTTGGGTGCGGAAATCGGCCTTCCCGGCGCGTCCACGCTGGAGGTGGGCTACCTCAATCAGCTGGTAAACCAGCGCGCAGGCAACACGCGCGTAAACCATGTGGCGTCGGTCACTTTATTCTTCCGTCATTGATTTTCAGCACCGGAAAAGCGCCACATCGACATTTCCGGTGATCAGGACATATGCGCAAGCGATTGATTATAAAGCATAATAGGATCGACGCCATGACAGTCGATCGCCAAATGCGAGATAACCATTGTTATTTCAATAGCTTATAATGCACGCTTTTTCACGCACTGTCTCGTTCGCTGTCTCAAACGGATATTTCACCGCCCGTTATCGGCAATGATGTCCACGCTGGTCCTGCCGCCCGGCGCATCGGTGAACAGGATGAAATAGGCGCTGCCGTCGGCCTTGCGGGTGCCGCCCAGCACATGATCGCCGCCCATCACCTTATGCTCGCCATCATAACCGGCGCGGCGGGCGAGCGTGTAATAATAGTCCATCACGCCCTGGCGCGGCACGGCCGTCACGAAACTGGCGGCCCGCAGAGTGCAGCCATCGGCCTGCGCCCCGGCCGCCTCTGTCAGTTGGGCGCCGGGATAAAGGGCAAAGGGTTCGGGCATGCGCTGCGCCCATTCCATGCCATAGTCGAGCTTCTTCGAGCAGTTGGCGTTGCCCGCCCCTTCGCGCGCCACGGCGCCCAGCGTCACGGTGGAGGCCATCGCTTCCCCCTGCGTCGCGGCGGGTGCGGCGATCAGTTTCCCGCCGGCCAGCTTCACCGCCTGCGCCTGCGCTGCGGCGGCGTCCCCGGTCAGCACCGGCACCGCGCCATTGGCGGCGCGATCGCCCGAACGAACGGCGTTGCGGTTGGATTGGCCCACCAGTTGCGGATCGACCACGATCGGATCGGCCAGCGCGCCTTTCAGCGCCGGGTCGGCGGCATTGTCGGTCAGCTGCGCATCCAGCGCGGCAAGATTGGCATCCTTGTCCCCCTTCCCGCAGGCGGCCAGCGCCAGCACCAGAGAGATCATGCCCAAAGACCGAAAACCCGCCATCCTTTACTCCTTCGTAAACAAGCCCTGAAGAACAGAGGTTAATTTTCCGTTAGGACTTTTGGTAAATCTGCCGGTTTTTGTGCAAGGTGGCCAGTGGCGCCGGACTGGCCTTGTCCCATTGTCTTGATCCGGGACAGATGACGCGCCATGGTCGGCGCATGCTCAACATATTGTCAGCCCTGATTGGCCTTGTCACCCTCATCCTCATGATCCCGGCGGTGATCCCCTTTCTGGGCGCCTTCAACTGGATATTGGTGCCCATGGCGCTGTTCGGTGCGTTCATCGGACTGATGTCGTCGAAGAAAGGCGGACAGAATTTCTGCCTGATCGTCGCGGCGTTCGGCGCTCTGCGCCTGTTCATGGGCGGGGGCATTTTCTGACACAGGATCATGCCGAAGCGCGCAAGGGGTTGATGGCGGCCATCGGCGCCTACGGCCTGTGGGGGCTGCTGCCGCTCTTCTTCCGCCTGCTCCACCATGTCGATCCGGTGGAGATCGTGACGCAGCGTGTGTTGTGGTCGCTGCTGCTGATCGTCGCGATCCTGGCGATGCGCAAGGGATTGCCAGCGTTCATGGCGGCGCTGCGCGACCGGCGGCTGGTGTTGCCGCTGGCGGGGTCGGCGATCATGATCGGCATCAACTGGCTGACCTATGTCTGGGCGGTGAATGAAGGTCATGTCGTGGCGGCCAGTCTTGGCTATTTCCTCAATCCGCTGGTCAACGTGACGCTGGGCGTGTTCGTGCTGAAGGAACGGCTGCGCCGACCGCAGATGCTGGCCATCATGGTGGCATCCGTCGGCGTCGCGATCCTTGCCGCGTCCGCGCTGACGACGCTGTGGATCAGCCTGTCTCTGGCATTCAGCTTCGCCTTTTACGGGCTGCTGCGCAAATTGACGCCGGTGGCGCCGATGACCGGGCTGGGCGTGGAAACGACGCTGCTGACGCCGCTCGCCATCGCGTACCTGTTGTGGGAAGCGAGCCATGGCGGTGTCGGTTTCGGGCAGGATGTGCCCACCACCGCCCTGCTGATCATTTCCGGCGCGGTGACGACTGTGCCGCTGGTCCTGTTCGCGATGGCGGCGCAGCGCCTGCCGATGTCGGCGCTGGGCCTAATGCAATATATCGCGCCGACGCTGCAATTTCTGTGCGGCATCTGGCTGTTCGGCGAAAAGCTGAGCGGCGGGCAGATGATCAGCTTCGGCCTGATCTGGCTGGGCCTGACCCTGTTCGCCAGCGACGGCATCGCCACCGCCCGGCGGAACCGGGCGATGGCGGCCTGAACGATCAGCTGAACTCGGTCGCTTCGAAGCGGACGGCTTCGCCGATCGCTTCATTGGCCAGCGCATCTTCCCACATCACGCGGTTGCCGCGAATGATGGTGCCGATCGCCTTGCCGGTCAGCTGATCGCCTTCGAACGGCGACCAGTTGCACCGCGACGCCAGCCATTCGCTGCCCACGGTCCATTGCTTCTTGAGGTCGACGACGGTGAAGTCGGCGTCGTAGCCCTTGGCAATGCGGCCCTTGCCGGTCAGGCCGAATACACGCTGCGGCCCCGACGACGTCAGTTCGATGAAGCGGCGCAACGACAGGCGTCCCTGCGCCACATGGTTCAGCAGCAGCGGCACCAGCGTCTGGACGCCCGGCATGCCGCTGGGCGACGCGGGATAGGCTTTCGCCTTTTCCTCGATCGTATGGGGCGCATGGTCGCTGCCCAGCACGTCGGGCACGCCCTGATTGAGCCAGAACCACAGGCCGTCGCGATGCGCACCGGACCGGATCGGCGGGTTCATCTGCGCATAGGTGCCAAGGCGCGGATAGGCATCCTCCCCCGCCAGCGTCAGATGCTGCGGCGTGACCTCGCAGGTCGCGATGTCCTTGTTCTGGCCGATATAGTCCAGTTCGGCGGGCGTCGTGATGTGCAGGATATGGATGCGACGGCGCGCCTTGCGCGCCAGTGCGATGATCCGCTTCGTGGCAATCAGCGCGCTTTCGTCATCGCGCCATACAGGATGAGACGACGGGTCGCCCTCCACGCGATAATCCTTTCGCGCATTCATCCGCGTCTCATCCTCCGCATGGATGGCGACGCGGCGCGTACCGCTGGCCAGCACGCGGGACAGCGCATTGTCGTCATCCACCAGCAGGCTGCCGGTCGACGCACCCATGAAGATCTTCACGCCCGACGTGCCGGGAATACGCTCCAGTTCCTTCAGCTGCTCCGCATTTTCCGCCGTCGCGCCGACATAGAAGGCATGGTCGCACCACATGCGATGATGCGCGCGCTTCAGCTTGTCATGCACGCGCTCCGCCGTATCGGTATTGGGATTGGTATTGGGCATTTCGAAGACGGCGGTGATGCCGCCCAGCACGGCCGCGCGGCGGCCCGATTCGAGGTCTTCCTTATGCTCCAGCCCCGGTTCGCGGAAATGGACCTGACTGTCGATGCAGCCGGGCAGGACGTCCAGGCCGGCGCAGTCGATCACCTCCCCCGCATCGCCCAGCGACGTACCGATCGCCAC
>NZ_JBMDWL010000028.1:0-82686 GCF_048594625.1 Sphingobium sp.
GGCGGGCTGGCGGGGGTATTTGATCGGGGTGGGGTGGGGGGGGGGAATAGCGCTCCGACAACGACAGTTCAGGGCATGGGAGAGAAGGCGGGCGCCTACCCCTCCTCCTCCCGATAGCCCGGCAATCCCAACCCGCGCCAGATCGCCATGGCGCGCAGCCCAAAGCCCAGCGTCGCGGCGATCATCCCCGCGACCGGCACCTCCAGTCCGATCCAGCGCAGCGCCACGAACAGGCCCGAAGCAAAGGCCGCCACGGTCACATAGAGTTCGGGCCGCAACAGGATGGATGGTTCCCCCGCCAGCAGATCGCGCATGATGCCGCCCACGCATCCGGTGACGACGCCCATGATCGCGGCGGAAAAGGGCGGCACGCCGAAACTCATCGCCTTGGCCGCGCCGAACACGGCAAAGGACGCCAGCGCAAAGGCGTCCAGCCATGCCAGCGCCCGGTCGCTCCACCAGCGGCGCGGCGTGATCCACACCAGCACCGCCCCGCTGATGCAGGCGATGGCCGGGGTCGCATCCACCACCCAGAATACCGGCGCGCCGATCAGCAGGTCACGCACCGTCCCCCCGCCCACACCCGTCACCAGCGCAAAGAAACTGAAGGTCACGATCGTCTGCTGCAACCGCGCCGCCGCCAGCGCGCCCGATGCCGCCGCAAGGAAAGTCGCCGCGATGGCGAGGCTTTCCAGCACCGGGCCGATGGACGTCGCGAATGTGGGCGTGGGTGGCAGCATCATTCACCCATAACCGTTCGGGCTGAGCCTGTCGAAGCCCTGAACTGATCGAAACGAACGCTTTTCGCTTCGATCAGCCTGAACAGGCGCAGGGTGACCCGAGGACGGTTGCGTCCCCCCGTTCGCACCTATTTCCGTCCCTTTTCGCCTGCCAGACGGCTCATCAAGATGGCCGCGCGCTTGGCCTGACGCTTCATGGTGGACAGGTCCGCTTTTTCCGCCGGGCTGTGATCGCCGCTGGACGCGAGGCCAAGGCCCACATAGCCGTCCGTATCCGCCGCGACAAAGGCGATGTCGCCTGCCCCGCGCTTCAGCGGATCGAGCGCAGGCATTTCGGGCAGGCCCAGATCCCTGTTGATGATGTTCAGCCTGTCCAGCAGCGCCCTGTTGCCCGGCGTCGGCGCCATCGACGGGTAGCCAAGGTCGAAATCGATTTTCGCCGACGTGCCGTTCAGATGGCCGTTGTCCACGATCTGCTGCATCTTCCCCTGCACGCGCCTGGTCTGGTCCTCGCTCAGCGTGCGGAAATCGCCCTTCGCCACCGCGATCGGCGCGATGATGTTGGTCTTGCCGGTGGACGCGATGCGCACGCCGTCCTTGTCCACATCCGCGCTCTGCCCGCCGCCGATCAGCCCGACGTTGAAGGTCAGATTGGGTTCGGGCAATTCCTTGCGGAACGCGGTGATGATCCGCGCCAGTTCGTAAATGGCGCCATCGCCGGCCGCCGCGGAAAATATGCCCGAACTATGCCCCGACTTGCCCGTCGCCGTCAGCGTCCAGCTGTTGGAGGATCGCCGCGCTATCGACCCCATATCCCTGCCATTTTCCTGCGACAGGCCCTCGAAATCCAGCGCCACATCGGCCCGCTTGCCCGCCTGGATGAGGTCGGCGCGCGCTACGGACACCGGGTCGCCCGCATCCTCCTCGTCCCCCGTCAGCACGACTTCGATATTCGCGCCCTTCAGCGTACCCGCAGCCTGCATGGCCTTCAATGCCAGCAGCATCGTAGCCACCCCGCCCTTGTCGTCCGACACGCCGGGGCCGCTGGCCCAGTCGCCATCCCGCCTGAAGGTCTGAAACGGCGAATCGGGTTCGAACACGGTGTCGAGATGACCGATCAGCAGCATCTTCGTGGCTCCGGCCTTGCCCTTATGCACCGCGATCAGGTGCCCGGCGCGCTTGGCGGCAACCATCGGCTTCCATGTCACGGTAAAGCCCAGCGCCTCGAACTGCGGGCGCAGCATGTCGGCCACCGCCTTCACGCCCGCGAAATTCATCGACCCGCTATTCTGGTTCACCAGTTTTTCCAGCAGCGCGACGGACGGTTCATATCCCGCCTCCACCGTCGCTCCGATCGTCTTTTCCGCCGGGCTGAGCGCCGCATGGGCGATGGGCGACATGCCCGTCATCAGGGCGGCAGCGATGAAGACGCGCCCGATCATAGCGTCAGGCCCGTTCCGGCCGCACCGGCCATATGCTGAATACCGGCCATATGCTGAATGAAGCGCATGTCTCTTTCCCCTTGCTTTATGGCATGACCCGATTGGACTGAATCGGATGATCCCACAAATGTCTTTTGTTTACCGGATTTTGCGATCCGTCGTCCGTCCCTGATGGCGTCAGGATGCTTCCCGTCACTTGGGACCAGACCCTGACATCAAATCGCCGCGCCGAACAGATGCCCTGCGCCCGCCGTCACCGCCATGGCGAGCGCCCCCCAGAACAGCGTGCGGATGACCGACTTCCACGGCCGCGCCCCGCCCAGCACCGCTCCGGCCCCGCCCAGCAGGGCCAGACACAACAGGCTGATGCCGACGATGACCGTCATCGCATGGTCGGGCGGCACCATCGCCGCCGCCAGCACCGGCGGCGCCGCCCCCACGGCAAAGCTGGCGGCGGACGCCAATCCTGCCTGCACCGGGCGCGCGGTGGCCACATCCGATATGCCCAATTCATCGCGGGCATGGGCGCCCAACGGATCGGTCGCCATCAACTGATCGGCCACCTGCCCTGCCAGATCCAGCGTCAATCCGCGTTCGACATAGATGTCGCGCAATTCGATCCATTCGGCATGGGGCTGGGTCAACAGCGCCTTTTCTTCCTTGGCCAGATCCGCGCGCTCGGTGTCGGACTGGGCGCTGACGGACACATATTCGCCCGCCGCCATCGACATCGCGCCCGCCACCAGCGCCGCGACGCCCGACAGCAGGATCGATTCCGCACCCGCCCCCGATGCGGCAATGCCGGTCATCAGGCTGGCGGTGGACACGATCCCGTCATTGGCCCCCAGCACCGCCGCGCGCAGCCATCCGATGCGGTTGACATAATGGACCGCATGGTGGGGTTGGGGCGTTGCCGGCATGTCCATCCTGTTTCCTTCTGTCGCGCCGCATCCTGCCGTCCGCTCCGGGCGAAGCCTGTCCTCAACCGGCCTGACGGGGGCTGGAAAGGATGTAAGGAACGGCCTTCAACATACTCAACCCAAACGAAGGTAGAAGCCTATCCCCCCAATCCTTCCGCCTTTTCCGCCAGCTCCAGCCAGCGTTCTTCGGCGGCATCCTTTTCGGCCCGCGCCTTTTCGATCGCGCCCGTCAGCGCGGCGAACTTTTTGGGATCGCGGGTGTAAAGCGCCGGGTCGGCCAGCGCCTCCTCATCCTTCGCGATCGCCGCTTCCAGTTCTTCGATCCGCTTGGGCAGCAGGTCCAGATCGCGCTGGTCCTTATATGTCAACTTCGCTGATACGGGCTTGGGCGGCGGCGGCGCGGCGGCCGCCTTCTTTTCGGCCCTGGGCGCTTTTCGGGGATCGCGCTTCTCGATCCAGTCGGCATAGCCGCCCACGATCACATCGACCGTCCCGGTGCCGTCCAGCCCCAGCGTCACCGTCACCGTGCGGTCCAGAAAATCGCGATCATGGCTGACGATCAGCACCGTGCCGTCATAATCGGCGATCACTTCCTGCAACAGGTCCAGCGTTTCGAGGTCGAGGTCGTTGGTCGGTTCGTCCAGCACCAGCAGGTTCGATTCGCGGGCGAACTCCCGCGCGAACAACAGCCGCGAACGTTCGCCACCCGACAATGTGCCCACCTTCGCCTCCGCCAGCGACGGGTCGAACAGAAAGTCCTTCAGATAACCATGGACATGCTTGCGCACGCCGCGCACGTCGATCCAGTCGCCCCCTTCGGCCAGCACGTCGCGGACCGACTTGTCGCCCTGCATCAGGCTGCGCTGCTGGTCGATGAAGATCATGTCCAGCGTCTTGGCTTGGCTGACCTCCCCGCTGTCGGGCGCCAGTTCGCCGGTCAGCAGCTTCAGCAGCGTCGATTTGCCCGCGCCATTGCCGCCGACGATGCCGATCCGGTCGCCACGCTGCACGCGCAGGGAAAAATCGTTGATGATCGTGCGGTCCCCGAACATCTTGGTGACATGCTCGGCCTTGATGACGCTCTTGGTCTTGCTGTCGTCGGCCGCCACCGCGATCTTCGCGGTCCCCTGCGGTCCCTGCATCGCCGCACGTTGCGCCCGCATGTCCCACAACTTGGCCAGCCGTCCCTGATTGCGCTTGCGCCGCGCGGTGACGCCGCGTTCCAGCCAGTGCGCCTCGATCTTCAGCTTCGCGTCCAGCTTCTCGGCAGCCCGCGCCTCCTCGGCATAGACCGCTTCCATCCATTGTTCGAAACCGCCAAAGCCGATTTCATTGCGGCGCATCTGCCCCCGGTCCAGCCACAAAGTCTGACGGGTCAGCCGGGTCAGGAACGCGCGGTCGTGGCTGATCACGATGAAGGCGCCATTATAGCGCGCCATCCAGCTTTCGATCCAGTCGATAGCGGCAATGTCCAGATGGTTGGTCGGTTCGTCCAGCAGCAGCAGGTCAGGCTCGCTCGCCAGCGCGCGGGCGATGGCGGCGCGGCGGCGCTCGCCCCCGCTGGCGGTCTTGGCTTCACGGGACCGGTCGCTGCCCAGCTGGTCGGCGATCGCCTCCACCTCATGCGCGGGCGGCGCAAATTCGCCCGCCAGCGCGAAATCATGCAGCGTTTTGAACGGCGTCACGTCGGGGTCTTGCTCCAGCGTGATGACCCGCGCGCCCGGCTGCACCGAACGAATGCCCTCATCCGGTTCGATCTGCCCGCCGATCAGTTTCAGAAGAGTGGTCTTGCCCGCGCCGTTGCGCCCGATCAGCGCCAGCCGGTCGCGCTGCCCCACATGAATGTCGATGCCGCGAAACAGCCAGTTCGCCCCCTGTGAGAGGCCCAGATTTTCGAACGAGAGAATAGGTGCTGCCATGGCCGTGCAGCTAAGGCCTATGGCGCATTGTAGCAAGAGCGGAACCCCCAAAGCTGTCGGGCGGCTTTCAACGCATGTCAGCGTCCATTCATCGCACCCCGGCCAAATGGGGGGCAGGACTTACAGAGGAGACATGTCCATGAAATCCGCTCTCGCCCTGATGGCGCTTGGCGCCGCCGCGCTGCCGGTCGCGGCCGTTGCCCAGACCAGCGTCACCATCGCCGAGACTGCGCCGGTGGTTACGCTCAACGTCACCGAAAGCGTGGAAGCCGCACCCGATGTCGCAACCGTCGGCACCGGCGTCCAGACCCGTGCCCAGACGGCGCAGGCCGCCATGCAGGACAATGCCGCACAGACGCAAAAACTGATCGCCGCGCTTACAAAGGCAGGCATTGCCAGGAAAGACATCCAGACCAGCGGCATCAACCTGTCCGCCCAATATGATTACAGCAACCGCGATGGTCAGCCTGGCGGCCCGCGCTTCATCGGTTATGAAGCGTCGAACCAGCTGACCGTGAAGCTGCGCGACATCAAGCGGGTCGGCGCGTTGCTCGACGCCATGGTCGCGGCGGGCGCGACCAACATCAACGGCCCGACCTTCAGCATCGACGATCCCTCGCCACTGATCGTTCAGGCCCGCGGCGCCGCACTCAAGAGTGCAAAGGCGCAGGCGGATTATTATGCACAGGCGGCGGGCTATCGTGCCGCGCGCCTCGTATCGATCAGCGAAAGCAACAGCGGGGGCCAGCCCCCGATGCCGATGATGGCCCGCGCCAGTTTCAAGGCCGACGCCGCGCCCGTAACCCCCGTGGAACCGGGTCAGGTCAGCGCATCAATCACCCTGACCGTGCAATATGCGCTGGATAAATAAGCCGCACTTTGCCTGATCGGAAGGGCAACGATGCCTCGCCATCGTTGCCCTTTTTGTTCATCTTTGCGCCATTCACCACCTGTTCAATGCCTTTCGCCTATGCCATGCCGATGAATATGAAGTGGAACAGCCTGCCGACTGCCCTTTGTGCGATCATCGCTCTGGCGGTGACGATGCCGACCGCCGATGCGGGCGGCCGACGCGATGAGCAGGATGCCGCGCGCCGGGCGATGCTCGATGGGCAGGTCATGCCCTTTTCCATGATCAAGCGCCGGGTCGATGCCGCCATGGGCGGCGCATCCTATGTCGGCAGCGAATTCAACCCTTCGGCCAACCGCTATCGCCTGAAATATGTGAAGGACGGCAAGGTCATGTGGGTTGATGCGGACGGCCGGACCGGCGATATTATCGGCATGGCGCGCTGATCCGCGCCCGGCTACAGATTTTCCCATAACAGAAACGGATTGATTCCCATGCGCCTGCTGATCGTCGAGGATGAACCTAGTCTGGGCCAGCAGCTCAGGAACACGCTGGAAGGCGCGGGCTATGCCGTGGACCTCGCCACCGATGGGGAGGACGGTCATTTCCTCGGCTCCACCGAAAGCTATGACGCGGTGGTGCTCGACCTTGGCCTGCCGACGATCGACGGGCTGACCGTGCTCGACCGCTGGCGCAAGGAGGGGAAAAGCTTCCCCGTGCTCGTCCTCACCGCGCGCGACAGCTGGTCGGACAAGGTGGCCGGCCTCGATGCGGGCGCCGACGATTATCTGGCGAAGCCCTTCCAGAGCGAGGAACTGATCGCCCGGCTGCGCGCGCTCATCCGCCGCGCATCGGGCAATGCGTCGAGCGAACTGATCGCGGGCGACGTGCGACTCGACACCCGTTCGGGCAAGGTCACGCTGAAGGGCGATCCGGTCAAACTCACCGCGCAGGAATATAAGCTGCTGTCCTATCTGCTCCATCACAAGGGCAAGGTGGTCAGCCGCACCGAATTGATCGAACATATTTACGATCAGGATTTCGACCGCGATTCCAATACGATCGAAGTGTTCGTGACGCGCATCCGCAAAAAACTGGGCGCCGACGTCATCACCACCATCCGCGGCCTTGGCTACAGCCTGGACGAACCGGGGCGGTAAGGACCATACACCGTTCGTGCTGAGTAGGGATTGAGCGAAGTCGAAATCCCGTATCGAAGCATCTCGCACGAACCCTTCGATACGCCACTTCGACTTCGCTCAGTGGCTACTCAGGGCGAACGGCCTTTTAGTGACTGACGCAGTAAGCCCTCCCCCCGTCCGCTCCACCGGCTCCATCAGCCGGCGGATGATCGGCATCGCGGCGTTGTGGATCAGCCTGTTGCTGATCGGCGGCGGCGTGGCGCTGGATCGGGTGCTGGCGGATGCGATCACGCGCAATTTCGACGACGGCATGAATTATGTGCTGACCGCGATGATCGCGGCGTCGGAAATCGGGCCGGACGGCGAAGTCCTCTTCAACCGCGAACTGGCCGATCAGCGTTTTCTGGAACCCAATAGCGGCCTTTATTACCAGATCAGCGCAAAAGGGCGCGAAGACTGGCGCTCGCGCTCGCTATGGGATCGCGCGCTGAAAGTGCCGCCCGAACATCATGACCGCCATTTCCATACCTATGACAGCAAGCAGTTCCCCGACGAAGACCTGCGTATCATGGAACGCGCCGTCATCCTGCCCGGATCGAACACGCACTGGATATTCATGGTGGCGCAGGCGCGCGAGGGGCTGGATGGGCAGATCAGGACGCTGCGCTCCACCCTGTTCAAAAGCTTCGCGCTGCTCGCGCTCGGCCTCTTCGTGCTGGTGACGCTCCAGACGCTCTATGGCCTGCGCCCGCTGCGCAAGGTCCGGCTGGAAATCGTGCGGATGCGCGGGGGCGAAAAGAACCGCGTGACCGAACCCATGCCCGCCGAAGTGCTGCCCATGGTCGAGGAACTGAACGCCCTGCTCGCCCATAATGAGCGGCAGGCCGAAGAAGCGCGCACCCATGCGGGCAACCTTGCCCATGCGCTCAAGACGCCGCTGACCGTGATCATGAACGCCGCCACCGCGCAGGCGCCCGACCTTGGCGAAAGCGTGATCCGCGAAGCCACCACCATGCGGCGGCAGGTCGACCATCATCTCGCCCGCGCCCGTGCCGTCGGTCGGCGCGGCGCGGCGCAAAGCCGGGCGGAGGTCTGGGCCAGCCTGACCGCCGTCGAACGCGCCGTGCAGCGCCTCTATCCCGACGCCCGCGTCGACATGGACGGCGACAAGGAAGCCGCCGTCCGCGTCGAGCGGCAGGATCTCGATGAAATGCTCGGAAACCTCGTCGAAAACGCAGCCAAATATGGCGGCGGCAGCGTTTTCGCCACGGTCGGCCGGGCGGCGGGCATGATCGAAATATTGGTCGAGGATGACGGAATGGGCATCCCGGAAACCGAGCGCGTGCGCATTTTCGACCGGGGCGTGCGCCTTGATTCGGGAAAGCCCGGCACCGGCCTTGGCCTCGCCATCGTGCGCGACGTCGCGGAAATCTATGGCGGATCGGTCGCGCTGGAAGAAAGCGAGGATCTGGGCGGGCTTTTGGTCAGGTTGCGACTGCCCGCCGCGTAGAAGGACAGATTCCGCATCATCGACATCCGTTCGCAGCCCGAACGGTTATACATTCATTCTTATCTGCAGAGACGTCCCATGCGCGCCATCCATCACATCGCCCTCATCTGTTCCGATTATGACCGGTCACGGGCCTTCTACCGCGACATTTTGGGCCTGCCCGTCATCCGCGAAGTCTATCGTGAAGAACGCCAGTCATGGAAATGCGATCTCGACGCGGGCAATGCGCAGATCGAACTCTTCTCCTTTCCCGCGCCCCCGCCGCGCCCCTCCCGCCCGGAGGCATGCGGCCTGCGCCACCTCGCCTTCATCGTCGACGACATCGATGCCGAAGTGGCACGCCTCGCCGCCGCAGGGGTGACGTGCGAGCCCGTCCGCGTGGACGAATATACGGTTCAGCGCTTCACCTTCTTCGCCGACCCGGACGGCCTGCCGCTCGAACTGTACGAACAGCCGGTTACTTCACGAAACGCTTGAAGAAGCTGTCGCCATTCCACACCGGCCGCGCGGGCGCATTGGCGACGCGCAGCGTGACTGCGGTGACATAGGCGTTCAGCTTCGCGCTTTCGGCCGGCATCACCGGCTGGTTCAGATCGTCGAAGGGCGAATGATAGATATTGGCCCGCCACGCCTTTTCCGTCGCGGCTTCGGGCGTCCCGGCCTTGAACCCATATTTGAAGAACAGCGCGGGAATGCCTTCGCGGATGAAGCTATACTGGTCCGACCGGATGAACACGTTGCGATCCGGGAAGGGATCGGGCGTGATCGGCAGCTTCATCTGCGCGCTCACCGCTTCGACATCCTTGCCCAGAGAGCTTTGGTCATAGCCGATCGGCGTCACGCTGGTCAGCGGAAAGATCGGCAGCGCCATGTCGAAATTCAGGTCCGCGACGATGCTCGCCTGCGGCACCGTGGGCCGCCGCGCGAAATAGCGTGACCCCAGCAGCCCCTTTTCCTCCGCCGTGACGATGGTGAACAGGATCGACCGCTTCGGCTTCACTTTGCTGTTCTTGATCGCCTTGGCAATTTCCAGCAGGCTGGCAACGCCCGACGCATTGTCGAACGCGCCATTATAGATGGCGTCGCCCTTGATCGCGGTGCCGATGCCATATCCGTCCAGATGCGCCGACAGCACGACATGCTGCGCCTTCAATTTGGGGTCCGTGCCCGGCATCACCGCGACCAGATTGGGCGACGACAGGTCGCGCCGCTTCGCCACCACCTTCGCCTTCAGGCGCAGCGCCAGCGGAAAACTGGCCACCGGTGCGGATGCATCCGCTGCCTTTGCAATGGCGTCGAAATCCTTGCCGGTACCCGCAAAGAACATCGCCGATTTGGCCGGGTCGAACTGCGCCCCCAGGAACGGCGTCTGCGTGTCGCGCATCGCCGTGTCGGCATAATAAAGCGCGGGCGCGCTCGCCAATGCCACGCGCCGCACCCATGGGATTTCCACCTGCCCCGGCGTCACCAGCGTGATCATGCCCAGCGCGCCCTGCTGCGCCAGCCAGTGCGCCCGTTCCGATCGCGCATGCGATTTGAGCGCGCCCGAAATATTCGCAGGCCCGCCAGACAGCACGACGACGATCTTGCCCTTCAGGTCCAGCCCCGCAAAATCGTCATGCCCCGCTTCGGGCAGGTGCAGGCCATAGCCCGCAAACACCATCGGCGCGTCGATGCTGTCGGGCACCGGCCCGCCGCCACCCGAAAAGATCAGATCGCCCGGCACCGCCAGCGCCTTTTCCCCGTCCGGCCCGATCAGCGCCGCGCTGCTCTGGTCCGACTGGATCACCTGTTCGACAAAGGCGACCGGCTGTTTGTACCCATCCACGCCTGCCGGTTTCAGCCCCAGCGCCCTGAACTGGGCGATGACATAGTCGGCGGCGCGATCATAGCCAGGCGTGCCCGTGCCGCGCCCTTCCATCCCGTCATTGGCGATGGCCTGCACATGCGCCCACCATGCGGCCCCCGCATCCTGCGCGGGCGCGGCCTGTGCGCTGGCCTGTGCGCTGGTCTGCGCGCTGGCGGCGATCATGGACAATAAGGGCAGCGCGATCAGGGAAAGACGCATCGATATGGGACTCCGTATTTTCAATGGGCTATCATGCCTTACCCTGCCCGACGAACAAGGGGCTTGGAACCGCCACCCGCATGTGTATTATAAACACAACACACATTCAGGAGATAGCGATGTCCCGTCCCCTTCCCTTCGTCGCGCTGATGCTGGCCGGCATGGCGCTGTCGACCACGGCCTGTTCCCGCACGAAAGAAACCCCCGCCGCAGACGAAATCGCGCAACAGGTTCAGGATTGGAACAAGACCGGGCAGTTCGACGCGATCGAATCCACCGGTCCCGACAATGTGGTCGTGACCATCGGCGACCGGATCAGCATCAAGGCGGATGGCGATCCAAAGGCGGTGGCGGACCTCGACATCCGGACGAAAGGCCAAACGCTGATCATCAGCCGCAAGTCGAGCAGCGGCAGCTGGATCGATCATGACAAGGGCGCAACCGTCCGCATCACCATGCC
Organism: Sphingobium sp.; assembly: GCF_048594625.1. Taxonomy (GTDB): domain Bacteria; phylum Pseudomonadota; class Alphaproteobacteria; order Sphingomonadales; family Sphingomonadaceae; genus Sphingobium. The sequence goes on from NZ_JBMDWL010000028.1 coordinate 11,052, forward strand.
CGCCATCAGGTCGGCGCAGCTGACCGGCGCGGGCGATTTCGACCTCGACCGGGCGGAAGGCGACAGCCTGACTCTGTCGCTGACGGGCGCTGGCGATTTCCGCATCGGCATGGTGAAAGTGAAATCGCTCACCACCGACATTACCGGCGCGGGATCGATGAAGATTGCGGGCGCGGCGGACAGCGCCAAATTCTCCATCACCGGCGCGGGCGACATCGATGCGGGAGCGCTCAAGGTCGGCGGGGCGGACGTATCCGTGCTGGGCGCGGGCGACATCGCCTTTGCCTCCGACGGGAAGGTCGCTATCAGCATCATGGGGCCAGGTGATGTGACGGTGAAAGGCAAGGCGCAATGCACGACCAGCGGAATGGGACCGGGCGAAGCGCGCTGCGCACCCTGATCGCGACCGGCGGCGCGGCGCTGCTGCTGGGTGCGGCGCCCGCCGGGGCCGCCACGCGCGGCTATACGATCACCAGTTTCGACGCGATCCGGGTGGACGCGCCGGTGACGGTCATCCTGACCACCGGCACGGGCGCGTCCGCGCGGGCGGATGGCGACATCGCCCTGCTCGACCGGCTGAAACTCGACGTATCGGGCCGGGTCATGACCATATCGATGGACGCACCGCGCAACGGCGAAAAAAGCCGGGGCGCGGCCACGCTGCGCCTGTCCACCGGCACGATCGAACGGGTGATCCTCAGCGGCGGCGGTTCGATCGCCATCGACCGGATCAAGGGATTGCAGGGGCAGATGGTGCTGGGCGGCAATGGCGACATCAGCGTCGCCAATATCGACCTGGATCAGATGGACCTGATGCTGGCAGGCGGCGGGCGGATGACGCTGGCGGGGCGGACGGGCATCGCCAACATCCGGGTAACCGGTGCGGGCACCCTCGCCGCCGAACCGCTCCGCGCGCGTCAGGCGACCGTCAGCAACGAAGGACCGGGCAGCATCAGCCTGACGGCGGACGTCACCGCCGACATTCGCGCATCGGGATCGGGCACCGTCACGCTGACGGGCAAGGCCGTCTGCACCGTCGACAATCGCGGCACCGGTCAGATCAGCTGCGGCGGCGAAACATATTGACCGAAACAGGTGGCACGGCGGTTCTGTTTTCGTCAGCTGGGCACCGACCGGTCGGAACGCTCCCCGCACCAGTCGCTATCCCGCGCCTTCCACATCGTCGGTCCAGCAGGACGCCAGTTGCTTCAGCGCCCCGTCCACCCGTTTGGCCAGCGGCGATCCCACATTCGATGTGATCGTGATGTCACCCATCGGCCAGTTGGTCGGGCTTTTCAGATGATAGCTTGCACTGTCCACGACCATCACCCGTGATGCATCCGGGCTCCCCGACGGCTCAGGAAAGGGCATGGTCACATTAAGCATGTCATGAACCACCGTCTGAACCGCCGGACACCAGCTGGAATCGGCCCATTTCATACCGACAACCTCGTTCCCGTCCTTGATGGTCAGCCGCAACCGATAGTGAAATGCCGTCCCCCGGCGCTTGCCGCCGGTGGCGATCTCCACCAGTTCGCTTTGGCGGCTCAGCGCGCCGGACCGGCCAAATTCTCCCCATATGTGCGGCATGTGGGGCTGCGCCGTTGCAGCCGCCGCCAGAGCCATCAGGATGATAGCCCATCCCTCTCCAGCGCATTGTGACATCATCCGTCCCAGATGACGGCTCGCAAACTGCTATCACCAAAGGACGATCGAACCATGATCCGATTTCATCCCATCGGATCATGGCCCGATCATGCACCGGGCGCGTGGATGCCATGGCCTCTATACCGCAACAAGCAGCCTCTCCCGTCGACAGCGCCTTCTCCAAACAGAAAAAGGCCCCCGCGATACGGAGGCCCCTTCCTTTGTCTTCGCACGCCTGAACAGGCGGGAAGCGAACCGATCACATATGGATCGGCTTGCCGGTGACGGCCATCGCCGCTTCCTTGATCGCTTCGCTATGCGTCGGGTGCGCGTGGCAGGTATAGGCGATGTCTTCGCTCGACGCGCCGAATTCCATGGCCTGCGCCGCCTGCGCGATCATCGTGCCGGCAACGGTGGCGATGATCCACACGCCCAGCACCTTGTCGGTTTCCGCGTCGGCAATGATCTTCACAAAACCGTCCGGCTCGTGATTGGTCTTCGCGCGGCTGTTCGCCATCATCGGGAACTTGCCGACCTTGATCGCGCCCTTTTCCCCACCTGCCTTCTCAATCGCCGCTTCTTCGGTCAGGCCAACGCCCGCGATTTCCGGCTTGGTATAGACGACCGACGGGATCACGTCATGGTTCACGATGCCGGTCAGGCCCGCGATGTTCTCAGCAACCGCAATGCCTTCGTCTTCGGCCTTGTGCGCCAGCATCGGGCCGGGGATGACGTCGCCGATCGCCCAGACGCCCGGAACCTTGGTCGCGAAGTCATGATCGGTTTCGATCTGACTGCGCGCGTTCAATTCCAGACCGATCTTGTCGAGGCCCAGACCTTCCGTATTGGGACGGCGGCCGATCGACACGAGGACGACATCGGCCTCGATCTTTTCAGCGTCGCCACCGGCGGCCGGTTCGACGGTCAGGGTCACGCCCTTCTTGCCGACTTCGGCGCCCGTCACCTTGGTGCCGAGCTTATATTCAAAGCCCTGCTTCTTGAAGATCTTGTTGGCTTCCTTGCGGACTTCGCCGTCCATGCCCGGCAGGATCTGGTCGAGATATTCGACCACGGTGACCTTGGCGCCCAGACGCTTCCACACGCTGCCCAGTTCCAGACCGATGACGCCGCCGCCAACGACGACCAGATGCCCCGGAACCTTGTCCAGTTCCAGCGCGCCGGTGGAATCCACGATCTTGCCGCCAGCATTATCGACCGCCACGCCCGGAAGCGGCGCGACCGAAGAGCCGGTGGCGATGACGATATTCTTCGCCGTCACCTTTTCACCGTTCACTTCGACGGTGTTGGCGCCGGTGAAGGTCGCCAGCCCCTTAAGCCAGGTCACCTTGTTCTTCTTGAACAGATATTCGATGCCGCCGGTCAGGCCCTTGATCGCCTCGACGCGCTGGCCCTGCATGGTGGGCAGGTCGAGCGACATCTTGTCGATCTTGACGCCCAGCTTGGCGAGCGCCCCGTTGGCGGCTTCGTCATAAAGTTCGGACGCGTGCAGCAGCGCCTTGGACGGGATGCAGCCCACATTGAGGCAGGTGCCGCCCAGCGTTTCGCGGCTTTCGGCGCAGGCTGTCTTGAGGCCAAGCTGCGCCGCGCGGATCGCGGCGACATAGCCACCGGGGCCAGCGCCGATTACCAGGACGTCATAATCGAAATCGGACATGGGGTTTTCCCTTCTCCAGTCATGCCAGCGGAAACTGGCACCTCCCTGCCCTTTTTCCAAGAGGCGGGGACGCCCCGGCGCGTGGCCGGGGCGATATTCATGCGGTGATGCTTACAGGTCGATCAACAGGCGGGTCGGATCTTCGATCGCGTTCTTGACCGCGACGAGGAAGGTGACCGCTTCGCGACCGTCGATCAGGCGGTGATCGTAGCTGAGCGCCAGATACATCATCGGACGGATCACGATTTCGCCGTTGCGCACGACCGGGCGTTCCTCGATGCGGTGCAGTCCGAGAACCGCCGACTGGGGCGGGTTGATGATCGGGCTGGACAGCAGCGATCCGAACACGCCGCCGTTGGAGATGGTGAAGGTGCCGCCCTTCATATCTTCCATCGTCAGCTTGCCTTCCTTGGCCTTCTTGCCAAAGCCGCCGATGGTCTTTTCGATGTCGGCGACGCTCAGGCTTTCCGCGTTGCGGATGACCGGAACGACGAGGCCCGTCGGGGCCGAAACGGCGACCGAGATGTCGGCGAAGTCGTTATAGACGATTTCGTCGCCTTCGATCTGCGCATTGACGCCCGGAATGTCGCGCAGCGCCATGCAGACGGCCTTCGTGAAGAAGCCCATGAAGCCCAGACGGACGCCATGCTTCTTCTCGAACAGATCCTTATACTTGGCGCGCGCCTCGATGACGTTGGTCATGTCGACGTCGTTATAGGTCGTGAGCAGCGCGGCGTTGTTCTGCGCTTCCTTCAGACGCTTGGCGACGGTCTGGCGCAGGCGGGTCATCTTGACCCGCTCCTGCTTGCGGCTGGGACCAGCGGCCGGGGCATCGGCGGCGGGCGCAGCGGCGGCAGCGCCACCGGCCGCAGCCTTGGCCGTGCCAGCGGCGGCGGCGGCGGTGACGTCGTCCTTGGTCAGGCGGCCATCCTTGCCGGTGCCCTTGATCTTGCTGGGGTCAAGGCCATGTTCCAGCACCAGGCGGCGCACGGCGGGCGACAGGGTCAGGTTGCCGCCTTCTTCGTCGTCCGAAGCGGCCGGGGCCGATGCGGCAGGCGCCGGGGCAGCGGCTTCCGCCTTGGCGGCGGGGGCAGCAGCAGCGGCGGGCGCTGCAGCAGCGGGCGCAGGCGACGACGCGGCAGCGCCGCCTTCGGTCACATAGGCCAGCAGCGCGCCGACTTCGACCGTGTCGCCTTCCTTGGCGACCAGATCGCCCATGACACCGGCGACGGGCGACGGCACGTCGACCGCGACCTTGTCGGTTTCCAGGCTGACGATGGGCTCGTCGGCCTTGACGGCTTCGCCGGGCTTCTTGAGCCACTGGCCCACGGTTGCTTCGGTAACGGATTCGCCCAGCGTGGGGACTTTGACTTCGGTTGCCATGAGCTGTCTCAGCCTTTCTTCTGGCGGCGGATTTCTTCACGAACGCTGTGACCCAGCGCATCGGCGACGAGGGCACCCTGTTCGGACACATGGCGCGACGCCAGACCCGTAGCGGGCGAGGCGGACGCCTTGCGACCGGCATAGCGGGCGCGCATCGGCGCCTTGCCAGCCTTTGCGAGGGCTTCTTCGATATAGGGTTCGACGAAGAACCATGCACCATTGTTGCGCGGTTCTTCCTGACACCAGACGACTTCGTCCAGATTTGTCATGCGCTCGATGCGCTTGGCCAGCGCGTCGGTCGCGAAAGGATAGATCTGTTCCATGCGGACGATCTGGACATCCTTGTCGCCAGCGGCATCGCGGGCGTCGGACAGATCATAGAAGACCTTGCCCGAACACAGGACCAGACGCTTGGTATCCTTGTCGGCCGATCCATTGGGGTCGGACAGGATGCGCTTGAACTGGGTGTCGCCCTGGAAATCCTCGGCCTTGCTGACCGCACCCTTGTGACGCAGCAGCGACTTGGGCGCCATGATGATCAGCGGCTTGCGGAACGGCCGCAGCATCTGACGACGCAGCGCATGGAAATAATTGGCCGGGGTCGTGATGTTCGCGACCTGGATATTTCCTTCGGCGCACAGCTGGAGATAACGCTCCAGACGGGCCGAGCTATGTTCCGGCCCCTGCCCTTCATAGCCGTGCGGCAACAGGCAGACGAGGCCGTTGGAACGCAGCCACTTGGTTTCCGACGACGCGATATACTGGTCGAAGATGATCTGCGCGCCGTTGGCGAAATCGCCGAACTGCGCTTCCCAGATCACCAGCGCCTTGGGATCAGCCAGAGCATAGCCATATTCGAAGCCCAGCACGCCATATTCGGACAGCGGGCTGTCCAGCACTTCGAACCGGCCATGCGGCACGGTCGACAGCGGGATATATTTCGCTTCGCTGTCCTGATCGGTCCAGACCGCGTGCCGCTGGCTGAATGTGCCGCGACCCGAATCCTGACCCGACAGACGCACGCCATAGCCTTCCGACAACAGCGAACCAAAGGCCAGCGCCTCACCCGTCGCCCAGTCGAAATTCTCGCCCGACTTGAACATTTCGGCCTTGGCATCCAGCACGCGCTTCAGCGTCTTGTGGACATTATGGCCTTCGGGAACGGTGGTCAGCGTCTTGCCCAGACTGTCGAACAGCTTGGGCGTGATCGCCGATTCCACGCTCTGCCGCGCGGTTTCCGCGTCGGCGGGCTTGTGCAGGCCCGACCAGCGACCGGCAAACCAGTCCGCCTTGTTCGACTTGTAGCTCTTGGCCGCTTCGAACTCGTCTTCCAGATGGTTGACGAATTCGTCGGTAGCCCCGGCGACGAACGCATCGTCCACCACGCCTTCCGACTTCAGGCGCGCGGCATAAATGTCGCTGACCGGCGGATGCTGGCGGATTTCCTTGTACATCAGCGGCTGGGTGAAGCCCGGCTCGTCGCCTTCATTGTGGCCGAAGCGGCGATAGCACCACATGTCGATCACGATGTCGCGGTGGAAGGTCTGACGATATTCCATCGCCAGCTTGCACACGAAGGTCACGGCTTCGGGATCGTCACCGTTGACGTGCAGGATCGGCGCCTGAACCCCCTTCGCCACGTCCGACGGATAGGGCGACCCGCGCGAGAATTGCGGGCTGGTGGTGAAGCCGATCTGGTTGTTGATGATGAAGTGGACGCAGCCGCCGGTGTTGTAACCCGACACGCCGGAAAAGCCGAGGCATTCCCACACGATGCCCTGACCCGCAAAGGCGGCGTCGCCATGGATCAGCACGGGCAGAACCTGATCATGCTTGCCCAGATCGTCGCGGAAGGTCTGCTGCGCACGGACCTTGCCCAGCACTACCGGGTCGACGGTTTCCAGGTGCGACGGGTTGGGGACCAGCGACATGTGAACCTTGACGCCGTCGAACTCGCGGTCGGTCGAGGTGCCAAGGTGGTATTTCACGTCGCCCGAACCGCCGACATCTTCGGGATTGGCGGTGCCGCCCGAAAATTCGTGGAAAATGACGCGGAAGCCCTTGCCCATGACATTGGCCAGTACGTTCAGACGGCCACGGTGGGCCATGCCGAACACGATTTCACGCACGCCCGACTGGCCGCCATATTTGATGACGGCTTCGAGCGCGGGGATCATGGATTCGCCGCCGTCGAGGCCAAAGCGCTTGGTGCCGACATATTTGCGGCCCAGGAACTTTTCATACTGTTCGCCCTGGATGACCTTGGCCAGGATCGCCTTCTTGCCTTCCGGCGTGAAGATGATTTCCTTGTCCTTGCCTTCCAGACGTTCCTGAAGGAAGCGGCGTTCCTCCACATCGGCGATGTGCATATATTCAAGGCCGACGCTGCCGCAGTAATTGGCACGCAGGATCGCGACGATTTCCGCCACGGTCGCATATTGCAGACCCAGCGAACCGCCCAGATAGACCTTCTTATTCAGGTCCGTCAGGCCGTGATATTCGGGGGTGAGGTCAGCCGGCAGGTCACGCTTGGCCAGGCCCAGCGGATCGAGATTGGCGGCAAGGTGACCACGCACGCGATAGGTGCGGATCAGCATCTGCGCGCGGATGGCGTCGTCGGCGGCGGCCACGGCGTCGGTGTCCGACACGGGCTTGCCAGCGGCCTTGGCGGCGGCCTTCACGGCAACCTGCATCTGCGTGGGGTCCATCGCCCCGGTCAGATCGTCGGTGTCGCTCAGCGGCCAGTTATCGCGTTGCCAGCTTGGCCCGCGTTCAATCTCCCCAGCCGCGTCAAAAACTTCCTGGTTCTCGTAACCCATCACTCTGTCCCATCCCAGCCGCGTGCAGTCGCGAAGCGGGAAAATAGCGGCCGGGGTGCAGCCCGGCCGCCGATTATATAGTGGCTGTTTAGCCCTTCAGTACCTCTACCAAGGTCGAGCCGAGTTCAGACGGGCTGGCGGCAACCTTGATACCGGCTGCTTCCATGGCCGCGATCTTGCTTTCAGCATCGCCCTTGCCGCCCGACACGATCGCGCCGGCGTGGCCCATGCGGCGGCCCGGAGGCGCCGTACGACCTGCGATGAAGCCGGCCATCGGCTTCTTGCGGCCGCGCTTGGCTTCGTCGATCAGGAACTGTGCGGCCTGTTCTTCCGCGTCGCCGCCGATTTCACCGATCATGATGATCGATTCGGTGGCGTCGTCGGCCAGGAACAGTTCCAGCACGTCGATGAAGTTGGTGCCGTTGACCGGATCGCCGCCGATGCCGACTGCGGTGGTCTGGCCCAGGCCCGCGTTGGTGGTCTGGAACACGGCTTCATAGGTCAGCGTGCCCGAACGCGACACGACGCCGACGCTGCCCTTGGAGAAGATGGAGCCGGGCATGATGCCGATCTTGCACTCGTTCGGCGTCAGGACGCCGGGGCAGTTCGGGCCGATCAGGCGCGACTTGGAACCCGACAGCGCGCGCTTCACGCGGACCATGTCGAGCACGGGGATGCCTTCGGTGATGCAGACGATCAGCGGGATTTCCGCGTCGATCGCTTCCAGGATCGAATCGGCTGCGAATGGCGGCGGCACATAGATGACCGACGCATCGGCACCGGTCTTGGACTTGGCTTCCGCAACGGTGTCGAAAATGGGCAGGCCGATGTGGCTGGTGCCACCCTTGCCCGGCGTCACGCCACCAACCATCTGGGTGCCGTAGGCCAGCGCCTGTTCCGTGTGGAAGGTGCCGGTGGCACCGGTCATGCCTTGCGTGATGACCTTGGTGTTCTTGTTCACCAGAATGGACATATGTGTCCCTTTTTTTCTGTTGGAAGTGGCACTTGGGTCTGAAGCGCCCCGCCCCCGGCTGCGCACTTACCTGGGGCGGGACGATGGAGACTGGGTAGGATCAGGCCAGCGAGGGATCGATGCCCTTGCAGGCTTCCAGCAGTTCCTTGACGGCATCGACCGAAACCTGAAGATTCGCCTTGGCTTCGTCGTTCAGTTCGATTTCGATGATCTGTTCGACGCCGCCCGCGCCGATGATCACCGGAACGCCGACATACAGATTGTCAACGCCATACTGGCCGGTCAGGTTCGCGGCGCAGGGCAGCAGGCGCTTCTTGTCGCCCAGATAGGCTTCAGCCATGGCGATCGCGCTGGTGGCGGGCGCATAGAAGGCCGATCCGGTCTTGAGCAGGGCGACGATTTCGCCGCCGCCCGAACGGGTGCGCTTCACGATGGCGTCGATGCGTTCCTGCGTCGAACGACCCTGCTTGATGAGGTCGGGGACAGGGATGCCCGCAACGGTCGAATATTCGATGACCGGAACCATCGTGTCGCCGTGGCCGCCCAGAACGAAGCTGGTGACGTCCTTGGCCGACACGTTGAATTCTTCGGCCAGGAAGTGGTTGAAGCGCGAGCTGTCCAGAACGCCGGCCATGCCGACGACCTTGTTCGCGGGCAGGCCCGAAAATTCGCGCAGCGCCCACACCATCGCGTCGAGCGGGTTGGTGATGCAGATGACGAAAGCGTCAGGTGCGTTGGCGGCGATGCCTTCGCCCACGGCCTTCATGACCTTGAGGTTGATGCCGAGCAGGTCGTCGCGGCTCATGCCGGGCTTGCGTGCGACACCGGCGGTGACGATGATGACGTCCGCGCCTGCGATGTCGGCATAATCGTTGGACCCGGTGATCTTCGCGTCGAAGCCTTCAACCGAGCCGCACTGCGACAGGTCGAGAGCCTTGCCCTGCGGCACACCTTCAACCACGTCGAACAGGACGATGTCGCCCAGTTCCTTGAGCGCAGCCAAATGCGCCAACGTGCCGCCGATATTGCCAGCGCCGATCAGCGCGATCTTCTTACGGGCCATGTGCAATCATCCTCCAAGTCTTGACTACTGGAATTGCTGGTCCGCCTACGCCCTTCCAACAGGGGTTTCAACCGCCGAAATCCTTGAAGTGCAAATTATCTTTGCAATTCATTCGCAATTGCATTAGAAGGAATTCACACCCTGTCGCTCCGGGCTTCTACCCTGGTCCGCGAGCCTTCCCTGCAGAGGTATCCTGTCGGGTGTCGCCATAAACGACGACACCCGACCTGTTTCCCCTTGAAAGATTTCGTCTTCATGAACGACGCGCACGACATCGGGCGGGCCGATTCCTGTCGGCGATGAATCGTTTGATGCGTGGAATTCCGGCGGCGGCAGGCCCGCCGGGATCATTTCGGGCCGTGACCCAGTGCCAGATAATCGTCCGACTGCATTTCCATCAGCCGCGACACGGTGCGCTCGAATTCGAAGGCCCCGTCCCCTTCAGGATAGAGTCGCATGGGTTCGGCATCGGCGGACGCCAGCAGTTTCACCTTATATTCGTACAGCGAGTCGATCAGCGTCACGAAGCGCGCCGCCTCATTGCGCTTTTCCGGCCCCAGTACCGGAATGCCGACGATGATGACGGTATGATATTTGCGCGCGATCGCCAGATAATCCGGCGCGCCCCGCGCTTCGACGCACAGGCGCTTGAAGGAAAAGACCGCCACGCCCTTCAGGCTTTTGGGCACATGCATGGTGCGCCCGCCCTGCACCACGATGTCTTCCGACGGCACCTTGGCCCGGTCCTCGACCGAAAAGTCGGTCAGGCGGAAAAAGGCGTCGGACAAGGCCCTGGTCGCCTCCGGACCATTGGGCACATGCCACAGTTTCGAGTCGCCCAGCCGGTCCCGGCGATAATCGACCGGCCCGTTCAGCGTCATGACGTCCAGCTTCGCCTTGATCAGGTCGATGAAGGGCAGGAACAGCTGGCGGTTGAGGCCATTTTTGTACAGCTCGTCCGGTTCGCGGTTCGACGTGGTGACGATCGTCACCCGCTTTTCCAGCAGGCCGGTAAACAGGCGCGACATGATCGCGGCGTCGGCCATATTGTTCACGACCATCTCGTCGAAACAGAGCAGCCGCGCTTCGTCGGCGAGCGACTCGACCACGGGCGGGATGGGGTCGCCGCTTTCCGACTTGCGCGCCTCGGCCAGCCGGGCATGCACATCCAGCATGAATTCATGGAAATGCGCGCGCTTCTTGCGCTGGACATGCACCGTGTCGAAAAACAGGTCCATCAGCATGGATTTGCCGCGCCCTACCCCGCCCCACATATAGAGGCCACGGGGCGGCTCCGGCGCCTTGCGCAGCAATTTCCACAGTGTCGATCCGCGCGCAGGCGCGGCCTCCAGCTCCTGCTGCAATCGATCGAGTCGTTCCGCCGCCGCACGCTGATCCGGGTCGGGTCGCAATTCGCCCGCCTGCACCAGCGCGTCGTAACGGGCGATGACGCTGGTCATCTGGCCGCTGGCGCCTTGCGCACGGTGGCCGATGATGCCGCGACCGGCTCCCCTTCCTGCGTGATCAACATGCGCAGGAACATCAGGCGCCCGGTTTCGCGCAGCAGCTCGACCTCGGCCAGCAGGTCGGGACCAACCCGGCCGACGCCCAGATATTGCATGTTCAGGTCGATGGTGACGCCGCCGATCTGCGCCTTGTGCCCCATGGCCCACAGCGCGCCGAAATAGGCATGGTCGGCAAAGGCGGCCAGAAACCCGCCATGCAGCGTATCGAGTCGGTTGCGGTGACTGGGCCGGGTTTCCAGCGCGACCTGCGCGCTCGTGGGGCCAACGCCGCGCATATAGCCCCGGCCGATCGCCTGCAGGAATGTGTCGGGATGCGGGTCGGACCATCCGGCCCAGCCCGCCCATTTCCCATCGGTCAGCGGTTCCCCGCCGGCAACGCCGTCGCTGTTCAACTTACAGCTGCCGTTCGACCATCATCTTCTTGGTTTCGGCGATCGCCTTTGCGGGGCTAAGGCCCTTGGGGCAAACATTCGCGCAGTTCATGATGGTGTGGCAACGGTAGAGAGTGAACGGATCTTCCAGTTCGTCCAGACGCTCGCCGGTATGTTCGTCACGACTATCCGCCAGCCAGCGATAGGCCTGAAGCAGGATCGCCGGGCCAAGGAACTTGTCGCTGTTCCACCAATAGCTGGGGCAGCTGGTCGAACAGCAGGCGCAAAGGATGCATTCGTACAGGCCGTCCAGCTTCTCGCGGTCGGCGGGCGACTGGAGTCGTTCCTTGCCGCTGGGCGCGGGGCTGACGGTTTGCAGCCAGGGCTTGATGCTGTTGTACTGCGCATAGAAATGCGTGAAGTCGGGCACCAGATCCTTGATGACGTCCATGTGCGGCAACGGCGTGATGCGCACTTCCTTGCCCGCGCATTCGTCGATGGCGGTGGTGCAGGCCAGACCATTGCGGCCGTTCATGTTCATCGAACAGGAACCGCAGATCCCTTCGCGACACGACCGGCGGAACGTCAGCGTCGGATCATATTCATTCTTGATCTTCAGCAACGCGTCCAGAACCATCGGCCCGCAATTGTCGAGGTCGATTTCATAGGTGTCGTAACGCGGATTTTCGCCCGAGTCCGGATCGTAGCGATATACCTTGAAATTGCGGACGTTCGTCGCGCCTGCGGGTGCGGGGTGGGTTACACCCTTGCCGTTGATCTTGCTGTTCTTGGGCAAAGCAAATTCGGCCATCGCTGATCCAGCCTTTTCGTCGATGTCTGTCTGTTGGGGGTCCGCATAGCGAAAATTACGCAAAGGTCCAGCACCTAGACCTAGGTTTATGCCCTTAAGCCCTTGTTGCAAATCGATTGCAAAAACCGGGACGGATCGACGCACCCGGCTTGCTTGCGCCGCCAGCATCGTTAGAGCATCGGAATCTGTGGGGAATATGGATTTGCCGGTCGACATCGCCTTTCTTGCCATTGCCGAAGCGCAGCAGCTCTATCACTGGCTGCCCGCCGCGCTGGAACTGTCGCGGCGTCCCGATGTGCGGGTCAGCATATTGTCGCCGTCGGACCAGATACTGGCGCTGGTGCGCAGCTACGATCCCGACGCGCGGCTGAACTTCGTTCGCCTGCGCTGCGCCCTGCCCATGCCCGACTCGCTGTTCCGGCAACCCTCGCGGCTGGTGACGCTGTTGCTGAACCACCGGACCATCGCCGAATTTCCGATATTGGTGACCACTGAAATCAGCAGCGCCTGGCTGCGCCGCCTGCCCGGTTTCCGGTCGCGCCTGATCCTGATCAAACATGGCGCGGGCGACCGGGAGGGCGGGTACAAGAAACGCCATGCCGATTTCGACCTGACGTTGGTGGCGGGGGAAAAGGACCGGTGCCGCATGATCACGCGCGGCCTGTGCGCGCCCGATGCCGTCGCCATCGGCGGCTATGCCAAATTCGAACTCAGGGCCGATCGTCAGCGCTTCTTTGCCGACGACAAGCCGGTGCTGCTCTATAACCCGCATTTCGATCCGGCCCTGTCGTCATGGATCAATCATGGCCCGGCGGTGATGGCCGCGCTGGAATCGCTGACCGGCTGGAACGTCATCGTCGCGCCGCATACGAAGCTGGCGCGCAAGGTGCCGCCGATCACCAGCGCCGCTCCCCATATCCGAATCGACATGGGCAGCCGCCATTCGATCGATATGAGCTACACCGTCAGCGCCGACGCCTATCTGGGCGACGTGTCGAGCCAGGTCTATGAATTTCTGATCGAACAGCGCCCCTGCATCTTCCTGAACCTCGACCATGTGGACGGGACCGGCGACGCATTCGCGCACTGGCGATTGGGTCAGGTCATCGACCGGGCCGACGCCCTGCCCGCCGCACTTGCGCAGGCGAACGACTTGCAACCATCCTATGTTGCTGCGCAAAAGGCGGCGATGCAGCAATCCATCGACCTGTCCCCGATCCCCGCGTCCCGGCGTCAGGCCGACCTTATCCTGAATTTTGCGAAGGCCCACCGATGAGCCAGACGATTTCCACCACCCTTGGCCCTGTCCGCATGATCGGCGACAACGCAACGCCGATCTGGGGCATGTCCAACGCCGAACGCAATCGCCGCATGGCGGAAAGCGCGGCCAAAAATGGCAGCACGCTGGCGGACGGGCATGAACTGGTCTTCAACCTCCTTTACGCATTCGACCCGCTGCTGCTGCGGCTGGCGCTGGAAACGCCGGGCACGCTGTTCAGCTGGGGCGAGACGCCGATCGTGGGTCAGGTGGCGCAGGGCATCGACCCGATGCGCGCGCCCCATGTGATCGATCTGTCGGACGGGCGCAGGCTCTACAACCGGCAATTGCGCAAGCTGGAACAGCCCATGGTCCGCGTGCTGGAACCTTCGTCTAGGCGCGAGATCGAACGGCGCAGCTATTTCGGCGCCTATAAGGGCGTGACCGACATCCTGACCAAATATCTGTGGCCGCAATTGGCGCTGGTCCTTACCCGCATCGCCGCGCAGCTGAAGATGACGCCCAACATGGTGTCGGTCATCGGCGTCACCCTGTGCCTGATCGCGACATGGATGTTCGCGCAGGGCATGTTCTGGACCGGATTCCTGTGCGGCTTCATCTTCATGGTGCTGGACACGGTCGACGGGAAACTGGCCCGCTGCACCATCACATCGTCCAAATGGGGCAATGTGATCGACCATGGCGTCGATCTGGTCCACCCGCCCTTCTGGTGGTATTTCTGGGGCACCGGCCTTGTCTATTGGGGCCTGCCGCTGTCGGGCGCCACCTTCACCTTCATCATGACGGCCGTCATCGCGGGCTATATCGTTCAGCGCCTGATCGAAGGGATGTTCCTGAAAGACTTCAAGATGGACATCCATGTCTGGCGCCCCTTCGACAGCCAGTTCCGCCTCATCACCGCGCGGCGCAATCCCAACATGGTGATCCTGCTGGTCGCGCTGATCGCCGGGCGGCCCGACATCGGCCTCATCGCGCTGGCATGGTGGACGATCATCTCGCTCGTCGTCCATGCCGTGCGACTGGCTCAGGCCTATGCCGTCAGCCGTTCGGGCCGCCCCATCGTCAGCTGGATGGATGAGGCGGAGGCCGGGGCGCAGGTTCAGGGCGCATGAACGCCACCATCGAAAAATTCGGCTGGCCCGCAACGCTGATCGCGACGTTCGATCATTGGGTCGTGCTGCTGCGCCCGGCCCAGCCGACGCTGGGATCGCTGGTGCTCGCGGCGAAAAGCGATGCGACCGCCTTTGGCGACCTGCCGGGCGAGGCGCATGCCGAACTCAAGATCGTGACCGCAACCATGGAAGCTGCGCTTCGCAAGGCGGTGAACTATGCGAAGATCAACTATCTGATGCTGATGATGGTCGACCCGCATGTGCATTTCCACGTCATCCCCCGCTATGACGGGGAACGCAGCGCCACGGGCCTGACGATCGCGGATACAGGCTGGCCGGGGCAACCCGACCTCGGTTCGGCCATCAAGCTGAACAGCGAAGTGGACAGTTTGCGGGATTGGCTCAAGAGCCATTTCCCGGCCTGAGCCATCCCTCCTCTGCCGTAGCCTTGGGGCACAGGCCGGGGCCTCAGGCCATGACGCGCCAGACGACCCGGATACTGCCTATTCCCAACAGGCAGGACGGATGAGAGCAGCCTCTCTCCTACACCCCGCCCATCTGCTATACTGGCCACCGCCGCGCAACAATAAATCCCGAACCGGACATTTCATGTCCGATTCAGCGGGAAATGTGCGAAGTTAGAGCGATTTCCAAGCGATCGGGATTGATCGCTGATTAAGAAATCGCGGCAAACAAAGAACTTGGAGCGGCGATCTGATCCAATCAGATCGAAAGCCGCTCTCAACCCGCGACATCCTATCGGGCGTAGCGGCCTTCTTCGGTCCATTTCGCGGTCAGCGCCTTGGCCGCTTCCACGTCCTGCGGAAAATCGACTTCCTGCCATTCCAGCCCCTCGATGGACACGGTGCCCACGCGATTGCCCTTGGCGATGATGTCGATGGCCCGCAGGTACCAGCGCTCTACCCCTTCGGGCGTCCGCATCATCTGGTCGATCTGGTTGCGGAAAATCGCCGGACCTTCTCCGGTGAAGGCCAGCATGCCGATCGATTCGGCATTGGTGTCGGGCGGCAACAGGCGCTTGCCGATGGCATGCAGGCGGCCGGTCGCATCCCGGTTCACCTTCATGTCATCATCGTCATATTCGCCGTCCGGCTTGACGTCGACGGTCACGGTGATCGCGTCCTGCGCCCCGTTCACAAGGCGACCGACGATCTCGTCCGACACGATGGTGTCGCCGTTCAGGATGATGAAGTCGCGGTCCATTTCCTCCCGCACGATCCAGCATGTGCCAAGATTGTCGGCAACCTGGAAAAAGGGGTTGAACACGGTGCGGATGCGCGCGCCGGTGTCGCGATAAAGTTGCAGCGCATGGTCCTCCACCCGTTCGGTGCGGAAACCGGTGACGACGACGATGTCGGTCACGCCATTGGCGACCAGCGCCGCGATCTGCCAGCTGATGAGCGTGCGCCCGTTGAAATCGATCATGCATTTGGGCACGTCGCGGGTCAGCGGCAAAAGGCGCGAGCCTTGCCCGGCGGATAGGATGATGGCTTTGCTGATCGTCATGGCCGTCCCTGTAAAACGCAAATTGGCCGAAAAAAAGGCGACTTCAAACAAGCGGTCACAATGCCTAGATAGGCCCGCGCCGAAGGACCGGCTTTGTTTGTGGAAAGGCCAACAGGGGACGTGATGCTGAAGCGCGGATCAGGCGCGGCGGGGGATGGATTCGCGCGAATCCTGGCCAATACCGGCTGGCTGCTGGGCGGAAAGGGCGTGGGCGCGATATTGAGCCTGGCCTATCTGGCCATCGTCACGCGCACGCTGGGGGTCGAAGATTTCGGCCGTTTCGCGCTGGTGCTGAGCGCGGCCAACGTCATCAAGGCGCTGGTCAGTTTCGACAGCTGGCAGATCGTCGTGCGTTACGGCCAGCCGCATCTGGCGCGGGATGACAAGGCGGCGGGCGGCGACGCGCTGAACCGCGTCCTGCGCTTCTGCATCCTGATCGACCTTGGCTCCGCCGTTGCGGGCGGGCTGATCGCCGCGGCGATCATCCTGCTGATGGGCGACATGCTGGGCATCGGGCCGGGCATGGGATGGCAGGTGTGGCTGTTCTGCATGGTGATGATGATCACCATCCGGTCCAGCCCCACGGGCATATTGCGCCTGTTCGACCGGTTCGATTCGGCCGCCGTCGCCGAAACCATGATCCCCGTCGGCCGCATGATCGGCGCGGGGCTGGTGCTGGCGATACGGCCCGACATGACCGGCTTCCTGATCGCATGGGCCTTTGCCGAACTGCTGTGCGCCGCCAGCTACTGGTGGCTGGCGTTCAGGGTCGGGCGCGGACGCATCGGCAGCTGGCGCGCGGGGCGCGCGCTGGACGCGCGACGGGAAAATCCCGGCATCGTCGGCTTCCTGACCGCCACCAACCTGCAAACCAGCCTGTCCTCCATCGGGCAGCAGGTCGCGGTGCTGATCGTGGGCGCCTTTGTCGGGCCGACCGGCGCGGGTCTCTATCGCCTCGCCAATCAGCTCGCCAATTCGCTGACCAAGATTTCCAGCCTGCTGTCGCGCAGCATCTTCGTCGAACTGTCGCGCACCAGCAGCCACGGCCGGGACGCGCTGGGCGCCCTGTTCCAGCGCACCAACAGGCTGGCGCTGGCTGCGGGCGGGGTCATCATCGTGCTGATCGTCACCATCGGCCATCCGCTGCTGGGGCTGATCGCCGGGCGGGAATTCCTGCCCGCCTATCCGTTGCTGCTGATGCTGGGCGTGGCGGCATGCATCGACCTGATCGGCGTCAGCTACCGCCCGCTGCTGATGGCGACCGACCGGGCCGGGCTGTCGCTGCGCATCACCTTCGTGACGACGCTGCTGCTGCTGGGCCTGCAATCGGCGCTATTGCCGCTGTACAGTACGAAGGGCGCGGCCATGGCCAATATCGCCGCATCGCTCGCTGGCTTTGCCATGATGGGGCTGGCCAGCCGCCGCGCCATGCGCGCCTGAAACGCCAGTCTTGATCGTCGGTTCAGCGGAACCGCGCCGGGGAATAGACAGCCGTGTCGATGCCAGCAACGGCGGCGGGCGGCGCTTCGCCCCGGATCAGCGCCGCGGCCAGCAGGGCGGCGGCCGGTGCGGTCTGGATGCCAAAACCGCCCTGCCCCGCATACCAGAAAAATCCCGGCATCCCCGGTTCGAACCCGTAAACCGGCGCGCGGTCAGGCGCGAAACTGCGCAGCCCCGCCCATTTGCGTTCGACCGCTTCGATCGGCCAGTCCACCGTTTCCTGAAACCGGGCGATCGCCTGCGCCACCGCCATTTCTTCCGGCGCGGCATCGCAGGGGGGCGACGGCTCCTCATCATGCGGGGTCAGCCACAGCCGCCCCTGCCCCTCCGGCTTGAAATAGAAACGTCCCGAAAGGTCCATTACCAATGGCAGATCGGGCGATGGCATGGACGGCACCCGCAACTGGACAACGGTGCGGCGCAATGGCGCGATCCCCACCGGCGCGACGCCGCACCGGCGCGCAACATCGTCCGCCCACGCCCCGGCGGCGTTGATCATCAGGCCGCAATGCACCGCGCCATGGCTGGTTTCGATGCGCCAGCCATCCCCATCCGGACGCGCGGCGATCAATGCCGTCGCCAACAGCACCTCGCCCCCCCTTTGGCGGAACTGGCGCAGACAGGCCTGATGCAGCGCGCCGACATCGATGTCGCGGCAGCTATCCTCCAATATGCCCAGCGTCCATTCGGGGCGCAGCCCCGGCACCAACGTCGCGGGATCGACGGGGCGCAGCTCCACCTTGCCCGCAAATTGCGCCAGCAACGCGTCGCGGCGCGCCTCATCCCCCGCCCGGCCGATATGCAGCGTGCGGCGCGGGGACAGGAAACTGCCGTCGTGAAAATCGGGGTCGGGATCGGCCAGCATCGGGCCGGATGCGGTGGTCAGCGGCTGGACGACAGGGCCGCCATAGGTTTCTTCCCAAAAGGCGACCGACCGGCCGGTGGCATGGTATCCCGGCTGATCCTCCATCTCCAATATCAGGATGCGAGCCTGCCCCGCCAGTTGCGCGCCCAGACTGGCGCCCGCCATGCCGCCGCCCACGATAACGATGTCAGCATGGGTCAACGGGCATTCTCATCCAGAAAAGCGTCGATCCGCGCCAGTGCGTCGATCCGGACCGGGTCCAGCTCCCGCAAGATTTCATGCGCGGCTTCCCGCCCATAGACATGCAGGCGCGCGCCTGCAATGCGCGCCGCGATCGCCCGGATCGCGGGTGTGGACACCAGCTTGTCGGTGCTGGCCGCCAGTATCAGCATCGGCACGGCGATCCGGGTGACGGCGTCCCCCTGCGCCATCGCCCGCGTCGATTGCAGCGCCTGCACCACCCAGTTCCAGCTGGGCGGCCCCAGCGCAATGTCCCGGCTATGGTCGCGCCACCAGATTTCGTCGGCATAGCGATCCGGATCATGCGTCAGCCGTTTCTGCCGCATCCTGCACTGCCGTTCCGACCCTTCCTTTTGGGTCCAGGCCATCTGTTCGCCGCGCCCGCTCCACAGCATATAGCGGGCGATGGCGACCGCCAGCCAGCGCGGGAACGGCGCGCTGTGCACGCCCAGCATCGGCGCGGTCATCGCGACCGCATCGGGCGGCGGCATCCCTTCGGCCAGCGCGCGCACCAGCATATGGCCGCCCATGCTGTGCGCCACCATCGCGGTCGGGCCGTCGCCATCCGCGCGCCAGTCCGCCGCCAGCGCATTCAGGTCCGCGATCCAGTCCGCAAAATCGCCGATATGGCCACATAGCGGATCGGCGGTCAGGCGGCCCGAACCACCCTGCCCCCGCCAGTCGAAACTGGTGACGGCCCATCCGCGCATCGCCCAGTGGTGGATGACCTCCAGATATTTTTCGATCATGTCGCCCCGGCCGCCCAGCACCAGCATGCGACCACGGGCGCCCGACCCCAGACGATAGCGGCGGATCGGCCAGCCATCGGGCGCATGCCAGTAATCCAGCCGCCCGCCCATGGGCCAGGCGCGCCGGTCAAAGGCGGCAACAGGGAAGTCGGGTGAATCCATCTGACCCATGGTAAAGCATTTGGTAAGCCATATGGTCTAGGGCCTAAGCCCCATGACGGGGGAATTTTTCCGACTGGTGCTGATGGGCCTTCTGTGCGCGCTGCTGATTGTGGCGACGATCACGGATTTGCGGTCGCGCATCATTTCCAACCGGCTGAACCTGACGGTCGCGGGACTGGCGCCACTATGGTGGATCGCCAGCGGCGTGGAGCTGTGGCCCGGCGTCGCGGTGCAGCTGCTGGTGGGCGCGGTCGTCTTTGCGCTGTTCGCCGGTCTGTTCGCGATCGGCATGATGGGCGGCGGCGACGTCAAACTGCTGGGCGCGCTGGCGCTGTGGTTCCCGTGGCAGGTCATGCTGGCGCTGCTGGTGCTGATGGCGATCCTGGGCGGCGTGGTCACCATCGCCACCGTTATCCACCATCGGATGACCAGAAAAGCGGGGCAACCCGAAGTCCCCTATGGGGTCGCCATTTCACTCGCGGCCCTTTGGCTGCTTGGCGAACGATATTTTAACCATTTTGCGTGATGAGTGGGGCGCTGGGTGCGGTGTGCCCATTTGAGGGAGGCGAATTTCGTCATGGATGCTAAGAAGATCGTGCTGCTGGTGGGGGCGCTAATCATAGCGGTCACTACAGCCTTGCTTGCGCGCAGCATGTTGAGTTCGTCCGGATCGCCGCAGGTCAACGCCGCCAACATGCCGGTCGAAGCCGATCAGCCCCATGTGCTGGTCGCGACGAAGGCCCTGCCGGTCGGCACCATCCTGGATGCGGAAAGCTTCCGTTTTCAGCCCTGGCCCAAGGATCTGATCGAACAGGCCTATTATCTGCGCGGTCAATATGATCCCGCAAAGCTGGCGGGCAGCGTCGTGCGCACCGCCATCACCGCGGGTCAGCCCGTGACGCAGGGCGCCGTCGTCAAGCCCGGCGATCGCGGCTTCCTGGCCGCCGCCCTTGGCCCCGGCATGCGCGCCGTGACCGTTCCGGTATCGGCACAAAGCTCCGTCGCGGGCTTCGTCTTTCCCGGCGACCGCATCGACCTCGTCCTGACGCAGAGCGTTGCGGGCGGCGGCGACGGCGATCCGCTCAAGGTATCCGAAACCATCCTGCGCAACCTGCGCGTGCTGGCCACCGATCAGCGCATGGACGCCATGGGCGCCGATGGTAAGCCCGAAGTACGCACCTTTTCCAACGTGACGCTGGAAGTGACGCCCAAGATCGCCGAAAAGATCGCCGTGTCGCAGACCATCGGATCGCTTTCCATGTCGCTGCGATCCATCGCCGACAATGCGTCCGATCTGGACGCCGCGATTGCGGGCACCGACGTCGACCTGCCCGGCAACGCCAATCCGAACGCTGAAAAAGCGATCATCGCCAAACTGGCCGCCCGCCCGGTCGACCGTGGCTCCACCTATTCGACCGGTGCGGACGTGTCGCGTTACCAGCGCAGTTCCGTGCCTGCAAAGGCGGATATGGTGTCGCCGGCGATGGCGCCGAATGGCGCGCCGGTGGGCACCGTCGCGTTCAAGGGACCGACGATCCGCGTGGCCCGCGGCACCGAAGTGACCGAAGTTCCGGTCGGGGGGAAGTAAGATGAAGACGCTGCATAACCGCACCAGGCGCCTTGCCGCTCCGGCGGTTGCGCTGGGGCTGGCCGTCGCGGCTATCGCGGCACCGGCCACGGCGCTCAACGCTGCCCCATCCGATATGCAGGACAATGCGATCCTGATGTCGGCAGGCGGCAGCCGGGTGGTCAATCTGGGCGCCAAGATGTCCGACGTCGTCATCGGCAATCCCGAAATCGTCGACGTCCATGTCCGCTCGCAGAATCAGCTGTACCTGATCGCCAAGAAGCCCGGCGAAACCACCGTGTTCGCCACCGCGGCGAACGGCAAGGTGCTGTTTTCCGGCACGGTGCGGGTGGGCAACAACCTGACCAGCATCGATGACATGCTGCGTCTGGCGATGCCCGACGCGCAGATCGCGGTGAACAAGATGAACGGCATGGTCCTGCTGACCGGCACGATCAAGGCGCCCGAAGACGCGGCGGAAGCCGAACGGCTGACGCAGGCTTTCGTGGGCAAGGAAACGACCGTGGTCAGCCGCCTGCGCATGGCGACCCCGCTTCAGGTGATGTTGCAGGTCAAGTTCGCCGAAGTCAGCAAGGATCTGGGCCACAAGATCGGCACCAATTTTTCGAGCGTCGACCGCAGCGGTGGCAAAGTCCTCGGCAGCGTCGGCGGTGGAACCCGCAATTTCGTGGATTATGACCGTGAAAACGGCTGGTGGTCCTTCACCAATCCGACCGATGGCAGCTACAGCATCGGCGGCGTCGCCCGTTTGCTGGGCATGGACGTCGCAGGCGTGCTGGACCTCGCCGAATCGAGCGGCCTGTCCACCACGCTGGCGCAGCCCAACCTGACGGCGCTGTCGGGCGAAACCGCCAGCTTCCTGGCGGGCGGCGAATATCCCTATACCGTCAATAACGGTCCGGCGTCGGGCAACAGCATCCAGTTCAAGCAATATGGCGTGCAGCTGGCCTTCACGCCCACGGTCCTGTCCGACGGTCGCATTTCGCTGCGCGTCCGCCCGACCGTGTCCAGCCTCGACTTCACGGTCAATTCCGATGTGCCTGCGCTGCGCAGCCGGACGGCGGAAACCACGGTCGAACTGGGTTCGGGACAGGCGTTCATGATCGCGGGCCTGCTGAACAACGACACGAGCAATACGGTCAACAAGGTGCCGGGCCTTGGCGACATTCCCATCCTTGGCAGCCTGTTCAAATCGCGCCAGTTCCAGCGCGCGGAAACCGAACTGGTGATCGTCGTGACGCCATATCTGGTGCGTCCGATGAACGCGTCGGACGTGCGCCTGCCCACGGATGGCTTCCGCAACGCGACCGAAGCACAGGGCCTGTTGCTGCAACAGGGCACCGATGGCGTCAGCGGCAAACAGGGGCACAAGCCCCAGCGCGCGCCCGGATCGACCCCGGTCGTCCCCAGCCCGCAGGCGTCGGCCGCATCGCCGCGCCGGTCGGATAAATCCAGCGCCGTCGCCCCCGGCTTCAGCTTCTGACGGAAGGACCAAGATATGCCCACCCCTCTGTCGATCAAGACCATCGCACTCATCGCCGCCATCGCCATGCCGATGGCCGCCCATGCCCTGCCAAAGGCCAATCGCAGCGTCGATTCGGTCCATCAGCCCGTCGTCAGCCAGACGTCCTACATATTCGATGTGCAGGCCGGATCGGGCGGTGGCCTGACGCCCAACGAAGCCATTCGCCTGAACGACTGGTTCGTCACCATCGGCCTTGGCTATGGCGACAATATTGCGGTCGTGACCAATAATGGCTATTACAGCCCCGCGCTGCGCGACGATGTCGCCGACGTGGTGGCGCGCCATGGCCTGCTGGTATCCGAAGACAGTTCGGCGCAGGCCGGGGATGCACCCGCAGGCACCATGCGCCTGATCGTGCGCCGATCGGTCGCCAGCGTGCCGGGCTGCCCCAACTGGACCGCCAATCAGGAAACCGGCGGAAACCTCGCCGCTTCGTCCAATTTCGGTTGCGGCGTGAACAGCAATCTGGCCGCCATGGTCGCCAATCCCGAAGACCTCGTCCGTGGTCAGGGTGATGACAGCGACCTGCGCACCGCAACGTCGAACCGCGCCATTTCCACCTATCGCGAAAAGCCGCTGACCGGGGCTGGCGATCTGAAGGAAATCACCGCAGGTGGGGGGAACCGATAAGATGAACGCACCCTGGAAACCGGGCATGGGCGGCCACCGCGATCCGTTCCACGCCTTCGTCTGCGACGATCACAGTTTCGACATGCTGCGCGCCGTGGCCGCCGAACTGGGCTGGGCGCCGGAAAAGGTGAACAAGGGCGGCATGCGCAATGCGGTGCAGAGCCTGTCGATCACCGCATCCCCGCAAATCCTGTTCGTCGACATGTCCGAAAGCGGCGATCCGCTGAACGACATCAACAGTCTGGCCGAAGTGTGCGAACCCGGCACGGTGGTGATCGCCGCAGGTCAGGTCAACGACGTGCGCCTGTATCGCGATCTGATTGCCAGCGGTATTCAGGATTATCTGCTGAAACCCTTTGGCGCGGATCAGCTGCGCGACGCACTGGCGCAGGCGCAGGCCGTGTTCATGGCCCCGCGCGACGCTGCACCCGAACGGCCGCACAGCACCATGGCCGTCATCGGCACGCGCGGCGGCGTGGGTGCTTCCAGCATCGCGACATCGCTTGCCTGGCTCCTGTCGGACAAGAAGAAGCGCCCCACGGCGCTGCTCGACCTCGACGTCCATTTCGGCACCAATGCGCTGGCGATGGATCTTGAACCGGGCCGCGGCCTGACCGACGCGATCGAAAATCCCAGCCGCATCGACGGCCTGTTCATCGAACGCGCCATGGTGCGAGCCAGCGACACGCTGGCCATCCTGTCGGCCGAAGCGCCGATCAGCCAGCCCATGATGACCGATGGCGGCGCCTTCTATCAGTTGCTGGAAGAATTCCGGCTGGCCTTCGAATGCAGCATCATCGACCTGCCGCGCAACATGCTGATCCAGCATCCCCATCTGATGGGCGATGTGAACGTCGTGCTGGTGGTGACGGAACTGACGCTGGCGTCCGCGCGCGACAGCATCCGCATCCTTTCCTGGATCAAGAGCAATGCGCCGCAGGCCCGCGTGATCGTGATCGGCAACCGGGTTCATCCCGGCGCGCCGGAAATCAGCCGCAAGGATTTCGAACAGTCGATCGAACGCAAGGTCGACGTGGTCATCCCGTTCGACCTGCGCATCGCGTCGCAGGCGGCAAAACTCGGCAAGACGCTGGCCGAAACGGCCAAGGGCAGCAAGGTCGGCGCAGCCTGCACCGAAATGCTGGATCAGGTGCTGGGCGCGGTGGACGCGGACGGTTTTGCAGCGTCCAAGCCTGCGCCCAAGAAGGGCGATTCCCTGCTGGGCAAGATCGGTGACCTCAAATCGATGCTTCCTTCCCGGCGCAAGGACAAGGCGACGCTGGACAATTGATCGCGTCGCCGCCCGACAGGGGCGGCGATGTCTTTCCACGATACGGGCGACAAGATGGACGGCAATTTCATCCTGATTACGGTGCTGATCGCGACCATGCTGGGGCTGGTCGTCATCGCCTTTGCCGGTCCATCCCCGGACAAGGCGCGCAATCGCCGCGTCGCGATGATCCGTGGCCGTCACAGCGAATCCGCCGAAGCATTGCTGGAAGCGCGGATGCGTCGCGCCATTTCCAATCGGACGCCCGGCACCGAAGCCAAGATGCTGGTGTCGCTGATCCCCAATCCGGAAAACCTGACCAAAAGGTTGCGGATGACCGGCAGGAAGTGGACGCTCAATCAATATATGACGACCTGCGCCATCATGTTCCTGGTGATCGCCGCGCTGTTGATGCTGCGCGGATTTCCGTTCCTGTTCGCGCTGATGTTCGGCCTCGCCGCCGGGCTGGGCCTGCCCCACTGGTGGGTGGGGCGCCTGATCGGCAAGCGTGTCGCGCAATTCACCGCGAAATTCCCCGATGCGCTGGAACTGCTGACCCGCGGTCTGCGATCGGGCCTGCCCATCACCGAAACGCTGGGCGTCGTGTCCGCGGAAATTCCGGGGCCGGTGGGCGAAGAATTCAAGCTGATCACCGAACGCATCAAGATCGGCCGCACCATGGAGCAGGCGCTTCAGGAAACCGCCGACCGTCTGGGCACGCCGGAATTTCAGTTCTTCGTCATCACGCTGGCGATCCAGCGCGAAACGGGCGGCAATCTGGCCGAAACCCTGTCCAACCTTGCCACCGTGCTGCGTCAGCGCGCGCAGATGAAGCTGAAGATCCGCGCCATGTCGTCGGAATCAAAGGCGTCCGCCTATATCATCGGCGTGCTGCCGTTCCTGGTGTTTGGCCTCATCTGCTACATCAACTTCAACTATATGAGCCCGTTCTTCACGCCCGATCCGGAAGGGATTTTCGGGCTGGGCACGATGCAGGTCGTGGGCATCGGCGGCGCATGCTGGATGGCGATCGGCGCCTTCATCATGGCCCAGATGGTCAATTTCGAGATTTAAGGCAGGGAGGGAGAAAGACGATATGGACGCCCCTACCCCCGCCGGTACGCTGTTCGGCCTGACCGCGACCGATTTCGGCACGCTGCTGGCCGCGCTGGCGACGCTGGCCGTGCTGTTCGCGCTCTACGCGGTGATGACCGTGCGCGATCCCATGGCAAAGCGCGTCAAGGCGCTGAACGACCGGCGCGAACAGTTGAAGGCGGGCATCACCGCATCCACCGCCAAACGCCGCGCCAAGCTGGTCAAGAAGAACCAGACGACCGATCAGATGCGGTCTTTCCTGTCCAGCCTGAAGGTGTTGCAGGACGACCAGCTGAAGGATGCGCAGATCCGTCTGGCGCAGGCGGGTATCCGGTCGAAGGACTGGGCCGTCGCCATCATCTTTGGCCGCATGGTCCTGCCGATCCTGATCGGCGGCACCGCCGCCATCCTGCTCTACGGCGTGGGCATCGAACCCGAATGGGGTCCGGTGAAGCGCTTCTTCGTCTTCGCCGGCGCGCTGCTCCTGTCCTACAAGGCGCCCGACATCTTCATCGACAACAAGGTTGCGAAACGGTCGGCCGCCATCCGCAAGGGGCTGCCCGATGCGCTCGACCTGCTGGTCATCTGCGCCGAAGCGGGCCTGACCGTCGACGCCGCCTTCAACCGGGTGGCGCGCGAACTGGGCAAGGCCTATCCCGAACTGGGGGACGAATTTCAGCTGACCGCCATCGAACTCAGCTTCCTGACCGAACGGCGCATGGCGTTCGAAAATCTGGCGAGCCGCGTAAAGCTGGACGCGGTGAAGGGCGTGGTCACCACCATGATCCAGACCGAAAAATATGGCACGCCGCTCGCTTCGGCGCTGCGCGTGCTGTCGGCGGAGTTTCGCCATGAACGCATGATGCGCGCCGAAGAAAAGGCCGCGCGTCTGCCCGCCATCATGACCGTGCCGTTGATCCTGTTCATCCTGCCGACGCTGTTCGTCGTCATTCTGGGTCCGGCGGCCTGTTCGATCAGCCAGGCCTTCTAAAAAGATAGGAGAGCGGGTCGGCGCTGCCGTAGCGTCGCCCGAAAAAGCCGCCCGCCCCGCCAAAAAAGGCGGTGGCGGGCGGGCTTCATCATGATTATCTGATCGCCAAACAAAAGGAGTGGATCGCATGAAACCGACCCTTATCGCCGCCGCCGCGATCGGCACGCTCGTCATCGCCCTGTCGCCTGCGCAGGCCGCACAGCCGGTCACCGGCCGCTGGGCCACGGTGGATGGCAAGGCGATCGTTCAGATCGCGCCATGCGGCAAACATCTGTGCGGCAAAATCGAAAAGATCGTGAAGCCGACCCCTGGACGTCCCCAGACCGACATCAAAAATCCCGATCCGGCGCTGCGTTCCAAACCGCTTGTCGGCCTCGCTCTCCTGTCCGGGTTCGAGGATGACGGCGAATTGTGGAAGGGCACGATCTACGACCCGGAAAGCGGCAAAAGCTACACGTCGAAGGTCAGCCGCAACGCCAACGGCACGTTGAAGGTGCAGGGATGCATCGCCTTCTTCTGCAAGACGCAGACATGGACGCCGGTTCGGTAACAGCCGTCATGGCTTTGCGGGCGCACAAGCGGACATGAGCGGATCGCGATAATGTGCGATCTGCGCCTGTCCGCCCCGCGCCACGATACCGGTCATGTTTGCGACGGCGAAAGAGACACCATAGAGGTTCCTGCGCTGCGGCACGCCGGGGATCGGCCGGGGATGGCCGGACGCCGCATATCGGCCGTCCCGCATCGCATGGCCATCGCGCGGGCAATCCCAGTCCAGCGACACGCCCAGAACCTGCGGCTGCGCGCCGGGATAACAAAGCGCACCATCCGTTTCATAAGCCGCGACGATCAGAATGCCCGCCGACAATGCACGCTCCGCCGCCGCCGCGAACAGATCGCGATGCGCCGGATTGGTGGTGCCAAGGCTGAGGTTGATCATATCCACCTGCGCCGCGACGGCCCGGTCGATCGCCGTCGCCAGCGCGCGCGCGGTGGTGCGCAACCCGTCATGGAAAACACGGATCGGCAGGCATAGGGCTGTGGGCGCCTGATCCTGAATGGCGGCGGCGACGGCGGTGCCATGACCCATCGCGTCGATACTGTCTCCTTCGCTGATCGCTCCGTCCCTCGCCACCGCATATCCTGGTAACAGCCGCGCGGCGTCGATATGCGGGTGACCGGGATGCACCCCGCTGTCGATGATGGCGATCCGGACAGGGTCAGGCATCGATCATCCGCCCCTGCGCAGTCATAGTTGCCCGGCCATTGTCCAGCCGGATGACATGATCCGCCATGTCGGCCAGTGCAGGCTTGTGGGTGATGACGATGATGGTCGCGTCCGGCAGGGCGGCGCGCAGGCGACCGGCGACCAGTTGTTCGGTATCGCTGTCCAGCGCGGACGTCGGTTCGTCCAGGATCAGGATGCCGGGCCGTCGCAACAGGGCGCGGGCCAGCACGATCCGTTGCCGCTCCCCCGCCGACAAGGCCGCACCCCGTTCGCCCGCGTGCGTTTCATAACCATCGGGTAATCTACCGATGAAGGTGTCCAGCCCGGCCGCATGGGCGGCGGCTTCCATCGCGGCGCGCGTCATGTCCGGCAGGGCGAAGCCGATATTGGCGGCGATTGTGTCGTTGAACAGATAGGGCGCCTGATCGACCAGAATGATTTCGCGCCGCAGATCGTCCAGCCGACAGTCGCGCAGGTCGCGCCCGTTGATCAGGATGCGGCCGCTGTCGGGATCGAGATAGCGGACCATCAGGTCGGCCATGGTCGATTTACCCGCGCCGCTGGGGCCAAGGATGGCGCACAGGCTGCCCGCCGGTATCGTCAGGTCGATTTCGTTCAGCACCGCATGACGGTCGTAACGCATCGCCACCCGGTCGAACCGCAATTCCCCGGCGCCGGTCAACGGCGCTGCGTCCGCGCGCTCCACCACGTCGGGCCGCGTATCGAACAGTTCAAAAATGCGGCCCAGCGACACCCGCGCCGAAGCCAGCCCCGACGTCAGCCCCATCAATGTCTGGATCGGCGACAGCAACCGCATATGATAGGTCATGAAGGCGACCAGCGTCCCGATGCTCATGCCGCCTTCGATGATGCGCCAGCCGCCATAGAGGATCACCGCCGACGTCGCCGCCGTCATCAACGTACCGGGCAGCGCGCCGGTCATGAAGGACACCACCTGCATTTTCAGCATTGCGCCGATAAAGGCGTCGTTCTTTGCCTTGAAGCGCGCGATTTCATGTTCTCCCGCGCGCAGCGATGCGACGACCCGCATCCCCATCACCGTGTCGACCAGCAGGCTGCCAAGGTCCGCCCCCCGTTCCCGCATGTCGCGGGTCAGTGCGGTCAGGCGTCGCTGATAATGGGAAAAGGTGGCGATGCTGGCGGGGACGAGGATGACGCTGACCAGAAACAGCCGCCAGTCGAGCCACAGCATCATGGCGACGCAGCCGGTGAAGAAGAGCAGATTGCTGACCACCGACAACAGCGTGTCGGACGCGATGCGTTGCACGTCGCTGACGTCGCTGTTCATGCGGGACACAAGGTCGCCAAGGCGGAAGCTGCCGTAAAAGCGCGGCGACAGTTTCTGGAGGTGACGCAGCAACGCGGCCCGAATATCGTACAGCATCGCGGCGGACAGCGCGACATAACGGTAGCTGGCAAGGATGTTGACGGCAAAGCCCGCGATGGTGACGCCGATCATGACGGCGGCGATTTCAACCAGCGCGCCCATGTCCCGCTTCAGCAGCGCCTGATCGATCATCAGTTTCGACAGATAGGGCTGGGCAAGGCCCAGCGCCGTCGACAGCAGGCTGATCCCCAGCACGACCAGCAACGCACCGCGATAGGGCCTGATGAACGGCGCCAGCCGCCGATAGCTGCGCCAGTCGGCGACGGGCGGGGGAACAGGCGCGGTCATGCGGCGGCCTGTCGCGGGATCAGGCGCAGCCCGTCCAGCACGAAACGCGGTTCGGGCAGCTTCGCCAGCAACGCGGTGCACCATCGATGCCCGTCCATCAACGCATCATGCTGCGCGCGCCACCAGTCCCCCTGCCCGCCGCTGGCATAAAATTGCGCGCACAGCAGCAGGTGCCGCCGCATCGCCGCGATCAGCATCGATTGATAATGGGTGAGCAAGGCGGCCCGGTCGCCGCCTTCGGCAATGGCGGCGATGACGGCGGACGCCAGTATCGCTTCGCGCACCGACTGCGCGGTGCCATCGCCGCAGATCGGATCGAAACCCAGCGCCGCCGTGCCGCAGCCGATCCATTCGCCCGCGCCGTCATCACGCCCGTAAAGCGGCAGGTGCAGGCGCGGCGCGGCGGTAAAGGGCGTGGATACCGCGCCGACGGCATCCACGCCCGGTGCGATCAACGCGCTTTGCGACAAGAGCGCATCGATCCTGCCCCCCACGGACAGCAGCCAACCCTCCCCCGCTTGCGCAGGCACCAGATAGAGCCAGCCATCGGCCACCGCCTCTATCCGTACATCCTGCGCGCAGGCCGGATCGCGCAGCCTGACCTTCGCGGCCACGGCGTTGCGGTCACCGAATATGCGGATGTCGCCGACAGGGAACGGCGACGCCGCATATGCGGTAAAATCCGGCGTGGTGACGGGCGCGGCGACGGGCATCGGGCCAATCGCCGGCAGCGCGGCCAGCACCTGATCTTCGGACGCCAGCACGGCGCCATGCGGCACGATCACCGGCGGTCCGCCCCAGGCGATCATGCGCCGGGCGACACGCGGATGGTCCGCGAATAAGTCCGGCCGATCGAATATGCTGCGGATCAGACCCAGGGCAGAGTCGCTCAGCATGATCGTCGGCACGGACGGACGGTGATGCTCTTCGATTGCGACCCGAAGACCCGCACCGGCCAATAAATGCGCACATCCCCTGGTGGCTATCCCGCTTCCCCGGATGGCTATGACTGTCATCGACCGATGTGCGCCCGATGGCGGACGGTGTCGACGGCCCGGCGGAAATTAACCTTGTTTTTTCGACTAATGTCGGGCCGGGCGTCCATTTGCCTCATTCCACGGCGACCATGCCCGCGCCGGTGGTGTCGTTGCCCAGATCCCAGGTCGATTCCAGCTTCAGCGTCTTTGCGTCATAGACTTCGATGTCGTAGCTGGCGCCGTAGATATAGAGCTTCGCGCCATCCATCGACATGCCGAAACGGAAACGGGACCGGCATGGAAACTCCGCCTTGTCCACGATGCTGCTGGTCGCCATGTCCATGTGCCAGAATTCGCAGCGCTTGTTGCCCAGCTTTCCGTTGGTGACGACGGTATAGGCCTGCTTCCCGTCCGGCGTCATCTGCAGGCCGGCCATATTGTCCGGCGCGGGGCCGACGGGCGTGAAATCGAACTGGCGGCTGTTGAGGTCGAAACGGGCGATGCCGAACATCTTGTTATGGATATAGGGGTCGGACGCATTGAACAGCGACACGAACTGGCCCGGCGTGCGGATCGTGTCGATCGCCCCGCCGAAACCGACATTTTCAAGGCCCGTGCCTTCGGGTTTGGCCAGGTCGATGCGATCCACCACCTTCAGCGTCGCGGTATCGATGATCACCACCTTTTCCCCGAAGGCGTAAAGGAACCTGCCGTCAGGCGACACCTTGTACGCCGCGCGCCACCCGCCGCCGGACCGTTCATCTTCCCTGTCCAGTTCGGCGCTGCGCACCACCTTCTGCAATTTCAGGTCGATGACCCCCCAGCTTGGCTTGCCGACGATATAACGGTCGGCCGCCTTTTCGAATTTCGTCAGCATCGTGTAGAAATAACGGCCCGCCGGGTCCGCCGCCCCGCCCCAGAAACGGTAACGGGTCGTGCCGTCGTTCAGGCTGAACTTGCTCACCACCCTGCGCGTGGCGGTATCGATCACCTCGATCCCGCTGGTGGTGATGGTGCTGACATAGATGCGCTTGCCATCGTCCGACAGGACCATGGATGTCGGCAGGCCGGTATCCAGTTTCAGCTTGCCGGTGACGGCCGCCTTGCCTTCGTCGAAGATCAGCAGCTGATCGGGATAGCTTCCCATGAAAAGCGTCGCGGCGGCGGCAGGGATCGCGCCGCACGCGGCAAGACCAGCAGCGATGATGGTGCGGAATGTCGGCATGGCGCGCCTCACGGAAATACGAGGTCTAGGTTGCGCCAGTCCTTGGTGGCCGTGGCGCAGTTGCTGGCCCAGTCGGGCGAATAATTGACATGGTCGGGCACCTGCACCGGCCAGAAACAGGTGACGTAACAATCATAGATGTCGCGTTCGACCGGCTGGCACAGGCCCGCCGTGCCGCCGCCCGCATCCACTTCCCATCCGGGCGAGAAGGACAGGGTGCAGCCCATCGGCACATGTGGGCGCGGCTGTTGCTGGAGGGCGACGACATCCTCCTCCATGTCGGCCCCGCCTTCACCGGAAGGCGCTGCCACCGCCGCAGCTTCGACCTGCGTCACCGCCTCGTCGATCGCGCGCGCCTTTTTGTTGATGGCACGAAGATGCTTCATGACAGGCCCTTTCGTTCAGCGAAGCGTTCGAGGAAGCCGGGATTTTTCACCGCCAGTTCGCCGTAGATGCGCAGGCAAGTGTCGGTCCATTGCCGTATCCAGTCGCAATAATGCAGGTTTGCGTGGCCAGTGTCGCCATAGCGCACGAATGCCTCATGATGGCATCCGCCCGCGCAGAGCGGCCGCGCCCAGCAGCTCTGGCAGTCATATTTCGCCTCGACATGCCCCCTGGTCAGGAAGGCGCCCTGCTTCGCGCGGTCGATACCGCTGGACACATGGCCCATCACATGCGTGTCGGCATCGGTGAAGCGATGGCATGGCGACAGGTCGCCCGACGGGCTGACGCCCATCAGGCCCAGCCCCGCGCCACAGGGATGCGATTTGTTGACGCCGGAAATCAGTTCGCTGATCGTTTCGCTGACATTGGTGAACCCATGCACCTCACCCCGCAGGGCATATTCCAGCCATTCGTCCGCCAACGCGCTGAACTGCGCCAGCACATCGTCCATGCCGTTGGCGTCGATCGAATAGGCGCGCTCCTCACCCGTCGTCACCGGCGCAAAGCCGACCTCGTGAAAGCCAAGATCGTCCTTGAGGTGACGGAAAATGCGCACGACGTCGGTAACACCTTGGGTCAGCGTGACGCGGGCGGTGACGGCACGGCTCTTGTGATTGGCGATCAGCGTGCGCAGGCGCGGTTCGATGACCGCATAGCTGCCCTTGCCATTTTTATAGACGCGGTGCCTGTCCTGCACCTCCGGCGGGCCATCCATCGACACGGTGACACCGATGCGGTTGTCCGACAGGAAAGTGACGATTTCGGGGGTCAGCAGCGTGGCGTTGGTGGTCAGGCTGTAGGTAATGCCCTTCCTCACGGCCGCCGTCGCCTTATTGGCATAGTTCACCACATCGCGCAGCAGGCGGAAGTTCATCAGCGTTTCGCCGCCGAAGAAGGTGATATGCACCGCCTTGCGCCCGACCGCCTCGGCGATCAGCAGGTCGACCGACGCTTTCGCCGTGTCCAGCGTCATATATTTGGGCTTGCCTGCGGGCGTCGCGATCTTGTCCGCGCCAAATTCATAGCAATAGGTGCAGGCAAGGTTGCACTGATTGGTGACGTTCAGCACCAGCGCCTGCAACGGGAAATCGGCGGGCGGCGCGGATGGCGCGACCGGGGCGGCCACGCCCTGCTGGATCAGCCGCGCGGCGCGCAGTTCGCGCACCAGTGCTTCGGCCTCTTCCGGGGCGCGGCCATCCTCCACCAGTGCGCGGATCAGCGCGGCGTGGGACAGTTGCTGCCCATCCAGACGGGACAGCACCGCCTGCACATCGTCATCGATTTCGAAGATCGCGCCCGCGCTCACCAGATAGATGAAGTCGCTGCCACCCGCCGAAAAGCCATGATATTCGGCGCGGGCATAAGCGGGCGGGGATTGCATCACGGTCATCGCGACACCTCCGGCTGGTCGAAACGTTGATACATGGGGACGGTGACGACCAGATAGGCCCGCGCGCTCAATGGCTTGCCGAACCTGTCCTTTGCATTTTTCGCGGTGGCGACGGCCCACACCTCGCCATAATTGTTGCGGCCGAAACGGCGGGCGGGGTTTGGCCCTTCTTCCGCCGGGGTGAAGAATGCGGCAGGGCTGAGCGCGCCAACATATCTGGTGTCGTCGTCGGCATAGACCGACATGAATTCCTGCATCGACCAGCTGGCGTCCACGGGGCCAAGCGCCACGTCGTCGCCCGTGTTCGGCTTGCCATCCAGACCATTATCATATCCGATCGCTTCGAACTGCTGATAGCCCTTGCCGAATTTGATGCCGCCCAGACGCGCCAGCGCGGTTTCCGGTGTCGCCTTGATATAATCGATATTGCGATAGACCGGGAAAGCCTGCTCCAGCACCGCTCCGGCGATGGCGACGTCGCGTTGCCCCGCGGCGGCGGCAGGCGCCACATCGGCGGTGACGATCATCTCCGTCGGGGTGGCCGACAGGATTTTCGTCGCGGTGATGCCCAGCCCCAGATCGACGTCACCCGGCGTCAGGGAGCCGGGCAGATTATGGCCATATATGTGAAACTGAACCCCCTTCGCACCCGCCTTCGCCAGCCCCGGCGTTACCGCCAGGATCGCGGGCGCGGCGGTGGCGCGGATCAGCTTCACATCATATCCGAACTCCTGATAATCGCCCCAGAACCAGCGTCCCTGCGCGCTCTGCTGATCGGGCGCGAACCACAATGTTTCGCGGGCGGCGCTGTTCAGATCATCGGGTGCGGCCGCCGCCCCTCCCTTGGACGATCCGCGCCAGCTATAGCCCGCATAGACGATGCCGGTTCCCGCCCGGCGGATCGCGCCGCCATCCGTCAGCGAACGCAGCGTCGCGCTGGTCGTAAATTCATCGGCCGCCTTCCCCGGCGCGACGGTCAGGTCGCCTACGAAACGTCCCTTGCCCGGCACGCTGGCCACCACCAGCCATTCGCCCGTCAGGCGCGGATTGCGTTGCCGTGCGCTCCATGCCGCCCATTGCGGGCTGTGCAGTCCCGCGACCTTGGGCAGATAGGTCAGCGCATATTCCCCGCGCGTCATCTTGTCCTTGGGGTCGCGGCCGACCGGCTGTTCGGCGTCCTCGGCCGGGCGGCGATATTGCGCGTCCGCCTGCGAATAAAGGGCGACGTGCAGATCCTGCAACGTCTTCCATTCCATTTTCGACCGGCGCCAGGACAGGGGCTGCGCATAGGCGTGACAACTGGCGCAGGCGCCGCGCATCGTTTCATTGGGGATCAGCGTTTCGTCGATGATCCGCTTTTCGGGCAGATACATGACCGGGCGCGCCTCTTCGGGGGCCAGGCCATGGGACGACGCCAGAGACTTGACGATCGACCGGCTTTCATTCGGCGTGATGTCGAGGCCATTGAGGCGCACCATGCGCTTGATCGCCTGTGCCCAGCCTTCGGGCGTGGTGCGGACCCAGCTGATGCGGGACAGGTTGCCCTTGTCATCGCCGTTATGACAGCTGCCGCATTTTTCCTTCACCAGCGGATCGGTGACGGGGATGCCCGGCTCCGTCTCCTTCGTCGCACCGGTCGGGCCATCATCCCCCTGCGCGAAAACGACGGATGCGGAAAAAAGCACCAAAAGGCCCAGTTTCGTGACGGGAAGCCGCTTCACCCTATATGTCCCCCTTGACGCCCGGTCTTTTGCCCTGAGCGCATCTGGCAGCTTTTTCGGCACCACCCCCAATATCGTCGGCCGTCCTCGATCTGCGGGTGAACGGCCGGTCCCGGCCACGCCCCAGATCCGTCAGGCCAGCGCTCTTATGACGCTTCCATTTCCATGACGGATGGCCGCAGCCATATCCGCCATGCAAATTTGACGTTCGTCATAATTTATTGCTGCATGACATAATCGGCAACACCGACGCAACCCCCGATTGCGTCGGAGGCCGTCGTCAGGCCAGCATCTCCGTCGTGATCGGCAGGGTGCGGATGCGCTTTCCGGTCGCGGCATGGATCGCGTTCACCAATGCCGGGATGACGGGGTGCAGCGCCGGTTCGCCAAGACCCGTGGGCGGATAGTCGGTCTTCACGAACTCCACGACGATCTGCGGCGCGTCGCTGATGCGCAGGAAGGGATGGGTGTCGAAATTGGCCTGTTCCACCGCGCCGTCGACCTGCGTGATGACCTGCCCGGCCAGCGCCTGCCCCAGTCCTTCGATCACGGAACCCTGCACCTGATGCAGGGCGTTGATCGGGTTGATGATCTGGCTGCCGACATCGCCCGCGACCCAGACGGTCTTCACCTTTGGCATGCCATCGATGATTGCGACCTCCAGCACCTCGGCAAAATAGCCCATATGGCTGTAATAAAAGGCGAATCCCTTGCCCGTCCCCTTGGGCAGCGCCTTGCGGTCGGCCCATCCGCCCATATCGACGACCTTGCGGATGACGCCCTTGGCCCGTTCCGTCACGAAGGACGGCGCGTTGTTGCCGCGCGGCATGTCCTTGGGCTCGCCCAGCAGTTCGATCATCAGCGTCGGCAGATCCTTGCCCGCCGCCTGCGCCACTTCGTCCAGAAACGCCTGATAGACGAAGGCCAGCGCATTGGAGCCGGGCGCGCGCAGCCATCCGGTCGGCATGTTGGTGGAAAGGAAACTCTGTTCCAGCAGCACATTGTCGATCAGGCCGGCGGGCGGTTCATGCGCGGGCAGTTCGGCGGAACGGGCAGGCTTCCCATCCTTGCCAAAAGTGACGAAATGATCGTGGAAGCCGGTCATCCGGCCATTCTTGTCCAGCGCCGCGCGAAAACCATGCCATCCGGCGGGCCGGTAGAAATCGCGCTGCATATCCTGCTGCCGCGTCCACAGCAACTTGACCGGCACGCCAGGCACCTGCGCAGCGATCTGCGCCGCCTGCACCATATAGTCGTTCATCAGCCGTCGGCCAAAGCCGCCGCCGATCCGGGTGAAGTTGATCCGGATCTTCTCCGACGGCAGGTTCAGCGCCTTGGCCACCAGAGCGCGTCCATTTTCCGGATTTTGCGTCGGCGCCCAGATTTCGACGGCGCCATCCCTGAACAGGGCGGTGCAATTTTGCGGCTCCAGCGTGCCGTGCGCGACGAAGGGATAGCTGTAGTTCGCGCTGACGGTTCTGGCCGCCCCGGTAAAGGCGGCGTCGATGTCGCCGGTGCGGACGATGTCGCCGTCCCCCTTGCCCCTGATTCGTTCGGCCGCCTGCGTTGCGTAGGATTGCGTCGAAAAAGTGCTGACGGCGCTGACGTCCCATTCCACCTTCAACGCGTCACGCGCCTGATTGGCGGTCCACCAGCTTCTGGACAGGATGGCCACGCCGTCATGGCCGGATTCGGGGGTGCCGTCGCCCCTGATCACCAGCACATCGGCGATGCCCGGCAATGCCTGCACCACATCCAGATTGGCCGATTTGAAGGTTCCGCCAAAGGCCGGGCAGGTTTCGATCACGGCGTGGAGCATGCCGGGCAGTTTCGTATCGATGCCGTAAAGCGGCTGTCCCGCGACGATGGCAGGCGTGTCGACGCCCACGACCGACCGGCCGATGATGCGGAAATCGGCGGCGTCCTTCAGTTTCAGGGTCGCCGGATCGGGCGCGGGCAGTTTCGCCGCCACCGCCGCGAGCGAGGCATAGGTCGCGGACCTGCCGGATGTGGGATCGGTCACCCGGCCGCTGGCGGTGCGCAGCGTATCGTGCGCGACCTGCCATTGCGCCGCCGCCGCCGCAACCAGCATCGCACGGGCCGCCGCCCCCGCCTGCCGCGTGGGCAACCATTCGCGCGGCGTGGTGCGGCTGCCGCCCGCCGTCTGTCCGCCGAAAATCTTCGCATCGGCATGGGTCTGTTCGATCGTGACCTGCGCCCAGTCGACGTCCAGTTCCTCCGCGATCATCATCGGCAGCATGGTCTTGGCGCCCTGCCCCACCTCCGCATTCTTCGCGCCGATGACGATGCGATTGTCGGGCAGGATGCGGATGAAGGCGCTCAGGATGACGGGCGCGCCGTTCTCCGCGCGGGCGACCGGCATGTTGAGGTCGAATAGCAGACCGCCGCCCGCCAGCAGCGATGCGGAAATGAAGCCCCGGCGTGAAAGGATCGCGGCGCTCATGCCTTCGCCTCCGCCCAGCGCGCTGCGCCCCTACCCGACGCACCCCTGTCCGCTGCGTCTATGTCCGCTGCGTCTATGCCCGCCGCGTCCCTGATCGCCGCGCGAATCCGGATATAGGTGGAACAACGGCACAGATTGCCCATCATCGCCGCGTCGATCTCATCATCGCTGGGCTTTGGCGTGGCCGCCAGCAGTGCGGTGGCGCTCATGATCTGCCCCGCCTGGCAATAGCCGCACTGGGGCACGTCATGCCTGATCCACGCGGCGGCGATCCGCTGCCCCGGATCGCTGGCCTGCACCCCCTCTATCGTCGTGACCGCGAGGCCATTCACATCGGCGACCGGCGTCTGGCACGACCGGATGGCATTGCCGTCCAGATGCACGGTGCACGCCCCGCACAGCCCGGCGCCGCAACCGAATTTGGTGCCGACCATGTCCAGATCTTCGCGCAGCACCCATAAAAGCGGCTTGGACGGGTCGCCATCCACCTGACGCGCCTTGCCATTCACCGTGAAGCTGATCGCCATAACTCTACCCCGCTTTTTATGGCGACAATGAATGCCGATCCGACACGCCCTGTCCAGCGGGATTGAAGACGGCCCGATGCGAAATGGGGCCTCAGCGGCAGGACGGGGTCAATCCTCCACGATGCGCATCAGCTTGCGTTCGACCGGGGCCAGCACGCCCTGCAATTCCTGACCGCGCTTCAATATCTGGCCGCTTTCGCCGACCAGCGCCCACATGCCCTGCCGATGGCGCAGCGCCGGGCGTTTTTCGATGCGATATTCGGGCCGTTCGGCGGACCGGCGGAACGCGCTGAAAATCGCGGCTTCCCGCCCCATGTCCATGGCATAGTCGCGCCAGTGGCCCGCCGACACCATGCGGCCGTACAGGTCCATGATCCGCTGCAATTCCAGCCGGTCGAACCCGACCTGCGCGCCCTGTGCTCCAACGCCCTGATGCGGAAACGGCGTCACATTGTTCATCAGGCCCGGTCACGCTCCCTGAACAGCGGCGTGTCCGTCGCATCATCGGGCAGACGAGAATCGGGCAGGCGAGGGGCGAGCAGACTGGGCGTCTGCCGTTCGGCCATCAGTTCCGACAGCCGCTTCTGAAGCCGCTCGACTTCGCACTGGAGCAGTTCCAGCTTCTGCTTTTCCGGGTCGAAACAGTCGGAACAGGGCGTGCCATAGGGTACGAAGTCGCGCTGATAGGCAGTAACGTCCACCAGCATGGGGCGCGCCGGAATGCCGACCATGGTCGCCCCTTCGGCCACATCCTTCGTCACCACGGCATTGGCGCCCACGCGCGCCCGTGCACCGACATTGACCGGCCCCAGCACCTGCGCGCCCGACCCCACGATCACGCCATCGTTCAGCGTCGGGTGCCGTTTGCCCGCAATGCCATTGGCCGGGTCCGTCCCGCCCAGCGTGACATTCTGATACAGGGTGACGTCATCGCCGATTTCCGCCGTTTCACCGATCACGGTAAAGCCATGGTCGATGAAGAAGCGTTTGCCGATCTTTGCGCCGGGATGAATGTCGTTTCCGGTCAGGAAGCGCGACAGGTGATTGACCACGCGCGCCAGAAAGAACAGCTTCGACCGATAGAGCCGATGGGCCACGCGGTGAAAGGCCAGCGACCAGACGCCGGGGTATAGCAGGATTTCGGCACGCGAACGGGGCGCAGGATCGCGGCTCTTCACCGAATCCAGATAGGCAATGAGGTTGCGCACCATGCGAATGTCCCCGATCAGATCACGCGTTGTTATGAGCAACGCATATAGACCGATAAGGTCGCATTTTCCAGATGGGCGCGCATCCCCAGCTTTTCCGCCGAAAATAGAAACTTGCTTGTCGGCACGGGATATTCCTATCATGAAGGTAGACAATATGAAAAGAGGGTAGCGGATGCTGGATTTTTTCTGGGCCAATTTCGGGGACATCTGGCCCTTCATTCTGGTCGGCTTCGGCGCACAGATCATCGATGGCGCGCTGGGCATGGCCTATGGCGTGATTTCCAGCACCCTGTTGCTGACGATGGGCGTCCCGCCCAGCCGCGCGTCGGCCAGCGTCCATGTCGCCGAAACGTTCACGACGGGCGTGTCGGCGATCAGCCATATCCTGCACCGCAATGTCGACTGGAAACTCTTTTCCAAACTCATCATTCCCGGCGTCATCGGCGGAGTCGCGGGCGCTTACCTGCTGTCCAATATCGATGGCGCGGTGGTGAAGCCGTTCGTCCAGCTCTATCTCGCGTCGATCGGCATCTACCTCATCTGGTGCGGCTTTCACCTGCCGCCCAAGCCGCGCGATCCCAAATGGGTGACGCCGCTGGGTCTGGTCGGCGGCTTCATGGATGCGTCGGGCGGCGGTGGCTGGGGACCGGTGGTGACGTCCAATCTGCTGCTCCAAGGGTCCAGCCCGCGCCACACCATCGGCACGGTCAACACGGTCGAATTCATCCTGACGACGTCGATCAGCCTGACCTTCCTGCTCCACCTTGGCTGGGAAACCTTCACCACCTACACGCTGGGCCTGCTGATCGGCGGGGTGGTCGCCGCACCCTTCGGCGCGATGCTGGCGCGCCATGTCGCGCCGCGCATATTGTTCAGCGCGGTGGGCATCATACTGACGCTGACGTCGCTGTTCGGCGTGGGCAAATGGCTTGGATTTATCGGATAAGGCTATTATATTTCGCCTTCTGATCGAGGAAGACGATAAATGTCCAGCTATCTGCCGACACTCAAACAGCTGCAATATCTGGTGGCGCTGAAGGAACAGGGCCATTTCGGCAAGGCGGCCGACAGCTGTTTCGTCACCCAGTCCACACTGTCGGCGGGCATTCGCGAACTGGAATCGCTGATCGGCGTGACATTGGTGGAGCGCACCCGCCGCGTGGTGCGCTTTACGGCACTGGGCGACCGCATCGTGGAAAAGGCGCATCGCGTGCTGCGCGAAGCGGAGGAACTGGCCGCCATCGCGCAGGCTTCGGGCAAGCCCTTGAGCGGCGAACTGCGCATGAGCGTGATCCCGACCATCGCCCCCTTCCTGCTGCCCCGCCTGCTGCCCCGCCTGCGGGCGGAGCGGCCCGAACTCAAACTCTATCTGCGCGAGGAAACCAGTCAGGCCGCGATCGAATCGCTGCGCCATGGCAATGTCGATTGCGTGCTGCTGGCGCTGCCCTTTCCCATGGGCGAAATGGACAGCGAAATCCTGTTCCACGACCGGCTCTATGTCGCCTTCCCGCAGGATGAGCCGATCAACCCGCCCGACTGGATCGATCCGGCGATGATCGACGAAAGCCGCCTGCTGCTGCTGGAGGACGGCCATTGCCTGAAGAACCATGCGCTCGCCGCCTGCAACCGCCCGGATCTGCGCGCCAGCACGACGATGATGGGCACGTCGCTGCACACGCTCATTCAGATGGTGGACAACGGGCTGGGCGTGACGATGATCCCCGAAATGGCGATTGCCGGGGGCATATTGGAACATACGAAGATTACCGCGCGGCCGCTGGAATCGGATCGATCGTCGCGCGACATCGCGCTCATCTGGCGGCGCAACAGTCCGCGGGAAAAGGAATTTCGCCTGCTCGCCGGAATATTGCGCGACGCGGCGGCCACCAGTTGCCGCCTGCCCGAAGCGGCCTGAACAGACCGGCTGAACTCAGCCGTTCCAGCCCTTCGCCTTCGCTTCATCCTCCGCCCGCGCCTCGACCCAACGGGTCGCGCCGTCGCCCCAATGCTCCTTCTTCCAGAAGGGCGCATGGGATTTCAGCCAGTCGATCAGGAAGGCGCAGCTTTCCAGCGCCGCGGTGCGATGGCGCGACGCGGTGCCCACGAACACGATCCGTGCGCCCGGCTCCAGCCGTCCGAAACGATGGATCACGCTCACCCCCAGCAATGGCCAGCGGGCCAGCGCGTCGTCCACGATGCGGTCGACCTGCGCCTGCGTCATGGCGGGATAATGTTCCAGCTCCAGCGCGATCAGCCCGCCTTCGCCCCGCACCACGCCGGTAAAGCTGGCCACGCCCCCGCCGCCCAGCGACTCCAGCGCCGCCAGCTCGGCCGCGACGTCGAAATCCGCCGTCTGTATCGCGACCCGCTTCACCCGCCGGTGACCGGGGGAAAGATCGCCACTTCGCGGGCGTCGCCGATCACGCTGTCGATCGGCACGAAATGCTGGTCGATCGCCGCGCGCAATTTTTCGGAATGGCCCAGCGCCTGCGCATAACCGCCGCCCCGCGCCGCCAGCATCGCGATCAGATCGGCAACGCGCGCGCCGGGGGCAGGCCGTTCCACCTGCTCCTCGTCCAGCCCGATGGCTTCACGCACCCAGGCGAAATAGACGATGCTCAGCATGGCGCCCGGCATGGATCAGTCCATATGCCGGATGCCGACGCGCAGATAATCCCATCCGGTGATCAGCGTCAGGATCGCGGCCGCCCACAACGTCACGATGCCCACCAGCTGAACGAAGGGAAATTGCGGCACGGCCCCGGCCAGGATCAGCGCGCCCAGCGCGATGATCTGGCACGTCGTCTTCCATTTGGCGAGGCGGGACACCGGCACCGACACCTGCAACCCCGCCAGAAATTCGCGCAGGCCCGACACCGCGATTTCGCGCAGCAGGATGATCATCGCGGCGGCTATGTGGATGCCGCGAATATCGCGGGTCGCCGCCAGCATCAGGATGACCGCGCCGACCATGATCTTGTCCGCGATCGGATCGAGAAACACGCCCAGCTTCGACACGGTGCCCTGCGCGCGGGCAAGGTATCCGTCGAAATAATCGGTAATGCCCATCAGGCAGTATAGCGCAAAGGCCAGAGCATAGCCGGTCGTCCATCGCGCACCCAGCCCCACCCCCGCCACTTCTTCGGGCCAGAGCAATGCCACCAGCAGCGGCACGGTGATGATGCGCGAAAGCGTCAGCAAATTGGGCAGCGTCAGCATGGGCGCGAAGTGCCACAGACCGGGACAGTGCACAAGCATGTGCGTATATCAATGTAACGCCATTGGACATGCGCTTCGCCAGACGCTAGACCCCGGCCCGGTCGCTAACGGGAAAGAAGACCCCCTATTCCATGCAAGCCTCTCTCAGGCTCCTGAACA
Organism: Sphingobium sp.; assembly: GCF_048594625.1. Classification (GTDB taxonomy): domain Bacteria; phylum Pseudomonadota; class Alphaproteobacteria; order Sphingomonadales; family Sphingomonadaceae; genus Sphingobium. The sequence goes on from NZ_JBMDWL010000028.1 coordinate 54,114, forward strand.
AGCGCCGTTTTCTGCCGCTTTTCATCACCCAGCTGCTGGGCGCGTTCAACGATAACCTGTTCAAGAACGCCATGGTGCTGTTCGTCGTCTATCAGGTCTATAATGACGAAAAGTCGGAAACCTGGTTCAGCGCGCTGGCGACGGGCCTGTTCATCCTGCCCTTCTTCCTGCTGTCCGCTTTGTCGGGCCAGCTGGCGGACCAGCGGGACAAGGCCGTCATCATCCGCTGGGTAAAGGCCGCCGAAATCTTCATCATGGGCGTTGGCGCACTGGGCCTCGGCCTTATCTGGAGCGGCATCGCGGTCCATACGCTGGCCATTCCGCTGCTGCTCGCCGCCCTGTTCGCGATGGGCATCCATTCGACCTTCTTTGGCCCCATCAAATATGCGATCCTGCCCCAGCATCTGCATGACGACGAAGTGCTGGGCGGCACCGGCCTCGTCGAAGCGGGCACCTATATCGCGATTCTGGCGGGCACGATCCTCGCGGGTATCATCCCGGTGGAGGCCGCCGCCGTGGGCATCATCGTCACCGCGCTGATCGGCTATGTCGCCGGGCGAAAGGTGCCGTCCGCCCCGTCGCTGCTGGAAACGCAGCCGATCGATTTTCACATCATCCGATCGTCGGTCGCGCTGGTGCGCGGCACGATGCACATCCGCCGCCTGTTCCTGGCCATCATGTCGATCAGCCTGTTCTGGGCCGTCGGCTCCATCCTGTTCATCCAGTTTCCACCGCTGGTGAAGAATGTGCTGACCGCCGACAAGCCGGTCGCCAGCCTGTTCCTCGCGATCTTTTCAATCGGCATCGCCATCGGATCGGTCGCGATCAACCGGCTGCTACAGGGGCATGTGTCGGCGAAATATGCGCCCGCATCCGTCATCGGCATGGGGCTGTGCATCGTCGCCTTCCATATCGTGTGCGATCTGTGGACGCCTGCTGCGGACGGGCAGATGCTGTCGCTGACGGGATTTCTGGCGCATCCGCTGGCCATTCCGCTGTCGGCCTGCCTGCTGGGCGTCGCGACGTTCGGCGGCATGTTCGTCGTGCCGCTCTATGCCTTCCTGACGACCACGGTCGAAAAATGCGAAGCGGCGCGGACGGTGGCGGCGAACAATATCGTCAATTCGGGGGCGATGGTGGTCGGTTCGCTATGCGCCATCGGCCTCAGCATCGCGGGCGTTTCGGTGGTGATGCAGCTGCTGCTGGTCGCGTTCCTGACGCTGCCCTGCGCGGCGATGGCGCTGAAACTGCACCGGGCCTGCGACGGCCCCAATTGCAGCTGACCTGACGCTTCGGGCCCCTTTAGAAAATGAAGCTGTAAAAGGCCGTGAAGAATGCGGCAAAGCTCAACCCGAACAATTTCCAGTCGGCATCGTCGTCGCGCAGGCGGCGGGTGCGCGCGGGGCCATCCTCGACTACGCGCAGCACATGGACGGGGATCCGCTGGCGAAAGGGATGGCGGGCGGACTCGGTGGTCAGGACGAGGGGTCTGTTTCGCATGGCAGGTGGTTAACGAAATATTTACCATTAAGGCCAGTCGATTTTGTGATTAATTCCGGCCTGTCCCGGCGCGGGACAGACTTGACTGTATGATGTGAACAATACAGCATGGACGAAGAAATGAACGACTCCGCCCCTGCCGATCCTGCGGCGCTGCCCCCACGCGCATTCGGCGCCGGGCCGCCCAGCGCCTTTGCCCCGCCCACTCCATGGCGTCGCCGCTTGCAGATCGGCGGATGGGTCGCGGCGGCGGGTCTTGCCGTGCTGATGATCCTGATTGGCTGGCTGGCGGTCACGGCGCCGCTGTCCCGGTCGCTGAAACCCATCGCCCCGCCTGCAATCAGCCTGATGTCGGCGGACGGCCACCTGATCGCACGGCGCGGCGCGGTGATCGACAAACCGGTCACCATGGCGGATTTGCCCGCCCATGTGCCCCAGGCGTTCATGGCGATCGAGGATCGCCGGTTCCAGAGTCACTGGGGCGTCGACCCGCGCGGCATAGCGCGCGCAATGTGGCACAATATCTGGTCGGACGGATCGTCGCAGGGCGGCAGCACCATCACGCAACAGCTGGCCAAGGGCGTGTTCCTGTCCAGCGACCGCACCTTCGGCCGCAAGGCGCGCGAAGCGCTGATCGCGATCTGGCTGGAAGCATGGCTGACCAAGGACCAGATCATGGAGAGATACCTCTCCAACGTCTATTTCGGCGACAATGTCTATGGCCTGCGGGCGGCGGCGCGCCATTATTTCAACCGCGCGCCCGAACGGCTGACCATCCCGCAGGCCGCGATGCTGGCGGGTTTGCTGAAGGCCCCTTCGCGCCTTGCCCCCACATCCAATCTGAAGGGCGCCCGCACCCGCGCCGCGCTGGTGACGCAGGCGATGGTCGATGCGGGCTATATCAGTCAGGCCGAACGCAACGCCCTGCCCCCCGCGCGGGTCAACGTGCATGACGATCCCGATCCCACCACCGGTACCTATTTCGCCGACTGGGTGCTGCCCCATGCCCGCGACCGGGCGGGCGCGGTCTATGGCGAACAGGAAGTGGCGACCACGCTCGACTGGCGCATTCAGCGTCTGGCCGAAGCCGCGATCCGCCGCGCGCCGTTGGGCGGGGCGCAGGCCGCGCTGGTGGCGATGAAGCCCGACGGCAGCGTCGTCGCCATGGTGGGCGGCAAGAATTACGACAAGAGCAGCTTCAACCGCGCCGTGCAGGCCAGGCGTCAGCCCGGATCGACCTTCAAACTGTTCGTCTACCTCGCCGCCTTCCGCGCGGGCATGACGCCCGACGACATGGTGGACGATACGCCGATCACCACGGGCACGTACCGCCCGGCCAATCATGGCGGCAAATATCGCGGGCGCATCACCCTGCGTCAGGCCTTCGCCGCGTCCAGCAATGTGGCCGCGGTGCGCCTGACGCAAAAGGTCGGCGTCGACAATGTGATCAAGGTCGCCCGCGATCTGGGCGTCACCGCGCCGCTGACCGAGGATCTCAGCCTGGCGCTCGGCACGTCGGAAATTCCGCTGGTCGAACTGGCCGAAGCCTATGCTTCCGTCGCGGCGGGCGCCTATCCGGTCGTCGCCCATGGCCTGCCCCCCGAAGAACAGGGCTGGTTCGAAAAGCTGATGCGGCGCCAGCGCCATTTCAGCGACGATCAGCTGGAAATGATCCGCGACCTTCTGTCCTCCGCCGCCAATCGCGGCACCGGCAGCGCGGCCGCGCTGCGCACCAGCACGTTCGGCAAGACGGGCACGACGCAGGACAGCCGCGACGCGATCTTCGTGGGCTATGCCGGTGGCCTGGTGACGGCGGTGTGGATCGGCAATGACGACAACGCCCCCCTGCCCGGCGGGGCGGCCGGTGGCGGCGTGCCCGCCCGCATCTGGCGCAATTTCATGAGTGGAGCGATCAACGAGCCGGTCGAGGATGCCCCGGAAGAAACGCAGGACGCCGACCTCGTCAACGCGATCGCCAATGTCGCGGTCGAAAGCGGCATCGGCAATGTCGGCGTGGGCGTGGATGAAGGTGGAATGACGGTGAATATCGGCGGCAACCAGATCCGCCTGCCGGTGGACCAGCGCGGGCCGCCACCCCCCGAAGGCGCCCCGCCGCCGCCACGGATCGTGCCGCCCCAGCCGCCGGGCGAAGGGGAGAGTGGCGAGCCGCAATAATGGTGCCGGATGCGTGGGAAGGGTGGGAAGCGGATACTCACCCCACAAGCGCCGTTCGCCCTGAGCCTGTCGAAGGGCTTTAATTTTTCTGGAAACCACAAGGTTTTAGAAGAAAGGAAAGGGCTTCGACAAGCTCAGCCCGAACGGGTTTCTTGCGTCCGCCCTTGCTCGAAACCACTTGACCCACTTACGCCTTCGTCACCCGCGCAATATCGTTTCGATCAGCAGCACATCCTCCACCTTGTCCGCGTCGATACAGGCTTCGGGGCTGTCCATCGCGACCAGCCGCGCGGTCAGGCCGAACTTCCGCCCGATCCGCGCCATCCCGCCGCGCAGCGTCAACAGCCGCAGCAGCGCGCCGATCAGCGCGAAGGGGCCAAAGGCCGCCAATATCTTCCACCCCTTCTTGCGGTCCTGCTCGACCTCCTGCCACAGGGCGATGATCGTCCTCGCCCTGTCGCTGCCGAACCAGAAGATGTTCGCGCCCGACCACCATCCGTCGCGGAATTTGAGCCATGTGCGCCGCGACCCCGGATAGCGCGCCAGCAGATTGGCCCGTTCCACCATGGCGACGGCGACGTCCGCGCCCTGCGCTTCCGCCACGAACTGGTCCAGCATCGCCGCGTTCAACAGCACATGGTCCGCCGTCGTCAGCAGGATCGGGAACGGCACCGCCCCTGCCTCCAGCAATTGCAGCAGGGATGACGCGATCCCCTGCCCGCCCCGGTCGAACCGGACGCGCGGTTCGCTGGCCAGCCATGCGGTTGCGGGATCGGCGGCGAAATGTTCCGGCGCCTGCGTCAGGATGATCACCCGGTCGATCGCCGGATGCGCCAGCAAGGCCTCCGCGGGGCGATTGATCATCGGCTCCCCGCCCACGGGCACCAGCGGCTTGACCGGCACGCCTGCCGCGCGCGCCAGCGGATCGGGGATCGGGCGCGCGCCCGCTAACAGGATGGCGGTGATCGGACCAGTCATGTCCGCGCCCTAACCGACCGGCCCGGACGCGGAAAGCGCTTTATTTTCCGTTCGCGGCAGGTGCGGCGGCGGCCTTTCCGGCAAAGCCGTCATGCATCCCCACGCGCAGCCCCTGATATTGGGCCAGCTTCGCGCGGAACGCCCGCAATTCCGCTCCGGCCAGCTGCGCAACGGTGGTGAACTTCACGGACAGGGGGTTGACGGTCGCGCCACCGCGATAGAGTTCATAGTGAAGATGCGGACCGGTCGACAGGCCGGTCGACCCGACATAGCCGATCACCTGTCCGCGCCGCACCCGCTCACCCGCGCGCGCCGCGATCCGGCTCATATGGGCGTACCCGGTGCCCAGCCCCCCGCCATGCTGGATGCGCACATAATTGCCATGGCCGCCATGCCGCCCGGCAAAGGCGACCACGCCGTCGGTCACGGCATAGATGGGCGATCCGTAACGCGCCGCGAAATCGATGCCCGCATGCATGCGCGTATAGCCCAGGATCGGGTGACGCCGCGCGCCATAGCCCGACGACATGCGCCCCGAAACCGGCGCCGACAGCACGCCGCGCCGCTCACCCACGCCCGACGCCTCGAACCATTCGGTGCGGCCGTCCTTCGTCCATTTCAGCATGTCGATCGATTTGCCGCGTGCCCGCTTCAACCCCGCATAGAGCAGGTCGCCGACCTCGACATCGCCGGTTTCCGCCCGGCGATATTCGGTCACGATGTCATAACGGTCGCCAGCGCCGACCCCGCCAAGGTCCACCTGACCCGCGATCACGCGCAGGAATGCCTGCACCGCCTTGGGCGGCGCACCGGCGGCGCGCGCGGATCGATAGATGCTGTCGCCGACTACGCCCTGAATGCGCAGCGGCGTATTGTCCACGCGGATCGGAATGCGCCTGACCGACAGCACGCCGCCCGCCCGCGTCACTTCCAGCGACAGGTCCAGCCGCGCGCGAAACGCCAGCTTGTCGAGCGGACGGGGCCGGTCCCGGCTCGCCCGGCGACCAAGGATGATGTCAAGCCGCGTCCCCGGTTTCACCCCGCCGCTGATGTCGCCATCGACCATCGACGTAATCGTCGCGACGTCGCCGCCGCTCACCCCGGCGCGCGACAGGGCGCGGGCCAGCGTGTCGCTGCTGCCGATCTGGGCGCTCAGTTCGATCTGCGGCCGTTCGGGCGTTTCGCGCAGCGGCTGCACGGCATCGGTCGCGCCCATGCGGCGCCCGCTGTCCGCACCCAGCGCCAGCGGGGTGATCATCTGGCTGCGCACTTCGTCATAATGCGCATCGTTCAGCGTCGCGCCCGGCAGGCTGGGCAGGGGTTCGAAACCCGGCGACAGGTACAGCGCCGTCGCGCACAGCCCGAAACAGGTGGCCAGCCCCCGAAACCATGTCAGGCTGCCGACCCGTTCGCCAAGGTCGGGGACCAGTTCGACTTCATCGGCCCAGTCGCGCAGTCGCGTGCGCCAGTCGCGCGGCTGTTGCGCGCCCGTCGCCAGCGCGTCCGCCATCCACATCGACATGGATGCGCCGCCCTGTTGCAATCCCAACTGGCTTTCCTGAAACAAACCCACGACCCCCAAGGGCATTATTCTGTCATTGCCGCTCTGGCAGCGTCCCCCGCGCCATGCGTGGGCTGCACTGTTGTGAACGCACAGGGTTAAAGTCAAATAAAGACGTTGGCGTGACGCAAATCGCTGCGACGAACCGTGCCGCCGCTCCGATGGGGCATCGCAATTCGCCCGGATCGCGGAAACCCCTTGCCCCGCGCCCGGTCCTGCCCGACATAGCAGGCATCATGGCCCAGTTCGCCCGTTCCTCCATCACCGCTGTTCTTGGCCCGACCAACACCGGCAAGACGCATCTGGCCGTAGAGCGGATGTGCGGCCATTCGAGCGGCATGATGGGCTTTCCGCTGCGCCTGCTGGCCCGCGAAGTCTATGACCGGGTGGTCGCGATCAAGGGACCGCAACAGGTCGCGCTCATCACCGGCGAGGAAAAGATCGTGCCGCCGGGCGCGCGCTATTTCCTCTGCACCGCCGAATCCATGCCCATCGGCGTAGGCCGGCAGGCCGGAGCAGCACAAATGATCAATGGAGGGCGTGAGACGGGCATCAAGGACGATTTCGCCTTCGTCGCGCTGGATGAGGCGCAACTGGGCGCGGACCCGGAACGCGGCCACAGCTGCACCGACCGGATGTTGCGCGCGCGGGGCCGCGAAGTAACGATGATCCTCGGCTCCGCCAGCATCAGCCGCATCGTGAAGGCGCTGGTGCCCGACGTCGAAATCATCGGCCGCCCGCGCTTCTCCACCCTGTCCTATGCAGGCGCGAAAAAGCTCTCCCGCCTGCCCAAACGCTCCGCCATCGTCGCCTTCTCGGCCGAAGAAGTCTATGCCGTCGCCGAAATGCTGCGCCGTTTCCGCGGCGGCGCGGCGGTGGTGATGGGCGCGCTTTCCCCCCGCACCCGCAACAGTCAGGTCCAGATGTTCCTGAATGGCGAGGTCGACTATCTGGTCGCCACCGACGCCATCGGCATGGGCCTCAACCTCGACGTCGCCCATGTCGCCTTCGCTTCGCTGCGCAAGTTCGACGGCCGCCGCAGCCGCCGCCTGACCGTCAGCGAAATGGCGCAGATCGCCGGACGCGCGGGTCGCCATCACAAGGACGGCACTTTCGGCAGTCTGGGCGGGGAGGACGGCGACGCCGCCTTCACGCCTGAAGAAATCGAGGCGATCGAGGCGCACCGCTTCCCGCCCATCGAACAGCTGTTCTGGCGCAACGGCACGCCGCGCACCGACCGGCTGGACCATCTGCTGACCGATCTGGAGCAGAAGCCGCAACGCCCCGAACTGCGCGCCGCACCCGAATCCGTCGACCTCGCCGTGCTGCGTCGCATGGCGCAAGACCCCGAAGTCATCGAACGCACAAAGGGCAAGCGACAGGTGGAACGGCTCTGGGCCGCCTGCGGCCTGCCCGATTTTCAGAAGCTGGGTGCGGAACATCATGCCCGCACGGTGGCACGCATCTGGCGTTTCCTGTCCGAAGGGACGGGACATATCCCCCGTGACTGGTTCGCCCAGAACCTTACCCGCCTCGATTCGGTGCAGGGGGACATCGACACCCTGTCCGGCCGCATCGCGGCGGCGCGCACATGGTCCTATATCGCCCATCGCCCCGACTGGCTGGCCCATCCCGCCGAAATGGCGGAACGGACGCGGGCATTGGAAGAAAAATTGTCGGACGCGCTTCATGCGGCGCTTACTCAACGTTTCGTGGACCGCCGGACATCGGTATTATTGCGCGACATGGGGCAAAATGCCAGCAACCTTCCCGTCACGGTGGAGCCGGACGGGAGCGTCTGTGTCGATGGCGAAACGATCGGAAAACTTGACGGCTTCCGATTCTCGGTCGATCCCGCTACGCGACATCAGGACAGAAAGATGTTGCTGGCTGCCGCTGAACGGCGCCTTGGAAAGGTATTAAGAGTGAAGGCTGAAGAACTGGTGGGCGCGGCGGATACGGATTTCGCGCTCATGGACGAAGCGGGACAGGCGCCGGGCATCGCCTGGGGCGAAACGCCGGTGGCGTCGCTGCTGGCCGGATCAGGCCTGCTGTCCCCCGAAATTCGGCTGGATCGCGCGCTTTTGACGCTGGGTCAGGATGTGCAGAAGCAGGTCGTGACCCGCCTCGCCGCCTGGGTGGAGGCGCAGAAGCAGAAGCATCTCCTCCCCCTCGTCAAGATGAACGAGAGCGCGTCCGACGCGCAAGTGCCCGCCGTCGTGCGCGCCGTCTTCGCCCAGCTGGGCGATGCCGGCGGCGTCATCGCGCGCACCGAACTCGATTCGGCGCTGGGCCATCTGGACAAGGATCAGCGCCATCTGCTGCGCAAGGCGGGCATCGATATTGGCGTGCTCGACATTTATCACCCCGGTTTGCTGAAACCCGGCGCGGCGCGCTGGCGTTCGGCGTTGCTGGCCGCGCGCATCGCAAAACCCTGCCTGCCGCTGCCGGGCGCTGGCCTCACGCTGATCCCGGCGGGTGAGAAGTTCGAACAGATGGGCGCGCGCATCGCGGGCTTCCGTGGCTTTGGCGACCAGATGCTGCGCATCGACATGGCTGAACGCATGGCCCGCGCCGCACATGAAGCCATTGCGAAGAACGAAGCCTTCACCGCGCTCAGCCCGCAGATCGTGTCGCTGGGCCTCAGCGAAGCCTCCTTCCTGCAACTGATGCGCCTTGCCGGGTTCCGCCCGGTAACGCCGCCCGCCGTGGCTCCTGCTGCCGAAACCCCGGCCGAAGGCGCGGAAACCGCGACGGAGGCGACCGACGCCCCCGCCGAAACCGCCGAAACGACGGCAGAGGCGCAGGCTCCCGTGCCAACCGGCGCCAACTGGGCGTTCAAGGGCCGGCAAAAGCCGCGCAATGATCGTCCGCAAAATGGCCGCCCGCAAAATGCCCGTGGTCAGGACGGCCAGCCCGCCCGTGGCGGTCGCCCTGGCGGCAATCGGCGCGACGATAATCGCGGCGGTAATGGCGGCGACAGGGGTGGCAATGACCGGGGCAATCGCGGCAACCGCGAACCCCGTCCGGCATCGGCTGGCAGTACGCCCGCACCGGTGAACAACGCCTTTGCCGGCCTGGCCGATCTTCTGGGTCGCAATGGCTGATCCGGTGACCGGCATCGGCCATGGGCCGACGCTGCGCATCGACAAATTTCTGTGGTTCGCGCGGCTGTCCAAAAGCCGCTCGACCGCACAGAAGCTGGCGGAGGACGGCCATATCCGCCTCAACGGCCGCCGCATCGACCGCGCCCATGCGCCGGTGCGGCCGGGCGACCTCATCACCTTTCCGCATCCCAGCGGCGCGCGGGTGGTGCGCGTAATCGCCCTCCCCGACCGTCGCGGCCCCGCGCCCGAAGCGCAGACCTGTTATGAGGAACTGACGGTCGGCGGCTGATGGCCCGAACCGCAGATGGCGGCCTCTATACGTCATGCCAGCGAAGGGTGGCATCTTGATGGGGACAGCTGACCGTCCGCCGCCTGCCCCCAAAATCTGTCCTACGCCCCCGCAACCTGCTATCCCGGTGCCATCCCTCCCAACAGCGCAAGGCACGTAACAAAATTACCGACTTTCATTCCAAAATGTCGCATTCAGCGGGAAATATGTGAAGTTAAGCCTGTTACCGTCCAACAGCCGTGCTTGCCTGCGACGGTTTAAACTTCGGGCTGCACTGCCGCAAAACCGTCCCTAAAGCCCCGGCAACAATATCCTCATTGACCTTGGGCGTCGCCGGGCATAGCAGGGCCGCGTTTTTCTCAGCCCAAAGAGTGCCCAGACAATGACCTATGTCGTGACCGACAACTGCATCCGCTGCAAATATATGGATTGCGTAGAGGTCTGCCCCGTGGATTGTTTCTACGAAGGCGAAAATATGCTGGTCATCAATCCCAATGAATGCATCGACTGCGGCGTTTGCGAACCCGAATGCCCGGCCGAAGCGATCCTGCCGGATACCGAAAATGGCTTGGAGAGCTGGCTGGAACTCAACACCAAATATTCCGCCGAATGGCCCAATATCACGGTGAAGGGCGAAGCACCCGCCGACGCCGATGAAATGAGCGGCGTCGAAAACAAGCTGGAAAAATTCTTCTCGCCCAATCCCGGCGAAGGCAGCTGATCGACATGCGCTGACGGGGCGTCGGACGTCCCGTTTTGTGTCACCATGTCGGTCCTGTTTCAGGTCCCACCCCCAGACATTGTGTCCGGGGGTGGTAATTTTGTTACGAATCTGCTAAATGGCGATGCAACGGCCGGACATCCCCCTGCCCGGCCCTGGAGAATAAGCTTCATGTCTTGACGGTGGCGCCGTGGACCTCCCGGCATATGCATCACGCGCATCTGCCCCGCGACGGCCCGTTCCCCGGTTGAATTGGAAAGGTATCAAATGGCTGCCAAAGCGCTGTCCTTTGACGTTGGTGATTATGTCGTTTACCCCAAGCATGGCGTCGGTCGCGTCATCGAACTGCAAAAAGAGCAGATCGCGGGCATCGAACTTGAGCTGTACGTGCTCCGTTTCGAAAAGGAGCGCATGACGCTCCGCGTGCCGACCAACAAGGCTGAAGGCGTGGGCATGCGCAAGCTGTCGTCCAACAAGACCCTCGAAGAATCGATGGAAACGTTGAAGGGCAAGCCCAAGGTCAAGCGCACCATGTGGTCGCGCCGCGCCCAGGAATATGAAGCGAAGATCAATTCGGGCGACCTGGTGTCGATCGCCGAAGTGACCCGCGACCTGTTCCGTGCCGACGATCAGCCCGAACAGAGCTATTCCGAACGCCAGATCTTCGAAGCCGCGTCCAGCCGCCTCGCCCGCGAACTCGCCGCGATGGAAGAAACGGACGAACCGACCGCGCTCAAGAAGATCCTGTCGATCCTCAACGAAGCCGCACCCAAATATGCGAAGGTCGAAGGCTGAACGCAGCCACCTGCGCAAAGCAGAGACACTTTTTTCGGTTGAGCCGACAACGGCATACCGGATCATGGAAGGGGCGTCCCATCGGGGCGCCCCTTTCTTTCTGGCGGGAATCCCGCGTTCGTCCGTTCATCCCCATGAGGAATTTGTCGTTCGGCAACAGGGGATATGGACATGATGCAGGACCAGAGCGAAGCCCGTCGGGATCTGATACAGCGCGGCTATTCCCGTCGGCAGGCCGCCCGCATATTGGGCGTGCTGGGCGCTGGCGTCGCCGCCGCGTCCGCGGGCACCCCGGTCTGGGCGCAGCGCAATGACGGCCCGGAAGAAGGCAATTTCCCCAAGGTCCGCATCGGTTCCAACGAATGCTGGACCGGCCCCTTCCCGGTGGCGCAGGCTGCTGCGGCAAAGATCGTGGGCAACAGCAATTTCTACCACCCCGGCACCGAAGTCACCGATTTCAAGAAGACGCTGGCCACCATCGAAGGCGTGCCCACGGACCATGTCCTGCCCTGGCCCGGCTCCAGCGATCCGCTCTCGCGCATCGTCGTCGCCTTCTGCTCCCCGCAAAAGGGGCTGGTGACGGCGGACGTCAGCTATGAACAGCCATGGGGCACGGCCGAATGGGCGGGCGCCAAGGTGACGAAAGTACCGCTGACCGCCGATTATCGCCACGACGTAAAGGCGATGCTGGCGGCCGATCCCAATGCCGGGCTTTATTATGTCTGTTCGCCCAACAACCCCACCGGCACGCTGACCCCGATCGAGGACATCGAATGGCTGGTCGCCAACAAGCCTGCCGATTCGGTGGTGCTGGTGGACGAAGCCTATCTCCACTTCTCGCACGGTAAATCGGCCGCCTATCTGGCCGCCAGGCGTGACGATGTCGTCGTCCTGCGCACCTTCTCCAAATTGTTCGGGATGGCGGGCATGCGCCTTGGCGCCACCATCGCTTCGCCCAAGCTGCATGACCAGATGATGCGTTACGACGGCAAGCGCATGTCCACCAACCTGCCCCTGCCCTCCGTCGTGTGCGGCACCGTGGCGCTGACGCAGACGGCGCTGATCGAACAGCGTCGCGCGGAAATGATCGCCGCGCGCGACTTCACCTTCGCCCATCTGACGAAGCGCGGGGTGAAGTTCATCCCGTCGGACGCCAATATGTTCATGGTGGATTGGGGCAAACCGGCCAAGGGGGTGCAGGATCAGTTTCTGGCGGCCGGCGTGGGCATCGGCCGCCACTGGACGCCATGGCCCACCATGTCGCGCGTCACCGTCGGTTCCATGGCCGACATGAAGGCGTTCTGCGCCGCGCTGGACAGGATCATGGTCTGATATGCAACCGGCTGACGGGCCGTCTGTCGGTCCGTCAGCCGTCCTGCCCGTCTATTCCTTGCCGACCGATCCGGCTGCATCCTTTGCAGCATCGCCCACATCGCTGGCGGCCTGACCGACCTGCGAAGCCGCGTGCGACACGGCATCATCCTTATTCGTCTGGCTGCTGATCAGGAAGAAAGCAGCAATCGCGACGACCACGACCAGCAGCAATATGGCGACGGTCGTTCCGCCACCACCGCTACGCCGTTCGATCACGGTGGTATGCGCTACCGGTCGTTCCTCATAGCGTTCTTCGGCCATATTTCATCCTCCTCTACAAGCCACCCGCCCGTTTTAATGCAGGGCAGCAGGGGAGGTTCCAGACTTCGGAATGCCGAAAATAAAAGGCAAGCGTATGATCCAATCCAATGCCGCCGGATCACGCGCCGGGAGTCAGTCCTGCGTTGGAACGAAAGCGCCCTTCGCGCGGTCCTTCACCACCTTGTCCGCGCGGAATACCGATCCGCTCATGGTGATATAGACGCCGGGTTCGGCCACCTGTGCAGTGGCGAATGCCATGCCAAGGTTGAAGCTCGCATCGCTTTCGCCGAAACGCGCCGGCGCCAGCGCACCGACCAGCACGATGGTCTTGCCCTCGATCTCCGCCAGCGCCTTGGCCGTATCGGTCATCGTGTCGGTGCCATGGGTGATGACGATATGCCGTTCCCGCGCCGCCGCCACCCGCGCGGCGATCAGCGCGCGATCATTGTCATCCAGTTCCAGACTGTCCTTGCGCGTGACTTCCTCGATGCGGAACGGGCGCTTCACCCGCGCGACCTCCAGCAGCTTGGCCATCACCGTTTCGCCGACCTGATAATCGGACAGTGCATCGAAATAGATTTTGTCGATGGTCCCGCCGGTGGTCAGCAGCAGGATCGGGGTTTCGGGCGACAGCATGGGGCGACTCCAGGGACGATTTTCGCGCGCCTTAGAGCATTCTCACCGCGGCTGGAACAGCCGTCCGCCCGCAAAGTACGAAAAATCAAGAGACGATGAGGGCCTTGCGAAGGTGGCTGAAACTGCCGGCGGCTCGCATCACGGGTCAAATGAAAGATAATCGGCTCCTTGCCGCAACCGCCTTATTCCCCGCGCGCCATTGCCTCGCCCCGGTCGCGCGCGGCGGCCAGCGTATCGGTCAACAGCATGAGCAGCCTGTCGTCGGCGTCCAGCACGTTCAGCCCCTGCCGCGTCATGCCGCCGGGGCTGGCGACGCGGTCGGCCAGTATCGCCGCGCTGTCGCTGGCGCGCGCCGCCATGTTCGCCGATCCCTGCACCGTCGCCAGCGCCATGCGCGCGGCCTGATCGGCGGGAATGCCAATCGCTTCCCCCGCCCGCGCCAGCGCATCGATGAAGCGGAACAGGAAAGCGGGGCCACATCCCGACAGGGCCGTCACCTGATTGAACAGCGCCTCATCAGCCATCCATTCGGCCAGGCCCAGCGGCTGGATCAGCGCCTCCACCCCGTCGCGCCCGAACGCCCCGGTCGCATCATCGGTGAACAGCGCCGTCACGCCTTCTCCCAAACCCACGGGCAGGTTCGGCATCGCGCGCACAATGTCCGCAGCGGTCGGAAAATGCCCGCGCAACTGCGCCAGCGTCGTCCCCGCCAATATGGAGATGATCCGCGTGTCCGCATCGCACAGCGGCGCCAGTCCGGCGGCCACATCATCGATCTGATAGGGTTTCATGCCCAGCAGCACCGTCGTCCCGGCGGGTAGCGCGGCGGGATAGTCCGTCACCACCGCCACGCCATCGGCCACCGCCTTGCCGCTCGGCCGCAACACGGTGACGCGGGCGGGGTCGATGCCGCAATCCAGCCAGCGGGACAGCATCTGCCCCGCCATATTGCCACAGCCTACAAGAAACAGATGATCCGGCCAGCTTTGCGCCATGGGATCAGGCTTCGCCGCGCGTTTCGATCAGGCTGGCGGAAATCGCCTCGGCCGGCGATTTGCCGCCCCACAGCACGAACTGGAACACCGGATAGAAGCGTTCGCATTCATCGATCGCCGTTTCCACCAGCAACTGCGCCTGCTCCAGCGTCAGCGTGCCCCCCGCGCCCAGCAAGGCGCCATGGCGGAACAGGATGATGCCGCTGGACGACCACAGCTCGAAATGGCCCAGCCACAGCTGTTCGTTGATCAGGCCCAGCGTTTCGTAGATGACGCTGCGCTTTTCCTCCGACACGCGAATGTCGGGCAACGCCAGCAGTTGCAGCACCTGATCCTCGTCGCGCCAGATGCCGCGCAGCTCATATTGCGCCCAGCTACCCTGCGTATTGCCGACGATTTCATCCTCGCCGGCCTGCTCATAGCTCCAGCCATGCGCCTCGAAATAGGCGGCCAGCCTGTCGATCGGTGCGGCTTCCCCGCCGCCTGCTTCAAATTCGTCGCTATCCATCATCGGCGCGCCTTATCACCGCGCGCGGTGAAAAGACAGAAGCGATCAGTCGACGTCCCCGGCCGCGCCGTCCTTGCCCTTGGATTTGGTAGCCTCCACGCCCTTGGCCGCCGGTTCTCCAGCCTTGCCTTCCAGCGCGTCGAGCCGGGCTTTGAGCAGTTCCACCTCTTCGCGCGCGGCGGCGGCGACGGCCTTGACCGCATCAAATTCCTCACGCGACACGAATTCCATGCCGCCGATCCATTCCTTCGCCCGTTCGCGCGCGTTGGATTCGAACTCGCGCGTCATGCCCGCCACGGTGCCCGCGGCGCCGTTCACCAGCTTGGCCAGATCGTCGAAGAAGCGGTTTTCGCTCTGCATTGCACTTGTCCTTTAATCGGCGCGCGGTGGGCGCGCCCGTCTATCTTAATTGGGCCTTGAGCGCCGGGGCGACAAGGGTCGCCGCATCGGGGTTCAACCGGCCAATCTCATAATTGAGGAAAGATGCAAAGGCCAGCCATGCCAGATAGGGCAGCAGCAGCACGCCCGCCAGCCGCCGGATCCGCCAGAACAGCGCGATGGTCGCCGCGACCAGCACCGTCAGGATCAGGATCAGCGCCAGTGCGCTGTCCACCTGATGCGCGCGAAAGAAGAGCGGCGACCACAACAGGTTCAGCAGCAGCTGCACCAGAAACAGGGCGATCGCCCCGCCCCGGCCGCTCGCCCCGCGCGCATGCAGCACGATGGCCAGCGCCAGCCCCATCAGGACATAAAGGATGCTCCATGCCACCGGGAAAGCCGCGCCCGGCGGCATGAATGCGGGCTTTTCCAGCGCATCGAACCAGCGATTGCCATAACCGCTATTGGCAAGGCGGCCGGACATGAAGCCCAGAAAGACGATCGCGGGCACCGTCACCAGCGCCCAGCGTAGATAGGCAAGACGCAACTGACCGGGTGACGCAATCTCGTTCATCGGCAACGCAGCTCCAGAAAAGCCTGTTATTCGGCGGGTTCCGGCGAATCCTTGAGCGCCGAATCCAGCTTTCGACTGACGGTTTGCGGAGAAACCGTGCGCTTGGCAACGCGGGAATAGAATATCGGGATCAGGAACAATGTAATCAGCGTCGCCATGCTGACGCCGAACACCACGACCGTGCCGATGGAATGGCGCGCCGCCGCCCCCGCGCCGCCGCGAATGACCAGCGGCACCGCGCCGATGACGGTCGCGATGGACGTCATCAGGATCGGGCGCAGGCGGCGTTTCGCGGCTTCGCGAATGGCCTGCGCAACCTCCATCCCCTCGTCGCGTAGCTGGTTGGCGAACTCGACGATCAGGATGCCGTTCTTGGCGGCCAGCCCCACCAGCATGACGATGCCGATCTGGCTGTACAGGTTGATCGACCCGCCCATGATGGCAAGGCCCAGCGCCCCGCCCGCCACGGCCAGCGGCACGGTGGCGATGATCACGCCGGGATGGATGAAGCTTTCGAACTGCGCGGCGAGCAGCAGATAGACGAGCAGGATGGTGAGACCGAACACCAGCCAGATCGATCCGCCGGTTTCGCGCAGCGACTGGCTTTCCCCGCGATATCCGATTGCCAGCACTTCGGGCGATTGCCGTGCCTGATCCTCCAGGAATGTCAGCGCCTCGCCCAGCGACGTCCCCGGCGCCAGCGCGGCGGTCAGCGTAATCGCACGCAATTTGTTATACCGGTTCAGCTGGCGCGGCCCGGCGACTTCGCGCACGGTGACCAGCGCCGACAGCGGCACCAGCGCGCCGGTGCGCGACCGCACGTTGATGCGCTCCAGATCGGCGACGGTGCGGCGACCATCCTCTTCCGCCTGCACCAGCACGCGATATTCCTCGCCCCGGTCGACATAGGTGCCCACGCGCCGCGAACCCAGCAGGCTCTGCAACGCCTGACTGACATCGTTGACCGACACGCCCAGATCGCCAGCACGGGCCAGGTTCGCCTCGATCCGCATCTGCGGCTTGGTTTCCTTATAATCGCTGTCGACGTTGATCAGGCCGGGATAGGCCGCCGCCGCCGCCATGATCCGGTCGCGCGCGGCGACCAGCCCTTCATAGGTCGATCCCGCCAGCACGATATTGACCGGCAGGCCGCGCCCACGCCCCAGCCCCGACCGGGGCGCCGCGTTGCCGCGCACGCCGGTCTGGTCGGCGATCACCCTGTTGACGATGGTCGCGACCTCCGCCGTGGTGATGGTGCGGTCTTCCCATGGGCGCAGGAATGCGATGACGTTGCCGCCATTATAATCGTCGGTCGATCCAAAGCCCGACGGCGTGCGGATGACCAGATTCTGAAGCGTCCCATCCTTGCGCAGGAAGGCGAGATCGTCCTCGATCTTCTTCATATAGGCCATCATGCGCACGAAACCGGTGCCTTCGGGCGCGGTCACGTTCGCTTCGACCACGCCGGTATCTTCGGCCGGGGCCAGTTCGGTCGGCAGGCGCGTAAACAGGAAGAAGGCGACGCCCAGAAACAGCACCACGCCCAGCATCGGGAACAACGGCTTGCGCAGCGCCCCGTCCAGCCAGCGGGCATAGCCATTTTCCAGCCGCTGGAACCGGTCGTCCACCCAGCGCGCCAGACGCCCGCGTTCGGCGCTTTTGAGCAGTTTGGAACACATCATCGGCGCCAGACTGAGCGAGATGAAGCCCGAAAAGGCGATGGCCGCGATCATCGCGATGGCGAGTTCGCGGAACAGCAGGCCCGTCTGCCCGGCCAGGAACATGACCGGCACGAACACGGCGCACACGACCAGCGTCGTGGAAATGATCGCAAAGCCCACCTGCCGCGTGCCGAGATAGGCGGCGACCAACGGATCGTCCCCCTGTTCGACCCGGTGATAGACATTTTCCAGCACGACGATGGCGTCGTCCACGACCAGACCGATGGCAAGCACGAAGGCGAGCAGCGTCAGCAGGTTGATCGACAGGCCCAGCAACCACATGACGGCACAGGTGGCCAGCAGACAGATGGGCACCGTCACCGCCGGGATGATGGTGGCGCGCACCGACCCCAGGAACAGGAAGATGACGAGGATGACGAGCAGCGCCGCTTCGGCCAGCGTGTCATAGACA
This sequence comes from Sphingobium sp., assembly GCF_048594625.1. Lineage (GTDB taxonomy): Bacteria > Pseudomonadota > Alphaproteobacteria > Sphingomonadales > Sphingomonadaceae > Sphingobium. Next base: position 72,099 of record NZ_JBMDWL010000028.1, read on the forward strand.
TTTTCGATGGCCCGTTCGATGAACAGGCTTTCGTCGGTGCCGATGGCGACGCGCATGCCCTTGGGCAGGGTGGGCTTCAATTCCTCGATCAGCGCCTTGGCCTTCTGCGCGACTTCCAGCGTGTTCGCGCCCGACTGGCGGATGATGCCGATGCCGATCGCCGTGCCTTGGTTGGACCGGAAACTGCTATAGGGGTTTTCCGCCCCTTCCTCGATCCGGGCGACGTCGCCCAGCTTGACCTGATAACCATCGGCGCCGCGGCCCACGACCAGCTGCGCGAACTGTTCGGGCGTGGCGAAGGGGCGTTCGACGCGCAGCGTCTGGTTCTGATCCTGCGATTCGAAACGGCCTGCGGGCAATTCGACATTCTGGCTGCGCAGCGCCGCTTCGACATCGGCCGGGGTCAGGCCGAACGCGGCCAGCTTTTCCGCGTTGAACCAGATGCGCGTCGACGGGCGCGCCTCGCCGCCGATGTTGACGCGGGCGACACCGTCGATGGCGGCGAAACGGTCGGCGACATTACGGTCCAGATAGTCGCTGATCTGGATCGGCGACCAGCCGGGCCGCGAAAAGGCCAGGAACAGGATAGCGCGCGCATCCGAATCCACCTTGCGGATTTCCGGCGCCAGCGCATCTTCGGGCAGATCCTCCACCACCGATCCCACACGGTCGCGCACGTCATTGGCGGCGGTATCGATGTCGCGGGAAGGGTCGAATTCGATATTGATGTTGGACGTGCCGTCCTGCGACGTCGACGTGATCGTCTGAATGCCCTGCACACCCGCGACCGCATCCTCGATCAACTGGGTGATGCGGCTTTCCACGACCGAAGCCGCCGCGCCGGTATAGCTGGTTTCGACCGACACGATCGGCGGATCGGTGTCGGGATATTCGCGCACCGAAAGGCTCATCCAGCCGACGATGCCCACGATGCACATCAATACCGCAATGACCGCGGCAAAAACCGGGCGGCGGACGGAAAGGTCGGAAAGCTGCATCAGCCTGCGGCCTTGCCGGACTTGCTCTTGCCCTCGCCCTTGCCGTCCTTGGGCTTGTCACCGGGCAATCGCACCGTGACGCCATCGGTCAGCTTCACGACGCCTTCGGTCACGACCATCTGGCCCGCCTGCACGCCGCCCAATATCTCGACCCGGCCGCCCTGACGGATGCCGGTATCCACCTTCACCCGCTTGGCGGTGCGATCTTCCAGCAGGAACACGAAACGTTCGTCGCCATCGCCCACCACGGCGAGTTCGGGCACCGACAGCGACTGCCGCTGCCGCGCCAGCACGCTGACGGTCAGCAGCATGCCGGGTTTCAGCGCCTTGTCCGGATTGGGCAGGATGGCGCGCACCCGCACGGCACGGGTGACGGGATCGATGACGGGATCGATGGTCGCAATGGTGCCGTTGAACGGCCGGTCCGGCCATGCGGCGGCCACCGCCTTGATCGGCATGCCTTCACGGATCATCGACAGCCGCGTTTCGGGCACGGAAAAGTCCAGCTTGATCCGACTGATGTCGCTGACTGTCGCGATGGGCGTGCCCGCCGTCACGATGGCGCCGGGCGATACGGTGCGCAGGCTGACCCAGCCGGCGAAGGGCGCGCGGATCACGCGGTCGCCGATGGAGGCGCGGGCCAGCTGCGCATTGGCGCGGGCGCTGTTGGCGAGCGCCGTCTGCTGTTCCAGCATCACGCCGGTCGCAAAGCCCCGATTCTTGAGCGACTGCACGCGTTCCAGCTGCTGTCCCGCCTGAAGCGCGGTCGCCTCTGCCGCCGCCAGTTCGGCCTGTTCCTGACCGATGGCCAGCCGGGCGATAACCTGCCCCTTCGCTACATAACCGCCATCGGCGAAGTTCAGCCGTTCGATCCGCTCCGTCACCGGCGCGGACAGCACGACCTGTTCATTCGCCAACGCGGTGCCGACCGCTTCGACATTGTCCGTGAATGCGGCGGCGGCCAGCGGCTGCGCCTCCACCAGTGGGACGGCGCGCGGCTTCTCCTTCTTTTCGCCGCTACAACCGGCGAGACAAAGGGCGGTGATAATGACAGGCAGGAACGGGCGCATGGCGGAGGGCTATCGGGCCTTTCAGGGCGACACAATGGTCAGGTTTGTCGCTTTATGTATCAGTATGTGTCGGGTGCGGAAAACGAACGGCCGCCCATTATCCGCCAAGTCGGGCATAGAGAAGAAATTCGACATTCCCCTGCGGCCCCGTAATCGGACTTTGCGTCAGGCCTGCGACAGTCCAGCCCTGTGCCACGGCCCAGTCCTGCACCTGCACACATACGCGATCATGGACGGCGGGATCGCGCACCACGCCATTTTTTCCCACTTCCTCGCGCCGCGCCTCGAACTGCGGCTTGATGAGGGCCACCATATGCGCGCCGGGCCTGGCAAAGCCGATCGGATTTTCCAGCACCTTGGCCAGCGATATGAAACTGGCGTCGCACACGATGATGTCGACCGGTTCGGGAATATGCGCGTCGGTCAGGATGCGGGCGCTGGTCTGTTCATGCACCACCACCCGGTCGTCGGACCGCAATTTCCACGCCAGCTGGTTCGTGCCGCTGTCGACCGCATAGACCTTCGCCGCGCCATGGGTCAGCAACACGTCGGTAAAGCCACCGGTGGACGATCCCACGTCGATGGCCACGAAACCGGTCACGTCGATGGCAAATTCATCGATGGCATGGGCCAATTTGATGCCGCCGCGCGATACCCATGGATGGTCGCGCCCGCGCACGTCCAGCTCCGTGCCTTCGGGCACCTGCTGCCCGGCCTTTTCGACCTTTTTGTCGCCCAGATAGACGAGACCCGCCAATATGAGCGCCTGCGCCCGCGCCCGGCTTTCGGCAAGGCCGCTGTCCACCAGCAGCTGATCGGCGCGTATTTTCGCCATCAGCGCACCAGTCCGGTCAGCGTTGCGGGGGTCAGCAATTGCGGCAATGTCTGCGCCTCCTTCCCCGGTGCGTACCACAGGTAAAGCGGCACGCCCGACCGCCCCTGACTTTCCAGGAAGCGGGTAATCGCCGGATCGGCATTGGTCCAGTCGCCGACCATGACGGTCGCGCCCGCCTTGTCGAATGCCGCGCGGGTTTCGGCGCGGTCGATGGCGGCGGCCTCGTTCGCCTTGCAGGTCAGGCACCAGTCGGCGGTGAAATAGAGGAAGACCGGCTTGCCCGCCGCGCGCAGCTCGGCCAGCTTCCCGGCATCGAACGCCATATGCGCATCACTGGACTCGGCCGTTGGCGCGCTACGGGGCAAAACATGGCTTGCCCCCGCCAGCAAAGCGACCGCGACGACGGCGACCGCCAACGCGCCGCCCTTCCCATCGCGCTGTCGTCCGCCCAGCCACCACAGCATCAGCGTCAGCAGCAACGCCGCCAGCAACCCGATGGTCATGCCCGACACGCCCCGCTGTTGCCCCAGCAGCCAGGCAAGGCCCAGCGCGGTCAGGAACATCGGGATCGCCAATATCCGCTGCACCCGGCCCATCCAGTCGCCGGGCCGGGGCAACCGCCGTCGCAGCGCGGGAATATAGGCCAGCAGCAGGAACGGCAGCGCCAGCCCCAACCCCAACCCCGCGAACACCGCCAGCGCGGCGGGCAGCGGCAATAATAACGCCGCTCCCATTGCCGCCGCCATGAACGGCCCGGTGCACGGCGTCGCGACGAAGGCGACCAGCGCGCCGGTCCAGAAGGAACCGGCCATGCCCCCCTGCCCCGCCAGCCTGTCGCCCCCACCATAGGCGCGCAATTCGAACAGCCCCGCCAGATTGAAGGCGATCGCCGTCACCAGCAGCAGCAGCGCCAATATGATCCGGGGGTCCTGCAACTGAAATGCCCATCCGACCGCGCCACCCGCCGCCCGCAATGCCAGCAACAGCCCGCCCAGCGCCACGCATGTCGCGACGACGCCCAGCGTATAGGCGATCGCTTCGCGCCGCACCGTGCGTTCATCCCCGCCCGCCCTGGCCAGGCTCATCGCCTTGAGGCCCAGTATCGGGAACACGCACGGCATGATGTTCAGGATCAGCCCGCCCAGCAGCGCGCCGCCCAGCGCAGCAAGGATCGCGCCCCACTGGCCGCCCCCTGCGCCGCCAGCGACCTCACCCGGCTTCGCGGTCAGCAGGAAACCGACATGATCGCCCGTGCGCAACACCGCCTGCACTGTGCCGCCCTTGCCGCCTTCGCCCGCATCCGTTTCGATCAGCAGCCGGTCGCCCTGCCGCGACACCGTCTGCGGCGCAGCATAGCGGGCCAGCCCTTCGGCCAGCGGGAACAGATGTATATCGGCCGCCTGCGCGCTCGCCGGGAAAGGCACCGACAGGCGCAGCTTGCCATCCCCGATCGCATAGGTCGCCTCCGACCCCAGCGGCCGGGGCAGGTGGGTGCGCCACCCGTCGAACCGCCCGCGCGCGGCGGGAGCGACCATGCCATCGCCCGCGACCAGTTTCAGCACCAGTTCCCCGCTTTCGGGCACGCATACCTTGTCGGTGCAGGCCAGCCATTGCGCCTTCGCGCGGATCGGCAACTTCGTGCCCGGCGCGACATCGGCGGCGATCTTCAGGTCCGCCAGCACCGCATAGGGGCCTTCATAGACATGGTTCATCAGGCCGGAAATCAACAGCGTTTCGGGCACGGGATAGCGTAGCGCGCCGATGCTGACGCCCTTGGGCAGGGTCCAGTCAACGGTCATGCCCAACCCGGCATCTCCCGGATTGAGCCAATATCCATGCCATCCCGCTGCGGGCGCCATGGCCAATGCGATGGTCGTGCCCTCGCCCGGCTTCGGCGCGGCGCTTTCCGCCTCCAGCGCGGACGCGATATGCGCAGGCCCGCCACCAAAGGCCCCCTGCGCCTGCGCATCGGGACTATGGGCGATGGACAGCCCCGCCAGCAGGGCAAACGTCATCAATATGACTTGAAAAATCCGCATCGGGCCTCTGGTCGCGTGAATGCAAGGGGGCTAGGTCGCTCCTATTCCGCCGTCAAGGCATGAGAAGGTCATAGAATATGTTGAAACGTTGTGCCGCCGCCCTGTTGCTCGCCTCCGCGCTGGTTCCCGTTGCGCCGTCCTTGGCGCAGGCGCCTACGCCCGCCCCCGCTGCAACCGCCGCGCCGACCACCCCGCCCAAACTGATCGTGGCGATCAGCGTCGACCAGTTTTCCGCCGATCTGTTCAGCGAATACCGCCAATATTATACCGGCGGGCTGCAACGTCTGACGAGTCAAGGCGCGGTCTTCCCGCGCGGCTATCAAAGCCATGCGGCGACCGAAACCTGCCCCGGCCATTCCACCATCCTGACCGGCAGCCGCCCGTCGCGCACCGGCATCATCGCCAACAACTGGTTCGACCTTAACGCCAAGCGCGAAGACAAGTCGATCTACTGCGCGGAAGATGAAAATCAGCCCGGCACCAACAGCGACAAATATGAAGCATCCCCCCTTCATCTGAAGGTGCCGACTCTGGGCGGCCGGATGAAGATTGCCAACCCCGCCACTCGCGTGGTGTCCGTCGCGGGCAAGGATCGCGCCGCCATCATGATGGGCGGGCCGACCGCCGATCAGGCCTGGTGGCTGGGCGGACCGCAGGGTTATGTCAGCTACAAGGGCGTCGCCACCCCGCCGCTGGTGGCAAAGGTGAACGCTGTCATGGCCCAGCGTCTGGCCCAGCCCAATCCCGGCTTCGAACTCCCCGCCCAGTGCGTGTCGAAGGATTTCGCGGTCAAGGCGGGCAACCGCACCGTGGGCACCGGCCGCTTCGCGCGCGAAGCAGGCGATTATAAGGGGTTCCGCATTTCGCCCGAACAGGATGCGATGACGCTGGCCTTTGCCGCCGCCGCCATCGAATCGATGCAGCTGGGCAAGCAGGCACAAACCGACATCATCTCCATCGGCCTGTCGGCAACCGACTATGTCGGCCACACCTATGGCACGGAAGGCACCGAAAGCTGCATTCAGGTCGACCGGCTCGACCGCGAACTGGGCGCTTTCTTCGATCGTCTGGACAAGGACGGCATCGACTATGTCGTCGTGCTGACCGCCGACCATGGCGGCCACGACCTGCCCGAACGGCACCAGCTGAACGCCATGCCGATGGAACAGCGCGTCGACATGGCGCTGACGCCCAAGGCCTTGTCAAAGGCTGTTGCGGACAAGGTCGGCCTTACCGGCAAGAAGGTCATCTGGGGTGACGGCCCGGCGGGCGACCTCTATTTCGACAAGGGGCTGACCGCCGCCCAGCGCGCAAAGGTGGAGGCCGAAACGCTCAGGCTGCTGCGCGCCCATCCGCAGGTGCAGGTCGTCTTTAGCAAGGCGGAAATCGCCGCCACCCCCTCCCCCTCCGGCCCGCCCGAAAGCTGGAGCCTGCTTCAGGAAGCACGCGCCAGTTTCGATGCCGAACGGTCGGGCGATCTGCTGCTGCTGCTGAAACCGCGCGTGATGTCGATCCCGGAACAGGCGGTGATGGGCGCGGTGGCCACCCATGGTTCGCCCTGGGATACGGATCGCCGCGTGCCGATCCTCTTCTGGCGCAAGGGGATGCAGCATTTCGAACAGCCGCTGGGCGTGGAAACGGTGGACATCCTGCCCAGCCTCGCCGCGCTGATCGGCCTGCCCGTGCCCAAGGATCAGATCGATGGCCGTTGCCTCGACCTGATCGCGGGCGAAGGCGACAGCTGCGCCGGGAAGTAAAGGCTGCATCAATGGCGGGCGTCCCGGTGCGATGCGGCATCGGGACGCTCACGCGGCAAGGGCAAGGGCAGCGTTGCGACACTGAAACAGCGATCTGGACAGTTGTCTGAATTTTGCGTTGATAACATATCGAAAGAACGTGACCGTCATTCACCTTGCTCGATGCAAACTCGAATTCATTTTAGCATCAATGATTTAATCCAGATTATCCTTGCGCCACATGGCGGAAACATTCCGTTCCGGCGCAATTCGACCAAGGTCGGGCATGTTCCCCTCCCGTTTACGGGAGGGGGTCAGGGGGTGGGCTGGACGTCGCGAAAGCCCATTCCGCTGCGACTAAAGCGCTGCGTGCGCAAGTCTCGCTGCCCTTCCCGCCAGCGGGAGGGATGGCGGGAAACCGAACATATCTGCCCTAGATATTCTCTCCGATCCCGTCGGTCGCTTCCTCGATCAGCGCGTGCACGCGGTGCGGGGCGGATACTTCCACGCGGCTGGTGACTTCATAATGGGCCTTGGCCTGCCGCACATGGCTGTCGGCGGGTACGCTGTCGGTTAGCCAGACATTGCCGCCGATGACCGACCGGCTGCCCACGATGATGCGCCCCAATATCGTCGCCCCGGCATAGATGACGACGTCATCCTCGATGATCGGATGGCGGGGCAACGCCTTTTCCAGCGCGCCCTTCTCATCTGCCGGGAAACTGCGCGCGCCCAGTGTCACGCCCTGATACAGGCGCACCCGGTCCCCCACGATCGCGGTTTCGCCGATCACCACGCCGGTGCCATGATCGATGAAGAAGGACTGGCCGATCCGCGCGCCGGGATGGATGTCGATCCCGGTCTTGCCATGGGCGATTTCCGAAATGATCCGCGCCACCAGCGGTGCGCCCAGATCGTAAAGCCGATGCGCCAGCCGATGATGGATGATCGCCAGCATGGATGGGTAGCAGATCAGCACCTCGTCCACGCTGCGCGCCGCCGGATCGCCCAAAAAGGCCGCATCGACATCGGTATCCAGCAACAGCCGCAACGCAGGCAGGCTGTCGGCGAAGCCTGCGATGATGCGCGCCGCCTGCCCGTCCACCGCCGCGACTGGCTGATCCTTCATCGCATAGATCAGCTCCAGTCTGATCTGCCCGTACAGGCGGCTCAAAACCGTCTGCAATGTTTCCGCGACATAGGCATCTTCGTTATGCAGCCGCACGAAACTGGGGCCAAGCCGCAGCGGGAACAGCGCGCCGCACAGCGATTCCATGATCTTCTTCAAGTTCGCGCGCGACGGAAATCCTTCCGCGCCATATTCGGCATGATGCTGCTGTGCCTGCCGCCAGCGCCCGCGCGCCGCGCTCAGGTCCGCGACCAGCTGGTCCAGATTCCAGTAACCCTCGATCCGGCCGCCATCTTCCGGCCCTTCAACATGCTGTCCGTCGTCCATTCCATCCGCCTTCATGCGCCTGTCGGCACGGACTTTCAGCTTAATCCGATGGGCTTGAATCGGATCATGTCCTAAAAGTCTTTTGTTTGCCGCATTTTGCCAGCCGTCATCTGTTCCAGATGACTTCAAAATGCTCTAGCCGGATTGAACGGCGCGCAATAAACGAGTTTTGCTTGGGGACGGACAGTTTCTCTTTTAGCTGCGCCGCGCCACCCGCGGCAGATGGAGGCAGATTTCGGCGCGTAATCCGCCCTCCGGCCGGTTCGCCAGCGTCAAGTGGCCGCCTTCGGCCTGCATCGCCTTCTGCACGATCGCCAGCCCCAGCCCCAGCCCGCGCGTATTGCGCTGGCGCGCATCGTCCAGCCGCGAAAAGGGGCGCATGACCTCCGCCAGCCGCTCACGCGGGATGCCCGGACCGTCATCGTCGATGCGGATTAGCACTTCATGGCCCTTGCGTTCCAGCGATACGCGGGCGCGCTCCCCATAATGGAGCGCATTTTCAATGAGATTGCGTACCGCCCGACGCAGCGACAGGCTGCGGACCTCCATTTCCAGATGATCCGGCCCTTCATAGCTGACGTCTTGGCCATGGTCCTGAAAGGCATCGACCACCGTCGCGATGCTGACCGCGACGTCGGTGCGCACCGGCGGTTCGGGATCGCGCTCTCCCCCGAAAAAGGCGAGGAGGGATTCGAGCATCTCCCCCATTTCCTCCAGATCGCCCCCCATGGCCTGCTGGACTTCGGGGTCTTTCACCATTTCCAGCCGCAGCTGGAGCCGTGCCAGCGGCGTGCGCAGGTCATGGCCGACCGCCGCCAGCGTTTCCGTCCGCTCGTTGATCAGGCGGTGGATGCGCGCCTGCATCGCATTGAACGCGGTGATGAGGTTGCGGACATCGCTGGTCCCCGCTTCCGGCACGATGACTTCGGACCCATGGCCGATCTTGTGCGTGGCATGGGTCAGGTCGCGCAGCGGCGCCAGCGTCCGGCGGATCAGCAGCAGCCCCGCCAGCAACAGCGCGAGTACGGGGATCAGCGCCAACCCCATGCGTCCGATGGTGAACGCCCATTTCCCACCGCTATGATGCATGCCGAAATAGAGCCAGCTGCCGTCGTGCAACCGCACCCCGCCATTGATTTCGGAATGGCGACCCGGCGTCAGGCGCAACCACAGGCCCGATTTTTCAAGGGATGGTTCCCATGTCACGATCTGCTGCCGCATCCGGTCCAGTTCCGGGGACAGCGGCGGCGGCGGCGGCGCGGCGGGCGACCAGTGGACGTCGTACCGGTCGGTGGTCAGTTGCAGGCTGAGCGATGGCCGTTCGACGCTGGGCTGTTCGGCCAGCAGCTTGCGGGCGATGACCAGATGTTCGGCCAGACGGCGCGCTTCGTCATCCTGCAACGACAACTGGCTGGTCCGCTCGTAAATGAGCGTACCGACGGCAAATTCGAGGACGACCGTGACCAGAAGGATCGCGAACAGCCGCCCCAGCAGCCCCAGCGATCCCCGGAAATGCCGTTTCAAGCGCGGCTGACCTCTGCGTTGAACATATAGCCGACGCCGCGCACGGTGGTGATCGGCGCGCCCTTATCTTCGGTCGACAGCTTGCGGCGCAGGCGGCTGACAAGGACGTCGATGCTGCGGTCGCTGCTGTCGCCCATGCGGGTGCGCGACAGTTCGATCAGCCGTTCGCGCGCGATGACGCGTTGCGGATGGCTGAGGAATGAGCCGAGAAGGTCGAACTCCGCGCCGGTCAGTTCCACGATCGCGCCGGTGGGCGACCGCAATTCGCGACGGGGAAAATTGACGCTCCAGCCATCGAAATGGGCTTCGCTTTCGCGATGCTCGTCCGGCCCGCGCTCCACGCCCACGCGGCGCAGGATCGCGCGGATGCGGGCGATCAGTTCGCGCGTGCCGAACGGCTTGGGCAGATAATCGTCCGCGCCCAGTTCAAGGCCCACGATACGGTCGGTTTCGCTGCCCTTGGCGCTGATGAAGATGATGGGGACGTCGCTCTTGCGCCGGATCTGGCGGCACAGGTCGATGCCGTTGGTGCCCGGCAACATCACGTCCAGCACGACCAGATCGACGGGGCCGGCATCGAATGCCACCCACATTTCCGGCCCGGACGATGCGGGACGCACCTGATAGCCATGTTCCTGAAGCGCGCGCGCCGTCAGGGTGCGCAGCGGCGGATCGTCTTCGACGAGGATGATCGACGGGGCGGTCATGATAGCGTCAGCACATGGATTTCCATGGCTGAGGGATAGGCGGCGCCCGGACGGGGGTCAACCGCGCTGGCGGCCGAAGGGACCGGATCGCTGCTGTAGCAACAATTTGTCACGGCGCGGACAATCCGGTTCGTCATTGGTGCAAAACGCTGCCGGGCCGCGCTTCCACACAAAAGGCGCCCGGCGCAAGGATATTTGGCGAGCGGCCCCACAAACCCTCCCC
>NZ_JBMDWL010000029.1:0-42759 GCF_048594625.1 Sphingobium sp.
ATATATTGGCGGCGTGGAACATGCGATCCTGCATCTGCTCTACGCCCGTTTCTGGACCCGTGCGCTCCAGCATATGGGGCAGCTGGACTTTGCCGAACCCTTCACCGGCCTGTTCACGCAGGGCATGGTGACGCATGAGACCTACAAATCGCCCGAAGGCGCATGGCTCGCCCCGCAGGATGTGGTGCGCCAGGGCGACAGCCTGATCATGGTCGAAGGCGGCGCGCCCGTCACCATCGGCCGGGTCGAGAAAATGTCCAAGTCCAAGAAGAATGTCGTCGATCCCGACGACATCATCGCCCAATATGGCGCGGACGCGGTGCGCTGGTTCATGCTGTCGGACAGCCCGCCCGAACGCGACCTGCCCTGGACAGAAGCGGGGATCGAAGGATCGTGGCGCTTCGTCAACCGCGTCTGGCGCCTGTTCGGCGAAGCGGATGCGTCGGCCGAGGGGCAAGACAAGGTGCTCGACCGCAAGCTGCACCAGACCATCGACGGCGTGGCGAAGGATATCGAGGCGCTGGGCTTCAACAAGGCCGTCGCCAAGATATATGAATTGGTGAACGCCATCGAAAAGGCAAAGCCGTCCGCATCGCGCACCGCCGCCATCCGTGGCCTTGCCCTGCTGGTCGCGCCGATGACGCCGCATCTGGCCGAAGAAGGCTGGGCGGAAATCGGCGGGGAAGGGCTGATCGCCGATGCCGCTTGGCCTGCGGTCGACCCGGCGCTGCTGGTGGAGGATGAAGTGACCATCGCCTGTCAGGTGATGGGCAAGCTGCGTGACACCATCACCGTGGCAAAGGATACGCCCAAGGACGAGCTGGAGAAACTCGCTCTGGCCGCGCCCAATGTCGTGCGCACGCTGGACGGGGCAACGCCTAAGAAGATCATCGTGGTTCCCGGCCGTCTGGTGAACATCGTCATCTAAATCCGTCGGAGGGGCGGGAAGGGGCTTCGACAAGCGCGGCCCGAACCGCTAAAGGTCTGATCCATGAAGCGCATCCTGCCCCTCCTCGCTGTTCCGTTGCTCCTCACCGCCTGCGGGCTGCGCCCCGTCTATGGCGGCGGTGGGCATGGCGCGGTGGCGCAGGCGCTGGGTAATGTCACGGTCGAACCGATCGAGGGCAAGGCGGGCTGGCTGATGCGCAATGCGCTCAACGATCGCCTTGCCGCCATGCAGGGCGGCTCCGGCCCGCGTTACAAACTGGTGGTGAAGCTGGACGATAATATCAGCGGCTTTGGCCTGCGCGCCGACGCCGCCATCACCCGCGAGCGGCGCACGCTGCGCGCCCGTTACCAGCTGGTCGACGAAAGCACCGGCACGCAGTTGCTGGACGACACCGCCGGGTCGGACGCCGGCATCGACGTTACCTCCAGCGAATATGCCACCATCGCGGCCGAAGACACGGCGCTCGAACGGCTGTCGCAAACGGTCGCGGATCAGATCGTCACCCGGCTGGCGCTCTATTCGCGCAAGGCGGCCAATCCTTGAAGGCCAATCGCGGCCAGATCGAACGGGCGCTGGACGCCCCAGGTCAAGGCGCTTCGGCTGACATCCGTTTCTTCCTGCTCTACGGTCCTGACGAAGCGGGCAGCCAGTCGCTGGCCAAGCGCCTGGAACGCGCCATGGGACCGCAGGCGGAACGGGTGGACCTGGACGGCGCGACGCTGAAGGATGATCCTGCCCGCCTGTCCGACGAAGCGGCGTCCTTTTCCATGTTCGGCGACAGGCGCTGGATTCGCATCAGCGGCATGGGCGATGAATCGGTGCCCGCGCTCACCGCGCTGCTGGAAGCGGAAACGGCGGGCAATCCCGCCATCGCGGTGGCGGGCGCGCTCAAGGCCACATCGAAACTGGTCAAGCTGGCGCTGGAGCATAAGGGCGTCATGGCCTGTATCTCCTATCAGCCTGATGCCCGGGAATCGGAACAGATCGCCATCGGCATCGCCCGCGACGGCGGCCTGCGCCTGTCCACCGATCTGGCCCGGCGGATCGTGGCGCTGGCCAATGGCGACCGGGCGCTGATGACGGGCGAGATCGAAAAGCTGATCCTCTATCTGGACGCCGCGCCCGACCGTCCACGCGAAGCGACCGCCGAAGCGCTGGACGCGCTGTCCGCCGACAATCCGGATACCGAAGTCGCCCCGCTGGTCAATGCCGTGCTGGGCGGCGACCTTAAGGGCATGCATCGCGAACTGACCGGCATGGCGGAAACCGGCGCGGCGATGGCATCGGTCATCCGCCCGCTGCTGACCCGCGCCATGCTGATCGCCAATATCCGCACCGATTTCGACACCAGCGGTCGATTGGAAGGCGCGGTGGAGGCCGCGGGCAAAGCCGTGTTCTGGAAGGAAAAGGGGCTGGTGTCGCGCCAGGTACGGACATGGGATGCGCCGGGCATAGCCCGCGTGATCCAGCGCCTGCTGGAGGCGGAACGGGCCACGCGCTCCGGCCGGGGCACAGGCGACCTGATGGTGCGCCACGAACTGCTCGCCATCGCCCGGCAGGCGGCGCGCGAACGGGCGTGAAAAACGGGCATGGACCACGGACTTGATACGGCCGTCGCGCAACGCCATATTGCGCCCATGGACAAGCTGACCCTGAGCGAAGCCGAATGGCGCGATCGCCTTTCCCCCGAACAATATCATGTGCTGCGCGAAGCGGGCACCGAACGGGCCTTCACCGGCAAGTATAACGGGAACAAGGCCGACGGCGTCTATTATTGCGCCGGATGCGGCGCCGAACTGTTCGATGCAGACGAAAAATATGACAGCGGGTCGGGCTGGCCCAGCTTCACCGCCCCGGTGGACATCGACGCGGTGGAAGAAATTCGGGACGCCAGCCACGGCATGATCCGCACCGAAGTCCGCTGCGCCACCTGCGAGGGGCATCTGGGCCATGTCTTTCCCGATGGTCCCGGCGTCAATGGCATGCGCTATTGCATGAACAGCGCCAGCCTGGACTTCAAGCCACGCGACGGGGCGGAATAAGGCGCGGGACAGCCCCTGTTCATCGCCGGTAAAGCGCCGTTCCGCATGGACGGCGCGACGGTCTTTTTCCGCGCCGATTGCATGATTTGCGCTGGCCGGGGCCGGGAATAGCGCGTATCCGGGGCGGCACAGATGGCAGGATCAAGCAAGAAAAAGAGCGCGCCGCGTGGCCGCGCGAAAATATGGGCGCTGCGTGGGCTGAAGATCGGCCTGGCGGCGGCGGTGGCGGGCCTTCTGGCGGTGGTGATCGCCGTCGTGATCGCGCTGCAATCGCTGCCCGATTATGACAGCCTGAAATCGTCCCCCAATGGTCAGATGATCCGCGTCCACGCCGCCGACGGCAGCGTGATCGTGTCCTTGGGGCCAAGCTTTGGCCAGTGGCTGAGCTACGACCAGATTCCCGAAGTCATGGTCGACGCGATGGTGTCGACCGAAGACAAACGCTTCTACCTTCATCCCGGCGTCGATCCCATCGGCATGCTACGCGCCGCATGGGTCGCGTTGGAACGGCGCGGCACCGGCCGCCGCTGGCAGGGCGCGTCCACCATCACGCAACAGGTAACGCGCAACATCTTCCTCAACAACAGCTACAGTTTCGGGCGCAAGATCCGCGAAATGGTGCTGGCGATGGCGCTGGAACGCAAATTTTCCAAGCGCCAGATCCTCGAACTTTACCTTAACAAGGTCTATTTTGGCGGCGGCGCCTATGGCATCGATGCCGCCAGCCGCAAATTTTTCGGCCATCCCGCCACGCGGCTAAGCCTGCCCGAAGCGGCGATCATCGCGGGTCTGGTCAAGGCCCCGTCCAGCTATTCCCCCACCGCCGACGCTGATGCCGCCATCGGCCGCGCGGGCGTGGTGCTGGACCTGATGCAGGAAAATGAGGCGATTTCGGCGTCCGAACATGCGGCGGCCGACCTGTCGAGCGTCAGGATGGCGCCCGAACCGCCGCAGAACAGCGTGCGTTACTTCACCGACTGGGCCTTGCCGCAGCTCGACCTGCTGATCGATGAGCCGAACGAACCGCTGGAAGTCTATACCACCATCGACCTTGGCATGCAGAATGCCGCGACCGCCGCGATCAAGGCCAATGTGCCCGGCGGCACGCAGGGCGCTCTGGTCAGCCTCGACCGCGATGGCGCGGTGCGGGCGATGGTCGGCGGTCTCGATTATGTGACGTCCAACTATAATCGCGCCACCACCGCCACGCGCCAGCCGGGTTCGGCATGGAAGATCTTCGTCTACATGGCCGCGCTGGAGGCGGGCTACACGCCTGATACCGGCGTCACCGACGAACCGGTGACGATCAATGGATGGTCGCCGCGCAACGCCAATGGCCGGTTCGCCGGGGACATCGACGTGCGCACCGCCTTTGCCTATTCGATCAACACCGTCGCGGCCAAGCTGGGCGTGGAGGTCGGCTTCCCGACCGTTGCCGACATGGCGCGCCGGTTCGGCATCACCACGCCGGTCAACACCCATCCTTCGATGGTGTTGGGCCCGTCGGACGTGCGCCTGATCGACATGACCCGCGCCGCCGCCTCGATCGCGCGCAAGGGCATCGCCGTCACGCCCTATGGCATTACGAAGGTCACGACGGCGGACGGCCGGATGCTTTACCAGCATCAGGATGACACCAGCCGCGTGCTGGTCGCCCCATGGGTCGCGGCGGGCATGACCGATCTGATGCAGACGGCGGTCAGTACCGGCACGGGCAAGGCCGCGCAGATCGGCCGCCCGGTCGCGGGCAAAACCGGCACGACGACCAGCAACAAGGATGGCTATTTCCTCGGCTTTTCCAGCGGCATCACCACTGGCGTGTGGATGGGCCGCGACGATGCGAAGGCCGTTGGCGGGTTGCAGGGCGGTCGCGCCCCGGCCCGCGCCTTCGCCGATTATATGAAGGTGGCGGTGTCCAAACGCCCGGTCGAACAATTCGAAACGCAGGTGACCCTGCCCGAATGGCAGTTGGAACCGGATGAGGAAAGCTATTATGGCAGCCCGGACAGCGGCGCCGATCCGGGCATGATGGTCGATGAAAATGGCCTGCCGATCGAACGGCCCCGGCCCCAGGCCAATGATGGATCGTCACCCGACGATCAGCAGATGGAGGTCGATCCCGACGACCGGCCGCAACAGGACCGGCCACAACCGCCGCGTATCGACCAGCAATGGATCGACAATGTGCTGGGCCGCGATCGCAATCGTCAGCAGCAACAACAGCCTGCAACGCGCCCCACGCCCAATCCCTAGAGCATGATGAAGTCGGCTGGGACAGCCGACGGCTCGCATCGTCCCAAAAACAAAGGACGTTTAAAGCCTGATCCGATTCGATCCAACCGGATCAGGCTCTAACGGCGATCGGGGTTGCCGGACGGATCAGGCCGCGCCTTCGCCGCCCCCATCTCCATCCCGCTCCCCGATGCGGCCCGGCTGGACCGACAGGGAAGGGGACGGAAAGCCGGGCCAGCCCATGGCATCAGCGGCGGGCCAGCTGAACAGCGAGCTTGTCGTGGTGGATGGTCAGGCCATTCTGCGCCCATTCGTCCTTCGACTGGCACTGGGTGACGGGCACGAGCGATCCGGTGACGGTTTCACGGAAGCAATAGCGGTCGGTCTTGTCGTCATAGGTCACCTTGGCGCTGCCAAACTTGCCCTGGGGCTGCGCGAAAGCGGGCGTGCTGGATGCCGAAACGGCGACGGTGGCAACGGCGACGGCGGCGATGAAAGCGATGGTCTTCATGATGTTGGTCGTTCCCTTGGATGTCAGCGATGACCCGTCATGGATCATGCTGACAACATTGCAGGGGGCGTGCCAACTCTCGAAAAGCCTAGAAATCCGTGGCTATTCCAACATCATGTCAAATGATACCGCGCGGATATTCCATTCATTTGGCGTTAATCACCAAATCATGTGAATTAATTCGCATCAAATTCAACCCTCGCTCTGCCTTTTCCCAGCGAAGCGCATTTTTTCGATCGCGCTGGCATCCGGCAGCAGGAAATCGACCTTTCCCCGTCCAAAATCGATCGCCACCCGATCGAACAGCCGCAACGCGCTGATCCCCAGCAACAGCGCCGGTTTGTCCCGCATGCCCAGTTCCGCAAAGGGGCTGGCATCGGCAAACAGCACCGGCACCTGCGTCAGGTTGACGCGCCCCATGCGCACCGCCTCTATCCGCCCCACCTGTCCCGTCAGGGCGCCGCCGGTCACGCTGGTCACCGTCGCCTCCAGCATCGCGGGCGCGCGCTTCTTCGTCATCAGCCGGTCGCGCAGCGCCAAATTGCCGATGCTGAAATTGGTGCCGGTATCCAGCATGACATTGACCCGCATGCCGTTGACCTCGCAATCCAGCAGGATCAGCTGGCCCCGTCGGCGCCGCGCCTCCACCACGATGGCGTCGGGATCGGTTGTCAGGCGACGCCGCGCTCCGCTGCGGGCGATTTCCATTTGCCCTGTCCGGAAATTCAGCGTCACCCGCTTGGCATGCAGGCTGTCCAGCCCCAACAGCCCCGGCCCGCCCAGATCCTCGCCCTCCAGCACCGGCGCTTCGATGTCGTCGATCATCGTCCCGCCGAAACCCAGCCGGGGCAGGGCGACCGTCGTCGCTTCCGCCCGGCCGGTCATGCTGATGATGGTGACGCTGGACCACGACGGCAGCGCCAGCCGCTGCGCCAGATCGCGGGCGATGACGGTGCGCTGCGCCCCGGTATCGATGATGAAGTTCCACGGCCCCTTGCCGTCGATCATGATGGGAATGGTCACCCGGTCGTCCAGCGCCGGTCCCGTCCGCACCAGCACCGGCGGCACATCCGGATCGAGCGAAGGGGGGAGGAACGAGGGCGGGTCGGTCGCGCTGTCATCGCCCGCAACCCTCTGCGCGACGCCCGCTGGCGTCTGTCCCTGCATCATCGTCTGCACGGTCGAAGGTGGCGCGCCCATCGCCAGCGCAAAGCCAAGCACGGGCGCCCATGAGACGACAAGCGGTCCCATATCCTCATCCTTACATTATAGGCGCATGTTATAGCATGAAAGGCCATCGTCGCACCAGCGGCACAGCCCGTCCTGCGGGGGTGGACGACCCGCGATTTTCCGCCATGATTGCTGCTGTTCCCGCCTTGACTTGAGCATAGTCCCATCGCTAAACGCGCAATATCTGCACCCGCCCGTCCGGAGCGGGATTCGACCGGCAAAGCGGCCGGTTTCCTTCCTTCCTTTTCCGGCGCACTTCACCCTCTCGCCATCGGACCGACTCGCAATGCATCTTAAGGACCTCAAAAAGACAGCCCCTGCCGACCTCGTACAGCTGGCGGAAGAACTGGGCGTCGAAAGCGCATCGACCTTGCGCAAGCAGGACCTGATGTTCGCGATCCTCAAGGCGGAGGCGGAAAATGGCGAACAGATCATGGGCGAAGGCACGATCGAGGTGCTGCCGGACGGTTTCGGTTTCCTGCGCAGCCCCGAAGCGAATTTTCTCGCCGGCCCTGACGACATCTACGTCTCCCCCAATCAGGTCCGCAAATTCGGCCTGCGCACCGGCGATACGGTGGACGGCGAAATCCGCGCGCCCAAGGATGGCGAACGCTATTTCGCCCTCACCAAGCTGGTGTCGGTCAATTTCGACGATCCCGAAGCCGTCCGCCATCGCGTCAATTTCGACAATCTGACGCCGCTCTATCCCGAACAGAAGCTGACGCTCGATCCGGGCGACCCGACCCAGAAGGACAAGTCGGCCCGCGTCATCGACATCGTATCGCCGCAGGGCAAGGGCCAGCGCACGCTGATCGTCGCGCCGCCCCGCGTCGGCAAGACGGTGATGCTCCAGAATATCGCCAAGGCGATCACCGACAATCATCCCGAAGTCTTCCTGATCGTCCTGCTGATCGACGAACGGCCGGAAGAAGTCACCGACATGCAGCGCAGCGTGAAGGGTGAGGTCGTTTCGTCCACCTTCGACGAGCCTGCCACCCGCCACGTTCAGGTCGCCGAAATGGTGATCGAAAAGGCCAAGCGCCTGGTCGAGCACAAGAAGGACGTCGTCATCCTGCTCGACTCCATCACACGCCTCGGCCGCGCCTACAACACCGTCGTCCCTTCGTCGGGCAAGGTGCTGACCGGCGGTGTGGACGCCAATGCGCTCCAGCGGCCCAAGCGCTTCTTCGGCGCGGCGCGTAATATTGAGGAAGGCGGTTCGCTGTCCATCATCGCCACCGCGCTGATCGACACCGGCAGCCGCATGGACGAAGTCATTTTCGAAGAATTCAAGGGCACCGGCAACTCGGAAATCGTGTTGGACCGCAAGGTCGCGGACAAGCGCATCTTCCCGGCGCTGGACGTCGGCAAGTCCGGCACCCGCAAGGAAGAATTGCTGGTCGACAAGCCCAAGCTCAGCAAGATGTGGGTGCTGCGCCGCATCCTGATGCAGATGGGCACCATCGACGCCATGGAATTCCTGCTGGACAAGATGAAGGACAGCAAGACCAACGAAGATTTCTTCGATTCCATGAATCAGTGACAGGGGTGGCGATCCTTCCGGTCGCCCGTCCATCCATCATAAATTTTGCCGCGACAGCCGGGCCATGTATATGGTCCGGCTTTCTTCTTTCCTACACATAGGGACGCTCGCAGCCCGCCATGTTCGATTTACTCGCCACCGCCGCCTCGGCCGCGCACAGTATCGGCTCTCCGGCTGAAATCTGGCAGCATATCATCAATGATTTCAGCAATATAGGATCGGCCAGCGCCCTTTCCGCCTTCGGTCAGGTGCTGATGATCGACATATTGCTGGCGGGCGACAATGCCATCGTCGTCGGCGCGCTGGCGGCGGGCCTGCCCGCGGCCCAGCGTCAAAAGGTCATTCTGATCGGCATTCTCGCCGCGCTGGTGCTGCGCATCGGCTTTGCGCTGGTGGTCAGTCAACTGATGCAGATCGTCGGCCTGATCCTCGCCGGTGGCCTGCTACTGCTGTGGGTCAGCTGGAAAATGTGGCGGGAACTGCACCCCGCGCGCGGTGCCGACACGCCCGACGATCCGACCGACGATGACGTATCGGGCGTGCGCCCGGCCAAAAGCTTCGCAGCCGCCGCCTGGGCCGTCGCCGTCGCCGACGTGTCGATGAGCCTCGACAATGTGCTGGCCGTCGCGGGCGCGGCGCGGGAACATCCCGGCATCCTCATCATCGGGCTGATCCTGTCGGTCGCACTGATGGGTATCGCCGCCAACATCATCGCCAAATATATCGAACGCTATCGCTGGATCGCCTATATCGGCCTTGCCGTCATCGTCTATGTCGCGATCAAGATGATCTATGAAGGCGTGATCGATCAACAGGTGGGCATTCTCACCCTGTTCGGCTGAACCGGCACAGCGACACGAAAAGGGGAGCGGAACCGCATGGTTCCGCTCCCCTTTTTCATGCCGGACATTGCCGTCACGGTATCAGGATCGTCGATCCCGTCGTCTTGCGCGCCTCCAGCGCCCGGTGCGCGTCGGCCGCATCCGCCAGTGCGAACCGCTGCCCGATCACCGCCTTCACCACGCCGCGCTGCATCCGGTCGAACAGTCGTTCGGCCGTATGCGCCAGATCATCCGCCGTCGCGATATAGTCGAACAGGGTGGGGCGGCTGACATAGAGCGACCCATTGCGGCTGAGGTCCAGCAGGCTGATCGGCGGCACCGCGCCCGACGCATTGCCATAGCTGATCAGCAGGCCGCGCCGCTTCAGGCTCGCCAGCGACGCGGCCCAGCTATCCTTGCCCACGCCGTCATAGACCACTTCGACCCCCGCGCCGTCGGTCAGGTCGCGTACCGCCTTTGCCAGATCGTCGAACGATCCGTGCAGGCTATGGTCGGCCTCCACGCTGGCTGCCTTCTCCGCCGATCCGCTGTGCGCGATCACGATCACGCCCTTGTCGCGCAGCCATGGGACCAGCACCGAACCCACGCCACCCGCCGCCGCATGGACCAGCGCGACCTGCCCGGCCTTCAGCGCGATCATGTCTTCCGCCAGATAGCAGGCGGTCATGCCCTTCAGCATCATGGCTGCGGCATCCTGCGTCGACACGCCTTGCGGAATCCGCACCACCCGGTCGGCGGGCACGATCCTGTGCGTGGCATAGGAACCAAGCCCGCTGGCGCATCCCACCACATCGCCCACGGCGAAATCGGTCACGCCCGGTCCCACCGCCTCGACCCGGCCAGCGCCCTCCGACCCCAATGGCGTCGGGAGCGGCGCAGGGTACAGGCCGGTGCGATAATAGGTGTCGATAAAGTTCAGGCCGATCGCATCCTGCGCGATCAGGATTTCGCCTTCACCCGGTCGGCCCGGATCGAAATCCTCCCGCGCGATAACCTCCGGCCCGCCATGGCTCTGGGCCACCATCCGCCATGCGCCCGACATCAGGCAAGATGCTCGGCAAAGAAATCGGCGGTGCGCCGGTCTGCCAGCTGTGCGGCATCCTCGACCCGGCGATTGCCCATTTCAGCGGCAAAGCCATGGTCCAGCCCCTCATAATCATACAAGGTGACATGGGCATTATCCTTCAGCCCCTCATGCATCTTCGCCTGTGTTTCGGCGGGCACGAATCCGTCCTGCGTCGGGATATGCAACATGGTCGGCTTGCCGATCGCATGTTGTTCGTTCAGCAGCCCGTCGATGCCCACGCCATAATAGCCGACAAAGGCGTCGCCATCGGTCCGGCATGCGGTCATGAAAGCCACCCGGCCACCCAGACAATAGCCGACCAGCCCGACCTTCGCCCCGCCGGTCAGCTTCGCCCGCGCCGCCTTGATGGTGGCTTCCAGATCGCGAACACCCTGATCCTGATCGAAGCGGGGAATATAATCCAGCGCCTGCTGCATCTCTTCGGGCACGTCGGCATCCAGTTCGATATGCGGCGCGATCCGCCAGAACAGGTCCGGCGCGATCGCCAGATAGCCTGCCTTGGCCCAGCTGTCGCACTTGCGGCGAATGCCTTCATTCACGCCGAAGATTTCCTGGATAACGATGATGGCCGCGGTCGCTTCGCCCTCTGGCTGCGCGACATAGGCGTCGAACCGCCCGTCGCCCTCTAACGTGTTGATAGGGGTGAAATCGCCCATGCCGGATTCCTTTTTGCTGGAAAGATGTTGCGCATATTGGCCGTTCCCAGACGGGGTGCAACCGCTTGTGTCGTTTAAAAATTTGCGTTTCGACGGCCATTTGCGGCATGACGACGCAAGCCAGCATGGATATGCCGAACAGGGAAGGCCAGGACATGAAAGTAACCGTCGATGTGGACTGCACCCCGGCCGAAGCGCGCGCCTTTCTAGGCCTGCCCGACGTCACGCCCATCCATGACAAATATATCAAGACCATGCTCGACAGCTTCGATGGGGTGGGCAGCGTCGAGCAGATGGAAACCCTGTTCAAGAGCTTCTCGCCCCTTGGCGATGCTGGCATGCGCCTGTTCCAGCAAATGATGAATGTCGGCCTGTCCGGCATGTCCGGCGGCAGCGACAAGAAATAAGCTGCGTGACCGACCTGCGCGGCGATACGATCTTCGCCCTTTCCAGCGGCGCGCCGCCCGCCGGGATCGGCGTGATAAGAGTCAGCGGTCCGGCCGCTGGTTCGGCGCTGCATGCGCTGGCCCGCCGCCTGCCCGCGCCGCGCACCGCCAGCCTCGCCCTGTTGAAAGATCCGCGCGACGGCGGTCCGCTCGACCGTGCTCTGCTGCTATGGCTGCCCGGACCCGCGACCGTGACGGGGGAGGATATGGCCGAACTCCATTGCCATGGCGGCCGCGCCGTGATCGCCGCGGTGGAGGATGCGCTGGCCGCGATGCCGGGTCTGCGCCGCGCCGAAGCGGGGGAATTCACCCGTCGCGCCTTCGCCTTTGGCCGCATGGATCTGAACGCGGTGGAGGGGCTGTCCGATCTGCTCGCCGCCGAAACGCAGGGACAGCGGCGGGCCGCTCTGTTGATGGCGGAGGGGCATTTTTCCCGTCGCATTGATGGCTGGCGCGACACGCTCTTGAGCCTATCCGCCATGGCCGAAGCGGCCCTCGATTTCTCCGATGAGGATGACGTCCCCGACGCCGCGATAGAAGGGCGGATCGGCACGGGCATAGCCGACCTCGCCCGCGACGTGGCGACCATCCTGTCCGCGCCGGCGGCCGAACGGTTGCGCGATGGCGTCCGCGTCGTGCTGGCCGGGCCGCCCAATGCGGGCAAATCGACCCTGCTCAACGCGCTGGTTGGCAGAGATGCCGCTATCGTATCCGACATTGCGGGCACGACCCGCGATCGGATTGAGGTGCCGGCGGCGATCGGCGGCACAGCTTTCCTCTTCACGGACACGGCGGGCCTGCGTGACGACACTGCCGACGCCATCGAAGCCATCGGTATGGATCGCGCCCGCGCGGCGCTGGATGCCGCCGACATCATATTATGGCTGGGCGACCCCGACGATCTGCCGCGCGCCGACGCCATATTGATCGCGGCTCAGAGTGATCGCGCGGATGCCGATCGGCCCGGCCTTGCTCTGTCCGCCCGGACGGGGCAGGGCATCGGCGCCCTCATCGCCCTGTTGCAGGATCGCGCCGCGTCGCGGCTGCCGGGGGAGGGCGACTATGCCCTTCACGCCCGGCAACGGCATCATGTGGGCCAGCTGCTCACCCATCTTCAGGCCGCCGGTTCGACCACCGACCTGCTCGTCATTGCCGAAGATCTGCGCCTTGCCCGCCACGCCATCGACGCGCTCACCGGACAGGCCGGGACGGAGGATATGCTCGACCGTCTCTTTTCGGGCTTCTGCATCGGCAAATAGCCGCTGTTCCACGTGGAACGCTTTTGACCACACCCCCCTGAATCTGTTAAGGGGCGGCCATGCAAAAACGCTATGATGTGATCGTGGTCGGTGGCGGCCATGCCGGCTGCGAGGCCGCAGCGGCGGCTGCGCGCAAGGGCGCGTCGGTCGCGCTCCTGACCTTCGCGCGCGACACGGTCGGCGCCATGTCCTGCAACCCGGCGATCGGCGGTCTGGGCAAGGGGCATCTCGTCCGCGAGGTCGATGCGCTGGACGGACTGATCGGCCGCGCCGCCGATGCCGCTGCCATCCATTATCGCATGCTCAACAGCAGCAAGGGCGCCGCCGTTCAGGGGCCACGCGTCCAGGCCGACCGCAAACGCTATCGCGCCGCCATCCATCGGATGCTGGATGCGCAATCCGGCCTCGACATCGTAGAGGGCGAAGCCGCCAGCCTGTTGATCGAACAGGGCGCCGTCGCCGGTGTCGCTCTGGCCGACGGCCGTACCATCGCCACCGCATCGGTCGTGCTGGCGACCGGCACCTTCCTGGGCGGCAAACTCTTCCGTGGCGACGAACGCGAAACTGGCGGCCGGGTCGGCGAACGCGCCGCCACCACGCTTGGCGTCCAGCTGCGCGACATCGGCCTGCCGATCGCCCGGCTCAAGACCGGCACCCCGCCGCGTCTCGACGGCCGCACCATCGACTGGGCACGACTGGAAACGCAGCCGTCGGATGGCGAAGGCTGGACCATGTCTCCGCTCACCGCTGCCCGCATACTGCCTCAGCTCGCCTGCGCCATCACCCGCACCAATGATGCGACCCACGCCATCATCCGCGATGGCCTTGGCCGATCGCCCCTGTTCAGCGGCGCGATAGAGGGCAGGGGCCCACGCTATTGCCCCTCGATCGAGGACAAGGTGCTGCGCTTTGGCGATCGCGACGGCCACCAGATTTTTCTGGAGCCGGAGGGGCTGGACGATCACCTCGTCTATCCCAACGGGATCAGCACCTCGCTCCCCACCGATGTTCAGGTCGCGATGGTCCGCTCCATGCCCGGACTGGAGCAGGTGGAAATCGCCGTGCCCGGCTATGCGGTGGAATATGATCATGTCGATCCGCGCGCGCTCGACGCCTCGCTGGAGGTGCGTCAGCTGCCCGGCCTCTTCTGCGCGGGTCAGATAAACGGCACGACCGGTTATGAGGAAGCCGCGGCGCAGGGCCTGATCGCCGGGATCAATGCCGCCGCCCGCGCCCGCAACGAAGCGCCGATGATCCTCGATCGCGCCAGCTCCTATATCGGCGTGATGATCGACGATCTCGTCCTTCAGGGCGTCACCGAACCCTATCGCATGCTCACAGCGCGCGCCGAATATCGCCTGCGCCTGCGCGCCGACAATGCGGAAACACGGCTCGGTCCTATCGGCCTTGCCCATGGCGTCATCGGCATTGATCGCGCCGCCCGCTTCGCGCACCGGCATGAACTGCGTATGCAGATCGAATCCGAATTGGCCGTTGTTAAAACCGCCAGCGAAATGGCGCGCGCCGGTGCCGCCGTGCGACAGGATGGCGCCCGCCGCAGCCTGTTCGAATGGGCGCGCTTCCCCGAAGTCGACCGCAACCTGATCTGCACCCTCGCGCCCACTCTGCTGGCCGCCCCGGCAGACCTGCGCGCGGAGATACTGGAAGATGCGCATTACGCGCCCTATCTCCAGCGGCAGGATGCGGAGATCGCCGAACTGCGCCGCAAAGAACGGGTCATCATCCCGGCCGATTTCGATTTTCACGCCATTGGGGGTCTTTCCACCGAAATGATCGAACGACTGGACGCCTCCCGTCCCGATACGCTCGCCGCTGCCAGCCGTATTCGTGGCATTACGCCGGCCGCGCTCGCCGCCATTCTCGTTCATGTCCGCCGGGTGGCTGCGTGACCGAAGACGAAGCCCGCGCCTGGCTTCAGGCGCAGTTCGATGTGTCGCCCGACAGCTGGGCGAAGCTGGAACGCTATGTCGCAACCCTGCTGTCCGCCATGGATGAGCAGAATCTGATCGCGGAATCGACCCGCCCGCATATCTGGGTGCGCCATATCGTCGATTCCGCTCAGCTGCTGATCCATGCCAGCGACGATGACGGCCGCGACTGGATCGACCTCGGTTCCGGGGCTGGCCTGCCCGGCATCGTCATCGCCTGTCTGGTCGATCGGCCGATGATGATGGTGGAATCGCGGCGCAAGCGGATCGATTTTCTCAACCATGTCATCGCCGATCTTGGCCTTGGCCATGCCCGCATTTTCGGCGGCCGGGTAGAAACGGTGCCAGCGACGAAGGCTGCGGTCATCAGCGCCCGCGCCTATGCGCCCTTGCCCAAATTGCTGACGTCCGCGCTGCACCTGTCGGATAAAAGGACCGTCTGGGTGCTGCCAAAAGGACGAAATGCGCAAAATGAACTGGAGGCGGCGCGCCCGGCATGGCAAGGTGTGTTTCACGTGGAACCGAGCGTAACGGACGCCGATAGCGCCCTGATCATCGCAAGGGGCCTGACACCCGCCGCTGGCAAGAAGAAAGGTCGAGGATGATCCGCATCGCCATCGCCAATCAGAAGGGCGGCGTGGGTAAGACCACGACGGCCATCAACCTTGCCACCGGCCTTGCGGCGACCGGGCTGCGCGTGTTGCTGGTCGATCTCGATCCGCAAGGCAACGCCTCTACTGGCCTTGGCGTCGCCCATGCCGACCGTGCCCAGTCGAGCTACGACCTCTTGGTCGGCAATTGCGCACTGGACGACACGATCATTTCGACCCGCGTCCCCAAACTCGATCTGGTTCCCGCCACGCAGGATCTGTCCGGGGCGGAAATCGAACTGATCGAATATGAAGAACGCACCCATCGCCTCGCTCGCGTGCTGGATGAAGCCCAGCCGGGCCGCTGGGACATCTGCCTGATCGACTGCCCGCCGTCGCTGGGCCTGCTGACCATCAATGCCATGGTGGCGGCGCAATCGCTGCTCGTCCCGCTCCAGTGCGAATTTTTCGCGCTCGAAGGGCTGTCGCAGCTGCTCCAGACGGTGGAGCGCATTCGCGGTCGCTTCAACCCCGGCCTGTCGATCATGGGCGTGGCGCTCACCATGTATGACCGCCGCAATCGCCTGACCGATCAGGTGGCCGACGATGTGCGCGCCTGCCTTGGCGATCTGGTCTTTTCCACCGTCATTCCGCGCAATGTGCGCCTGTCCGAAGCGCCCAGCCATGGCGTGCCGGCCCTCATCTACGACTTCCGTTGTCCGGGGTCCGAAGCCTATATGCGTCTGGCGCGCGAACTGATTGCGCGCCTGCCCCGACAGGAGGTTGCCGCTTGAGCGACGAAACGACCGATAAGCCGAAAATGGCCGCCAAGCGTCCCCATGGTCTGGGCCGTGGCCTGTCCGCCCTGTTGGGCGATGTCCCGCGCGAAGAAGCCGCAGCCCCCGCGACGCCCGTCGCCAATGGCAAGGCGGTACAGAGCATCGAAGTCGCCCTGATCCAGCCCCATCCCGAACAGCCACGCCGCCATTTCGACGACGGCGCGCTTCAGGAACTGGCGGAAAGCATTGCCAAGCGCGGCGTCATCCAGCCAATCATCGTGCGGGCCCACGGCGGCGGGTTTCAGATCATCGCGGGTGAGCGCCGCTGGCGCGCGGCGCAACGCGCACAGTTGCACCGCATCCCTGCCATCGTCCGCGATTTTGATGAACAGGAAACGCTGGAAGTCGCGCTCATCGAAAATATCCAGCGCGAAGACCTCAATCCGATCGAAGAAGCGGAAGCCTATCGCAAGCTGATCGCTGAATTTCACCATAGCCAGGAAGCGCTCGGCCGCATCGTCGGCAAGTCGCGCAGCCATGTGGCCAATCTGATGCGCCTGCTCGACCTGCCGAAACCGGTGCAGCAGCAGGTGATGGAAAGCCGGATCAGCATGGGCCATGCCCGTGCCCTGATCGGTGTGCCAGACTGTGAAAAGCTGGCGCAGCAGGTGGAGGATAGGGGGCTGTCGGTCCGCGATACCGAACAGCTAGTCCGCCGCGTGAAAACGGGGGCGGGTGTTCCGACTGCCCGCAGTGGCGCCAGCCGCCCTGCATCAGGGGACAAAGACCCCGACATTGCGGCCCTGGAACAGCATCTGGCCGATATTTTGGGCCTGCGCGTCGACATCACCCATGAAGGCGGATCGTCAGGGGGCACGTTGTCGCTGCGCTACTCCAACCTCGATCAGCTGGACATGCTGTGTCAGCGTCTGTCGGGCGAGCGCATCTGAACTTGCTGCGCTCACACGCGTGAAGTTAGAGACTTTACCGTCTCAACTACCGCTGGTCTTTTTATCCCATGCTCCTTAATTTGGGGGCATGGCCGATATGCTTTCCACCAATGCCGCTGCACCTGCCGTCATCCATCGTCAGGACTATCGTCCGCCCGACTGGCTGGTCCCCGACATTGCGCTGGACTTCGATCTCGATCCTGCACGCACCACCGTTCGCGCCACCCTGTCGGTTAGCCGAAATGGCGATCATGACCGGCCGCTGCGTCTGGACGGCGACGGCATCGTGCCGCTGGCCGTATGTGTCGATGGCCGTTCGCTGGCGCAGGACGAATGGCATCTGGAGGCAGGCGCGCTGATCGTTGCACTTCCCGGCACCGCCCACAGCGTCGAAACGCTGGTGGAGCTGACGCCCGAAGGCAATAGCAAGCTGATGGGCCTCTATGCCAGCGGCGGCCTGCTTTGCACCCAATGTGAAGCGGAAGGGTTCCGCCGCATCACCTTCTTCCCTGATCGGCCTGACGTTCTGTCCCGCTACAGCGTGCGCATGACGACGGACAAGGCGCGCTTTCCGATCCTGCTGGCAAATGGCGATCCGATCGAACAGGGCGACCTTGACGATGGTCGCCACTGGGCGCTCTGGAACGATCCCTTTCCCAAGCCCTGCTATCTCTTCGCGCTGGTAGCGGGCGACCTGTCCTGCAATGCCGACCGTTTTGTCACGATGAGCGGACGGGACGTCGCACTCGGCATCTGGGTCCGCGAATCCGATCTGCCCCGCACCGATCATGCGATGCAGGCGCTCAAGAACAGCATGGCTTGGGACGAGCGTGTCTATGGCCGCGAATATGATCTGGACGTGTTCAATATCGTCGCCGTGGCCGATTTCAATTTCGGTGCGATGGAGAATAAAGGCCTCAACATATTCAATTCACGCTATATTTTAGCCGACCCTGAAACCGCGACCGACATCGATTATGACGGTGTGGAAGGGGTGGTGGCGCATGAATATTTCCACAACTGGTCGGGCAATCGCGTCACCTGTCGCGACTGGTTCCAGCTGAGTCTGAAGGAAGGCTTCACCGTATTCCGCGATCAGAATTTCTCCGCCGACATGGGCAGCCATGCGGTGAAGCGGATAGAGGATGTCCGCATCCTGCGCGCTGGCCAGTTTCAGGAGGACAGCGGACCGCTCGCCCATCCCGTCCGCCCTGAATCCTATATGGAAATCAGCAACTTCTATACCGCGACCATCTATAATAAGGGCGCGGAACTGATTCGCATGATGGCCCTGATGCTCGGCGCCGAACGATTTCGGGCGGGCACCGACCTGTATTTCGACCGGCACGATGGGGAAGCTGCCACCTGCGAGGATTTCGTGCTGGCGATGGAGGAGGGCGGGGCGATCGACCTTACCCAGTTCCGCCGCTGGTACGAACAGGCGGGCACGCCTCAGGTCCGCGCATTGATGCGCCACGATCCGGCCACTCAGACGGTCGAACTGACGCTGGAACAGACCATCCCGCCCACGCCCGGCCAGCCCGACAAATATCCCATGGCCATCCCGCTGCGCACCGCGCTGTTCGATGCCAGCACCGGCGCGCATCATGGCGATGAACTGCTGATGCTGACGGACGCGCAGCAGAGCTTCACCTTCACCGGTTTCGCCCAGCCGCCCATCCTGTCGATCAACCGCGGATTTTCCGCCCCGGTCATCATGGAAACCAACCGCAGTCAGGCCGATCTCGCCTTTCTTTCAGTCCATGACGATGATCCCTTCGCCCGTTATGAAGCGATGCAGCAGCTGATGGTCAATGTGCTGATCGGCCGCATCGCCGGGCAGCAGGTGGACGACGGCGCCGTCATCGACGCCGTGCGCAACACGATCGGCGATCCGTCGCTCGATCCCGCCTTCGTCGCGGAAGCTATCCGCCTGCCCAGCGAAGCTTATCTGGGCGATCAGATGCGCGTCGTCGATCCTGACGCCATTCACGCCGCCCGCGACGCGCTCCAGCATCGGATCGGCGCGGAACTGGAGCCGTTCTGGCGTGACATCCATGCCAGGACGAAGGCCAACGCCTTCGCCCTGTCGCCCAGCGCGAAGGGCGCGCGTAAATTGCGCAACACCGCGCTTCACTATCTGGTCGCATCGGGCGCGCCGGACGGCCCCGCCATTGCCTTCGCCCAGTTTGACGAAGCCGATAATATGACGGAGCGTCAGGCTGCGCTGGGCACATTGGCCAACGGCACCAGCCCGGAACGGGAGGCTGCGCTCGACATTTTCTATAACCGCTACAGCGCCGACGCACTGACTTTGGACAAATGGTTCCAGACGCAGGCCTTCGCTTTCCATCCCGATACCGTCGGATTGGTGGAGCAGCTGGGTCAGCATAAGGATTTCACGCTGGCCAATCCCAACCGTGTGCGTTCGCTCTTCGGTGCCTTTGCCGGCAATCAGTGGGCTTTCCACCATAGATCGGGGAAGGGCTATCGCCTGATCGCCGACATCATCATCGCGCTGGACAAGCTGAACCCGCAGACCGCCGCACGCCTCGTCCCGCCGCTGGGTCGCTGGAAACGTTTTGAGGAAGGACACGCCACGATGATGCGCACCGAACTTCAGCGCATTCTGTCCGAACCGGGCCTGTCGAAAGACGTGACCGAACAGGCCAGCAAGAGCCTGAACTAGAGCACGATGCGCAAAAGTGGGAACTGGTTTTGCGCATATAACGATGCGGTAACAAACAACTGGAGCACGCATAGTGCGTTAGATTCAACGCAGCATGCTCTGGAGCATTTTCACAGCGGATGGCGTCATCTGCTGGCTTTGGAAAACGCGAAAAAAATAGAGAATGATCCGATTCATTGTGAACGGATCATGCTCTAATCGAAAAGGCCTGCCCTGGCCCGGTGCCGGGGGGAGGCGGAAGTCCTATTCCTTGACCGCCGCGGCCCATGCCGCAACGTCCGCTGCAACCTTGTTGGCCGCCGCATTGATCGGCGCGCCCACGGTCGTCGCCTCGATCTTTCCATTCACCGGCGCGCTGGCGGTAAAACGCTGCCGCGCCAGCGCCACGCCGTTAGGCGTAGTCAGCACCGCGTCATAGGTCACAACGGCGCTATGGCTTGCCTCATCCACCATAAACGCGACCAGCTCACCACCCAGCCGCTGCCCGCCATCGCCCGAAAACTGGCCCGCATCCAGTACCACCCGGTCGGTCGTCGCCGAAATGGTTTCGGCCAGCAGGCGACGGAACAGGTGTCGCGGCGTATCGGCCCATTGCACTTTCGTCACATAGGCGACCGATGTCGGCCCGGTCTGCACCGGCACCCGCACCGTATCCAGCATCTTGGGCGCTTCGGGGTCGGCGATGACCAGCGTGCGCCCATCGCCTGCGACCCGTGCCGCACCGGAGGGCACCTTCTGCGCCGCGTCCAGCGTCAGCAACTGCGTCGGCGGCTTGGCCCCGAATGACACGCAACCAGGCAGCATCACAATAGCCGCCAGCGCCATCAGCGCGCTCTTATGTTTCACATGGAACATGGTCCGCATCTTTCCCATCATGGCTTATAGTCCGGCAGCTTGGGCGATCCGACCAGCGATCCGGCGCCCTGCTGATCCAGTTTTTCGGCAACGCCGCGGAAGGATCGGGACATCTCGCGCAGATCCTTCACCAGCTGATTGACCTCCGGCATGGTCTGCGTGCTGAACGCCTTCACGCCCGGCTGGGCTTCGCCGATGGTCTTGTCCAGCGTCTCGATGCTGTGGGTCGCGGCCTGCACGCTCTTGCGCAGGTCGGCCATCAACGGCTTGCCTTCGTCGTTCAGCATGGCGTCGGTGGTCGCGGCCAGCTTGCCGATCTGTTCGACGGCAACGCCGGTGCGCTGCACGGCGATCCGCGCTTCGGCCAGCGTCGCAGCGATTTCAGGGCTGCGATCGGCCAGTGCGCCCGACACCCGCTCGACATTGGCCAGTATGCCCGCGATCGACTGCTGATTCTTGTCGTTCAGCAATTCGGTCAGCCGTTCGGTCAGCGTCGACAGACGTTCCAGCAGCTGCGGCGCATTGTTCAACAATTCGCCCAGCGCACCCGGCTTGGTCGGGATCACGGGCACCCCATCGGGGCAGGCGGCCAGCGGATTTTCAGCGGGGCAGGCGATGGGCGGCGCGCCCTTGACCGCGCCGTCCAGCACCACTTCGCTCACCCCGGTAAAGCCGACGCCCGCGATCGTCGCGGTCGTACCCTGCAATACCGGCGTGCCGTCCTTCACCGAAATGCGGACCTTCACGAAACTGGGATCGCGCTTCCACAGCTCGATCTTTTCGACCTTGCCCGATGGCACGCCCGAATAATTGACGCTCGACCCCTTTGCCAGCCCGTTGACCGACTGTTTGAAGAAGATGTCATATTCCTTGTTCTCACCATCGGAAATGCGTGAGAACCAGAAGGCGGCGGCCATGATCGCGGCCAGCAGCAACAATGTGACTGCGCCCACCAGCACATGATTGGAGCGGGTTTCCATATCCTATCGCCTTCCGTCCGACGGCCCCTGCGCCGCCTCTGCATGGTCACGACCCTTTTCGCGCGATACCGCCGCTGTGGCGGCCCGGCCGCGCGGGCCGTTGAAATATTCCTGAATCCACGGATGATCGGTGGCCAGCAATTCGTCGATGGTGCCCACCGCCGTCACCTTTTTGTCCGCCAGCACCGCCACCCGATCACAGATGGAATACAGCGTATCGAGATCATGGGTGATGAGGAAGACGGTCAGGCCCAGCGTCTGCTGCAACTTGCGCGTCTGATCGTCGAACGCCGCCGCACCGATGGGGTCCAGACCCGCCGTCGGCTCGTCCAGAAACAGCAGGTCCGGGTCCAGCGCCAGCGCACGGGCCAGACCGGCGCGCTTCTTCATCCCGCCTGACAGTTCGGCCGGATATTTGGGACCGGCTTCGGTCGGCAGGCCGGTCATGCGGATCTTGTACGCGGCGATTTCATCGCGCAGTTCCGCGCCGATATTGGGATAATATTCGCGGATCGGCACTTCGACATTTTCCGCCACCGTCAGCGTCGAAAACAGCGCGCCGCCCTGAAACAGCACGCCCCACCGCTTGCGGATCGCCAGCGCCTCGTCATCCAGCCGCCCGACCATCGATTCGCCGAACACGTGAATATCGCCTGCGTCCGGCGTCTGAAGGCCGATGATCGTGCGCATCAGTACCGACTTGCCGGTGCCCGATCCGCCGACCACGCCCAATATCTCACCCTTGCGCACATCCAGATCCAGCCCGTCATGGATGATCTGGTCGCCGAAACTGTTGCGCAGCCCACGCACGGAAATGGCGATGTCGCCGCGTTCCACGGCGGCATCGACACGTTCTTCCTCGCGAATCTCCTCTTCGCTCATCAGTTCCACCCCACCCAGGTAAAGAACACCGCGAAAAAGGCGTCGATCACGATGACAAGGAAGATCGCCTGCACCACCGCAGCCGTCGTGCGCAGCCCGACTTCCTCGGCATTGGCCTTGACCTGCATCCCCTGGAAACAGCCCGACAGGGCGATGATGATGCCGAATACCGGCGCCTTGATCAGGCCGACCCACAGGTCGGTGATCGGCACCACTTCGCGCAGCCGCTGGACGAAGGTGATGGGCGGAATTTCCAGCGCCACCGCGCACAGGAATCCGCCGCCGATCACCGCCACGATGGAGGAATAGAATCCCAGCAACGGCATCATCACAACGACTGCCAAGGTACGCGGGAGCACCAGCGCCTCCATTGGCGACACGCCGATGGTCCGCATGGCGTCGACCTCTTCGGTCAGCTTCATCGTGCCCAGCTGCGCGGCAAAGGCGGAACCGGACCGACCCGCCACCATGATCGCGGTCATCAGCACGCCCAGTTCGCGGAAAGTCAGGCGACCGACCAGATTGATCGTCAGCATCTCCATACCGAACTGGCGCAGCTGCACCGAACCTTGCTGGGCGATAACGATGCCGATCAGGAAACTCATCAGGCCGATAATGCCCAGCGCCGACACGCCCACCACTTCGAACCGCTGCACCACCGCGTTCAGGCGGAAACGGTGCGGTTGGCGAATGACGCTCCAGCTGGCGGACAGGGTCGCGCCAAAGAAACCGAGCAGCCCGACCAGCGTCGTGCCCGATGCGCAGACCGCTTCGCCGATCTGCCCGACCACGCGGCGCATGGGGTGGACATGATCGGGCCGGATCGGCACGGGTTCGTCCAGCTCTGCCACCGCGTCGATCAGGCGGCGGGCGTCATCGCTCGCGCCGCTGATGTCGCATTTCAGCCGCTTGACCGCACGATGCACGGTCCATGCCCCGATCGTGTCCATATGATCGACCCCGGCCAGGTCGATGGCATCGACCGGGCCGTAAATGGCATCCAGCCGTTCGGGCAGCGTGCCAAGGCAGGCGATGGCAAGCGATCCGGAAAGCCGGACCACATTGCTGCCGTCGCGATTATCCTCTGTCAGATCGGCGGCTTTGTTCATGCGATGGGATTACTGGTCCATTATCGGTTGCACGGCAAGCCGAAACGGCCCATCGCCAAGCCAGAACGAAGGGCACGGGCAAAAGTTTCGGATACGGCATGACAGAATATAGGCTGGCCATCTACGACATGGACCGCACGGTGACGTTCAGCGGCACCTATACCGGCTTCCTGATGCATGTCGCGCGCCGCATGGCCCCTTGGCGGCTGGTGCTTTTCCCCTGCGTCATCCTGTTGATGCTCGCCTATGTGATGAAGCTCATCACGCGCCAGCGGCTGAAGGAACTCAATCAGGCGCTGATGATCGGCTTCAATGTCGAACGGGCGAAACTGATGCCCCATGTCGAAAGCTATGCGGACAAGGTGATCGCAAACAACCTGCGCGCAGGGGCCGTGGCGCAAATAGCGCAGGACCGCACCGACGGTTATCGCCTCGTCCTCGCCACCGCCTCCTATCGCCTGTATGTGGAACCGATCGCCCGGCGGCTGGGTTTCGACGCGGTCATCGCGACCGATCATCTCAGTCAGGATCTGCGCTATGTCCGCGCCAAAATCGCGGGCGAAAATTGCTATGACACCGGCAAGCTGCGCATGATCAAGGCGTGGATGGCGGCCGAGGCGATCGACCGGACACAGGCGCATATTCGCGCCTATTCGGACCATGTGTCGGATGCGCCGATGCTGGAATTTGCCGACATCGCCTTTGCCAGCAACCCGCATAAGCCGCTGGCGAAACTGGCGGCGCAGCGCGGCTGGACGCGGGTCGACTGGAACTGATCCCAGGCCGTTCGGGTCGCGCCTGTCGAGAATCGAACAGACTGGTTTATCAGGTCAATCCGTCGATCGCCGCCCAGCCCGCCGCGCCCATGCCCCGCAGCGACCGCCGATGCCCGCGCCGGACGCCGCCCAGCGCCATCACCGGCGCATCGACCCGCCGCGCAAGCGCCGCAAAACGCACCCGGCCCAGCGCCCCCGCACCCGGATGCGACCGCGTCGGGAACAGTGGCGATACGAAGCAGAGGTCGGCGCCGCTCGCCGCCACGGCTTCGCGCGCATCATGCACGGCGCGGCTGCGCAGCAACGGCCGTGTGACCCGATACCCGTCGCCATGCACCCCATCGGCCCTCCACGCCGCCGCCATCCGCGCATCACCCGCCAGCACCAGCACCAGCCGCCGTCGCCGCGCAATCGCCAGCAACCCGTCGAACAGCGCGCGCCGCACATCCGGCGCGCTGCGATAATGGCGAAACACGATGCCAGCCCTCCCCTTGGGCAGCCGCGCGGCCGCCGCCAGCAACGCCGCGTCCGTCACCCGCTCATCGGTCATCAGCCACAGCAGGGGCAGGGTCAGAGGCAGAGGACGCGCCATCTTTCGCGGCAGCTTTTTGCGGTGGCGATTGGACATGGCCATCGCCTATAGCAGCGCGCATGACCACAGACAGCCTTATCGAAGCGGCGGCCCGTCTCGCCGACCTGCGCGAACAGATCGGCCGCGCCGCCCGCCTGACGAATCGCGGCGCGGACGACATCAACCTGATCGCCGTGTCGAAAACCCATGATGCCGATGCCATCAGCCCGTTGCTCCACGCCGGGCAGCGCGTCTTCGGCGAAAATCGCGTGCAGGAGGCTGAGGGCAAATGGCCCGCCCTGCGCGAAGAATTTTCAGGGGTGGAACTGCATCTGGTCGGCCAGCTGCAATCGAACAAGGCCGCCGACGCGGTCGGCCTGTTCGACGTGATCCACAGCCTCGACCGCCCGTCGCTGCTGACTGCGCTGGCCAAGGCGATGGACGCGGCGGGCAAGCGCATTCCCTGCTTCATTCAGGTCAATATCGGGGCGGAAGATCAGAAGGGTGGCTGCGCCATTGCCGACACGCCTGCGCTGATCGCCGCCGCGCGCGCCGCCGACATTCCGCTGCTGGGCCTGATGTGCGTGCCCCCCGCCGATGTGGAGGCCGCGCCCTTCTTTGCCCTGCTCGCAAAAATGGCGCGGGAAGAGGGCCTCCCGCGCCTGTCGATGGGCATGTCTGGCGATTATGAAACCGCCATCATGCTGGGCGCGACCGATATTCGCGTCGGCACGGCCCTGTTCGGGGAAAGGCCATCCCCCGCTCGCCCCGTTCCGGCGAGCGGGCGCGGTATGCTCCGCAATTCTTCAAACTAGGGCGGATCGCCATTCAGGAGATGGCGTGACGAAAGTGGTGCTTTTGTGTGACCCGGAGTGCAGCCTACTAAAAGTAGGTGAGCACCGGAAGCACGCAAAAGCGCCATTTGCAGGCCGCCAGAACGGAATGGCGACCGTCCTAGAAACTCCCGCGCAAAGTGATGCCATAGGTGCGCGGTTCGGCCAGATAGGCCGAAATCAGCTGGTTCGCCATCGGCGCGCCCAGTGCGAACTGCCCGGTGGTCGACGTCGCCGGGCTGCTCGACTGGAGCGGACTGGAGAAGGCGACCTGGGTATAATCCTGATTGAAGATATTCTGGCCCCAGAATTCCAGCGACCAGCGCTGCTGCGGTCCGCGAATGCCGACGCGGGCGTTGAACACGGCAAACCCGTCCTGCTTCTTTTCGGGGAACAGGTCAGACCCGGTGTTGAAGTCGCTGGTCATGCGCCCGTCCACGTAGAAGAGCGCGGACAGGCCTGTCGACCCGATGTCCGGCGTCCATGCCATGCTGGCGGTCGTCACCATCTTGGGCGCGTTGCTGTTGATGGAACCGGGCAGCAGGAACAGCGCCGGGTCCAACGGCACGCTGCCGTCGCCGCTGCCGACCAGCCGGTTGGCGAATTTGGCGCGGGCATAGGTCGCGCCGCCCGAAACGCGGAAATTGCGCGCCGGGCTGACGCTCGCTTCCAGTTCCACGCCCTGACTGATCAGGCCCGGTCCCACATCGCCGCTGGCGCAGGTGCGCGCCGCCGACAACGCGCTGTCGCATCCGTTGATGTTCTGCACGACGAAGCTGGTGCCGTTGAAGGTGTTCAGCTGGAAATTCTTGAACTCCTGACGGAAAGCGGCGACGTTGACGCTCCATTTGGGCTGCACATATTTCAGGCCGACTTCGAAACTGTCGACCTTTTCGGCGGCGAAGCGCAGGCTGGCGACGTCGGCATTCGTGCGCGGCGCATAAACGGCCGGCACCGTATTCAGGCCGGTCGACCCCAGCTGGAACCGGTCCAGATTGTAACCGCCCGCCTTATAGCCCTTGGAATAGCTGCCATAGACCAGCACTTCGTCGATCGGCTTCCACGACAATACGGCCGTGCCGGTAAATTCGCCGTCGCTGATCCTGTCGTTCAGGTCCAGCGCGTTCAGGCTGGTCGATCCATTGCCCAGGCACCCCAGCGTCAATATGCCGCCAGCCAGCGCTGCCGCGCTGCCCAGCGCCGCATTGCTGGCAATCGGCGCCAGCCCCGGCTGCAATGCCGCGCAGGTCGCGTTATTATTGTTGAAGTCGGACGAAAAACGCTTGCTTTCATGCGTGTAGCGCAGGCCCAGCGTCAGATCGAGCCGCTTGGTCAGATGCACGATATTATGGGTGAACAGCGCCCAATTCTCGCTCTTCTGGCGATAGAGCGATGCGACGTCGCCCGTACCGGCGGGGATGGCCGCCAATGCGCGCAGCCCGTTGCCCAGCCCGGTCGAAATCGCCGAAGCCTGCGCATTGGCGACCGCCGTAGCCTGCGCCGCGGGCACGCCCTGCGCGATCAGGCTGGCGCGGATGGCCGGGGCCAGCCCGGCATTCAGCTGCGCCTGCGTCCCCGTGATCAGCGCCCCGGTCGCAGCGCCGCTGCCGCACGCCATCAGCTGTTGCTGCGTGAAATTGCTGTTCACGCCCGCACCCGCCATCAGGCGGCAGGCCGCAAAGCGCCCATAATCGGCGCCGAACCGGATATTGTCCTGCAAGGTCAGCCGTTCATTGGCGTAATAGCCGCCGACCAGCCAGTCCAGCTTGTCGCTGAACGCCGAACCCTGCAACCGCAATTCCTGAGTGAAGGTCTTGAACTGGCGATAGGTGTTGGGATCGCGATAGAGAAGATCGGCGCGATTATAGTCATAATCCCCATAATCGCGGGACTTGTAGTCGCGATAGGCGGTGATGCTGGTCAGCTTCGCGCCGCCGAAATCATAATTGATTTCGCCCGACACGCCCCAGTCCTTGAGCTTGCTCACATAGTCACGGCCCGGCGTCACATGCAATTCGCGATCATAGGGGTCGGCGGGAATGACGCTGCCCTGACCCGCCAGGATCGCCGCGATCCGGTTGAACGGAGCCGTGTCATAGCCCGCACCGGCCGGACGCCGCTCCCGCGCCTCGATATAGGCCGCGCCGCAACAGCTTTCGTCACGATTGGTATAATCGCCGATCAGCCGGATCGACAGCGCATCGGTCGGTTCGATCAACGCCTGTCCGCGCAGGAAATAGCGGTTCCGGTCGTTGGTATCGCCCACTTTGTTGCCCGTGCCGTCGACCAGCGTGTAGAAACCGTCGCGCTTGCTCCACACGCCGTCCAGCGACAGGGCGACGCCGTCCGCGATCGGCCCGGTGACCCGGCCCGACAGGCGCCAGAAATCATAATTGCCGTATGTTGTTTCGGTATTGAGGTGGAATGTATTTTCCGGCGCCTTGCTGATGATGTTGATCAGGCCCGCCGACGCATTGCGGCCGAACAGGGTGCCCTGCGGCCCGCGCAGCACTTCGACCCGCTCGATTTCACCCAGTTCGTTGAGGCCCGCGCCGGTGCGCGAACGATAGACGCCGTCGATGAACACCGCGACGGAGCTTTCCAGCCCCGGATTGTCGCCCACCGTGCCGATGCCGCGGATACGGGCCGACGCATTGGCTTCGGACCCGGTAGAGGACACCAGCAGCGAAGGCGCCAGCTGGTTCAGCGTGCGTATGTCGCTCGCCCCGCTATTCTGCATCGCCTGCGCGCCCACGGCGGACACGGCGATCGGCACGTCGGACAGGGGGCTGGCACGGCGGGTGGCGGTAACGATGATATTGGTGCTGTTATCGTCCGCAACCGGTTGCGGCGCGGCTTCATCCTGAGCATGGGCGGCGGACGCCCCCAAAGCCAGTGCGATCACGGCGGTGGACACCCACAGACTCTTGTCAGTCATCATGCTCTGATCCTCTCCTGGTCCGCACGGCTTTTTGCCGCGTCGGAACTGTGATTGATTATGCTGCCACAGCAGGGCGATGGCAAGACAGCCCAGCTTTTCTGCGATTTTTGATGATGCAGGTGGCCGAATGATCATGTCATGTGACCTATCGGCAACAGCTTAATAACTGCTTTCCGTAGCGTTACCTTACGATAACGGAAAGCGCAGCAATCGGTCCGCGACCGGCACCAGAGCCGCCGCGTCCGGCCCCACCGCCTTGCGAATCTCGCCATGGCCCGCATCCAGCCCTCCGGTCAGCGCACCCAGCGCGGGCAGGATCAGCTTCGTCGCCGATCCCACGAAGCACCGCCGCGACACATGCCGCCCGCGCAGCGACAGGCGCAGCTTGGGGTGGAAATGGCCGGAAATTTCGGGGGCGGATTCGTTCGCCTCCGCCTCATGCCGCAACCAGATTCCCTCGACCTGCGCCTGTGCCACCCGGCGTCCGCCCGGCATGTGCGTGACGGCGACATCATGATTGCCGGTGATCCAGACCCAGTCCATTTTTTCCGTCAGGGAAAACAACCGTCTACGCGCGCCGTCGTCCAGCCGTGCGGCGCCGTCCGCATCGTGGAAACTGTCGCCCAGACACCAGACCGCCTGCGCCCCCGTCCGCGCCACCAGCGTTTCGATCACGTCCAGCGTGGCATGGCTGTCATGCGGCGGCAGGAACTGCCCGAACCGCGCATACCAGCTCGCCTTTTCGAAATGCAGGTCGGCCACCAGCAAGGCCCGCTGCGCCGGCCAGTAAAGCGCGGCTTCGGGCAACGCCATAAAGACATGTCCTGCGAACGAAAGGGGAACCATATCCCGCCTATGCGCCCGTCCGCCCGCTCTTTCAAGAGCAGGCGGACATGACTATAGGGGCATGATCATGTCCGCCATCCCGCCTGCCTATACCGTCGCCGCGCTTTACTGCTTTGCCCGTTTTACCGATCCGGCCGCCATCGCCGCCGATCTGCGCGGCCTGTGCGGCGATCTGGAAACCTGCGGCACGCTGATCCTGGCGGGGGAGGGGATCAATGGCACCGTCGCGGGCCATGCGCAGGCTATCGCCACGCTCATCGCCCATATCCGCACCCTGCCGGGCTGCGCCGGCATGGACGTCAAATATGCCCACGCCCATGAAGCCCCCTTCGCCCGCATGAAGGTGAAGGTGAAGGCGGAAATCGTCACGCTGGGCGCGGGCGATCTCGACCCCGCCAATCGGGCGGGCACCCATCTCGACCCGGCGGACTGGAACGCGCTGATCGCCGATCCCGACACGGTCGTCATCGATACGCGCAACGCCTATGAAGTCGCCGTCGGCACGTTCGAAGGGGCGATCGACCCGGAAACCCGGTCCTTCCGCGAATTTCCCGAATGGTTCGACGCCTTCGCCGCAGACCTGAAGGCGCAGGGGCGTCAGCCCAAAATCGCGATGTTCTGCACCGGCGGCATCCGCTGCGAAAAATCGACCGCCTTCGTCAAGGCGCGCGGCTTCGACGATGTCTATCATCTCAAGGGCGGCATCCTGCGCTATCTGGAGGAAATGCCGGAAGCCGACAGCCGCTGGCAGGGCGACTGCTATGTCTTCGATGAACGGGTGGCGGTCGGCCACGGCCTGAAGATCGGCGACTATGTCACCTGCCGCACCTGTGGCCTGCCGCACCAGCGCGACGCGGCGCATGACTGCCCCGGCGACGCATCGGGCGCCTGGCCGCACCGGGGCTAAACGCGCCTTCCAATCTCCGTTCGCCCTGATCCTGTCGAAGAGCCTCCCTTCTTCCAAAGGGTCAGACCGGCTCTTCCACCAGTTCGGCAATTTCGAAGACATAGCTTGTCCAGCCGCGCATCTTCGCTCCGTCCGCCGCCGGGCCTTTCAGCTTCTTCGCCTCCGCCAGCGACCGCGTATGGCCCCAGAATACCTCGGTCTTGCCATTTTCCAGCACGGCGACGATCCGCCAATAATGGGTCAAGGGGTCCGCCGTCGGCCCGATCCGCTTCACATAGCCATCGGGCATGGTCGCGCTCAGATACCGTTTCTTCTGCCGCGCCATGTTTCAGGCTCGGTATCGGTGCAGGCCACCGCCATGCACGCGCAGCCATTCGCGCGCAGGCCGGGGATCGGCGCCATAGATGCGCCGGTGCGCCGCATGAAAGGCGGGACTGTGGTCCATATGCAGCAGATGCGCCAGTTCATGCGCCACGGTTGCCCGGCGCACCGCTGGCGGCGCCATGATCAGCCGCCAGCTATAGCGGATCGCACCCGAAGACGCGCAACTGCCCCATCGGCTGCGCGTATCGCCCACGCCCACCGACGCCACGATCAGCCCATGTTCGCGCGCCAGTGCATGGCTTTCGGTTTCCAGCACCGCCCGCGCCCGCGCCACCAGCCATCTTTGCACCCGCGCGCCCACCGATTCCGCCGCGCCGCCCAGCATCAGCCGGTCGCCGTCCAGGCGGATCGTCCGCGTCGCCCCTGCAACCCACTGGATGGTGACATCGCGCCCCTCCAGCGGGAAAGTCGCGCCATGGTCCAGCATCGTGACGGCGGGCTGCTTCGCCATCTGCGCGCGCACCCAGCCTTCATGATCCTGCGCCCAGCCCAGCGCCTTTTTCAGGTTCGCCCGCGTGGGCAGCGACAGGCGCAATGCCCCGCGCGCGGCGTCGATCGTCAGTCGATAGGATCGCGCCCGCGCCGAACGGCGCACCAGCACCGGCATCGGCACGCCGTCGATCAGGATCGCGGCGTCACAATTCCCGGTCGACAAGATGATGTTCCCAATCGCCCGCATCCGCTTCCGCCACGGTCCATCCGCGCACCGATTCCCCCGCGCGATGCACCGCTTCGCGATCGCCGCAGATCAGATAATGCCAATCGGGCAGCGGCAGCCCCTCGCCACGCAGCCGATAGGCACAGGTGCGCGGCAGCCAGCCGATCTGCTTCACCTTGGCCGGGGTCAGCCGCACGCAATCGGGCACGAATTTGCGCCGGTCCTTGTAATTGCTGCATTGCCCGCTCTGCCGGTCGAGCAGGCGGCAGGCGACATTGGTGGGATAGATGCGCCCCGTATCCTCATCCTCCGCCTTGTGCAGACAGCATTTCCCGCATCCGTCGCACAGCGCCTCCCACTGGGCGCGGTCCAGCTGATCGAGCGGTTTTTCCCAGAAATCCGTCACTTGACCCATTTTTCAAGAAAGGCGGTCACCTTGTCCGGCGCGCCTTCATCCACGTCCGGCGTTGCCGGGTCGTCCACCGGCACCAGCGCGACGGGCTTGCCGTCGCCATCAAACAGATAGGGCGTCCGGCTGTGGCTGACCAGATAGTCGGTCGTGCCCTTGGCCTGTTCCGGGTTATAGATCACCACGAAATCCTTGGCGACCTTTGCAATCTCGTCCTTCGTGCCGGTCAGGCCGATCAGGCGGGGATGGAACGCGGCGACATAGGTTTTCAGGACGGCGGGGGTGTCCCGTTCCGGATCGACGCTGATCAGCATCGGCTGCACCTTCGCCGCCAGCGCGGGCTTTGCCTTTTCGAACTTCGCGAAACCCTGCATGATGCGTTGCAGGTCGACCGGGCAGACGTCGGGGCAATAGGTATAGCCGAAATAGACCAGCCGATATTGCCCCTTATAATCGTCCCATCGGGTCGGCTTGCCATCCTGATTGGTCAGGATGAAGGGCGCACCGATCCGCGCGCCGGTCAATTCACCCTGTACGCTGTCTCCGCTTGATGCGTCGCCCGCGCCCCCCATATTGCATGCGGCCAATATTGCCAGAAAAGGCAGGGCCAGAAAGGGCAGAATGGGGGCGGCGACGTCTTTGTTCATGGCATGGCCAGCCATGCCCTGCTAGGACGCGATTTGCAATGCAACGGGGCGCGATGATGAAGACCAAATTTGTTTCCTTCTTCCTGGGTTCCATGGCGCTGGCGCTGTTGACGCCTGGCCCCGCACAGGCCCAGTTTTCGGACAATTATAATTTTCTGAAGGCGGTAAAAGACAAGGACGGACAGAAAGTCACCGACCTGATCCAGAAACCCGGCTCCACCGTCATCAACAGCCGCGACGTCACCAGCGGCGAAAATGCGCTGCACATCATCGTCGCGCGCCGCGACAGCACATGGCTGACCTTCCTATTGTCAAAGGGCGCCAATCCCAATCTGGCCGACAATGACGGCAACACCCCCCTGATGGACGCGGTGCAGGGCCGGTTCGAAGAAGGCGTCCGCACGCTGCTCACCTACAAGGCGCAGGTCGACAAGGTGAATGACAGCGGCGAAACCCCGCTGATCCGGGCGGTACAGCTGCGCGACGTCGGCATCGTCCGCCTGCTGGTGGCGCAGGGCGCGAACCCGGAAAAGCGCGACAGCATCGCTGGCATGTCCGCCCGCGATTATGCCGCCCGCGACAGCCGCACCCCCGGCCTTACCGAAGCGCTCGATGCGGCAAAGACCAACGCCAAACCCGCAGGCGCGGTACAGGGCCCGGTCTTCTGATCGCCGTTTAGAGGATATCTAACCTTCGATAAAATCCGTTTGGGTTGAGCCTGTCGAAGCCCGTCCTGTTTCCGGCGCACGCGATTCAGGGAAGTAAGGCCCTTCCATTCCCCGCCAGAACAGGCCGCATCAGGCGCAAAACGAACGGATCAGCCATCATCGCGATCCAACGCATGATGCGCGACATGCGCGGGGCGGGGATCACGCCCGTCCTTCTTCCACCTCATCCTCGCTCCACCAGCGCAGATGATGGGCGACCCCGCTGCGCAGGATACAGGCTTCCAGCGCATCGGCCAGTCGCTGCAGGGTCGGCACCATGTTCACCCGCCCGTACCAGTTCCACACGCGCGGCCGCGACGGCTGGATGAAACATAGATCACCGTCGATGCGCGGCCAGCGTCCCGCATCCGATCGACAGCGCAAAACGCCGGTTGGTTATGGGAATGCACCATCCAGGTCGGCCTTGACCCCAATCTTCGGGAATGGCCCGCTGCGCTTCAAACTCCAGCGCGGGCAGCGCGATCGGCAATTGCCGCGCCACCAAT
Source organism: Sphingobium sp. (assembly GCF_048594625.1). GTDB lineage: Bacteria > Pseudomonadota > Alphaproteobacteria > Sphingomonadales > Sphingomonadaceae > Sphingobium. The sequence continues at coordinate 33,766 of NZ_JBMDWL010000029.1, forward strand.
TCGCCACGCGGCCGTGTTCCGGGCGGGTCGCACAAGGCTCCGGACCGAATTTTCAGATGCGACCACTTATGCCTCCACTTTTACCAGCCCAGTTCGGCAGCATGATCCGGATCGTTCAGCGCCGTCAACCGTCGCGCGGCGCGCCGGGCAAAGCGCAGCGTTTCGGCCTTGCGCCGCGCTGCCGCCAACGGCTCGACCGGGGCAGGGCGCACCAGTTCGGCATCATATTGGTCCGCAACGATCAGGCCGGTGCGCGTCGGCCATAGGGCTTCGCTGTCGAACAGGGACAGATCGAACCCGGCGGGCACCGCCCAGTAAAATCGGTCGCAATAATCGAAATAGTCGGGCCATTTCATGTCACCGATCAGGTCGGCGCGGCTGCATTTGATCTCCACGATGGTCAGCCGCCCCGCACCATCGATCGCCATGATGTCCGCGCGCCGCCCGTTGGGCAGCGGCACTTCCAATATGCCGCTCATGTCATGGCGAAAAAACAGCCGCAACGTCCCCCGCGCCACCGCCAGCGCTGTGCCGTCGATCAGGGGGGAACAGGCATCGGTGGGCATGCTACTCATCCCGCGATCTTAGAACAATTGGGGAACAAAAGAAAAGGCCGATTCGGACATCCGAACCGGCCTTGCCATGAAATCATCCTGTCGGACGCGCGCGATGCCCGCGCCGTCGGTCTTCAGCGATAGAAGACGTGATTGTCGATCGACGCCAGACGGGGCTTGCCCCAGCCAGGCGATACGCGACGGGCGTGGAAGAACAGGGCGCCTTCGGCCACGCTGTCCCAGCTGTCGTCCATCGCGATCTGGGCGATGGCGACGGCTTCGCGCCAGCTGCGGCTGGCTTCGCGCACCGGCGGCATGCCATTGCCGCGTACAAAACTGAACTGGCTCGGCTGATACACCACGCCGCACAGGCTGTCGGCAAAGCGGCCGGACTTGGCGCGATTGATGATCACGCGCGCCACGGCCAGCTGGCCTTCCAGGCTTTCGCCCTTGGCTTCGAAATAGACCGCTCCGGCCAGGCACTTCATATCGCCGTCAAGCTCCTCCGGTGCGCCTTGGGCGTCGACCAGAGCAGCGAGGCTGGATGCCTGCACATCGTCGGTGGAAATGGCGTTCTGGGCCTTGGCGGCCGATTCCAGCGGCTGCGACACTTCGCGCGGCTTGGAAAAGATGACGGCGGATTCATCGCCAGTCGGGGTAGTGGCAGGGAAAGCCTGCGGAAGCGACGTAACCGAAGCGAGGGATTCACCCGCGATCGACATGTCGGAAGCCGAGACCGCAGCGGCGGCGGACAGGGCAAAGGCTGCCACGATGGCAGCTCTCAGACGAAAACTCATTACGGCTCAAAATCGTGCGGTTCTTGGCCGGAAACGTCGTTTAACCATATTCCATGACGTTCGGCCGCCCCCCGTCTGCGTGTTTACCGGCCCCGCCCCCCTTCGGGCGAATTCGGCAACCTGCGCGTTGGCGTCGGGGGCCTGTGCCCAAACCATGACGCAGTGTCAACGATCAGCAGAGTGTTTCCACGGCAAAGCGTTCCGCTTGCGGGATGTCGAGTTCGACGACCCACAGGTCCGGGTCGGACCTGCGCCGTCGCGCCAGATAGGCGTCGATCGCCTGCACCCCTTCGCCAACATCGGGACCACAGCGCAATAACGCATGACCACCGGCAAAGTTCGACACCCGTTCGAAAAGGCCGGATAATTCCCCCTTTTCAAGCGTCTGGATTAATATCACGCCGCTGATCTCGTCGCCCTTAACGATCACCGTCGCAAATCCGCCCGCCGCCGCCACCCGCCGCCGCAGCGCACCCACCAGCATCGCACTGGTAAGCCGCGCGGTCGGCCCGGCGTCAGGCGCCATAGCCCGGCAGAGACGACAGCGGAAATTGCGACCGCATGAACGTGCCGGTGCCCCGGCCGACCTCTTCGCCATCCGAATCGATCAGACTCGCCTCGGCGACATAGACGCGTCGCTTGCCGCTGATCCACCGGCCTTCGGCCCGGATTCGCCCCGGCCCGATCGGCCGCGTGAACAGCAGGTTGAACGCCGTGGTCAGCAGGAATCGGTCGCTGACCAGGCTGTTGGCGGCATAGAAGGCCGCATCGTCCAGCATCTTGAAATAGACGGTGCCATGCACCGCGCCCGCAGCGTGGAACTGGCTTTCGTCGACATCGAATGCGATAACCGACCGGCCCGCTTCGCTGATGGTCAGTTCGGACCGGAACAGCCGGTTGATCGGTGCGGACCGATAGAGATTCTCCAGCGCCCGGAAATGGGCCGCCTCGCCGCTGGCCACCTGCGCGGGATCGGCCTCAGGCAGCGTCACGCGCCCCGCCGCCCGCCAGCAGCGCATGCAGCGCCTCCGTCGATTGTGCGCCGCGCAGCCGGGCGACCTGCGCATCGTCGCGCAGGTAACGTGACACCCGCGCCAGTGTCTTGAGATGTTCCGCGCCGCTATCGACCGGCGACAACAGGGCAAAGACGACATCGACCGGCGCTTCGTCCACCGCATCGAACGGCACCGCCGGGTCCAGCAGCACCACGACGCCGCACATCGCCTTCAGGCCCGGAATCTTCGCATGGGGAATGGCGACCCCGCCGCCAAAGCCGGTGGACCCCAGCCGCTCGCGTTCGAACAGCGCATCGCCCACGTCGTCCGCATCCAGATCATAGGCGCAGGCGGCCAGCGTCGCGATCTTCTGGAACAGCTGTTTCTTGCCGTTGGTCGACAGGCCCGTGGCAAGCGCTTCGGGCGCAACGATGTCGTTGAAGTTAACCATGGTCAATCCGAACCGGCCGGGGCGCGCGGGCGAAAAATTCGCGCAAATCCTCGGGCAATGAAAGCCCGGCCCCATAAGCCGCCTGCACCATCAGGTCAACAGGCGGCCCATGCCCGAACCATGTCCGGGCGGGGTCAGGGGTCGGGTGTCTGCGCGACCAGACCACCTCTCACAAACCCCGGCGACGGACTATGTTCCCGCCGCCGGCATGGACGTCAGCGGCGACGTTTCCGTTCGCCGCCACGCATGGGCTTCAGGCGCGAGGTTCCACCCGGCCATGATGCGCGGCGTCAGCCACGCGGTTCGACCCAACCGATCGTCCCGTCATGGCGGCGATAGACCATGTTGTAGGCCGACGTGCCTGCATTCATGAACAACAGCGCGTTGGTGTTGCGCAGGTCCAGCATCATCACCGCGTCCGACACGCTGGCTTCGGGAATGTCGACCCGCGTTTCCGCGACGATCAGGGGCGCGTCGGCGGCGTCTTCCTCATCCTCACCGCCACCGGCGAAGATGGTGTAGCCCGCGCCGTCGATGTCATCGACGCTATAGCCATTGGCCCGCTGCGCTTCGGCGGCGGCGGCCTGCACGCTGCGATCCTTCAACCGGCGCATATAGCGGCGCAGCTGCTTTTCGATGCGGTCGGCCGCCTGATCGAAACCGGGATGCGCATCCTGCGCCTCGCCCGCGCCCTTCAGGATCAGGCCGGTCATCACATGGCAGACGATGTCGCAATGGAATGCCCCGTGCGGTGCCTTGCGAAAGGTCACCTGAGCGGAAAGCGTGCGGGAAAAATATTTCTCGGCCATCGCCTCCAGACGATCGGTGACATGGCTTTTCAGCGCATCACCCGTTTCGACCTGATGTCCGGAAATACGAATATCCATATGCCTTCTCCTTGTTTTTGCCGGATGCTGGAACGGGCATCCGGTGGGCATGGCGGCACAGGCCTTTCGGTCTATGCCCCCTGGTGCCAGAGCGGGTCTTTCAGCGTCGCGACGAACGCTGCATGCCGCTCCAGCTCCGCCGCGCTGGCGGTAAACACCCGCGCGGGACGAACAGGGCGAACCACGGCCGCAGCCGTCAGTTCCGCCCCGACAATGTCTTTGGCTTCCTCCTGTGCCAGACTCAGGCCGATCTGACGGCCACCGTTCAGTTCGATATAAAGCTGCGCCAGCAATTCGGCGTCGAGCAGCGCGCCATGCTTGATGCGATGGCTGCGATCGATGCCGTAACGGGTGCAGAGCGCGTCCAGGCTGTGCTTCGCGCCGGGGTGCAGCGTGCGGGCGATGGCGACAGTATCGATCATCCGGTCCATCGACACTTCGGCATGGCCGCACAGCCGCAGTTCGTGATTGAGGAATCCGAAATCGAACCGCGCATTATGCGCGACCAGCGGGCTGTCTTCCAGAAACGCCAGCAGCTCCGCCACGCCGCTGGCAAACAGCGGCTTGTCGGACAGGAATGTGCTGGACAGGCCATGCACCGCTTCGGCGGCGGCGGGCATGTCGCGCTGCGGATTGTAATAAGCGTGGAAGGTCCGGCCGCTCGCCACGCGATTGATGAGTTCGATACAGCCGATCTCGACCAGCCTGTCGCCGGATGCCGGATCGAATCCCGTCGTTTCGGTATCGAAAATAATCTCGCGCATCGCCCTCTTCATTCGACTCTGTGGGCCAACCCTTATCTGCCTGTCTTCGCGCCAAGGCAAGCAACCAGAAGCCTGACCTGTGCGCGGGTAGCGGCAAATGTCGTACCCGTATGGATGATATAGTCCGCCCGTCGCCGCTTTTCAGCATCGGGGGTCTGCAGATGGACGATTTGGCGAAATTTAGCCGCGCGCATGCCCGGCCGCGCCAGCACCCGCCTGCGCTGTTTCCATGCGGGCGCGGTCACCACGATCACCCCGTCCAGCCTTTTCTGCCCGCCCGTCTCGAACAGCAGGGGAATGTCCAGAATGACGAACCTGCGCGACCGGTGTCGGCGCAGGAACATGCGCCGCGCCGCCTGTACCGCCGGATGGACGATCGCCTCCAGCGCGCGCCGTTCGCCCGGATCGCCGAATACCGCCGCGCCCAGCCTGGCCCGGTCCACGCCCTGCGGCCCGGTGGTGCCGGGAAAGCGCGCCTCGATCGCCGGGATCAACGCGCCGCCCGGTCCCTGCAACCGGTGCACCTCGCCATCCGCATCGAACAGCGGCACGCCCATCTTGCGAAACATCGCCGCGACCGCCGACTTGCCCATGCCGATGGAACCGGTCAGGCCATAGACCTTCATCAGTCGCCGGCCGCGATCAGCATCGCCCGCAATTCCGCGTCCAGTTCGCGCGGCGCTTGCGCATCGAAAAATATGTCGAACGCCAGCGCCGCCTGCCCGATCAGCATCTCAAGCCCGTCCAGTATATTCAGACCCCGCGCCCGCGCCGCCTTCAGCAGCCCGGTTTCCAGCGGGGCATAGACGATGTCATAGACGGTCGCGCCATCGGGCAGGGGGGCAAGGTCGATGTCCAGCACCGGCTGCCCCACCATGCCCAGCGCGGTTGCGTTGACCAGCAGGTCGGCGGCGGGCAGCGCGTCGCCCATGCGGATTGCCCGGCCGTTCGTCCCGCTGCCGGCGCCCACGGAATCCAGCAGCGCCTGCCCCTTCGCCGGATCGCGCGCCATGACCGTGATGTCCGGCACGCCAAGGCTGGTCAGCGCGAACAGGATCGCGCGCGCCGCCCCGCCCGAACCGAGGACGACGGCGCTCTTCCCCTTCCATTTATCGCGCAGCAACGGTTGCAGGAACCCGCCCGCATCGGTGTTGGTGCCGATCAGCGGCCCGCCGGTTTCGCTGGCGATGGTGTTGACCGCGCCGATGCGTTCGCGCACGCCGCCCGGATCGTCGACATAATCCAGCACCGCGATCTTGTGCGGGATGGTGACGTTGCACCCCAGCCAGTCCGGGTCGGACCGCCGTTGCAGAAAATAGGCGCCCAATCCCCCCGTCGGCACATGAGTCTTGCGATATTCCGCCTCTATATCCAGCGCGTTCAGCCAGAAGTTATGGATCAGGGGCGATTTGCTATGGCCGATCGGGTCGCCGATAACCTCTGCATAGGGGAGTGCGTCGCTCATGCCGCCAAAACGCCCCGCACGCGCAGAAAGTCAAGCAGCGGCAGCAGCGGCAACCCCTGAATCGCGAACTGGCTGCCTTCCACCCTGCTGAATATCTGCACGCCCGGCCCTTCGATCCGGTAACATCCCACGCACCAGCGCAGCGCGTCCCAGTCGGCATCCAGATAGGACTGGATAAACGTATCGGACAACGGCCGCACCGTCATCCGCACCCGCTCGACATGGCGCCAGATCGCTTCGCCGTTCAGTGCGATCACCGCCGCGCTGTGCAGATGATGGACCCGGCCCGACAACAGGCGCAGGATTCGCTCCGCATCCGCCCGGTCGACCGCCTTGTCGATCATCGCGCCGCGCTCTTCGCCCTCCCCGACATTGTCCGCCAGACTGAGTGTCTGGTCGCACCCCAGCACCAGCGCGCCGGGCACCCGCCGCGAAACCTTCAGCGCCTTCAGTTCCGCCAGCGCATCGGCCAGCCCGCGCGCGTCCAGCCCGTCGGCGCGCAACGCTTCCTTCGCCGCATCCTCGTCCACGCCGGGCGACAGCGCCTCGAACGGCACCTGCGCCGCGTTCAGCAACGCCCTGCGGCTCTCGCTCTGCGAAGCCAATATGATCATGCGTCATGCCCTTCCGCCAGTTCGCGGTCGTTGAACAGGTTGATGATGGCGGCGGCCGCTTCCTCGATCGACCGGCGCGTCATGTCGATCACCGGCCATCCATTGTCGGCGAACATCCGCCGGGCGAAGGCCAGTTCCGCCTGCACCTTCTCGCTGTCGACATAGGCGGTTTCGGGCGCCTGATTGAGCGACAGCAGACGGTTGCGCCTTATCTGGATCAGCCGTTCGGGGCTGACGGTCAGCCCCACGACCATCGGATGCCGCAGGCTGTACAGGCTGCGCGGCGGCGGCGATTCCGGCACCAGCGGGATATTGGCGGTCTTATACCCCCGGTTGGCAAGGTAGATGGACGTCGGCGTCTTGGACGCGCGCGACACGCCCGCCAGCACGATGTCCGCCTCCTCCCAATTTTCATGGCCGACCCCATCGTCATGGGCGATGGTGAACTGGATCGCCTCGATCCGCGCGAAATAGGCTTCGTCCAATATATGTTTGCGCCCCGGCCGGGTCCGCGTTTCCTGCCCCAATATGTTGGACAGGGCGTCGGCCACGCTGTCCAGCGCCGCGACATGGGGCAGGCCCAGCGCGCGGCACCGCGTTTCCAGCCGCCGCCGCAACATGTGATTGGTCAGCGTGAACAGCACCAGCCCCGGATTGGCGCTGATTTCCTCCATGATCCGGTCCAGATGCAGTTCGGACCGCACCATGGGCCAGAAATGGCGGATCGCCTCGACATTTTCGAACAGGCCGATCGCCGCCTTGGCGATATTTTCCAGCGTTTCGCCGGTAGAGTCGGACAGAAGATGCAGGTGGATGCGCGCCATGGGGACATCTGTGTTGGAGGGCTGTGGATAAAGCAAGGGATGAAATTGTGGATAAGTTCAGGGCTTTTTCCCGTCCCCGACTCCCGAAAATCTATCCACAGCTCGCCCACAGACCCCGGATTCGATCCACAGCCTGTGGATAACGGGGATGAAGTGACTGACTCGCGGCCCTATCCGTGACTCTACGGAGTCAAGTTGTTGGCAAAATCGGGCACAGCGCATAAACCCCGCTGCCAACGGACCAACTATCTCCATCATCCCTTGAATCTAAATAATAAGAGAGAATGTGATGCGCGAAGACGCTCCGGCGAGCCTTTCCGAAAAGCCCTTGCTCGCCGTCCTGAAAGGGGATCACCCCGCCGCCCCGACCGGTGGGCCGCCCATGTGGCTGATGCGCCAGGCGGGACGTTATCTCCCCGAATATCGCGCGTTGCGGGCGGACAAGGGCGGTTTCCTCGAACTGGTCTATGACAGCACCGCCGCCGCCGAAGTCACGCTCCAGCCGCTGCGCCGCTTCGGTTTCGACGGCGCGATCCTCTTTTCCGACATTTTGATCGTTCCCTATGCGATGGGGCAGGATCTGTGGTTCGAAGCGGGGGAGGGGCCACGCCTTGCCCCCGTCATCGCGGATACGGATCTGTCGGCGCTGACGCCCGATTTCACCCGCTTCGACGCCATCTACGACACCGTGCGACAGGTGAAGGCCGCGCTGGACCCCTCGGTCACCTTTCTGGGCTTTGCGGGCAGCCCCTGGACCATCGCGACCTACATGGTGGCGGGGCAGGGCAGCAAGGATCACGCCCTTGCCCGTCGCATGGCCTATAATGAACCCGATCGCTTCGCCGCGCTGATCGATGCCATCGTGGACGCGACGGTCATCTATCTGAGTGGTCAGATCGATGCGGGCGTGGACGCGGTGCAGCTGTTCGACAGCTGGGCGGGCAGCCTGTCTCCGCTGCAATTCCGCCGCTGGGTGATCGAACCCAATCAACGCATCGTGGCGCACCTCAAGGCCATCCACCCGGCCATTCCCGTCATCGGTTTCCCCAAGGGCGCGGGCGCGAAGCTCGCCGACTATGCGGCGCAGACGGGCGTGGATGCGGTGGGGGTTGATGAAACCATCGATCCGCACTGGGCCAATGCGGCGCTGCCTGCGGGCATGCCGGTGCAGGGCAATCTCGATCCGCTCGCCCTCATCGCGGGCGGCGCGGCGGTGGAGGAGGCGGTCGACATGATCCGCGCGGCCTTTGCCGACCGGCCCCATATCTTCAACCTTGGCCATGGCATATTGCCCGACACGCCCATTGCACATGTCGAAGCACTCATTAGCTATGTGCGCAGGGAAGGAGTTCGTAGCTGATGGCCTATCTTGGCGCCGCCTATCTATGGGTGAAGGCCGCCCATGTCATCTTCGTCATCTTTCTGATGGCGGGGCTGTTCATGATGCCGCGCTTCTTCGTCTATCATCAGGAAACCGCGCCCGGATCGGCGGAGGATCGGCGCTGGATCGAACGCGAAACCCGGCTGCTCAAGATCATCCTGAACCCTTCGCTGGTCCTCACCTGGCTGTTCGGCCTGATGCTGATGGTCGAAATCGGGGCGTGGAGTTTCGGCTGGTTTCATCTGAAACTGCTCTTCGTCCT
>NZ_JBMDWL010000003.1:0-28877 GCF_048594625.1 Sphingobium sp.
CCTTGGCGTGTCGATATGGGGTTTCACATTCGTCCGCATCTGATCGCCGCGCCGCTGCTGCTGGCCTTGCCCGTCCATGCCCAGCAGACGGAGGCGCCGGGTGCCGGTCTGCCGGCGCCCTCCACCGCCACGCCGCCTGCCCCCAGCCCCAATCAACAGGGACCGGAACTGGACGTGTTTCGCGATCCGGTAACGCCGCGCGCCACCCCGCCCGTGATCGTCGTGCCGACGGTCACCCCGCCGTCCGCCACGGTACAGCCCACGCCGCAGCCCAGCCGCCCGCGCACTCCATCAACGCCCGCGCCGTCTTCGCAGCGCGCCAGCCCGCCTGCCGAACGCCCGGCACAGACGCCCGCCCCCGCAAGACAGACCCCGGCACCGGCGACAGAACGCCCCGAAACGCCAGCACCCGCAGCCGCCGGCGTTTCCGACAATGCCGCCGACAACGCGGCAGCGACGCCGCCATCCGCTGCGCTGCCAACCCCCGGCATCAACGCCATTCCCGAACCCGCCCGCGAACCCGCCGTCGCGCCTGCCTCCGCTCCAGCGGCGGATGAGGATGGCCTTTCGCTGCCATGGATCATCGGCGGCGTGGTCGCCATCATCATCCTGATCGCCGCCGCGTTCATCCTGAACCGTCGCCAACCCGCGCCTGCCCGGCGTGCACCTCGCCCGGCAGCAGCGCCCACCCCCATGCCAGCCGCGCCCAAGGCCGAAACCCCACCAGCAGCGGGCCTCGTCGCTGCGCGGCCGACGCCCGCCGCCACGCCGCAAACCGACCGGCCCTGGCTGGACATGGACCTTGGCGTCACGCAGGCCCGCTATTCAATGATGGGCGTGACGATCAACTATGCGCTCGTCCTCCACAATCGCGGCGGCCGCCCGGCGCGCGACGTGCTGGTACGCGGCATATTGGGCAATGGCGGCGCACAGCAACAGGCGGTGCTTCAGGGTTTCTTCACCGGCGCGGACGGCCTGCCGCTGCACAGCGCGGTATCGATCGCGCCGGGCGAAACCATTCAGCTGGCGGGCGAACTGCGCCTGTCCCCCGATCAGATCGTGCCGGTGGACATGGGCCAGCGCAGCCTGCTGATCCCTCTCGCCGCCTTCGACGCGGGTTATCGCTGGGATGTCGAGGGCGCGGATGCCGACGGGCATATCCCCGATGGTCAGGGCCGCACCGCCCGCGCCTTCATCGTCGGGCAGGAACAGGAACCGCCCGTCGATCGGCTCGCCCCGCTGCGCCTCGATCAGGGGCCGCGCCAGTATCGCCGTCCGGCCGCCCGCGCCGCCGCCGAACTGACGCCTGCCTGAAACGCCCTTCCCAGCACCGGTTCCCCGCCTTACTGTCGCCCCCTGACAGCCACGGGCCAAAGGGAGCCGCATGACCATCCTCGTTTCCACCGACTGGCTCGCCGATCAGCTGGGCGGCGCCGACCTCATCATTCTCGACGCCACGCTTTTCCTGCCCGGCACCCCGCGTGACGCCCGCGCAGAATTTGAAACCGCCCATATCCCCGGCGCCCGCTTCCTCGACCTCGACACGCTGGCCGATCCCGACAGCCCCGCGCCGCACACATTGCCATCCGATGCGCTGATGACCGAACGGCTGCAGGCGCTGGGCGTCCATGCCGACAGCCGCATCATCGTCTATGACAATAGCCCGCTGCACAGCGCGGCGCGCGGATGGTGGATGATGCGCATCTATGGCGTGGGCGCGTCGGTCGCCATTCTGGACGGCGGCATGCAGAAATGGGTGGCGGAAGGTCGCCCGACCGACGGCGGCATGCCTGCATCCCCTCCCGGTAACGTCACCGCCCGAATCGATCGCGCGCATGTCCGTACCAAAGACGACATCGTTGCCAACCTCATCACCAACGACGCGCAGCTGATCGACGCGCGCGGCGCGGGTCGCTTCGCGGGGACGGAGGCGGAGCCGCGCCCCGGCATGGCGTCGGGCCATATTCCGGGCAGCCGCAACATGCCCTCCCCCATTTTCTTCGCCGCCGACAACAGCATGAAGCAGGGCGACGAACTGCGGCAGATATTCATCGATGCAGGCGCGGATCTTTCCAAACCCATCATCACCACCTGCGGCAGCGGCGTCACCGCCGCCATCATTCTGGCGGGTCTTCAATCGCTCGGTAAAACCGACGCCAGCCTGTATGACGGCAGCTGGTCGGAATGGGGTTTCGACCCTGAAACACCGAAAGAGACAGGTCCGGCGGCATGAGCGATCCCGACGACCGTCAGCCCCTGACCAAAATCGCGCAGGCGGGGCGCAGGCCGGAATGGACCGGCATGCCGGGGCAGCCCGGCGGCATCGTCAGCCCCCCGGTCTGGCGCGCCTCCACCATCCTGTATGACGATGTCGCCCATCTGCGGAAGGCGGCGGGCAGCAGCACGCACGAACGGCTGTTCTACGGACGGAAAGGCACGCCGACCGCATGGTCGCTGGCCGACGCGCTCACCGAAATGGAGCCGGGCGCGGACGGCACGATGCTTTACCCGTCGGGCGTCGCGGCCATCGCCTGCGCGCTGATGGCGGTGCTGAAACCCGGCGACCGGCTGCTGATGGTCGACAGCGCCTATGATCCGACCCGCAATTTCTGCGAACAGGTGCTGCGCCCCTACGGCGTCGACACCATCTATTATGATCCCACGACTGTCTCACTCGATGTCCATCTGGCCGATGGTCCGATCCGCGCCCTCTTCCTCGAAAGCCCGGGCAGCCTGACGTTCGAAGTGCAGGACGTTCCTGCCCTCACCGCATGGGCGCGGGCGAACGACGTCGTCACCCTGATCGACAATACATGGGCGACCCCGCTCTATTTCCCGGCCATGGCGCATGGCGTGGACATTTCCGTCCTTGCCTGCACCAAATATATCGTCGGCCATAGCGACGTGATGATGGGCAGCGTCACCGCCAACGCCCAATGGTTCGGCAAAATCCGCCAGATGGCCTATCTCTTCGGCCAGATGACCAGCCCCGACGACGCATGGCTCGCATCGCGCGGCCTGCGCACATTGGGCGTGCGCCTGAAACAGCATCAGGACAGCGCGATCGCCATCGCCCGCTGGTTGCAGGATCAGCCCGACGTCGCCCGCGTGCTCCACCCCGCCTTGCCCGACTGCCCCGGCCATGCGCTGTGGCAACGCGACTTCAGCGGCTCTACCGGCCTCTTCACCTTCATCCTGAAGGGCGGCGACGAAGCGGCGCGCGCCGCGCTGATCGACGGCCTTGCCCATTTCGGCATCGGGTACAGCTGGGGCGGTTTCGAAAGCCTTGCCCTGCCGATCGACCCCGCCCGTTATCGCAGCGCCACCCGGTGGAGCGCGGATGGTCCCGCCATCCGCCTGCATATCGGCCTTGAAGACCCGGCGGATCTGATCTCGGATCTCGACGCGGGCCTGGCCCGGTTCCGCGCGATCAGGGATGCCGCCTGACATGCGGATGCCGGACGCCACCCGCCTGCTGGCGCTGCTCCCCGGCGATCCCGACATCGTCCATCCGGTCGCCGCGTTCGGGCTGGCGATCCTGCTCTACGGCGCGGCGCTGGGTCTGGCCCGCATCATCGCGCCGCGCCTGCGCCGCCGCCTGCCGCCGCTGGGCGACGGGATGGCGGGCCATGTCCGCGCGATCATCCGCCATGGCATCGCCGCGTTGCTGCTCGCCATCGCATTGCCCTTCTTTCCCAGGGATTCGCTGGGCCATCTGGTGCTGGGCATCACCCTTGGCGGCGCGGTGGCGCTGCTTTCCACCCATATATTGCACGGCCTTGCCATGCCCCGCTGGGCGGTGGTGCCGCTCGCCCTCATCCTCTTCATCCTGATCGTGTCGGGCAGCGGTGGGGGCATCGCCCCGGTCAGCGACATGCTGGATCAGGTGGGCTTCAACCTTGGCAAGCGGCGGCTGACACTGCTTGGCCTGCTGTCGATTGCCGCCACCTGCGTCGCGCTGTTCGCCGCGGTGCGCCTCGCCAACCGCGTCATCGGCCGATCGATCCACAAGGCGGACGGGTTCGATCCCACGCAAAAGCTGCTGGCGCAGAAACTCGCCGCCATCGCCGTGATCGTCGCGGCTTTCTTCATCGGCGTCGATCTGCTGTCGATCGATCTCACCGCCTTTGCCGTCTTTTCCGGCGCGCTGGGCCTTGCCATCGGTTTCGGCTTGCAAAAGACGTTCGGCAATCTGATCGCGGGCATCATCCTGCTGATGGACCGGTCGATCAAGCCGGGCGACGTCATCGTCGTGGGCGAAAGCTTCGGCTGGGTGAACAAGATCGGCGTCCGCGCCGTCAGCGTCATCACCCGCGACGGCAAGGAACATCTGATCCCGAACGAAAATCTGATGACGCAGGAAGTGGAAAACTGGTCCTATTCCGACCGCAATGTCCGCGTCCGCATCCCCATCGGCATCGCTTTCGATTCGGACCTGAAGCTCGCGCAGCAGCTGATGCTTCAGGCCGCGCAGGAAAGCCCCCGCGTGCTGCGCAATCCCAAACCCAATGTCTGGCTGACCGGATTTGGCGAAAGCCGCGTCGAACATGACATATTGGTGTGGATCAGCGATCCCGAAGGGGGCGTGGGCAATGTGAAATCCGACGTTCTGGGCCGCGTGTGGCAATTGTTCCGCGACCATGACATCGCCATCCCCTATCCCCAGCGCGTCATCCACCAGCCGCCCCGGCCGCCCTTAACATGACGGCCCGCATGATTACGGGGTCGCCACCGTCATCCGGCCATCCTATATCGGCATCATGTCGCCCATATCCCTCCTGTTGATCTTCGTCGCTGCGATCGTCGCGATGGAAGGTTTCGCCTATGTCATGCATCGATGGGTCATGCACGGGCCGGGCTGGTTTCTGCATGCCAGCCACCATCGCCCGCGCACCGGTTTCTGGGAAGCCAACGACCTGTATTTCGTCATCTTCGCCATGCCGTCCATCCTGTTGCTGGCGGGCGGCGTGCGATGGGGATGGGGCCATTGGGCGACGGCCATGGGCGCGGGGATCGCGGCCTATGGCGCCATCTATCTCGGCTTTCACGACATCATCGTGCATCGGCGGCTGAAACATCGCTATGTCGCGCGGTCGCGTTACATGAAGCGCATCGTTCAGGCCCATCGCCTGCACCATGCGGTGGAAACGAAGGAAGGCACGGTCAGTTTCGGCTTTCTGGTCGCCCCCCACCCCGCCGAGCTGAAACGCCAGCTGGCCGATAAGGGCCGCGTCGGCATCCGCCCCGCAAAGGGACTGGAAGACGCCGCAGTCAAGGGCTGAGTCTTTCGAATATTGCAATCGAAAGACATGAAATAGCAATATTGTGTAACATTGGACGGGCCTAAGGCGACGGGCATTCTTTCCCCCGGAGCTTTCCCCCATGCGTAACCTGCTCATGCTTCTGACCGCCGCTTCAGCCCTGATCGCGACGCCCGCCGTGGCCGACGAAACCTATGTCGACGCCACCGGCGGCGTGATCTGGAACCGCGAAGGCAGCAATGCCGTCGCCGCCTTCACCCTTGGCCATGACGTCGAACTCAACGATCGCTTCTTCGTCGGCGTCGAAGGCATTGCGGAAAAGGTGCTGGAAAAAGATACCCGCGTCGTATGGGGTATCGGCGGCCGCGTGGGCGCCTATGTCCTGCCGGGCAGCAAGCTGATCGCGGGCGTCAACTGGCAGTCGAAGGATTGCCGCGAATGCGCCAGCGCGGTCGGCCTCAGCACCAGCTGGGAACAGGATCTGAGCGAGAAAATCTATGGCAAGGTGGAATATAAGCATCTGCTGATCGGCAATGGCGAACGCGATTCCGATGTGGTCGCCGTGGGTCTGGGCTTCAAATTCTGACGCCGCTTCGGGCCGCCGCTTCGTCCCCTGCCGGATCGTCGGCCCGCGCCCTTTCCCCCGGCCCCTTTCCTACCTCCGCCGCGTCTGATCTACTCCATCGGATACGGAAATTCTTCTTCCCCCTTTCACGCTACAGGCGCGTCGATGGCGCGCAACTGTCGCGTAACCGCCGCGTCCCTGTCGCGTCACAGGCGCGCGGGCGGCGCGTGGCCGTCGCCTTTGCGGCGCGTTTCGCGCGACGACAGTGTGAACTTCGACCTGTCGCGTCGCCGCTGGGTCGCCGCCGGGTCGCCATCGCATCGGTGCCTGCGCGATGGCCCGCCCGATCGATAGCGCAAACGCCTATAAATCCCATTCTCCCCTTCATCTTCCCCCCCGCTTGTTCTATGCCCGCACTCCAATTCCCAAGGGGACGCCGTTTTGATCCTGGACATTGCCGCCGCCGCTTCGGGCGCCATTCGCTTTGAAGATCTGGGGCTAGACCCCGTTGCCCTGAACCTCGGCTTCTTCACGCTGAAATGGTACAGCCTCGCCTATCTGGCGGGCATCCTGATCGGTTACTGGTATCTGCTGAAACTGGTGGCCCAGCCCGGATCGCCCATGGCCCGCCGCCATGCCGACGACATGATCTTCTACGCGACGCTGGGCATCATCATCGGGGGGCGACTGGCCTATGTCATCTTCTACCAGCCCGAAATCCTGAAGAATCCGCTCGACATCTTCAAACTGTGGAACGGCGGAATGTCCTTCCATGGCGGGGCGCTGGGCGTGTCGCTCGGCATCCTCTACATGGCGTGGAAGGAAAAGCTGAGCTGGCTGCGCATCCATGATTATGTGGCCTGCGTCGTGCCGTTCGGCCTGTTCTTCGGTCGCCTCGCCAATTTCGTGAACGGGGAACTCTGGGGCAAGGAAACCGACGTGCCCTGGGCCATCATCTTCCCGACCGGCGGCCCCTTCCCCCGTCATCCCAGCCAGCTTTACGAAGCCGCGCTGGAAGGCGTCGTGCTGTTCCTCATCCTCGCCTTCGCCTTTTGGCGGACCAAGGCCCGCTATAAGCCCGGCATGCTGGTCGGCATTTTCGTCTTCGGCTATGGCTGCTTCCGCTTCGCCGTCGAATATGTCCGCGAAGCCGATGCCCAGCTGATGGAATTTGCCGCGCGCACCGGCCTGCACATGGGCCAGTGGCTGTGCATCCCGATGATATTGGGCGGCCTCTATCTGATCGTCACCGCCAATGGCCGCCGCCTGCGCGTGGAGCCTGTGGCCGGGACCGGCAGCATTGGCTGAACAGCCCCCTCTGGCCCGTCGCCTGGCGGGGCAGATCGCGTCGGGCGGGCCGATTTCGGTCGCCCATTATATCGGCGAAGCGAACCAACATTATTACAGCACCCGCGACCCGCTGGGCGCGGATGGCGATTTCACCACCGCGCCGGAAATCAGCCAGATGTTCGGTGAACTGGTCGGGCTGGCGCTGGCGGATATATGGATGCGGTCCGGCCGCCGGCCCGAAGCGGCCTATGTCGAACTGGGTCCGGGCCGCGGCACGCTGGCGGCGGACGCGATCCGCGCCATGGAACGCGCCGCGCTAGCGCCCAAGCCGCATCTGGTGGAAACCAGCCCCACGCTGCGCGACCGGCAACGCGCGCTGCTGCCCCATGTCACCCATCATGACAGCGTCGAAACCCTGCCTGACACGGGGCCGCTGCTGGTGGTCGCCAATGAATTTTTCGACGCCCTGCCCGTCCGCCAGTGCATTCGCGTGGGGGATGAATGGCGCGAACGCGTCGTCGTCAGCCGGGAAGAGGAAGGCCGCTTCATCGCCGTGCCCGGTTATCGCCGGATCGAATCGGGCCTGCCCCCGCTCGCCGTGGAGGCGCCCGAAGGCGCGATCATCGAATCGCCCATCGTCGGGGCGGGCATCGCCTATGCTCTCGCCAACCGCATCGCCAAACAGGGCGGCGCGGCGATCATCATCGACTATGGTTATGAAGGGCCTGCGCTGGGCGACACGTTACAGGCGGTCAAGGCGCATCAGTTCGCCGATCCCTTCACCGATCCGGGCGAAGCAGACCTGACCACCCATGTCGATTTCACGCTGTTGGGCAATATGGCTCGACAGGCCGGGCTGCGGGTTCATGGCGCCATCGGTCAGGGCGCTTTCCTGCGTCAGCTGGGCATCGACGCCCGCGCCGATCAGCTGGCCCGCACCGCTCCCGCCCGCGCGGCAGAGGTGGAGGCCGCCCGCCACCGCCTGACCGACGCCGACGAAATGGGCACCCTGTTCAAGGCTATGGCCTGGACCCACCCCGACTGGGCCGATCCTGCCGGTTTCGAAAAATAAGCTGTCCTACCCCCAATCACCGGGCGCATGACGGGCGGATGGCAACGCCTCAGTCTTCCTGATGATAACGGCCCAGCTTGCGGATGAAGCCTATCAGGCCGGTCTGGCGGCTACGTTTCATTCGTTCGGCGTGCAGGATCGTCTGAACGCGCTGGAAACAATCTTCCGCATCGACATTGCACAGCACATAGTCATAGCCGTCCCAGTGCGCGATTTCACCGGCGGCGCGCGCCATGCGGCCTTCGATCACTTCATTGCTGTCGGTCGCCCGCCCGCGCAGGCGGCGCTCCAGTTCCTCCATCGACGGCGGCAGGATGAAGATGCGCACGACATCGCCGCCCGCAATCTGGTGCAGCTGCTGCGCACCCTGCCAGTCGATGTCGAACAGCACGTCCTTGCCCGACTTCAGCATCGCTTCGACCGGCGCGCGCGGCGTGCCGTAACGCTGGCCGAACACATGCGCCCATTCCAGAAATTCATGATCCGCCGTCATCCGGCGAAATTCTTCCAGATTGACGAAATGATAATCCTTGCCGTCGACTTCGCCCGGCCGCATCGGTCGCGTCGTGGCGGATACCGACATGGACAGGTCGCTTTCCGCCGCCAGCAATTTGCGCGCGATGGTGGATTTGCCCGCGCCCGAAGGCGAAGACAGAACGAAAAGCACGCCGCGGCGCTTGAAATCAGGAGTATCGGTTGGGATGCTGTCGGCCATGGCCGCTAGTGGCCCCACCGCATCGCTTTTGCAAGGGGTCTATCGCCGATGCGCCACGCTGTCGGCCTTCCGGCGGTGCGCTGACCTATCCCGTCTTCTTGCGGGCGCTGTCGATCGGGATCGGCTCGGCGCTTCTGTCGGGCAACAGCTTGATCGCCTTCTTGCGGTCGACCTCCCGCTTCGCCTCATACAGCTTGCCCGCCATATAGGCGCCGGTGACGAACAGCGCGCCAGCCGGATAGCGCATGATGATCCGCTTGGCCCCTGCTCCGGCGATCAGGCCGAAGACGCCCTTCTTGCCGGTCGCCGCCGCGACCCGCGCCGCGACGACGGTTGCACCGACACGGGCCGCCTTTCGCAGCAGCCCGGCCTTTTTCGGCGGACGGATCGTCACCAGCGGTGCGGCGGGGCCTTTGACAGCCGGGGGGCTTTTCCTCTTCATAGAGGGTTAATGTACCGCAGCCCCGCCGGTTCCGCCATGTTGATGTGGATCAGACCATATTTTCAGGACGCACAAGGCGGTCGAACGTCGCTTCGTCCACCAACCCCAGTTCAAGCCCCGCTTCCTTCAGCGTCTGCCCCTTCTTGTGCGCATGTTTGGCTATGGTGGCGGCATTGTCGTAGCCGATTTCCGGCGCCAGCGCGGTCACCAGCATCAATGACCGGTTCACCAGATCCGCGATCCGCGCCTCATTGGCCTGCAACCCGTCGACACACCGTTCGGCAAAGCTCTCCATTCCCACGCTCAGCAGATGGATCGACCGCAACACATTGGCCCCGATCAGCGGCATGAAGACATTGAGTTCGAAATGCCCCTGCATGCCGCCAACGGTCACCGCCTGATGATTGCCGATGACCTGCGCGGCCACCATGGTCAGCGATTCGCATTGGGTCGGGTTCACCTTGCCCGGCATGATCGAACTGCCCGGTTCGTTGGCGGGCAGGTCCAGTTCGCCCAGCCCCGAACGTGGTCCCGACCCCAGAAAACGGATGTCATTGGCGATTTTCGTCAGCGATACCGCCAGCGTGTTCAGCGCGCCGGAGAAAAAGACCAGGCCGTCCTTCGCCGCCAGCTGTTCGAATTTGTTGGGCGCGCTTTCGAACGACGTTCCGGCGATGTCGCTGATCGCCGCCGTCATATCGTCCGCCCAGCCATCCGGTGCGTTGAGGCCGGTGCCCACCGCAGTGCCGCCGATGGCGAGCTTGCGGATATTACCGTTCAGCGCGCCTTCGATCCGCGCCTTCGCGCTCACCAGCTGCGCGGCATAGCCCGAAAATTCCTGCCCCAGCGTCAACGGCGTCGCATCCTGCGTATGGGTGCGACCGATCTTGACGATATGGCCCCATCCTTCCGCCTTGGCGGTCAGCGCAGCGATCAGCCTTTCCAGCGCGGGGATCAGCTGGTCACGGGTCGCCAGCACCGTCGCGACATGCAGCGCGGTCGGAAAGCTGTCGTTGGACGACTGGCTCATATTCACATGATCATTGGGATGGACCGGGCTTTTGCCGCCGCGCGTTCCCGCGATCTTTTCATTGGCGAAGCCGGCGATCACTTCATTGACGTTCATGTTCGTCTGAGTGCCGGACCCGGTCTGCCAGATGACGAGCGGGAACTGATCGTCCAGCTGACCCGACACGATGGTCTGGGCCGCATCCTCGATCGCCGCGACGGTTTCGGCCGCCAGCCCGTGCTTGCCATTCACCCGCGCTGCCGCCTGCTTCACGATAGCCTGCGCATGAACGATGCCGATCGGCATTTTTTCGGTCAGGCCAAAGGGGAAATTTTCGATGCTACGCTGGGTCTGGGCGCCCCAATAGGCATCGGCCGGAACTTCGATGGCGCCAATGCTGTCAGTTTCGGTACGGGTAGCGGTCATTCGGGACTCCCAGTTAAGAATCAGTCGCAAAACTGTTTCCCATTTAGGCTGGAACCACGGAAATCCAAGGGCGAACTATACTTTCGTATCCGACCGCCAATCCGATCAGCAAGGGTCGCCCAAAGCACGACGCCCGGCGCAAATAGCCGGGCGCTGCGAACAATCATTTGTGGAAGAGGGAGAGCGCCGTGGCGTGCCCCGCCCCTATTTCTTCTTGCCGAAATCAACGGTGACGACATTGGAGCCGTCTTCGTTGGTCACCACCGGGCCGTCATTTTCTGCCACGTCATGCGGTTCCGGCAATTCGTCCGCAGCCACCTGAAACTGGAGTGCGAAATTGACCGCCGGATCGACGAAGGCGGTGATCGCGGAAAAGGGAATGGTCAGCTGCGCCGCCACCTGATTGAAGGTCAGGCTGACCTGAAACAGGTCGCTTTGCACCTTCAGATCCCAATATTTATTCTGGAGGACGATGGTCATTTCGTCCGGGAAACGTTCCACCAGATGCTTGGGAATATCGACGCCGGGGGCCTGGGTCTTGAACGTAATGTAGAAATGATGCGCGCCCGGCAGGCCGCCGGACTGCTGCACTTCGCCCAGCACGCGGCCGACGACGGCGCGCAAGGCCTCCTGCACGATTTCGTCATAGGGAATCAGGCTATCAGGCAGGTCTTCGCTCATGGCCCATTGTCCTAACGGCACGGAACAGGCGGTCAACCCCCACATGTCGCGATTGCATGGCGCGCGCTAACCGTTATAGGGCGGCCATGCGCACGGCCGAGATTCACCGCAACACGGCGGAAACCCAGATCGACGTCACCGTCAACCTCGACGGGACTGGCCTCTATACGGTGTCGACGGGCATCGGCTTCTTCGATCATATGATCGAACAGCTGTCGCGCCATTCGCTGATCGACATGACAGTCAAGACCGTTGGCGATCTGCATGTGGACCAGCACCACACGACCGAGGATACCGCCATCGCCATCGGCGAAGCGGTGGCCAAGGCGCTGGCCGACAAGCGCGGCATCAGCCGGTATGGCAGCGTCTATTCGCCGATGGACGAAACGTTGAGCCGCGTTGCGCTCGACATTTCGGGCCGCCCATGGCTGGTGTGCAGACTGCCCTTCACCGTGACCAAGATCGGCGAATGGGATACGGAGATGGTGGAACATTTCTTCCACAGCTTTGCGCAAGCGGCGGGCATCACGCTCCACATCGAACTGCTTTATGGCAGCAACAACCATCATATCGTCGAAAGCGCGTTCAAGGGCCTGGCCCGCGCGCTGCGTCAGGCGGTGGAAATCGACCCGCGCAAGGCGGACGCGATCCCCTCGACCAAGGGCATGCTGTAACAGCATAAGGAAAGGCCGGACCCCATGTTCATCATTTCGCTGACCTATACCGCAACGCTCGACGTGCTGGACGGGCATCTGGCGGATCATCGGGCATGGCTGGATCAGGGTATCGCCGATGGCTGGCTGTTGCTGGCCGGACCGCGCGAACCGCGCACCGGCGGCATCTTGCTGGCGCAGGGCACACGGGCGGACATTCAGGAAAAGGCCGCGACCGATCCCTTCGTCGTCCATGGCGCGGCCTCGTTCGAACTGATCGAATTTCGGGCCGGCAAAGCCGCCGACATCAGTCTGGCGTCGCTGCTGGCATGACCGTCGCGCTGATCGATTATGGCGCGGGCAATCTCCATTCGGTGCATAATGCCCTGCGAAAAGCCGGGGCGGACGACGTAACCATCACCGCCGACGCCGATGTCGTGGCGCGGGCGGACCGTATCGTGTTGCCGGGCGTGGGCGCCTTTCGCGCCTGCCGCGATGCGCTGGTGGCGATCCCCGGCATGGTGGACGCCATGAACAACGCCGTGAACGGGCGCGGCACGCCCTTCCTTGGCGTATGCGTGGGCATGCAGTTGCTGGCCGATGCGGGCGAGGAATTTGGCCGTCATGAAGGGCTGGGCTGGATTCCGGGCACCGTGCGCCTGATCGAACCGGCCGATGCCACGGTAAAGGTGCCGCATATGGGCTGGAACGATGTCGCGCTGAACGGCGCGCCGCCCCTGCTGGAAGCGGGCGAAGCCTATTTTCTGCACAGCTATCATTATGAAACTGCCGACCCTTCCCATGTCGCGGCCGTGACCGACCATGGCGGCCCGCTAGTCGCCGCCATCGCGCGCGATACCATCATCGGATGCCAGTTCCACCCGGAAAAGAGCCAGCGTTATGGCCTCTCCTTCCTGTCCCGCTTCCTCGACTGGCGGCCGTAAAATAATGCAACCTCCGTTCGGTTCGAACCGAACGGAATTTTGGGAATCGGATAATGTCTCTGATCGTCTTCCCCGCCATCGACCTGAAAGGTGGTCAGGTCGTCCGCCTTGCCGAAGGCGACATGGATCGCGCCACCGTCTATGGCGACAATCCGGCTGAGCAGGCACTGCTCTTTGCACAGGCCGGTGCACAGCATCTGCATGTGGTCGATCTGGACGGCAGTTTCGCAGGCCATGCGGTCAACGCCGCAGCAGTCGAGGCGATCGTCGAAGCCTTTCCCGGCCATGTCCAGCTGGGCGGCGGCATTCGTAATCGGGAATCGGTGGAACGCTGGTTCGACCTTGGCGTCTCGCGCATCGTCATCGGAACCGCCGCGTTGAAAGACCCCGCTTTCGTGAAGGCAGCGGCGCGCGATTTCCCCGGCGGCATCGTCGTCGCGGTCGATGCGCGCGACGGCTTCGTCGCAACCGATGGCTGGGCGGAAAAGAGCGACATGCCTGTCATCGACCTTGCCCGCCGGTTCGAGGATGCGGGCGTCGCCAGCCTGCTCTTCACCGATGTCGGCCGCGACGGACTGCTCAAGGGGGTGAATATCGACGCGACGGTGGACCTTGCCCGCGCCACCGACATACCGGTGATCGCCAGCGGCGGCGTGGCGGGGATCGCGGACATCCGCATCCTCAGCCTGCATGCCGATGACGGGATCGAAGGCGTCATCACCGGCCGCGCCCTCTATGACGGCCGCCTCGACCTCAAGACCGCATTGACCGTCGCACAGGCGGCGGCTTGAAGCCGAATATCACAATCACCGTTCGTTTCGAGCGCAGTAGAGAAATGACAAGAGCGGCCCTATCCGCTTCTCGACTTCGCTCGAAGCGAAAGGAAACCGGGAAATAGCCATGACCGTCCGCACCCGTGTCATCCCCTGCCTGGACGTTGCCAATGGCCGCGTGGTGAAGGGCGTCAATTTCGTGGACCTGAAGGACGCGGGCGATCCGGTCGAACAGGCAAGGCTCTATGATGCGGCGGGGGCGGACGAACTCTGCTTCCTCGACATCACCGCCACGCATGAAGCCCGCGGCACCATATTGGACGTGGTGCGCCGCACAGCCGAAGTCTGCTTCATGCCCGTCACCGTGGGCGGCGGTGTGCGCAGCACAGAAGATGCGCGCGCGCTGCTGCTGGCAGGGGCGGACAAGGTCGCGGTCAACAGCGCGGCGGTCGTGCGGCCCGAACTGGTCGCCGACATCGCCGACCGCTTCGGCAGCCAGTGCATTGTGGGGTCTGTCGATGCCCGTTGCGTGGGTGAAGGTCGATGGGAAATCTTCACCCATGGCGGGCGCAAGCCGACCGGCATCGACGCGCTGGACCATGCCCTGCGCCTCGCCGAACTGGGCGCGGGCGAATTGCTGGTCACCTCCATGGACGGGGACGGCACCAAACAGGGCTATGACCTCGACCTGACCCGCGCCATCGCCGACGCGGTATCGGTGCCTGTCATCGCCAGCGGCGGCGTCGGCACGCTCGACCATCTGGTCGAAGGGGTTGTGCAGGGCCATGCCAGCGCCGTGCTGGCCGCCTCAATATTTCACTTTGGTCAACACACTATTGCTGAAGCGCATCAGGCTCTGGCGGCCGCAAACATTCCGGTTCGTCACCATTAAAGCACGGAAAAGCAGCGAAATGTCGGGTTAATTTACATTAACCACTTTGCGTCGACTTCGTTCTTTTCCACCGATGGCGGGAAAGCGTCACTTGGCCGGTTTGGCACGCAAACTGCGTAGGAAGAAGCAGGGTCGTTCAGGACGCTTTGTTTCTTTTTTCACAGGGGTGACAATTATGAAAATCAGCAAACTTCTCCTGGTCGCCGGTTCGGCCAGCCTGATAGGTCTGGCCGTGCCTGCTCCTGCCAATGCCACCTTCTGGTGCTGGCTCGGCAAGAGCTGCGGCGGCTCGTCCAGCGGCGGCAACAGCAGCTCTGGCGGCAATACCAGCACGGGTGGCAACAGCAGCACCGGCGGTTCGTCGGGTGGCACGCCGACCCCGGTTCCCGAACCCGAACAGATGGCCCTGTTCGGCATGGGCGCAGCCGTCCTTGCCGGCCGCATGTTCCTTGCGGGCCGCAAGAAGAAGTAAAATATCGTTGACGGGTCGCGCGCGGGGCGCTTCATGCGTGCCATGCGCGCGACCCTTCACACCCTCGAACAGACCATCCGCCAACGGCGGAGCGCCGATCCATCGGCATCCTATGTCGCCAAGCTCGCCGCCAGGGGCCGCGCCAAGATCGCGCAGAAGGTGGGCGAAGAAGCCGTCGAAACCGTCATCGCCGCCATGGCGAACAACCGCGCAGAGGCGATCGGCGAAAGTGCCGACCTGATCTTTCACCTGATGATGCTGCTCGCCGACCTCGACATTCCGCTCGACGCCGTGCTGGACGAACTGGACCGCCGCGAAGGCGTATCGGGCATCGCCGAAAAGGCCGCCCGTCCCAGAGATTGAGGCCTAACTACATTTCCTGCGCCATGCGGATCATGCAGGCCGCATGGCGCCGCGCAACGGCCATGCGATCATCGCCATAGCCGCCGCCCATCGTGCTGGCGACCGGAATGCCACGCCTCCGCGCCTGCCGCATGACGAAACGATCGCGTGCGTCCAGCCCTTCGTCAGTCAGTGCCAGCCGCCCCAGCCGGTCGCCTTCATGCGGATCGACCCCGGCCTGATACAGGATCAGGTGCGGCGCGAAATCATCCAATATGCGCGGCAATATATCGCTCAGCACCGCCAGATATTCGCCATCGCCCGTGCCGTCGTCCAGCCCGATGTCCAGCGTGGATCGCGCCTTGCGCACCGGGAAATTCTTTTCTGCGTGGATCGACAGGGTGAAAATATCGCTCCGCCCCGCCAGCAGCGAAGCGGTGCCATCCCCCTGATGCACGTCAAGGTCGAGGATCAGGATACGCTCCGCATCCTCCTCTGCCACCAGCCGGTTCGCCGCGATCGCCAGATCGTTGAACACGCAATAGCCCGCGCCCGTATCGCTCAGCGCATGATGGCTGCCCCCCGCCGCATTGGCGGCATAGCCATGTATCTTTGCCAGTTTCGCCGCGGCCCATGTGCCACCCGGCGACAACAAAGACCGCCGCATCACCCGTTCCGTCACCGGGAAACCGATGCGACGCGCCTTTTCGGGCGGTACGTTCAGGGTCATCACTTCATCGACATAGGCCGGGTCATGCACCGCATCGATCCAGTCCCGCGGCATCGGGTCCGGCTCCACGACCAGAAAGTCCGCGCCGCTTTCGCGCAGCGCCTCCATCACCAGTCCATATTTGTCGAAACGAAAATGGCTGCCGGGTGTTGCAGGCGAGACATAGGCGGGATGGTGAACAACGTGCAGCATGATCTTTTCCCGCTATCCCGATTCCAACCTAAGTTGCTTTGCGCTATCTGGTCCAGCATGAACCGTCCCGACATGATCCGTTTCCCGTTGCTGGCGCTGTCCGCCGTCGGCCTCACCCCTCTTGCCGCGCAGACCCCGCCACCCGCCGTCGCGCCCACCCTGCCGGTACAGAACGTTCCCGCGCCGACCGTTCAGCCCCTTCCCGTTCCGCCGCCGCCCGTGCCCATCCCGGCCCTGTCCCCGGCACAGGAGGCCTGGGCCAATGACTGGCTGAAGGGCGGCGCGGCGCAGGGGCTGATGGCCCGGCAGAAAGCCAGCGGCCCGTTGCGCGGCGATGCTCTGGTCAATGCCCTGATCGACCGGGCAAAGGCGCTCAATACCGGTCGCGTCGACACCGCCGACTTCCTCAACATCTGGGCGCTGCGCCCTGCTCCGTTCGATCCGCGCCCTAGCCTCGCCAAGGCGGTGAGCGAGGATCGGCTGGCCCAATGGTCCGGCACGCTTACGCCTCCATGGGCGGGGTATGACACGCTGCGCAAGGGCCTCGCCAAATATGAGGGCATTCGTGACAGGGGCGGCTGGCCGACGCTGACCGCATCGTCCGCGCCCGACGTCGTCCGCGCGCGCATCGCGCTGGAAGACCCCGCCGTCACGCCCAATGAAAAGCTGGTCGACGTGATCCAGCGCGCCCAGCGCCGCTATGGCCTCGAACCCACCGGCGGCCTTGGCGCGCGAACGCTGGAGGCGCTGAACGTCAGCGTGGACGATCGCATCGCCGCTATCATGGCCAATATGGAACGGTGGCGCTGGATGCCCCGCACCCTGCCGGTCAATCGGGTACAGGTGAACATCGCCGCTGCCGTCCTGACCGTGTTCGAAGGCGACCAGCCGGTCAGCTCCATGCGCGCCGTCACCGGCAGCCCGGATAATGCGACCCCGATGCTGTCGTCCAGCATCCATTCGATCGTCGTCAATCCGCCATGGAATGTCCCAATGTCGATCGCAAAGCGCGAACTTTTCCCAAAGGGGCGCGCCACGCTGATCAAACAGGGGTACAAGATCGTCAAGACGCCCGAAGGCGGCGAACGCATCGTACAGCCCGCCGGCCCTAGCAGCGCGCTCGGCCGGTTGAAGTTCGACTTCAACAACCCCTTTGCCGTCTATCTGCACGACACGCCGTCGCGCGGGAAATTTTCCAGCTATGACCGGCTGGCCAGCCATGGCTGCATCCGTCTGGAAAAGCCGGTGGCGCTGGCGGAACAGATGGTCGCGGCCGACCCGAACCTGAACGGTCAGATCCAGACGCTGATCGACGAAGGCAAGACGCAGCGTGTATCCCTGCCCAGTCAGGTGGCCGTCTATCTGCTTTACTGGACGGCCTTCGCCAATAATAGCGGCACCGTCAGCTTCCGCGCCGACCCCTATGGCTGGGACAAGCTGCTCGCCCAGAAAATCGAAGCCTCCAGCAGCCGCGTCGATCCGACCGCTGCTCCATCCCCCAACCTCGCATCGAAGGATTGACGCCCCCATGCGCAAATTTGCCCTGATCGCCCTGACCGCCGCCCTCGCCCTTTCCGCCTGCGGGAAAAAGGAAGATGAAGCACCGGCCGCGACCAACAATCTGGTCGAACCGCCGGTCGAAAATGTGATCATCGAAGAACCCGAAGCGCCGCTGCCCGAAGTGCAGAATAATGCCGCCGCGACTCCGGCCGCGCCGCCGCCCAGCATTTCCGAACATCAGCAGATGATGGACGATGCCGAAGCGACCGGCATGACGTCCCGCCTGCCCGAAGGCGGCGAACAGAGCCAGCCCGCGGACGAATCGAGCACGACGGGTCAATAAGGGCAGGCGCCCCGGTCTTGGACCGGGGCGCTGATTTTGCTATATCGGCCGAATGGATCGCCGTAATTTTACGAAGTTCGCGTTAAGCGGACTCGCTTTTTCGTTTCTGTCGGACAGCGTGGGTCGGGCCGCGCTTCCCGCAACCGGTGCCCCACTGACAGGCGCTGAACCCGCAAATCCGGCGCTGGTTCCCGCGACCCCGCGCGCCGTGGCGCAAAAACCCTATGCTGCGCTGCTGGAACGGGCCAAGGCGGCATTGGATCATCACGCCGATGCCTTTGCCCTGCGCGACAGGGTGGCGATCGTCGATTTCGACGCACCGTCGAAGGAAGCGCGGATGCATGTGGTCGACCTGATCGGCGGGCAGACCAGCAGCTATCTGGTATCCCATGGCCGGGGGTCCGATCCGGCGCATTCGGGCTGGCTGCACAGCTTTTCCAATGAATTCAACTCGCTCGCCAGCTCATCTGGCGCGTTCAAGACGGGCGACATGTATTTCGGCCAGCATGGGCGGTCGATGCGCCTGATCGGCCTCGATCCGCAGAACAATAATGCGGAACAGCGCGCGATCGTCATCCACGGCGCGGATTATGTGAGCGAGGATCATGTCGCCGCATGGGGTAAATGCGGCCGGTCCGAAGGCTGCTTTGCCGTTGCCCCCCATCTGGTGCCGCAGGTGTTGGGCCTGATGGGTCCGGGCCGGATGCTCTACGCCGACAAGATCGGCAACGGCTGACCCCTGCCAGCCCGGCAAAATGGGCCAAGTCTCAAGGCCCGTTCGCTTCGAGCGCAGTCGGGAAGCGGCGCGCACCCGCTCTCGACAGTAGAGCATTTTCGAAGCGGGCGGCATCGTCTGCTGACTCGGAAAATAAAACGGCAATAGAGCATGATCCGGTTCAATCTGATCGCATCATGCTCTATTGCAGGCTCACTCCCCGGCCAAAGCCGCGCCCGTCATCGTCTCGATCTGCGGCCTGTTGGTGGCGTCGATCGATCCGTCGGCTATCATCGCCTGACCCATGCCGATAGCTTCGTCGCCGATCCCTTCCTGCACTGACGTCTGGCTCGCGCCGATCAGCGCGGACAGCAGCACATTTTTGCTGACCGCATCGGCCGGTTGATCGGCAACGGTCTGGCGCGCCAGTTTCACCGCTTCCTCGAAAAAGGGATCAGCGCCGCCGCGATCATGGTCACGCAGATTCTGGTTGCCCAGCTGGATCAGGATACCGGCCAATATATTGCGACCGGCAACGTCGGTGGGCTTGGCCTCCACCAGTTTGCGCCAATGGGGCACGGCCTCCACATAGATCGGGATCACCCGATCCATCTGGCCCAACGCACCATAGGCCGCAGCCTGCGCATAGAGCGCATTGGCGAGGAAATTGACATTGTCCATCTTGGACGGATCGGCCTCCACCGCCGTGCGGATGGCCGGCATCGCCGCGTCATATTTGGCGACGGCCGCTGCATTGTCGCCCTTTTGCTGGGCGGCCTGCCCGGCGGCAAAGTCCGTCACCGCCTGATTGAAGGCGGCGATTTCAGCGGATGTCAGGTCGCGCGCCACTGGCGCCGCGTCCTCAGCGGTGGCCGCTTCTTCGACCGGCGGGGCTTCGGGCGGCGGCGCGTCGGGCAACTGCTGCGCATGAACGGGGGCGGTGGCGACCATCAGGGCGGTCAGAACGGATTTTGCGAACGTCGCGGCCAACGTCTATGTCTCCTGCATCGTTGCATGAAAGGGAAAGCCGGGCATAGCCTGCCCGTGCTGGCGGCAGAATGAACGAAACGCCGTCCAGTTCCACCCCTAAACGTTCAGGTCCGGCTATTCACAGTGCTGCACAGGGCGCAGAATGCCGCTGCCATGGCGAAGTCGTCGGCACGGCGCACGGCACGGGCGGCCGCTTCCGCGTCCTCGCCCCATTGTTCGACCTGCCAGGCTTCGTCGATCTCCGCCGCCTGCCACACCGACCCGGCATCATGATCGCCCTGCACCACCGCAAGGCCGCAGACCAGCGATCCGCTGAGCGTCACCAGCGTGGAAAGACCGACCAGTGTAAAGGGATCGATCGCCGCGACTACAGCTTCGAAACGGGCCAGCGTCTCGTCGGGCTGGGGCACGGGAATGATCCCCTGCGTCACCGCAAAGTCGACGCCATAGCGCGCCCGCGCCCAGTCCAGCAGCGGTTCCCATGCCGACGCCTGCCGTGCGACCAGCGCATCCGGCCCGTCCGCGCGGTAACAGAGCAGGTCCGACTGCGCATAGCGCAACACGCCCGCCGCAAAGGTCGTGGGACCGGGCGCGACATGATCGATCGCCGCATTGGCAAGGCCCGTCATCGGCATGGACGCCGGATCGACCGTTTCACCCTGCGCCCGCCATTCGCCCGCAACCGCTTGCGCCAGCGCAGCCGTCGGCAGCGCCAGGGGCGCGCGCGCAGGCGTGCGGACCGGGCGGCCGTCCAGACGAATGGCGAACCCGCCATCCTCCGCCGCGACGGTCACATCGGTATAAAAACGCTTCATTGCGGCGGCCTCTGCCGAAACAGCGCCAGCAACAGGCGCGGCACGATAACGAACTGGAACAGTCCGGTCACGACCATGATCGCGCCGAACGCCTTCGCCTTATTCCCCTGCACCCAGGAAAATCGCTGCATGATGGCGACGAAACCGAACATGACGAGGAAGGCGCCTGACAGGCGGAACAGCCCAATGGCGAAATGGCGCTGGCGCGCGACCTTTTCGGCGTAGATCGGCGGCGAAGGGGGCGGTGGCGATGTTGGGGGCGTGTCGGTCATGGCGCGCCGATATGGCCGCGCAATTGCGCGCTGTCCATCGCCATGGCATGCGCGCCCGCCGCGATCAGTTCGTCCGGCAGATGATAGCCCCACGCCACGCCGATGCTGCGCACCCCCGCCGCCAGCCCCATTGCGATGTCGAAACTGGTATCGCCGATCATGACGGTGGTGGCGGGTTCGGCGCCCGCTTCCGCCATCGCGGTCAGCAGCATGGAAGGATGCGGCTTGGACGGATGACGATCCGCCGTCTGCAGCGTCACGAACCGGTCGAGCAACCCGTGATGGGCAAGGCACAGGTTCAGGCCGCGATCCGACTTGCCCGTCGCCACCCCCAGCATCCATCCTGCCGCATCCAGTTCCATCACCAGATCGACGATGCCGGGATAAAGCGGTTCCTGCACCCCCTGTTCGCGGCGCATCGCCTGAAAGGCAAGCTTGTACCGCTGCGTCAGATGATCGTGGAAATCCGGTTCCGCATCGGGCAACAGCCGCGCCATGGCGACGGGCAATGACAGGCCGACCGCCGCCAATATCGCCATACGATTGGGCGGGGGCAGCTTCACATCGTCGAATGCGCGGGCCATTGCGGCGCAGATGCTGTGCTGGCTGTCGACCAGCGTGCCGTCGCAATCGAACACGACCAGCCGGTTGCTCATGCCGCATCCTCCTGCCCGACCGTGGCCCGCATCAACGCTGCCAGATCGGCCGCGCCATCGTTTTCCAGCGCCTGCGCCAAGCCGATCCGAGCCTGCTCTGGCTTGTCCTGCCCCAGTTTCGCGGTGCCATCCATGCTGTCCACCTGCATGGCGAACCCGACCAGCCCGGCCATCAGCCGGTCGAAATGCCCCGGCGTCATCTTGTCGCGGGTCCACAGCGGTTTGGGCGACAGGCGCTGTTCCTGTTCGATGGTCAGCGCGTCGATCTGCGCGACCGTCGCATCATGGTCCAGCCGTGTCATCGCCCCCCGCAGTTCGGCGGACTGATAATTCCACGTCGGCACCTTGTCGGGCAGGCCGTACCAGTCGGGGCTGATATAGGCATGCGGGCCGGTAACGACGATCAGCGCGTCCTGCCCGTCCAGATGGCGCACGATCGGATTGGCGCAATGGATGTGCAGGCCGATCCGCCGATCGTCCAGCCACACCAGCGGCAGATGCACGACATGCAGCCGTTCGGGCGCCGCGACGCACAGCAGGCCGAAACCCGCCTGCGCCACGAAATCGCGAATCGCCGCCTCGTCCCGCCATCGATAGGGCGCGCCCGGCGTCATCCCTTCTTCGCGCCGCCCCGCGACCGGCGTTCGCCCTTGCGATCCTTGCGAACCTGCTTGGCGTGCTGGCGGGCGAAGCGCTTTTCATCTTCGCGGGTCGGGGTCCGATCGATCTCGTCGTCCAGTGGCAGGTCGCCCAGGTTGATGTCGAAACCCAGTTCATGAATGCTGTTGGCGAAATGCGTCGGCAATTGCGCCATCACGTCCACCCGCCCGCCATCGGGATGATCCACGCGGATGCGCCGTGCGTGCAGGTGCATCTTGCGACTGATCGTGCCGGACAGGAACGCATCCTTGCCGCCATATTTGCCGTCGCCCACGATCGGGTGGCCGATGGCCGCCATATGCACGCGCAGCTGATGCGTGCGCCCGGTATAGGGTTGCAGTTCGACCCAGGCAGCGCGGTTGCCCGCACGTTCGATCACGCGATAGCGCGAACGCGACGGCAGCCCATCTTCCTCGTCCACATGCATTTTTTCACCACCGGTGCCCGGCTGCTTGGCCAGCGGCAGTTCGATCATGCCATCGTCGATGGACGGCACACCGATCACCAGCGCCCAATAGACCTTGCGCGCGGTGCGGCTGGAAAATGCCTTGGCGAAATGCGCGGCCGAACGGCTGGACCGCGCCAGCAGCAGCGCGCCCGACGTATCCTTGTCCAGCCGGTGGACCAGCTTGGGCCGCGATTCGGCGTCGAACAACAGGCCGTCCAACAGCTTGTCGACATGCTCGTCGGTCTTGGTCCCGCCCTGCGTGGCCAGTCCGGGCGGCTTGTTGATGACGATCGCCTGCGCATCGCGATGGATCACCATATCCTGTGCATAGGCGATTTCGTCCGGCGTCAGGTCGATCACGCGAACACGCTTTGGCCGCGCCTCCGCTTCGGGCTTCGCCTCGGCCGGGGGCACGCGGATCA
The DNA here is from genome assembly GCF_048594625.1 of Sphingobium sp. Taxonomy (GTDB): domain Bacteria; phylum Pseudomonadota; class Alphaproteobacteria; order Sphingomonadales; family Sphingomonadaceae; genus Sphingobium. The sequence continues at coordinate 23,281 of NZ_JBMDWL010000003.1, forward strand.
TCTGCCCTTCGACGATGCGGTCGCCCGGCGCGGCGCGCGCGCCATCGACGCGCAGCTGCCCCGTCCGCGACCAGCGCGACACCAGATTGAATCCGACATCGGGCAAGTGGCGCTGGAACCAGCGGTCGAGGCGAATACCGTCATCGTCGGCATGCACCCGATACTGTCGTACATCCAGCGATACGCCCTTCGACGGATTGCTCTTTGCAGGCTTTGCCTGCGACGCGACGACGGGTTTCGCGGCCGATTTGGCTGCGGCCGGTGCCTTTGGCCTGAATGCGGGCTTGCCATCCTTGCGCCCGCCGGCTGGCTTACCCCGGCCGGCGGGCGCACCGGATTTGCGATCGCCCGGCTTGCGATCCGCAGACCGCCCGCCCGCAGGCTTACCGCCACGCGGCCCTGCGCCGCCGCTCTTGCCGGTAGGACGCCCCTTCATGCCGCCGCACTCCGCATGATCGTCAGGCCCAGCGCCAGCGCGCCGACCGCGCCGACCACCGATGCCAGTGCATAGGCCATCGCCATCATCCCCTGACCCCGTTCGATCATCAGCATGGTTTCCAGGCTGAACGCGGAAAAGGTGGTGAAACCGCCCAATAGGCCAACGCCCAGCAGCAGGCGTATCGGTTCGCCCGATGCCATGCTGCCGCGCGCCAGCCATCCGGCCAGCAGGCCCATGGCGAAACCACCGATCAGGTTGGCGGCGAATGTACCCCAGGGCCATGTCGCGCCGGGGGTCATGGGGCCGATGAAACGGCCCAGCTGATAGCGCAGGGCCGCGCCGACCGCGCCGCCGCCCATCACAAGAAACATGTTGGTCATGAAACCCGCCCTATCGCGATTCCGCAAAAGGGGAAAGGTCGCAATCAGGCGGCGACCGTCGCTTCGGCCGAAGTGGGTCGGCGATGCGCGGCGATGCAGCTGATAACGCTGCCCACTACCAGCAGGAAGGCGACGCTTTCCAGCCCGGTCGGCAACCGCCGTTCCCACAGGAAACCATAGAGCAGCGCAAAGCCGGTTTCGAACAGGATCATCTGTCCCACCATGGTCAGCGGCAACAGCCGTGTCATACGGTTCCACAGCAGATTGCCGACGATGGAGGCAAGAAAGGCCACAGCGATACAGACAGTGGCGAAACGCCCCCATGCCGCCGCATCATGCTGCCCCACGCCCAGCCAGAACAGCACCGGCAGAAACGCCAGCGCCTGCAATCCCGTGGCAAGGCCGATCAACAGGTTCCAGTCCTGCGCAGGTATGTCGCCCATCCGGCGCAGCCAGTGATTATTGCCGATCGCAAAGGCCGTCCACGAAACGAGCGCCCCGACCGCGCACAGGAAACCGGCCAGCCGCGTTTCGACCGGCGTGCTGCCCGGCATGACGACGGCCTGCCAGCCGATGCACAGCGCCCCCGCCACGCACAGCAGCAGCGAAGGGGCAAGGCGGCGGAGCGGCACCGCGCCTGCTTCCCGGCTGCCGATAATGGTCACCGCGACCGGCAGGAAGCCGACCACCAGCGACGTCATGGCGATGCCGCCCATCTGCACCGCACTGGCCAGCAATATATAATAAAACAGATTCCCGGCCAGCGCGAGCCAGGCCAGCGCCCACAGGATGCGCGGCGTCAGCAATGCCGCGACCCTGCGCCAGCGCGGCGCGATCAGCATCGCGGCCATCGCGCCATAGGCCAGATAACGGCCGGTCGCCTGTTCGATCGGGCTGAAACCCCCGATCACTTCGGGCGCCAGAAATACCAGCCCCCACAGGGCGCCCGCGCCAATGCCGAACCCTATCCCCGCCAGCCTGCTACTGTTCAGGGCGTGCCCGCTCGCGCCGGTCCCGTTCAATCCCGCTCCATTGCCGTCCACGCCCATGTCGCCCCGCTCCGCCTTCGTCGGGGCAATAAATATCACCATGACACCGGGAATAATGCTCTTGATCGGGCCATCAAATGCAACAATTACTCATATATGGCTGCTCCATCCCCCTCCCGTCGCGCACTCGACGCCTTCGACCGGGCGATCCTGCGAATCGTCCAACGGGACAATCGCATGCCCCAGCGTAAAATCGCGCAGGCCGTGAACCTGTCCACCGCCGCCGTGCAGCGTCGCATCGCCGCGATGGAACATGGCGGCGTGATTGCGGCCAATGTCGCCATCGTCGATCCCGATGCCGTGGGCCTTGGCGTCACCTCCATCGTGGAGGTCAATCTGATCGATGAAAAAGCCGCGACGGTCGACCGGGCCAAGGCGCTGTTCCGTAGCGATCCCGACGTCCAGCAATGCTATTATGTCACCGGCGGTCGCAGCTTCATCATGCTGATCGTTGCGCCCGACATGCGCAGTTACGAAGCGACCACCCGCCGCCTGTTCGCCGAAAATGAAGCGGTCGCCAGCTATCACAGCTATCTGGCGCTCAGCCGGGTAAAAGCGGGCATGGAACTGGTCATCCCGGACGCAGGCTGAACCATGACATGCGGCCACGCCCCCATCCGTTCGTTTCGAACCTGGTCGAAAAACGACAAGTGCGCGGTCCACACCCGGCCTGAAGCGCGCTGGGTTAAATCTGACGCAAGATGCATACTCTTGTGATTTTCCATCGCATCGAGCTTGCACAAAACCGGTGCCCACTTTCGCGCACGATGCTCCGGCCTCTACCGCTGCCCTTCATCCACCCGGCATCAGGGATTCCCTGTGCCGGGAAAAGGCTCTAAGTCTGTCGGCCATGTCTGACCGAAAAATCAGGGCATGGCAGGCGGCGGGGCTGATCGATGCCGAAACGGCCGGCCGCATCCGCATATGGGAAGCCGCCCACAGCCGCCCCATCGGCATATGGGCGGTCATCGGCGTCGGCGCGCTCACCATCGGCCTTGGCCTCGTTTCGCTGATCGCAGCCAATTGGGATGCGATCCCCGGCACCATCCGCCTTGCCATCCATATGATCCTGATCGCGGCGCTGGCCGGGGCCATCTGGTGGCGTGTGCCAAAGGGCGGGCTGCACGATCAGGTCAGCGACGCAATGCTGTTCCTGCTCGCGACGCTGGGCCTCACCTTCTTCGGCCATCTGGGACAGGTCTATCAGACCAGTTCGCCACTGTGGCAGCCGCTGGCGACATGGATGCTGCTCTTTTCGCCGCTCTTGCTGCTTTACGGGCGGGGCTGGCCGGTCGCGGGCCTGTGGATGGCCGGGCTGCTGGGCACGACATGGTCCCATATCGACGAATATGGCCATGCCTGGCGGCTGTTCGGGCGCACCACCCTGCCCCACCCTTCGCTCTATTGGGGGTTGATCGCCTGCCCGCCGATTCTGGTTGGGGGGCTTGCCGCCTGGATGCGCGGGATCAGCGATCGCCCGGCCTTCTGGCGCCTGCTGGAACAGATGAGCGTCACGATCATCATGATGGCCGTCAGCCTGTTCATCCTGATCCATGGCTGGGACGGCGATCCCGACGCGCTGCCCGGCAGTCTGGCCATCCATGCCGCGGCCATGCTGCTGTCCGCCGCCATGATCGTCCATGCCCGGCGCACGCCATCGGGCCGCGCCACCGCTGCACTGATCGCCATCGCCGCCGCGCTGCATCTGGGGCAGGCCTTCCTCCCCGCCATGCATGGCGCAGCCCGCGCATGGACCGGCAGCCTCCTCTTCTGCCTGCTCTGGGCCGCTGCCGCCGCTGCCGCCATCCATGCCAGTTGGCGCCGCATCTTCCAGTGCGCGGTCGCTCTGGTGGCGCTGCGCATCGTCATCCTCAGCTTCGAACTGAATGACGACCTGCTGGGCAGCGGCGTCGGGCTGATCCTGTCCGGGCTGTTCGCGCTGGCCGTCGCATGGGGCACGATCCGCCTGTCGCGCCATTATGCCCCACCGCGTGAGGACGCAGCATGACAATGTTCCGCGCCCATCTGCGCCTTGCCGCCGCCTTGCTGCTGCCCGTCGCCATTCTCGCCGCCAGTTGGGCGACGATCCATCGCCAGTCGCAACAGGGGCAGGAATGGCTGGTCCCGATCCGGGGCTATGACCCACGCGACCTGCTGCGTGGCCATTATGTGCAATATCGTTACGACTGGCCGACGTCTTTGGCGCAGGATGACCGGAATTATCGCGACCCGGCCTATGCTGCCGCACTATGCGTTAACGGCACCGCACCACATATCCGGGCCGTCCACCCCCTTATCCAGGCGTCAGGCCATTCCGCACAGGCAACGTCCCCCGGCTGCGCCATCGTCATTCGCGGCGCACGGGGCACCCGTCGCGAAGTGCGCGGGCTGGAACGCGGCATATTCTACGTGCCGCAGGGACAGGCCTTCACCCTGACGAAACAGCTGGCCGACCCGCAATTGCAGGGCATGCTCCGCGTGCGGGTGCGATCCGATGGCGTGATGCAGCCGGTCGCGCTGGAATTTCGCCCTCGCCCTGCGGCGGCGCCCTCGCTCTAAAGCTCCAGCCCGATCAAAGTCCCGCTGCCGATCCGGTCGACATAGCGTTTGCCGTCGATCTCCAGCCAGTCGGGCGTCACTTCCAGCCGGCGGCCTTTGATGGTGGTGCGCAGATGCTCTACCGCGATCCGGTTGCGCGCCACGATCCGCAGCACGCACAATCCGTCGCCGCGCGACGCCATCATGCTGTACCGGTCGCCGCGCAGCAGGAAATGCCAGCTGCCATCGGCCGGCTTCCATTCATTTCCGTCGATGATCTGCGTCGCGACACCTTCGGGCGTACCCAGACGGACGCTGATCCGTGTGGCGCCGTTGGTCCGGCGGGGCGGCGCGAAAATCAGGATCGGTTCGCCATCCAGCGTGATCGGGATCGGCGTATCGCGCAACAGGCGCGATCCCCCGACGATCAGTTGCGGCAGCTCCGCCGAAAAAGGCAGCCGATCGCGCGCGAAATGGCGTTGCCGCACCACCGGATTGGCATGGAAACTCTGCACCTGCGTGGCGGTCAGCCGCCCTTCTTCCACCAGACCATGGCATGTCGGGCACAGCAATGTCGCGCCCGGCCCGTCGGGCAGCCCCAGATAACGGTAAATCGTCACGCCGCATCGCACACAGGCAAAGCCGCAGGCCTGACGGATGTCCGCCCGTTGCTCCGCCGTCAAATCCGGCAAAGACGGCATCACTCGCAAGCCAACCATGGACGACCCCTTTTCTCCGCCGTTCACCCCTGTGTGAACGGACGTTCCTGACATGGCGTCCTCTTGCTTGATGGAGGCTCTGACGGCCCCTTGCCCATTCAGCCTATCGTTTAAATAAATCGGCCCAAGTCAAGGGGCTGCACGAAATCTTCTATCGTTGCGGCAGCAAATCGACGTTGCGCGCGGCGGCGATGGCCCGGATGCGGTCGGGGCGCGGCATATTCTTGATCGCAATTTCCGCTACGTCGCCTGCACTGAACAATTCGACATGGCCGACGCCGAAAATCCGCTGTCCCAAAGTCTGGGTGATGCGCACCGATCGGATGCTGGTCAGCGCGATTTCGGTGCGCTGTTTCGACAGAAGGCCGCGCTCCATCAACACATCCCGTTCGCTCAGGGCAAGCCGTTCGCCCTTGTGCATGATCCACCAGATGCCGATCGCGATGATGCCCACGACCGATAGCAGCAGCAA
>NZ_JBMDWL010000030.1:0-4721 GCF_048594625.1 Sphingobium sp.
GGATGCCGCCGCCAGTGCGGCGCGCGAAGACCTGCCCAATCTTTTCTACATCAGCGCCGCGCGCGACGATCAGATCGCGTGGGAAAATGCGCTGCCGGTGGAAGGCGCGCCGACGCGCGGTTTCCTGACCTGGTCCTTCGAACAGGGGCTGACGACGCCGCGCGCCGACGGCGCGGGCGTCGCCGCCGATCAGGATGGCGACGGCACGGTGTCGATCGGCGAACTGGGCGCCTATCTCAATGTTCAGGTGCGCGGGCTCAGCGGCAACCGCCAGGAAAGCAACACCATCATCCCGCCCGGTCGCGAAGCGCAGGGGCTGTTCGCCACCGTCGCCCCGCCGCCATCCCCGCCCGCGCCGCCGCCGCTGCCCGGCCTTTATGTCGCGGATCTCAAGGCCCGCGCCAGCGTCAGCGGCGACCATCCCTGGCGCATATTGACCGACGGGCAGGGCGCGGACTTCATCTGGGATGCGCGGGCGCAGGCGATGCTGCGCCGGACCGGGGATGTCGTGGCGCAGAATGTGACCACCCCGGCGCAGGTGCGCGGCATCATCGATAAATGGGCGGCGGTGGAGGCTTTGCGCCCGCTCCTGTCGGAATATGCCGCCCGGCTGATGATCGGCCCGCTCGACAATGGCGCGCGCTATCCTTCCGGCGCGCCGGTCACGCTGGCCCTGACCCCGTCGGACGCGACGAAGGCGGTGGCGCAGGCGCCCGCCACGCCCCGCTACGCCACCGTCTTCGACATCGCGTCCGACGGCACGGTCCAGCGACTCTTTCCACTGACCGATGCGGATGGCGACGGTCGCCTGTCGCCGGGGCAGACGCTGCCCGTGCTCGACAATCAGGTCGTCGCCCCCTTTGGCGCGGACCATGTCGTCGCGCTGGTGACGCCGCAGCCGCCGGACGATTTCCGCCTGCTGCTGCGCACCGTGGATGGTCAGCGCGCCGCCCTGCGCCTCGTCGCGCCGATTCGCGATCTGCTGGCGCAGGCGGATGGGCGGGCCAGCCTGTCGGTGGGCGAACTCTATACCGGCAACTGACCCGGCCTATTCGCGCCAGCTGGGGTCGATCCGATCGATCCGCCGCAGCATCGCCTGAAAATCGGGCACGCCCGGCCCCACGGGCAACTGTATGGCGGACAGGTCGCGTTGATGCACGGCGATCACATCGGCGGGAATGTCGACCGGCGTCCCCGCCGAACCCGCCGCCACCTGAATCTCGCAGGCCCGTTGCAGCGCCCAATGCTGGACAAAGGCGTCGGGCAGAGTCGGCGCCATCACCAGCGTCCCGTGATTGCGTAGCATCATGATCCGTCGCTGCCCCAGATGATCGATCAGCCTGTCGCCTTCCTCCGGCCGAATCGTGACCCCTTCGAAATCATGATAGGCGATTCGCCCGATGAAGGCGGCGGCGTAGAAGCTGATCGGGCGCAGCCCTTCGGCACAGCTGCTCACCGCCATGCCTGCGGTCGTATGGGTGTGGATGATGCAATGGGCGTCGGGCAGGTGCCGGTGAAACACGCTGTGCTGGGTAAAGCCCGCCCGGTTCACCGGATAGGGGCTGCCGTCCAGCACATGGCCGTCAATGTCGATCTTCACCAGGTTGGACGCGCGCACCTCGTCATAGCCAAGGCCGAAGGGATTGATCAGAAAAGCCCCCGATTCGCCGGGCACGCGCAGGGTGATGTGGTTGTATATCAGCTCCGACCATCCCAGATGGTCGAATATCCGGTAACAGGCGGCCAGTTGCTGGCGCGCCTCCCATTCGGCGGTGGACATGTCGGGCTTTCTGGCTGCTGTGGCCATGGCAATCCTCCTGTATCTTTATCGCACCACTATCGCCCGACATGCCGCGAATGTCGAGTTTTGGCCCTTTAGGGTTGAATTTGCGCGGAGGCGCTGGTAGGGCGCCGCCCACATGGCGCAGGGTGACCTGCGACGACTCACTGGCTTTGCTATTCGGTCGGCCCGTCGGGAAGGATGTAAAAGTCCCGGCGTGCCGCTCGTTTTCGATTGGAGATTGACGGACTTATGCAGATCATCGTTCGCGACAATAATGTCGACCAGGCTCTTCGCGCGCTCAAGAAGAAGCTGCAGCGTGAAGGCGTGTATCGCGAAATGAAGCTGCGTCGTCACTACGAAAAGCCGTCGGAAAAGCGCGCCCGCGAAAAGGCTGCCGCCGTTCGCCGCGCCCGCAAGATGGAACGCAAGCGCGCCGAGCGCGACGGCGCGAAGTAAGCGCCGTCCGGGGTGGTTTTTCGCTGCCCCGTTCCTATCTCGAAGCTGCTTTTCTGCCCATAAAAACGAGGCATCGCCCATGTCCACGACGGCCGTTCCCCTTCGTCCCATTGCAAAGGGGTCGTTGACGCGCCTCTGGATCGGCATTGCCGCCGTTGCGCTGGCCGCTGGCGGCCTCGCATGGGCGGGACAGCAGCATGTCGAGCCTTCGCCTGCTGCCTTCCTGACGCAGAATGCCCATGCCGATGGCGTGGTGACCACCGAGTCGGGCCTTCAGTATAAGGTTCTTTCGGAAGGCACCGGCGCCAGCCCGACCACCGCCGACGTGGCGCTGGTGGGGTATAAGGGCACGCTGCTCGACGGCACGGTGTTCGACGAAAATCCGCAGGCGCCGATGCCCATCGACGGCGTCGTGCCGGGTTTCTCGGAAGGCCTGCAAAAGATGAAGAAGGGCGGCAAGTATCGCCTGTGGATTCCGCCGCAGCTTGGCTATGGCGATCAGGCCGCCGGCCCGATCCCGGCCGGTTCGGTGCTGGTGTTCGACGTCACGCTGCACGACTATAAGTCGAAGGCGGAACTGATGCAGCTCCAGCAGCAGATGCAGGGCGCGATGCCGCCGCACGGCGGCCAGTAAAAAGCCGACCCGGCAAAGACGGACAAAGCCAGTCAGAATAGAAGAAGGGTCCGCCGGACGGCCCCTTTTTTTATGTCCTGCCCTTTGGGAGCATTGAAGTCATCGGGCTCAGATGGCGGATCGTGAGATGTGGTGAACAAAGGGCATTGCGAGGATGATCCGATTCATTCCATCGAAATCATGCTCACATGCCTGATCGAATCGGGATACGGGACAGGCACGCCTATTCCCCCGTTCGCTTCGAGCGAGTCGAGAAGCGCGGCACGCACTCTCCAGTCGCCGCGCTGATCTACTCTCGCGCAGCCCAATCCCTGTTCAGCCCAGTCGCCGCTCAGGCTCAGGCGTGCCCCTGACAGACCTGTTCGCCATTGGGGTCGATGCCGAAAGCCAGCGCACTGGCGTTGCCGATCTTTTCTTCCCCGGCGAACAGCTTGTCCAACCGCGTGCGGACCTCGCGGCGATATTCGGGGCTGGCGACCGAACGCGGCGCCGACACTTCGATGTCGCAGGCGATCGCGCCCTTGATCCGGTCGATCGCGGCATCGTCCAGAACGCCCGCGCTGCGCAGTTCGCGGCACAGCTGCAACAGCCCCACGGCGGTCGCCTGCGCCCGCAACCCGACATTGGTCAGGTCGAAATGCAGCTTCTTTTCCTTGTCCAGATGTGCGCTCATGCGACGAATCCTCTCCAGCAGCCGTTGTTCAGCCTATCATAAAGACAATGGCTGGATAGGGGCTGCTGTTCCGCGCCGATGTCCTACAGTCGGACGGGCGGATAGGATGGGCGCGGCCATCTGCTCCGGCCCACGACCGAAAATGTCCGAACCTTGTTTCAAAATTTCAGGATAAGCGGGAAATGTGCGAAGTTAGAGCGATTTCCAGGCGATCGGAACCGATCGCTGGTTCAGAAATCGCGGGGAAACAAAAGACTGACAGCGGTCATCTGATCCAATCGGATCGAAAACCGTTCTAAGCCGCCGCGTCGCCCGCCAGCCGCTTCTGCGCCTTCACGTCGTTCCGCTCTTTCAGCGCCTTGGACCGTTCCTCCAGATAGACCTTGATCATCGCGACGATCGGGTCGGCCAAGAACAGCCCCATGATGCCGAACAGCGCGCCGAACAGGATCTGCGCCGCCAGCACCAGCGCGGGGGCAAGGTCGGTCGCCCGCTTCGCCACCATCGGCACGATCAGGTAACCGTCGACGATCTGCACCACCATATAGACGCCAAAGGCATAGAGGCCGACATTGGTCCCGCCCGAAAAGCCGACGATGATGATCAGGGCGCCCGATATGATCGATCCGATATTGGGCAGGAACGCGAACAGGCCGGTCAATATGCCCAGCAGGCCCGCCATCGGCACGCCGCCCGCCCACAGCAGCAACCACGTGCCCACGCCCTCTACCGCCATGCCGATGATCCGCCCGAACATCAGGCGGCGCAGCGTCCATCCCATCTTGTCGGCGATGGCATAGAAATGGGCGCGCTTGCCCATCGGCAGCATCCATGCGACGCCGCGTTCGTACAGCTTGGGTTCCACCGCGATGAAGATCGCCAGCACCAGCATCATGACCCCGCTGGTCACCGCGCCCACGGCCGTGCCGACCGCCGCCGTCACCCGGCCCATGCTGCTCATCGCCTGACTTGCCAGGCTTTTGAGGTCATCGGGCGTCGTGGTGATGCCCAACTGCTGCATCCACCCGCCGATCCGGCCGACCTGCGCCTCCACGATGCCGCGCATCGCCTGCGCCTGCTGCGTCAGGCTGGTGCCTGTCAGGTAGAAAGTATAGGCCATGAAGGCGACCGCGCCCAGCAGCACGATCGTCAGCCGCCAGCCCCGCGAAATCGGC
>NZ_JBMDWL010000031.1:0-26872 GCF_048594625.1 Sphingobium sp.
GCCATCGACCGTGACCGTGCCGGCCACATTGCCCACATTGACGATCGCCAGTTCGCGCCGCTCAAGGAAGGGGTGACCCGCCGCCGACGCCGGCTCGGTCTGCGCGGGCAGCTGCACCGGCGCATCGGCCACCGCCACGCCGCCGATCACGAAACGCTCCGCATGCGTATAGTTCAGCACGCATTCGCCATCCCGGAACAGGCCACCGATCAGGTAACGATCCCGCAGCTCATCGTTCGATACGCATTCCATCATGTCAGGGTGCGTCGCATAATAGGTCTTCTCGAACATCGGGATTCTCCTTGGAACTTTGCGCGCCTTATAACGGAGGAGACTCTAAAAGTAAGCGATTATTCCCTGAATGTGGAATGAAGTTCCGCCATGCGGTCATGTATGGCGCAGCAATATGACATGCAGGAATCGCGGGCCATGCGCACCGCGCACATAGGTGCCTTCGATGTCGGTCGTGCCCGATACGCCCGTCACCCAATAATGGGCGCGGGGTTGCACACCGGTCAGCGGCGCCGATTCCAGATAGGGTGCAATATCGTCCACGGCCAGCAGGACGATATGATGCAGCGCCAGGAAATTGGGCAGCATCGGCGCGGTGGCCGCAGTGTCGAATATCAGCGACCCGGTTTCCGCAATCCCCCTGCGCGCGATCGCCAGCGCCGCGCTTTCATCGGGCGCAGCCGTCTCGTGCAGGGCAAAGCCCTGCCAGTCGCATGCATCAAGGCGCGGATCGGGCGGCAGGCACAGGCTGCGCGGCGCGCCCTCACCGTCCAGATAACGGGCGATGGCCTGCGGAAGATCGGCGATGCAGTCGATCATGTCATGGCTGGCATTGACGCTGGGCAGGGCCAGACGCGCCAGAAATTCCGCCTCCAGCGCGTTTTCATCCACCATCGGGCGTTCCGGTGCGATCAGCAGCGCGTCGGCTTCGATCCGGTTGGGCTGCGCGCCCTTCAACCGGGTCAGGATGGCATCGCGCGCGCTCACCGGCTGCGCTCCTTCTTATATTGATCCATGAATGTGCGCGCGGCGGGCTTTGGCATGTCGCGATAGCGCGTCCATCCGCCCGCCAGCGGCAGCGTGCCGATCCACCCTTTGCGCCCCAGCATCCGCATCGCCCGCACTGCCATGCCGGTCCCCAGCCGATAGAGCGCGGGCCGCTGCGCCACCCATGCCCACAGCCCAAGGCCCCAGCGCATCGATGTCGGTTCCAGCCCTTCGCGCCAGCTCTTTTCCCGCCACCCTTTCAGCAGCGTGGGGAGCGGTATGCGCACCGGGCACACTTCCTGACATTTGCCGTTGAGCGTACAGGCGCTCGCCAGTTCGCGGCTCTTTTCCAGCCCGTCGAACACCGGGGTCAGCACCGCGCCCATCGGCCCCGGATAGGTGCCGCCATAGGCATGGCCGCCAATTTGCCGGAACACCACGCAATGGTTCATGCACGCCCCGCACCGGATGCAGCGTAGCATCTCCGCCAGCCCTTCCTCGCGCATCTTCGTGCGGCCATTATCGACCAGCACAATATGCATCTCCTCCGGCCCGTCACGGTCGCCGGGGCGTTTGGGGCCGGTATAGAAGGTCGTATATTGGGTCAGCGCCGCGCCGGTGGCCGACCGCGCCAGCATGCGCAGCATATGGATGGCGTGCGGCATCGACGGCACGATCTTCTCGATTCCCGCCGTCACGATATGTACGCGCGGCGGCACCAGCGACAATTCGGCATTGCCCTCATTTGTGACGGTGCAGACAGCGCCCGTATCGGCAATCAGGAAATTCGCGCCTGATATGCCGACATCGGCACCCAGCATCTGGCTGCGCAGTTCGCGCCGGGCGCTTTCGGCCATGGCGGCGATCGTCTCTTCCTCATGCGGACTGCGATGCTTCGCCTTGAACAGGGCGGAAACCTGTTCGCGGGTCTTGTGCATGGCGGGCCAGATGATGTGCGACGGGCGCTCGTCCGCCAGCTGGATGATATGTTCGGCCAGGTCCGTCTCGACCCGTCCGATCCCCGCCTCGGCCAGCGCATGGGGCAGGCCGATTTCCTCGCCCAGCATGGATTTGGACCGGGCGACGCTCTTCGCGCCCGCGCCATTGCAGATGTCGATGACGATCCGGCAGGCTTCGTCCGCGGTGCTGGCCCAATGGACCTTCGCCCCGGCGGCGATGGCGTTCGCCTCGAATTCTTCCAGATAGGCGCCCAGATGCGCGACCACATGATCCTTGATCGCGGCCGCCCGGTCCCGCGCCGCCTCGAAATCGGGGAAGGCGTCGACCGCCACGGCGCGTTTTGCTTCGGCTGTGCCTGCGGTCCGCTCGACCGCGACCTTCAATATGCGGTCGGCCAGTGCGTTGTCGGCGCGCGTCTTGAAGTCCGCCTCGATGACGCTGCTCATGCTTCTTCCCCGATGGCCGGGCCATCACCCATGCCCGCGATCAGTTCGATGGCGTGGAACGCGCGCACTTTGCTCCCTTTGCGATGCAGCTTCCCCGCCATGTTCATCAGGCAGCCAAGGTCGCCCGCCAGCAACAGGTCCGCCCCGGTCGCGTCGATGGCGTCCGCCTTTTCCCCGACGATGGCGTTGGAAATGGCCGGATATTTGACGCAGAACGTCCCGCCAAAGCCGCAACAGGTCTCCTCACCCTTGAGTGGCGCAAAGCTGAGGCCCTCTATCCCTTTCAGCAACCGGCGCGGCTGCGCCTTGATCCCCAGTTCGCGCAGGCCCGAACAGCTGTCATGATAGGTGGCGGTGGCATCGACGCGCACCGCTTCGGGTTTCCACCCGCACACCTGATCCAGATAGGCCATGACTTCCCATGTCTTGTCGGCCACCGCCTGCGCACGGGGCAGCCACTCCCTATCAGCCTCGAATATCTCCGGATAATGGCAGCGGATCGTCCCCGCGCACGACCCCGACGGCACCACCACCGCCTCATAGGGTTCCAGCGCTGCGATCGTCTGCTTCGCCAGCATCGCCGCATGATCGCGGTCGCCGCTGTTCAATGCGGGCTGGCCGCAACATGTCTGCCCTTCGGGCACCACCACGTCGCATCCCGCCGCCTCCAGCGCGCGGATCGCGGCAAAGCCGATGCGCGGGCGCATGACATCGACCAGACAGGTAACGAACAGGGCGACGTTATGCTTCACAGACCATGACGCTTTGCAAAATTGAGGAACAGGTCCGGCCATGGCGCGGGCGCCGCCGGGGCGGGGGCCAGGCCAAAGCCATGATTGCCGTTTTCGAACAGATGGCACTCAGCTGTGACACCTTTAGCCCGCAATGCTGCCAGCATCGCCAGGCTATTTTCCGGCGGCACCGCGGCATCGTTCAGCGCATGGGCCAGAAAGACCGGCGGCGTATCGGCGCTGACATCATGCTCCAGCGAATAGACGCGCATCCGTTCGGGCGACGGGTTGGCGCCCAGCAATTGCGTGCGCGATCCGGCATGGACGAACGGTCCCTCCATCTGGATCACCGGATACATATAGGCGGCGATCGCCGCTTTTATCGGTTCGCGGTCGCTGGCGTCGACCGGGGCATAGCTTTCCCTGGGCGTCCGGCTGGTCAGCCATGCGGCCAGATGTCCCCCGGCCGAAAAACCCATGACGCCCACACGTTCGGGGTCGAACTTCTCCTTATGCCCCAGCGCCCGCACGATACGCAAAGCCCGCTGCGCATCCTGCAACGGCGCCTCCGCGCCCGCCGCCCATCCATCGGCGGGCATGCGATAGACCAGCGAGAAACAGGCATAGCCCGCCTCGGCAAAGCGGCGGGCGATGGCATAGCCCTCCTTGCCGATGGCCACGCGGGTATAGCCGCCACCGGGGATCAGCAGCATCGCCGCGCCATTGGGCCGTGCCGGACGCAACAGGGTCAGCGTCGGCGTCGTGACATGGGAAAAAGCGGTGTCATCCGTCGAACTACCCAGCTGGCGCAGCATTTCCTGCTCCTGCACAGTAACATGTTCGCCGCCCGGTGCCTTGCCCGGCCAGATCGGAAATCGCTCGAACCCTGCGGGCAGGGGAAATGCCGGTCCGGCCCCCTGCGCCATAGTGGCAGAAGACAGGGCGGCCCCGACCAGGCTGCCCGCCAGCAAAGTGCGGCGATCGATCATAGGCAATCACTCCTCCCAAGCGGCGCTAATCTGGTCAGGGCAGGGCGCTGCGCCAGCACCTTGTCCGATATGGGCAGATTGAGCGCCTTCAGCCCGCCCGCAACCAGATCGGCCACCTGTCGTCCGCCGATTTCGCTGAAATGGGTATTGTCGGTCACGCCCTTGGGGAAGGCCGCAATGCCATCCTCCGCACGATAATGAAGATAATAGCGCTTTGCCGCCTCTTCCCCGGCCCGGTCCAGCCAGTGCCGCGACAGCGTCTCAAGGTCGATCAACGGCACATGCATGTCCTGCGACAATTGCCGCATGACGCCGGAAAATTCGGGATAATCGGCCATCGCCTTGCCGTCCGCGCCAAAGTTGCGCCGCGCAACCGGCGTCACCAACACCGGAATCCCGCCCGCGCCGCGCACATCCCAGATGAACCGCATCAAATTGTTGCGGTAATCGCTCTGCGCGGGCGCCCAGCGTTCGGGCTTGCCTCGCGCCTGATCATTATGGCCGAACTGGATCAGCACCGTGTCGCCCGGCATCATGTCGGCCAGCAGCCGCTCCCATCGCCCTTCGGACAGGAAGGTCCGGGTGGATCGCCCGCCCATGGCATGATTGGCGACACGTACGTTTGGGGACAGGCCGCATTGCAGCATCTGCCCCCAGCCGACCTGCGGGTAACGATCCGCCTTGTATGGCGCCGCCGTCGAATCGCTGGCGATCAGGATTGTGTTGCCCGGCCGGGTGGCATGGGCGGGCAAACCGGCAAACAAGCCAACAAGCAAGACTGTGATCTTCTGGGCGATCCTCATGCGGCGGCGTCCTGTTTGGTCACCTTCCCTAACCCCGTTCGCCCTGAGCCTGATGAAGGGCTTTTCCTTCTTGAAAGAAGTGGACTTTGACAGGTTCAGCCCGAACGGAGCGGAGGATGGCGCCACAATGTTTACCAGAATTACTGCAAATTCACATACATGCCGCCATCGACCAGCAACGCCGCGCCGGTGACATAGGCGGCCATGTCCGACGCCAGGAATATGATCGGCCCGGCCAGATCCTCCGGCTGGCCCAGACGGCCGAGCGGCGTGCGCGCTTCCATATATTGGCGCTTTTCGACGTCGGCCAGATCGTCCTTGTTGATCTCGGTCAGGATGGTGCCGGGCAATACGCTGTTGCAGCGGATGCCATGCTTGCCCAGCGCAATCGCTGTCGACTGCATCAGCGAATGCACGCCTGCCTTGGTCGGGGTATAATGGGTCTGATACTCCCCGCCGACGAGGGCGGAGATGGACGACACGGCGACGATCGACCCGCCATGACCCTGTTTCACCATCTGCTGCGCGGCCGCCTGCACCATGAAGTAAGCGCCGTGCAGGTTCACCCTGAACGTCCGCTCCACCACATCGACCGGCATGTCGAGGAAGCCGTGGAAGGGGCAGATGCCCGCATTGCTGACCATGACGTCCACCTTGCCGAAAGCCTCGACCGCCTTCGCCACGAAATCCTGCGCGGTCTGCGGGTCGGCGACGTCGCCCTTCACCGCGATGGCGCGCTGGCCCAACGCCTCGATCTCCGCCACGCAGCTTGCGGCCGGGCCATCGCTATTGGCATAGTTGATCACGACATCGGCGCCATGCTGGGCAGCACCGATGGCGGCGGCGCGGCCGATGCCGGTCGATGCGCCGGTGACGAGGACGGTCTTGCCTTCAAGCAGCTTCATGGGATCGCTTTTCCTTCGATGGGTTATCGCCGCAACGGGCGACGGGGTGGTTTGACGCCGGGGGTCCAGCCCAGATCGGCGCTGACTCTTTGCGCGGCGGCGCGGACGTCGTCGCTCAGCGAAGCCATGCGATCATCGTCCATATATTGGGCCGCGCTCGACAGGCTGATGGCGGCGACGATCGCGCCTGACGCGTCGCGGATGGGCGCGGCGACGCATCGTATCTGATCCTCATTCTCTTCCAGATCGAAGGATCGCCCGGCGGCGACATAGCCACGCATGCGTTCCAGCCAGATCGCATAGTCGACCGGATGGGTGCCCGCGGCCTGATCTTCCTCGAACAGCCGCCGCCATGTCGCTTCGCTGTCGTCGATCAACAACGCCTTGCCAAGGCCGGTGGAGGTCAGAGGGTGGCGATCCCCGATCCGGCTGCTGATTTCCACGCGGCGGCGGCCGGGAATCTTGTCCAGATACAGCGCCTGTTCGCCGTCCAGCCGCCCCAGATGCACCACATCCTCGCTCGCGGCGGCCAGCGTTTCCAGATGCGGCCGGGCGATCTGCACCACGTCGGTCTGCGATTGCGCCAGAAAGCCCAGCTGCAACAGCTTTGGCCCCAGCTGATAGCCTTCGCGCGGCAGGAAAGTCAGGAAACCCCGATCCACCATGGCATTGGCCAGACGGTGCGTGGTCGACCGGGTCAGGCCCATGCGTTCCGACAGGTCGGCCAGCTTGATCGGCCCGTCGATCACCTGGTCGAGCAGGTCCAGCCCGCGATGCAGGGTCTGGGAGCCGCCGGCCTTGGATTTTTCCTCTCGCCCCAAAATTTCAGATCCGTCCGATTCTGGATTTGACGTTTTCTGTCTCATCTAATAACACTCTATCCCACAAAATGAGAAAAACAAGGGTGAAGGAGAGGGGCGGCACGATTCTTCCAATCATGCCACCGCCCGCACCACCCAGACTTTATCGCCATTTTGGCCATATTTTGGAAGTTATTGCCGTGCGTTCCCACATGATGAACGTCGGCGTCATTCAGGGAGTGTGTGCGTGCCCATCGTGACCTTGCCGAAAATCAAGCATGTCCGTGCTTTCACCGTGCGCGGTGGCGGCGCCGACTATCATGACCAGGGCGAAGGCCACTGGATCGACGATCATATCGCGACGCCGATGTCGAAATATCCCGAATATCGTCAGTCGCGGCAGAGCTTCGGCATCAACGTGCTGGGCACGCTGGTGGTGGAGATCGAGGCGGAAGACGGCACCGTCGGCTTCGCCGTGACCACCGGCGGCGAACCGGCGGCCTATATCGTGGAAAAGCATCTCGCCCGTTTCCTGGAAGGGCGCGCGCCGACCGATTATGAGAAAATCTGGGACCAGATGTATTTCTCGACCCAATATTATGGGCGCAAGGGGCTGGTCATCAACGCGATTTCCGGCGTCGATCTGGCGCTGTGGGATTTGCTGGGCAAGCTGCGGCAGGAACCGGTCTATCATCTGCTGGGCGGCGCGGTGCGCGACGAACTGCAATTCTACGCCACCGGCGCGCGGCCGGACAAGGCGAAGGAATTCGGCTTCATCGGCGGCAAGATGGCGCTGCACCACGGCCCGGCCGAAGGTGTAGAAGGCCTCAAGAAAAACATCGCCGAACTGGCCGACATGCGGTCGAAGGTCGGTAACGATTTCTGGCTGATGTGGGATTGCTGGATGGCGCTCGACGTCGACTATGCCACCCGCCTTGCCATCGCCGCGCATGAACTCGGCCTCAAATGGATCGAGGAAGCGATCAGCCCCGACGATTATTGGGGCTATGCCGCGCTCAAGCGCAACGTGCCCAAGGGCATGCTGGTCACCACCGGCGAGCATGAAGCGACCCGCTGGGGCTTCCGCATGCTGATGGAAATGGATTGCTGCGACATCATCCAACCCGATGTCGGCTGGTGCGGCGGCGTCACCGAACTGCTCAAGATCAGCGCGCTGGCCGACGCCCATGGCAAGATGGTCGTGCCGCATGGCTCGTCGGTCTACTCCTATCATTTCGTCATCACCCGCCACAACTCGCCCTTCGCCGAATTTCTGATGATGCATCCGGGGCCGACGGAGGTGGTGCCCATGTTCCACCCGCAATTGCTGGGCGAACCGGTACCGGAAAATGGCCGGATGAAGGTGAGCGCGCTCGACAAGCCGGGCTTCGGTGTCGACCTCAACCCCGACATCGCGATGCACCGCCCCTACACGCACTGATCATTCGATAAAGAAAGACTGAACTCCATGAAATTCGTTCGTTTCGGCCAGCGTGGCCAGGAAAAGCCCGGCGTCATCGATGCCGACGGCAACATCCGTGACCTGTCGGGCATCGTGTCCGACCTCACCATCGAAAGCCTCGCCGCCGCAAAGGGCGCGGACATCGCGTCGCTGCCAGTCGTCGAAGGCGCCCCGCGCTATGGCGTGCCGGTCAAGGGCATCGGCAAGATCGTCGCCATCGGCCTCAATTATGAGGATCATGCGATCGAATCGAACCTGCCGATCCCGACCGAACCGATGATGTTCATGAAGGCGCTGTCGTCGCTGAACGGCCCGAACGACGAAGTCGTGCTGCCCAAGAATAGTACCCATGGCGACTGGGAAGTCGAACTGGGCGTCGTCATCGGCGAAACCTGCCGCTTCGTCAGCGAAGAAGACGCCCTGTCGAAGGTCGCGGGCTACACGCTCGTCAACGACGTGTCGGAACGCTTCAACCAGAAGCAGCGCGGCACCCAGTGGTCCAAGGGCAAGGGCCATGACACCTTCTGCCCCGTCGGTCCCTGGCTCGTGACGCCGGACGAAGTGGGCGACGTCCAGAATCTCGACATGTATCTCAACATCAATGGTGAGCGGATGCAGACCGGCAACACGAAGACGATGATCTTCAACGTCGCCCAGCTCATCTCCTACGTCAGCGAATATATCACCCTCTACCCCGGCGACCTGATGATCACCGGCACCCCTCCGGGCGTGGGTGAGGGCAAGAAGCCCAACGCCATCTACCTCAAGGCCGGCGATGTCATGGAACTGGGCATCGAAAAGCTGGGCGTCCAGACGCAGAATGTGTCGGAATGGCGTCATCTGGGTGACGAGGTGCTGGGATGAGCATCTACGCAGGCCGTTTCGCGGGCCGCAACGCGATCATCACCGGCGGCGCATCGGGCCTTGGCAAGCAGGTTGCCGCCCGCATCGTTGCGGAGGGCGGTCAGGTCGCGCTCTGGGATCTTAATCCCGAAGCGCTCGCCGCCACGAAGGAAGAGGTTGGCGCGGCCCATACGCAAGCGCTGGACGTCAGCGACTATGCCGCCGTCGCCGCCGCGGCAAAGGAAAGTGCCGCCGCTCTGGGCAAGGTCGACATCCTGATCTGCTCGGCCGGGATCACCGGCGCGACCGCGACCGTGTGGGACTATCCGGTGGACAGCTTCCAGCGGGTGATCGACATCAACTTGAACGGCCTTTTCTACTGCAATCGGGAAGTCGTGCCGTTCCTGCTCGAAAATGGCTATGGACGGATCGTCAACCTCGCTTCCGTCGCAGGCAAGGAAGGCAATCCCAACGCCAGCGCCTATTCGGCCAGCAAGGCGGGCGTGATCGGCTTCACCAAGAGCCTTGGCAAGGAACTGGCGGGCAAGGGCGTCATCGCCAACGCGCTGACCCCCGCGACCTTCGAAAGCCCGATCCTCGCCCAGCTGCCGCAGAGTCAGGTCGATTATATGCGTTCTAAAATCCCGATGGGCCGCCTTGGCCTGATCGAGGAATCGGCCGCCATGGTCTGCTTCATGGCGAGCGAGGAATGCAGCTTCACCACCGCGTCGACCTTCGACACGTCGGGCGGCCGCACCACCTTCTAAAAATAAAGTCGCGCGGCGCAACCGGCCGGTAAGAGCCGGAGCGCCGCAAGCCATCCAACCCCTGATCCGTTCGCCCTGAGCCTGTCGAAGGTCTTCTCTTCTTCGGAAGAAAAATGGGCTTCGACAGGCTCAGCCCGAACGGAGCTAATTCTGTGGAGAGGTCGCATGATCCCCTTTGTCGATGCCCATATCCATCTGTGGGATCTCAGCCATATCCGTTACGACTGGCTCAGCCCGCCCTTCTCGGACGAAGGGCCGAACGGCAGCGTCGAACCCATCGCCCATGATTATGGCGTCGCCGACTATCGCACCGACCTCGCCCGCTGGAATGTCGTGGGCGCCGTCCATGTCGATGCCGGTGCCGCGGCGGAAAGCGCGCTGAACGAAACGATATGGCTGAACGGCCTCGCCGATGCGCACGGGCTTCCCACCGGAATCGTCGCCTTCGCTGCGCTGAACGATCCGGATGTTGACGCGCTGCTGTCCGCGCAGGCGGCGCATCCCCGCGTCAAGGGCATCCGCCACATCGTCAACTGGCATGCCGATCCGATGCGCACCTATGGCCCGGTCGACCTCACTGTCGATCCGACATGGCAGGCGGGCTATGCGCTGCTGGCCAGACACGGCCTGTCCTTCGACCTGCAATGCTATCCGGGCCAGATGCCGGGCCTTGCGCCGCTGATCGAACGGCACCCCGACATTCCTGTCATCATCAATCATATGGGCATGCCGGTGCTGACCGACCCCGATGGCCTCAACGACTGGCGCCGCGGTATGAAGGCACTGGCGGCGATCCCCCATGTTGCGGTCAAGCTGTCGGGCATGGGCTTCATCCATCGCGACTGGACGCGTGAGAGCATCGAACCGCTGGTCCGCGAAGCCATCGACCTGTTCGGCGTGGAGCGCTGCGCCTTTGCCAGCGACACGCCGACGGACAAGCTGTTCGGCCCGATCGACCGCTATATGGAGGCCTATCACGCCATCGTCGCGGATTTCCCGGAAGATGACCGCCGCGCCCTCTTCGCGGGCAATGCCAATCGCCTCTATCGCCTCGGACTTGACCTGTGACCCCCAATCCCCTGCTCGGCGTCCTCTTCCACTGGCTGGGGGGCTTCGCCTCGGCCAGCTTCTATGTCCCCTTTCGCGGCGTCAAACGCTGGAACTGGGAAATTTACTGGCTGACCGGCGGCATCTTTTCCTGGATCGTCGCGCCATGGTTTTTCGCCTCGGTCCAGACCAATGACCTGATGGGCGTGATGGCACAGGTGCCGTCGTCCATCATCGGCTGGTGCGTTTTCTTCGGCATTCTCTGGGGCTTTGGCGGCTTAACCTATGGGCTCACCATGCGCTATCTCGGCCTCTCGCTCGGTATGGCGGTGGTGCTGGGGCTTTGCACCGTCTTCGGCACGCTGATCCCGCCCATCTTCGACGGCACGTTCATGACGGAGATTGCAGGCACCCTCCACGGCCAGATCGTTCTGCTGGGCCTTGCGGTAACGGTTCTGGGCATCATCGTCGTGGCCCGCGCAGGCGCGCGCAAGGATGAAGCGCTCTCCTCCGCGCAAAAGGCCGCCGCCGTCGCGGAGTTCGATTTCAAGAAGGGCATCGCCGTCGCCCTCTTTTCCGGCATCATGTCCAGCTGCTTCGCTTTCGGCCTTGCGGCGGGCGAACCGGTCAAGGCGCTGTCGGCGGCCGCAGGCACCGGCCCGCTCTGGACCGGCCTTCCCACCCTCTGTCTCGTCATGTTCGGCGGCCTTGTCACCAATGCGCTGTGGTGCGGCTGGCTGATCACGAAAAACAGGTCGGCGGGCCAGTGGTTCGGCGCGCCCGACGCATCTGGTCAACGCCCCGCGCTGTTCCCCAATATCCTGCTCTGCGCGATGGCGGGGACGGCCTGGTATTTCCAGTTCTTCTTCTATACCATGGGCGAAAGCCAGATGGGCCGCTTCGGCTTTTCCAGCTGGACGCTGCATATGGCGTCGATCATCATCTTCGGCACCTGCTGGGGCTTCGCCTTCTGTGAATGGAAGGATGCCGCGCCCGCCGTCCGCCGCATGGTGTGGAGCGGCGTCGGCCTGCTGATCCTCGCTACCATCATCATCGGTTACGGCAACCGGCTGGCGGCCTGATGCGCGCTCTGCTCGCCGCCCTGCTGATCGGCCTCGCCGTTCCGGCCGCCGCCGACGATGCCCCGCTGCTGACGTCGCACCTGCGCATCCACGACCCGTTCGTGGTCGCGGAACAGGGTAGCAAGACCTACTGGCTCTTCTCCAGAAATGACCCGGCGGTCACCGGAGACAGGCGCATCGGCATCATGGCCTATGCCAGCACCGACCTTGCCCATTGGCAGCAACCGAAACTGGTCTTCGCCCTGCCGGACGACAGCTGGGCAAACGAAGGCGGCTGGGCGCCCGAAGTCCATCGCTGGCAGGGCCGCTGGTATCTTTTCGCGACCTTCCATAATGAAAAGGCGGCGATCCCGTCACGGGGCAGGCGCCCCACCTATCGCCGCGCCACCCTACTCGCCGTGTCGGACCGGATCGATGGCCCCTATACCCTCATCAACCGGGGCGAACCGGTCGCGCCCGCCACCGACATGACGCTGGACGGCACGCTCCATGTCGATGCAGCGGGCAGGCCATGGCTGGTCCATGCCCATGAATGGCTGCAAATGGGCGTCGGCACGATGGAGGCGATGCCCCTGAAGGACGATCTGTCCCCCGCAGGCAAACCGCGCATCCTTTTCCGCGCCAATGAAGCCGACTGGGTACTGGGCCAGAAACAGCCCGAAGGCGATACCGGCTATGTCACCGATGGCCCGCAACTGTTCCGCACGCAGAACGGCACGCTCCTGATGCTCTGGTCCAGCTGGGGCAAGGATGGTTATGTGCAGGCGCAGGCCCGTTCGAAAAGCGGTACGATCACCGGACCGTGGGAACAGCTCGGCCCGCTGGTCGAGCGGGACAGCGGCCATGGCATGCTCTTCCGCGCCTTTGACGGGCGGCTGATGCTGATCCTGCATCGTCCGTTCAAGCGGGCGCTGGCGAAATTCTACGAGATGCGCGACGCGGGCGACCGGGTCGAAGTGGCGCGCGAAGCGGTCGAACTGGATGGTGAAGCCTATCCCACGCACGGCTGCCCGATGGGAGGAAAAGATGCTCGCTGCTGATCTGGTCTGGCCGCTCCACGATGCGGCCACAAGCGCCTTCACGCTGGAAAATGACGACGCAGCCCCCGAACAGGCGGTCGTCACGGCCGTCGAACGGCCGGTGCTGCTGGGCTATGCCCCCGCCCATCCCAACGGCCGCGCCATGCTGATCCTGGGTGGCGGTGGCTACACCGCGCTGATGGCGGGGCGGGAGGGGGTTCAGGTCGCCTGCTGGCTGACTGCGCTTGGCTATCATGCCTTCGTCCTCATCCACCGCTTCCCCCATGGCGGGACTGGCCCGTCCGCCCCGCTGGACGACGCGCATGCCGCGATGCGCCTGATCCGCGCCAGTCCTTTTGGCGCGGCGGGCGTCGGCGTGGTCGGCCTGTCGTCGGGCGGTCATCTCGCATCCTGCCTGATCGCCGATTACCCGTCCGACTGGGGCAGCGCATCCCCGCAACGCCCCGATATACTGGTCGTCGGCTACGCCCCCATCTCCACCAATGCGAAGGGCCGCACGATCGTCGCGGACAAGCCGCCGCTGCCGCCGGTGGAAAAACAGGCGCTCTACGACGCGCTGCAACCCGACGCGCAATTGCTGCCCGATCCGCCGCCGACCTTCATCGTCTATTCCGGCAATGATCCGGTGGTGCCGGTGGACAATGCCCATCGCCTGCACGTCGCGCTGAAGGCCGCCGGGACCAGCCCCGAACTGCATATCTTCGCCGATGCACCTCATGGATTCGCGCTCGACACGCCGGATCAGCCGGTGTCGCTCTGGCCCCGCCTGTGCGAAGCCTGGCTGCGACAGGTGGGTTTCCTGTAAGCCCAAAAACCCGTTCGCTTCAGAAAATGCTAGGAACGAAACTCAATGCCGCGCGGGCACCGCGTCCGACTGGCGGCGGATCAGCTGATAATCCAGCTTCACCTTGCCGATGATCCCGTCCGCACCATCATCCTGACTGCGAAACCGCATGGCCAGCAGGCCGATCGCCTCCCGGCTCATGTCGCGGATCGGCTGGCGGATGGTGGTCAGCGCGGGCCAGATCGCGCTGGCCAGCGGCGTATCGTCGAACCCGCAAATGCTGATTTCGGCGGGCACGTTGATCTTGCGCTGATGCGCCACGGTGATCGCGGCGGCGGCCATATCGTCGTTGCAGGCAAAGATGGCGGTCGGCCTTTCCGCCAGCGCCATCAGCTTTTCCGCCGCGTCCAGTCCCGACCGGTAACTGAAATCCCCCGGCACGATCAGCGCGTCGTCCAGTTCCAGCGCGTGATGGACCAGCGCATCCTTATATCCCTGCAACCGCCGCGCGCTCGACCGGTGGCGCGGATTGCCCTCGATAAAGCCGATCCGCCGATGCCCCAGTTCGATCAGGTGCCGGGTCAGGTCATAGGCGGCATGGCGGTCGTCCGTCGCGACGCTCAGCATGTCCGGGCTGTCCCGGTCCGTCGCGATGGCGACCATGGCGATGTCGCGCGCGCGCAGCCCGTCGACCAGCTCCGCCCAGTCGCACAGCGGCGGGGGCAGCATCACGCCCGCCACATGGGCATGGGCGACCTGTTCGACGATTTCCTCGGCAAAGGCGCCCGGCGCGCATTGTTCGACCACCAGATGCAGGTGCCGTTGCTGCGCCTCGCTCAGCGCGCCCAGCAGCAGTTCGCCCAGATAGGCCGATGTCGTGCTGTTGCTGTGGAGCAGCGCGACGCGCCGGTCCGCGCTCCCCGCCAGCGCGCGCGCCGACGCGTTGGGAACATATCCCAGTTCCTTGACCGCCAGGTCGACGGCGCGCCGGGCCTTCACGCTAACCAGCGCCTTCCCGTTCACGGCGCGCGACGCCGTCATCACCGACACGCCCGCATGGGCGGCGACTTCCTTGATCGTTGGCGGCTTTTTCTTCGCGTCGCTCTTTTGCATCATCCTTGCCTAGCCGCTTTTACGGCCAAGGAAAATCATGCATTTTCACGGTTTCAGGCGAACATGCACCGGCGCTTCGCGATCGATGCTGATGACGCCATCCTTTTCCTTCAGTTCGGCGATCTGCAACACGGTGCGGCGATAATATTCGGGGTCCGCCTTCGCCGCATCCTCGCCCTCCTGATGGACGAAATAGATGATATAGGCGCGATTGCCCGCCACCACGATGTCGGGATGCTGCCCCTTGGCCCGGTCGGTCGGCTGCGCGCCCGCGCTCGCCAATATATGCCCCGGCTGTGTCGTCCATGCCTGCCCATCGTCGGACCGCATGACCAGCAATCCCTTCCACGCGTCGGAAATCAGCCAGTATCGCCCCTTCCACCGGAACGCCTTTGGCCCTTCACCGGGAGTCTGGGTCAGCCGATCCTTGACGGTCCAGTGGATCAGGTCGTCGCTGTCCGCCGTGACGATGGCCTTGCTCTGCCGCTCGTCATTGAAGAAAAGGCGGTATCCGCCGGCTTTCTTTCCTTTGGCAGGCAGGGCCAGCACGCTGGCGTCGATCACCCGGTCGGACTTGAGGTCCAGTTTTTCGCCACAGGTCCAGCTTTTGAGGTCCGGGCTGGTCAGGTGAACGATGAAGCGCGGCGCGTTCCAGTCGCGAAACACGCCCGGCACCACGGTCAGCCACATATGCCACCGGCCTTTCAGCCATTGCACCTCCGGCGCCCACAGCGTTTCGCCGGTGCAGGCGGTGGGGATATTCGCCGTCCCGCCATAGGTCCATTGCGCCCCGTCCTTCGACCGGGCGACGCCGATGGCGGTGCCATGGACCCAGCGCACATCCTTGGCGTCTTCACGCGGGATATTGGCGCGCCGGTTGGTGTAGAATATCACCCATTCTTTGGCCTTGGCATCATAGACGGTCGATGCATCCGCCGCCCCGTCATGCACCGGGTCGCGGAACAGGGGCTTTGGCGCCAACGGGCCGCTGGCGGCAGCGGCCATCATCGTCAGCGCGGCGATCATCGCAGCAACCGCAAATCGACCGCATCGGCCATCACGCGAAATCCTTCATCATTGGGGTGGAGCGCGTCGCCCACATCATAGGCTTTGGCCATGCGGGCCGGATCGGCGGGGTCGGCAATCGCCTTGGCCAGATCGACAAAGCCGTCTGCCTCGTCGGTCGTGCGAATCCATTCGTTCACCGCGACCCGCGCCGTTTCGCCCGCCTCGTTCCAGTAACCCGCGCCCTTATAGGGCAATATGGTGGCCAATATGACCTTCACCCCCCGGTCATGCGCCCGCGCGATCATCTGACGGTACGCGCCGATCAGCGCTTCGGGCGGCAGCATCGCCTGTCCGCCGCGCGTCGCATTGCCCAGATCATTGACCCCTTCCAGCACCACCACATGGGTCACACCCGGCACCGCCAGCACATCGCTGTCGAACCGGGCCAGCGCATTATAGCCATCGCCTTCACTCAGCAGGCGATTGGCGCTGATCCCGGCATTGGCGACGCCAACCGACTTTCGTCCGGCCTTCTGCAAGCGTTCGGCCAGCAGGTCGGGCCAGCGGCGATTGCTGTCCGGCGTCGCGCGCACCCCATCCGTAATGGAATCACCCAGAGTCACGATGGTCGTTCCGGCCGTACGACTTTCTACCTCGATACCGGAAAGGATGATGCGCGGCCCGATGACGGTCGGATCGGTCAGCCGTACAGCGCCCGTCTGGTCGCCCCGCGCGGTCCATGCCGTCGCTGCCGAATAGCTGTGCACGGTGGCGTCGCTTGCCCCCCGCGGCAGATGCAGGCTGATCGTCACTTTGGTGAGCGGCTTGACCGCCATGTCGATGGGATCGCTCAGCAACGGCGCGCGCGCCGGGATCGTCGCCCCCTGCGCCCCGTTGAACGTCACGACATGATCCGACCCCTCGACAATCTCGCCATTCTCCCCAGCCAGCGCGACATGCACCGCGCCCAGCAGCAAGGGCTGCACCGACATCTCGTTGGACAGGCGGATGCGGATGCGATTGCCCCCGCTGCTGATCCGCACCACCTGCCGCACGGTGCGGTTGTCAAGGTCCGGGCGCTTTTCCGGCGGCGCCTTCGACACCAGCGGCGCGGCCATCCAGCTGCGCGACCAGCCATCGGCCATGGCGGGCGTCGTCGCCAGCACGGCCATCATCGCCGCGCCTATCATCATCTGCCGCTTCATCATCCTGTCCCCTTATTGCGCCGCGGATCGGGCTACCGGATTATTGCCCCACAGCTGATCGTAACGCCAGCCGGACAGATCCTCGACCACTGCGCCCGCGCCGGGGGAAGATGGCGTGCGCGCGCCGCTGCGCAGATGCTCGATCTCGCGCATCAAAATGTCATGGGTCGCGGGGCTGAGGCGGAAGCGGCGCGAAATCGCGATGCCGAACGCCAGACAGCCCACGGTCCCCACGCCCAGCAGCAATGCCATTGTCAGGATCGCGCCGTCGCTCTGCGTCGTTGCGCCCGACATAAAACCGCCCGCCTGCATGATGAAGCCCACGCACACAACTGCGGCGGCCTGCGTCGCCTTGCGCACGAATGTCATGACGCCCGCAAAGCTGCCCTCGCGCCGCTGTCCGGTCACGATCTCATCGACGTCGGCCATATAATTATAGGTCGCCCAGGGGATATAGTTGAGCGCCCCGCGCCCAAGGCCGACCAGCATGATCGGCACCCATATCCACAGCGACGTCGCGGGCACCTTGAACAGCCACAGCGCCAGCAGCGCGAACACGCCAACGGCGAAATCGGCGGCGGCCACCTGATAGGCCTTTGCCGGGGATGCGCGCAGCGCCAGATTGATGGCGATGATGACCGCCGCGAACTGCACGATATACATGGTGCCCAGCAGCCCGGACGCGATCGCCATCGATCCCGACAAAGCGAAGATCACGAAGAAGGTGAAGGCCGCGTTGAAAATATCCTGACTGATATAGCCGCCCAGATACATGCCCAGATGCAGGCGGAACGCCCGGATGCGCATGGTTGAAAACAGGTTGCGATACAGCGCTTTCAGCGCCTGCCCCGCGCCGCCCGTGCCTTTTTGCGCAGGCACGGCCTCCAGCCCGCCCGGCATATGCCGTTCCCAGCTGAACAGGTACAGCAGCCCCGCCGTCCCCATGAACAGCACGGCAAAGATCATCCCCATGTAGAAAAATGTATCGGCGCTGTCCCGGCCCAGCGCGTTGATCAGCCACAGGGGCAGGAAGCCCGCCAATATCGCCGAAGCCTGCCCGAACAATATGCGCGATCCCGCGAACTTCGCCTTGGTCCGGTAATCGGTGGACATTTCGGCGGCCAGCGTTTCGAACGGAATGATCTCCATGGCGTAGACCAGCTCGAACAGCACATAGCTGACCAGATAATACCAAAATCCCTGTCCGGGCAGCCACATCAGCGCAAAGCTGGGCAACAGGGGTATCGCGGCCAGGATGAAGAAGCGCCGGCGTCCGAACCGCCGCCCCAGCCATGTGGACCCGAAATGATCGGAAATATAGCCGATCATGGGCGAAGCGAAGGCGTCCAGGATGCGCGCCACGGCAAAGATCGTCGCCGCCTGTCCGGCGGTCAGCCCGCACAACTGGGTGTAGAAAATCAGCACCCAACCGGAAATGACCGCCATCGATCCCGCGCCCAGCACGTCGTTGGAACCATAAGCGAGGTAATTTTGCAGGCGGACGGGTCGGGTCGTTTCGGGCACAGTCACTCTCATCCTCGCCTTGGGTCGCGCATGTCTCTTATATTCTGGCGCAGGGCATTAGATGCCACATAGTGGGCATCTATCACGCCATATGAAATTAATGCAAGGCGTGATCGGCCTCGGCGGGCAGGAATCGCACCGCCTCAATCAACACGCCGCCATCGCGCGCGTCCAGCGTCAACCGATGGTCGCCGCCCGTCCATTCGCCCGGCACTGCGATGGTCAGCCGATTGTCCAGCACCCCCATTGCCCAGTCGCGACTGCCCGTTTCGCGCTTCGCCTCCAGCCTCTGGTCGCGGCCGTCCATCGTCAGCGTCATCCGCAACGGATCGCCGTCCCGGTCGGCATAGGCGGGCAACAGGTCCACGACCATCCGCCATCGCCCGGTGGGAAGGGTGAAGCGCGCCGTCGCCGGGCCGCCCCCGTCGCCCTTGCCGGTTGTCGCCAGCATTGAACCATGCCGCCCCAGATCATCGACCCGGCGCCAGCCTGCCCCGGCGACAAAGTCGCGCGGCGCGACGATTGTCTCCTTCGCTGTCTCGGTCGGTGCGGCCTGCCTGCCCGTTTCGGGCATGGCGGCATCGACGGCGGGCAGGATCGGCGGGATCAGGCGATAGCCGCGCCATTGCCCGTCGGCAGGTTCCACCGCCATCATGCCCCGCCATTTGCCGCCCGCGACATCGCGATTGTAGCGCTGCGTCAGCGCCGTGATCGCGTCATCGGCGTCTCGCGCCAGCGCCCCGTGCCGCGTCGCTTCCGCCAGATCGGTGTCGCGCAACCGGTCATGCGCTTCCGCCCCGAAAAAGCGACGGTTGGCCGCAGCAGATGCCTGCACCGGATAGCCGACCAGTTCGAAGAAGGCGTCCTGCCGTTCCGCCGGGATCAGCGGCGCAATATCCGCCGCTGCCTTCTCCATCGCCGCAAATTGCGCCAGCCGCGCGTCCGCCTGCGCGATGGTCAACGGGCTTTTCTGCGCTTTTTCATTGGGCAGATGCCATTGCAGATGTTCCGGCCGCCGTTCGAAATTCAGCCGGTGGTAGGCGCGTAATATGTCGGCGATGGGTTTCGCCTGCGCCGCATCGATCGTCTCGGCGGCAAAGTCCGCGACGACATCATCGATCGTCCGTGCGCGCGTGCCTTCGACGTCCCACGCCATGCGCAGAAAATAGTCGGTGGCGAGTTCGGCGGGCTTCAGGTCGCCGGCATTCACCACCCACATCGCCCGCGCCCCATGGTCCCAGGCCCGGCTCATTTCCTGCCGGATCAGGGCAGGGGGCGTGGTCGACAGCCACAGATAGGATAGCGGCGCACCCAGATAGGACAGGTGATAATAGATGCCTGATCCGCCCGACCGCGTCCGCTCGGCAGCATCGGGGAAATGGCGGATATAGCCGAAATTATCGTCCGGCCACATCAACGTCACATCGTCCGGCACTTTCAGCCCGGCGCGATAGATGTCCAGCACTTCCTTATAGGGCGTGAAGACCTGCGGCGCATCGCCTATCCCGGCCTTCCCCAGCATCGTCCGCTGATCGGCAAAAATCCGCTCCAGCGTGGCGCGCCGTTCCTCCACCGTCTTTGGCCCCACCATGCCGCTGTCATGGATGCCGCGCATCCCCAGCGTCCAGATGCTTTCATATCCTTTGTTGGCGATAACCCGTGCGTCCCAATATTGCCGCACGCGATCGGGATTCTTCAGATAATCGAAATCCTCCGCCGGGGCGGTCCATTCGCCGACATTGTTGCGCAGCATCGGTTCGGCATGGCTCGATCCCATGACGATGCCATACCGGTCCGCCAGCGCCGCATTGTCCGGATTGGTGTTGAAGGGCTGCGTCACCTTGTGCATGGCGGGCCACAGCAGATTGGCCTTCAGCCGCAGCAACAGCTCGAAAATCTTTTCGTATGTCTTCGGCCCCAGCGGCTTTTCGTCTCGCGCATGGGTGCCCGCCGCCCAGGGGATCAGCCCCCAATCCTCATCATTCAGGAATATGCCGCGATATTTGACCGAAGGCGGCCCGAACCGTTTCACCCCCTTCGCGACATAGATCGCATCGCGGTGCAGCGGCGCAGCGTCCGCCCACCAGTGCCATGGCGACACGCCGATGGCGCGTGACAGTTCATAGGCGCCATAGGCCGTGCCCCGCCGGTCGCTGCCGACGATGACGAGCGCCCGCGCAACGCCCGGCGCGGGCCGATCGACCGTGGTGATCAGGAAACTCTCCCACGCGCCGGTCAGCTTTCCGGCATCGATCCGCTTCGCCTTGACCAGCGCGTCGATGGCGGCATTGCGGCCCAGCGTGCCGATCCAGATTTGCGCTGCTCCATCGTCGTTCGCGCCGGTCACCGCGCCGATGTCGTCCTGCAGATCCGCCGCCGCGATCCGCACGACGGCATGATCGGCGGGATCGGTAACGATCCGCGCCGCATGGCCGGAAACCGCCAGCGGGAAATCGCCCGCCTTGCCGGCCCCGCGCACCCACTCATCCGCCAGCGCGGCCGTCGCACTCAAAAGAAATGCCGCCAGCCCGATCAGGCCGGCGGCACCTCTGAACAAGGGGCGAGAGGAAATCAGTCCTTCCACAGCTGAACCCTCTCGCCCCCTGAAATCGTCAGATATAGCTGCGCAGGAACTCGCCCAATGCGCAGATGGCCAGGCTCTGGCCATAGGGCATCGAAGTCAGCGCGATGTCCTTGTAGAATTGCTGGGTATCGCCCATCGCCGTGCCGAAGCTGACCTGCTGCAATTCGCCGGTCGCGTCGATATTGGCCAGCACGCCGCGCACCGCCTTGATGCCGACTTTCTCATAATGGCGCGGCAGGTAACCCTTCCGCACGGCCTTCAGGATGCCATAGGCAAAACCGGCGGTGGCCGACGCTTCCAGATAGCTGGTCGGATCGACGATCAGCGTGTGCCACAGGCCGGTTTCCGCGTCCTGCGTCTCCGCCAGCGTCTTGACCTGCGCGGCGAGCGTATCGATCAGGAAGGTACGGAAGAAATCGCCGTCCTTCAGGTCCAGAATCTCGATGATTTCAGGAATGGCGATCGTCACCCAGCAATTGCCGCGCGCCCACAGCGCCTCGGCGAAATTGTGGCGACCGTTGAAGTCCCATCCATGGAACCACAGGCCGGTCTTCGTATCGAACAGATATTTGATATGGACCAGAAACTGCCGCTTGGCTTCCTCGATATAGTGCGGGCGATCCAGCAGCAGGCCGATCTTGGCCAGCGGCAGGACGGACATCATCAAAGTGTCATCCCACATTTCGCCCGGATTTTCGTCATTATAGACGATATGCTGGAATCCGCCTTCCTCGGTCTTGGGCAGGCCGTCGGCCGCCATCAGCCATTCGGCCCATGTGTCGAGATAGGGGATGTAACGCGGATCGGGTTCGAATTCGTACAGATAGGCCAGCGTGATGAACGGCGCCATCGTGTTGATATTCTTGGTCGGCGTGCCCTCGGCAAAGCGATCCTCGAACCATTGTTTGATGATGTCCAGCGCCTTGTAATCGCCGGTCTGCTCGAAATAACGCCACATGCCGAACAGGCCGACGCCATGGGTCCATTCCCATCCGGCCCACCCCTTGGTGTCGATGATGCGGCCATCTTCCAGATGGAGCAGGAAGTCGCCCGTCTCGTCCTTGATATTGACGAGATTGTCCATCAGCAGGTCGATGGCTTCGACGACCTGCTGGCGCGGGACATCATGATGGATAGCGGCCACTTACTTGGTCTCCTTAAGGTCTGAAGGTGCGTTTGGCGCGGACACCATCTGCACTGGCAGACCGCCTTTCACGTTATGCAGGGTGACAAGGCGCACGCTTTCCAGCGCGTCGCCCGGCTGGCCATCGGATGTGACGGCCAGCGAGATATTGTTCTTGCCCCGGTGGTTGAGGATGCCTTCGGGGACAGGGAAAGTGCGCTGCGGCCCGACATGGGCGATGAACTGCCCCATGTGCCAGCCATTGACGAAGATCAGCACGCGATAACGGACCGGCGAACGCGGCTTGCTGGCGTCGCCAAAGCTGATGCCGATGGTCGCATCCTGCCCCTTGGGTACGTTCAGCGTAAAATCGGTGCGATACCAGCTGGTCCCGGCCTCCACCTGCGCGGCGGGCAGGCTGACCCTGCCCCATGCCCTGTCGTCAAATCCGGGCAGGTGCCATCCCATGCGTTCGCCATACAGGCCGCCATTGTTGGCGGGGCCGCGCACCGGATCGGGCAGGTCTTCGCCGCCCTTCTTGCCCTGAATCTTCCAGGTGACCGGGGTTACGAAGCTGCGGCCGCTGGGGCCGCCCTCCAGCGATGCGGAAATCAGGCCGCGCGCTTCCTTGTGGAAATCATCGCTGTCCAGATCCCAGTTATGGCCGTTGTTGCGCACCATGACCGACAGCATATGCTCGCCGCTCTGCGCATCGGCGGGCAGGGCAAAGCGCGCCGTGCCGGTGGTGATCGGCCGGGGCAGGCCGGTCGGCGGCTCGGCTTCGCCGATGAACTTTCCGTCCACCCACGCCTGCACCAGCCCCGCGCCGCCCGCGCCGTAGAAGAGCGAGAGCGCCTTGGCATCCGGCGTCCCGGTAAAGCGCCCCCGATACCAGACATCGCCGTCATGAAAGCCATAGGCGTCCATGCTCATATTGGGCTGGCCGTCGGGGCGGATCGTGGTGGGGGCATAGGATCGCCTGTCGATCGCCTGCCATGCGCTGTCGTCGAACGCCGGATCGGCTTCGGGCGATCCCTTGGCCATGCGCCAGTTATTGAGCGCGGGCAGCGCGATGTCGGCGGGCCCGCTCAGCGCCTGCATCGCGATCAGGCTGCCCGCCGCGCCGACCTTGGTCGCGACCTTTGCGCCGTTCCAGCTGACCGCGCGAATGGCCTTGGGCGCCCACACTTCCAGCCCATCGGCGCCACCGGTATCGCCGGTCAGCGCCAGCGTCCCGCCCTTCGCGACCGCCGAACGCACCAGCGCAGGCCCGCGCACCAGCGCGTCGCCCTGCCGCCAATAATGCGCGCCTTCCGCCTCATCCGCGAGGATTAGCGTCAGCGGCGGGCGATTCCCGCCCTCGATCCGCACGATGGCGCGACCCTGATGGGTATAGCCCAGCTTCAGGTCGCCCTTCGCCGCGTCGAACGCGCTTGAAACCTGCCCCTCCAACACCGTCACACTGGGCGCGGAAGCATAACGCAGCACCGTCTCGCCCGGCTCGGCCGCCCGGCCATAGAGCAGCATCACGCCATCTCGCGACGATTGCAGCTCCGACGTCGAATAGACCAGCCGCTGCCCGTTGAGGTTCACGCCTGCGACCAGCCATTTGGCGTCGAAGCCATTCAGCTGCATCGGCACGCTATAACGGCCATCGGGCAGATCGGCGGTAAAGCTGAACGCGTCGTTCGTCTGCCCATTGGACGGCTTGTGCGTCACCATCAGGAAACGGGCATCCGTTTCCGGGCTTTTATTATGGTAGATCTGGATATTGGGCGAAGAAATCTCCGGCTGTCCCGCCGGGATCATGCCCGCCAGATCGGGGACCGACGCGATCAGCCCGCCCAGCTGCTTCATCTCCATCGCCTTGTCGCGCAACACGCGCGGCTCGGAAATGGCGGAGCCATAATCATAGCTGGTGAACACCACCGGCGCTGGCAACCAGCCCCAGCTGGTCCCGCCATAGCTCATGTAGAAACTCTGAATTCCGATGCCATTGGCCAGATTGGTGCCGTAAAAGACCCGCTGGAACCGCTTGCCGCGCTGGATGGCGTTGCATCCATAGCCGCCATTCGACCCCCAATAGTCGAACCAGCCGCCGCCGAACTCCGCCAGGAAACCCGGCGTATCGGGGGAGGCCGACGCACCGCCCTTCGCCCCGCCCGGACCGTAAAAGCCCCAGTCAGGCGCGGCGACATCGCGGGTCGGCTTGCCTTCGACGGTGCAGGTGCCGCCGGGATAGCCGTCAAACGCATACATGTCGTTCGGGCCATGCACGACCTTCTCGACCTTCGAACTCTCAGGCACCCAGTAACCGTTGCGGCCCTGATCGTTGTGGAACAGCGGCACGGTGATGCCGTCGGCCCGCGCCCTGGCATAAAGATGGTCCATGTACCGGCGCTGCGCCGGGGTCGTCATCGCCAGCTCATTTTCGATCTGGTGCAGGATGACGCCATATTTGCGCTTGGGATCGGCGTTGATCTGGTGCTTCGCGATGATCGGATTGATGTGGCTCAGCCATTCGTCGGCGGCCTTCAGATAATCCGGGTCGTCGGTGCGGGCGCGGGCGCGCTGGTTCACCAGCCAGCCCGGAAAGCCGCCCCGCGACAGCTCCGCATTCACATAGGGTCCGGCGCGGGTGATGACGTAAAGCCCTTCCTCCTCCGCCATGGTCAGCAGGCGGTCGATGTCGCGGATGCCGCTGAAATCATACACGCCGGGCTTGGGGCTGTGATAGCCCCAGTCGAAATAGAGGGCGACGCTGTTATACCCGCTCGCCTTCATCTTTTGCAGGATGTCGCGCCACAGGTCGGGCGATGGCAGGCGGAACGGGTGGAACTCGCCGCCCCACACCACCAGCCGCTTGCCATCGACCATCAGCGACCGCGCATCATAGGACACACGGCCAAAAGTCTTGACCGGGGCGGACAGGTTGGCCGTGGGCCTGGCCATCTGTGCAATGGCAGGCGCGGCGACAAGTGCGGAACCGACGAGCAGGGCGGCAATCAGCGAACGCATCGCATCAATCCATGTGGAACAGCATGGGGAGCGGCCATTCGACAGGCTGGTTGCTTGGGCGAACCTCCATCAGCGGTGCCATATAATCCCACCAGCGCTTCATGACCGGATGGTCGGGCAGGGTGTCGCGACTATTGTCGTCGCGCAGCTTCAGCACCGCGAACAGGCTCAACGTGTCCTCGTCCAGAAAGATCGAATAGTCATAAATGCCCGCCTCGGTCAGCAGCGTGGACAGCTCCGGCCAGATTTCGTCGTGGCGCTTGCGATATTCCTCCACCACGCCGGGCTTCAGCTGCATCTTGAAGGCGTGGATGGTCATGGCTCTCCCCCTGTGTCTTTTTAAAGAAACCATATTGTGGAACAATCTACCTATATTTGGTAACACTGTCCCACATTGTCGTCAACGCCACAGCGGCGTGTTCCGCACAGAAAGATGGGAGACATCTTCCATCACAAATGGCGGACGGATGTCGGCTGTCATTACCGTCGCTGTGAAGCGGTCGATATTCAGCCCTTCGACATGGCGTGCCCACAATGCCCAACTGGGCAGCACGCCGAACATGCTGGGTTCGGGATAGGCATGGGGCAGTTCCGCTGGCTTGCGCGCGGCATCTTCCGCCGTCCCGCCCCCGCGATAGTCCAGATGCACGTCGCGCAGCGTGACATCGCGAATCGGATGGTCGGGCAGCCCTGCAATCGCGGCGGCAAAGCGATGGTCGATGCCGCGCGCATCGACTTCGCTGATGTCCACTCCGTTGATCGCGCCGACCCCTGTGCCGTCCGGCCCGCGTCGCCGGTCGCCCAGCCGCAGGAATATCGGCGCGGTGGTGACGTCGCGCATCGTCAGTCGCCTTGCGACGACATGCTCCATCACCCCGCCATCCACCGTTTCCAGCGCCAGACCCCGGCACCGGGTAAAGCGGCAATCTTCGATCCGTACGTTGCGGTAACCGCCATTGCTTTCGGTGCCCAGCTTGATGCGGCCCGTCACCCTGTCGCGATCCGGCGCAACCTCCTGCGTGGTGCGTCGCGTGCCATCGACCAGCGATCCCACATCGTAACCCGACACGTCGCAATCGCGGATCAGGATATTTTCCGCCGCGATAGCGCGGCCCAGCGCATAGCTGCTTTTGACGACGATGCCGTCGTCGCTCGGCGAATTGACCCGGCACCGTTCCACCACCACGTCGCGCACGCAGTCGAGGTCGATCCCGTCGCGCTCCGTATCGATCGTCAGCCCGTCGATCCGCAGGCCCTGCGTGCCGGTGGCCAGAATCGCGAAATGCCCACCCTTCAGGATGGTGAAGCCCGACAGGCGAATGTCGCGCCCGTTTTTCAGCGCGATCGCCTTGTTGCCCAGGCCGCGCATCGCCGCGGCGGCGGGTTCCAGTTCCGCAATCTGCGCGTCGGTCATGCTCTGCATGGACAACGGCCGTTCGCCCGCCTGTTTCTTCCACCGCGCGCCGGGGCCATCGCGGGTCAGGCCGATCCCATGGATCATCCCCGGCCCGATGATCGCCACCTGTTCGACATCGTCGCCCCAGATCAGGCTGTTCTGCCAATGGCTATGGCCAAAATCCTGATAGAGCAGGGCGTCTTCGCTTATATTGGGGCCTTCTTCGGGCAGATCATATCTGCC
>NZ_JBMDWL010000032.1:0-78123 GCF_048594625.1 Sphingobium sp.
CAGCACCAAGGTGATGACATCGCTGTTAGGAGCGGTGGCGGGCGTGAGCCTGCTGGTCGGCGGCATCGGCATCATGAACATCATGCTGGTGTCGGTGACGGAGCGGACCCGCGAAATCGGCATCCGCCTCGCCATCGGCGCGGTCGCCCGCGAAGTGCTGATGCAATTTCTGGTGGAGGCAATCGTCCTGTCCTGCCTTGGCGGCCTGATCGGCCTGTTTTTGGCCCTCATCGCATCCGTTGCCATCGCCCCATTGATGCAGGTGCCATTCCTGTTCGATCTGAAGGTGAACCTGATCGCCTTCCTCTTTTCCGCCGCGATCGGGGTCGTGTTCGGCTATTTCCCGGCACGCCGGGCCGCTGCGCTCAACCCTATCGATGCGCTGCGGCACGAATAAGGCCCCCTGCCCGTTCGCTTAGAGCACCGTCGAGAAGGGTTTGGCGCAGGCTGATACAATTTCCGACAAATGCGGATGTCGCACGGCACAGTCCTGCGACATCCGCCTTCTAATGCCCCTTTCATGACGCCATCCTGGCGCGCCCGAAAGGACATTGCCCATGAAAACCATCGCCCTCAGCATCGCCAGCAGCGCGCTGGTCCTTGGCGCCAGCCTGACCGCCATGGCAGCCACCCCAGCCTCCGCCTCCGTTATCGAAAGCAGGGACCAGCCCATCCTGCTCGGCCGGGTGGTGGTGGAGGCGACGCCGCTACCGAACTGAAACCCCTTGCACCAACACCCAAAAGCCTCGCAGCCCATGCTGCGAGGCTTTTCTTCGATGCTCAAGAAATACAAGCCTTGCTGAATATCCATTCAGGTTAAATTTCAATCTGTTACAATTTCCGACAAGATCGCGCCCTTTCCGACATATCTGCGCGACAACTGGCTCCTAATTCTGTTTTCGACGCCACGGAACGGCGCCCGAATTTGAAGGCAAAGGAGCAAGACATGTTCAAGAAGATCATCATGACCCTGGCCGCCACCACTCTGGTCGCCAGCCCCATCGTCACCGCACAGGCCCAGGCCGCGCCCCGTCACGAAACCAGCCGCACCGTCGTGACCCACAAGCCCAATGGCCGTACGGTCGTGAAGAAGCAGACCGTCGTGCGCAAGGATACGGGCCGTCGCTGGGCGAAGGGCCAGCGTTTCGACCGCCGCTATGCGACCAACTATCGCGTCGTGAATAATTATCGCGACTATCGCCTGTCGACACCGCCGCGCGGCTATCAGTGGGTCCGTTCGGGCAATGACGCGGTGCTGATCGCGATCACCAGCGGTATTATCGGCGCGGTCGTCGGCAGCGCCATTCGCTAAGCCGTCCCGCCCCTAGTCCCAGCGTCCCGGATGCCCGCGCATTCGGGGCGTTTTCCATATGCATCCGCGCTTGCCTTTCCCCCGCATTTCGGTCATAGGCGCGCCTTCGCAACGGCTCCGGGGTGACTGGAGTCGCCGCGAAGCATTTGAGACGACAGCCGGAGGGGCGTTCCACATGGGGTGGGCGTCAGCGATCGGCCAAAAGATGAGGCATGACATGGCTCTTTATGAGCACGTCTTCCTTGCGCGCCAGGATCTGGCACAGGCGCAGGTAGACGCACTGGCGGAAACCGCCACGAAGATCGTCGAAGACATGAACGGCAAGGTGACCAAGGTTGAAACCTGGGGCCTGCGTTCGCTCGCGTACAAGATCGCCAAGAACCGCAAGGCTCACTATGTGATGCTGAACATCGACGCGCCCGGCGACGTCGTTGCGGAACTGGAGCGCCAGACGCAGATCAACGAAGACATCATCCGTTACATGACCATCAAGGTCGATGAACTGGAAACCGGCCCGTCGGTGATGATGCGCAAGCAGGACCGCCCCGAACGCGGCGACCGTGGTTCGCGTGGCGACCGCGGCGATCGTGGCCCGCGCCGTGAGCGCGAAGAAGCCCCGGCTGCTGAATAAGGAGATCTGACACATGGCACGCCCATTTTTCCGCCGCCGCAAGAGCTGCCCCTTCGCCGCCAAGGATGCGCCGAAGATCGATTATAAGGACGTTCGTCTGCTTCAGGGCTTCGTGTCCGAACGCGGCAAGATCGTCCCCAGCCGCATCACGGCTGTGTCCGCCAAGAAGCAGCGCGAACTGGCCCAGGCCATCAAGCGCGCCCGTCACCTGGGCCTGCTGCCCTACATCGTGAAGTAAGGGAGAAAGACCCATGGAAATCATTCTCCTCGAACGCATCGAAAAGCTGGGCGCGATCGGCGACGTCGTCACCGTGAAGGACGGTTACGCTCGTAACTTCCTGCTGCCCAACAAGAAGGCCCTGCGTTCCAACGCCGCCAACAAGAAGGTCTTCGAAGCCAACCGCGCGAAGATCGAAGCCGACAACGCGGCTCGCCGTTCGGACGCCGAATCGGCTGCCGAAGGCGTAAACGGCAAGCAGATCGTCCTGATCCGCCAGTCGTCGAACGCCGGTCACCTGTACGGCTCGGTCGCTGTGCGTGACGTCGTCGAAGCGCTGCACGCCGATGGCGTGACCAACGTCACCAAGGCGATGGTCGTGCTGGAACGCCCGATCAAGACGCTCGGCGTGTTCGACGTCAAGGTCGCGCTGCACCCCGAAGTGTCGGTCGTCATCACCGTGAACGTCGCCCGTTCGCCGGAAGAAGCCGAACTCCAGTCGCAGGGCGTGGACGTGATGGCCGATCTGTTCGAAAAGGACGAGGCGGGCTTCACCGAAGATTATGATCCCAATGCCGAACCGGGCGAAATCGCTTCGGTCAGCAGCGACGAAGAAGAGACTGCTGAAGAAGCCTGATCTTCCTTCCGCAGGATCGAATGAGAAAGCCGCCCGGCAACGGGCGGCTTTTTTATGGGGGCAATCGATCACGCAATTCGCTGCCGCCATTCGCCAGTTCATCGCGCAGGTCATGATGCCGCAATAACCGGCATTATGCTGACCGCATGATCAGGTTCATCCCGCATGCTTTATTGACCGCTGCACTGATCGGTGCTGCATCCGCCAACGCCTTCCCTACTGTATCGGGGATGATGTGGCCGGTGGTCATGAACCCCTGTCCTGCGGGCAAATGCCCTGCTGTATCGAAGGGCGTGCCGCGACCAGCCAAAGCCACTCCTTCGACAGGGAGGATAGCCGCTCCGGTCGCAACGCTCACCTTTACGCCATCCATCGAACGGCGCCGCGCCAACCTCGCCGCCTTTGCAGCGAAATCGAATGGCGATCGTGCCGTGGCGCAAATCGCCGTCAATGCCGACCGGATTTTTCCGCAACTGGACGCCGCACTGGCCAGCCGAGGCATGAAAATGAACAATCTGGCCGACAGCTATGCTGCATGGTGGATTTCCGCGCATGATGTGGCCCATGGCCTGACCGAAACGCGACCGACGACTGACTATCTGGCGGTAGGGGATCAGGCTGCGCAATTGTTGGCAACGTCGCAGATCGCCAATGTCGCTGCATCACGCAAACAGGAACTGGCCGCCGCCCTGCTGGTGCAGATTATCCTGATCGACATCAGCATCGAGCATGCCAAGCGGAACCCGCGGCAATTAAGGGCGATCAGCGCCGTCGTGGCGCAAGGCGCACGGAAAATGGGCGTTGATCTGTCCACCATGCCACTGACGGATACGGGCTTTGCGACCGTCGGCAAATGAAAAGGGCCGGAGGATCGCTCCCCCGGCCCCTGTCACGACGATCGTTTGACGATCAGAATTTATAGTTGGCGCTGATCGTGAAGTTGCGCGGCGCGCCATAGCGGTACTGGCTGAAGAAGCCCATCTGGCTGTAATATTTCTTGTCGAACAGATTTTCGATGTTGCCCTGCAACTGCAGCTGTTCGGTCACCGCGTAGCGCGCCATCAGGCTGACCAGCGTGTAGCCGTCCTGCTGGAAGCGGAAGGGCGCCGCCGTCACCGGATTGCTACCTTCCGAATAGGCCTTGCTGCGATAATTGATGCCGCCACCCACGGTCAGGCCGGTCAGCACGCCCGGAAGGTCATAGGTGGTGAAGATTTTCAGCAGCTTCCGCGGCTGCACGGTGTTGACGTTGTTGCCGTCCGCATCTTCGATCTTGAACTGGCTGTAGCTGGCGTTGACGTTCCAGCCCGGCAGCGGCTGACCGGTGGCTTCGAGTTCAAAGCCCTTGCTGGTCACGCCTTCAACCGGACGATAAGGCTGGAAGGTCTGCCCGTTCAGGATGATTTCCGGCCCGTCAATTTCGCCGACATTATCCTGTTCGATACGGAACAGCGCAACCGAGGTTTGCAGCGCATCGCCGAAGAAGTTGCTCTTCAGGCCGATTTCGTAGCTGTTGCCGTCCAGCGGATCGAGCAGGCGCTGGTTGCGATCATACAGGTTCTGCGGCTGGAAGATCTTGGTATAGCTGGCATAGACGCGGTGGTTTGGCGTCAGGTCGTACAGCGCACCGACATAGGGGATAAACACATTGTCATCGCCATAGTCGCTTGGCCCGCTCCAAGCGAAGCCGGTCTGCTTCCAGCTGGCGATGCGGCCACCCATGATGATCTTGAACGGATCCGCGACGTTCAGGCGGAATGCGCCATAATAGCCGGTCTGC
Organism: Sphingobium sp.; assembly: GCF_048594625.1. Taxonomy (GTDB): domain Bacteria; phylum Pseudomonadota; class Alphaproteobacteria; order Sphingomonadales; family Sphingomonadaceae; genus Sphingobium. The sequence goes on from NZ_JBMDWL010000032.1 coordinate 4,578, forward strand.
TTGATCCGCTCTTGTTCGTTGCGCACGGCGGTCGTGCCCCAGTTCGGTTCCGCGAACGGCACGCTCGACTGGCCGACCAGCGGGACGTTTGTGGCCCATTCGTTGTTCACACCCGGCTGCGCACCGAACAGGTTGGGGTTAAACTGGGTGTAGGGCGCGACATAATTGTCGGTGTGGCGTTTCAGCAGGCTATGCAGCACGCCCAGAACGACTTCATGATCGCGGCCGAACAGGCTGACTTCGCCCTTCAACTGCGCATCGACGCTGTTCTGGAGGCTGCTGCCCTTCGACTTGTAAGGGTTGCTGGACTGGATCGTCCCCGTCGCCTTGTCCACCGCGCCATAGAGATACAGCAGCTGCGTATCGCCAGTGGTGCGAATGCGGTTGTAATTGACGCTCAGGTTCCAGCGGTCGCCAAATTGCTGGCGCACGGTGGCGAAGATATTCTGGTTGGTGGTGTTCCAGTAGGTCCAGTCCGCCGCCGTCGTCTGCGACCGGGGCAGGTCAGTCGTCGTACCGTCGGTGTAGAAAGTGGGCAGCGCTCCCCAGGTCGCGCCACCGGGCTTGCTGTCCTGATGGCTCATGCCTACGCGAACCAGCGTCGTGTCGGTCAGGTCGGCGTCGACCACGCCGTACAGCACCCACTTCTTCTTGTCCTGATTGTCGATATAGCTTTCGCCTTCCTCATACCGGCCGACCAGACGCGCGCGAATGCGGCCATCGGCGGTTAGCGCGCCAGCGATGTCGCCCGATACGCGCCAAGTGTTCCAGCTACCGATGGAAGCGTTGACATAGCCGGTGAGGTCCGTCGCGTCGGCATGCTTGCGCACCAAGTTGACCGAAGCGGACGGGTCGCCCGCGCCCGACAGCAGGCCGGTCGCACCGCGCACGATCTCCACGCGCTCGTAAATCGACACGTCGATGCTGGTTTCGCCATTGCCGCCCGCCAGCGTCCATGCAGCGGGAACGCCGTCGACCTGCGTGTTGCGAATCTCGAAACCCCGTGCGTAGAAATTATTACGCACATCGTCGACTTCATTGGCCGACACGCCCACCGCATTGGTGATGACGTCCTTCACGCTGATCAGATTCTGGTCGAGGATGCGCTGCGCGGTCATAACGCTGACGGACTGCGGCGTTTCCTGGATGGTGAGGCCAAGGCCGGTCGCGGTGTCGATCTTGTTGGGCAGCGTGTAGGTGCCGGTGACGATGATCTCATCTTCTGCAGGCGCAGCGGCAGGCGTCTGCGCATCTACGGGCGTGGTCAGAAATGCTGCAGCCGAAGCGCTGAGCAGAAGAGAAAATTTCCGGATCATTTGAGCGAACCCCCGATATTGATCGATTGGGCACCGCCTTGACGGATCAAACTGCCAGTCATCCGCCGGCCAGCGCCGATACCGCGGAGGCCGATAGTGATATTAAGAATGTTTCGCAATATACGTTATTAAAAATCATATCCGGATAGGTGGCAATTTGCAAAAGCGTCGCATTTACGCAACAGAAATTCAGCGTCATGCCGATCGGCGCCGTGTTTCCCATCCCTTTTTCGCGGCAGCCGACCGGCGCGCTTTGACATGATGGTCAGATGATACGCCATCTTTCAGGCCAGCTTCCCGCGCGGAGGCATGTGTTTCCGGACGCCCTCTGCCGGATCCGGACCTGTTGCCACCGCCCGAATCCTTGTTGACCGTTGCCCATGCCCGCGTAACGGCTTCATCATGGGGAACGCCGCGTTCCTCGTAACTTTCGCGAATATGCTGCGCTTTGCGCTTTTGCTTGTCGGTATAGGCGCTTTTGTCACCTTGCGGCATCGTTCGTCTCCGTGGCTGCGTAACGGTTCAACCATCGCCGATAATCATCGTTCATATCGCTATGATGACGTCATGATGATCTGGAACGGCGGCCAGCGATGCGCGTTCGGCTTTCCATGGAACATCGTTCTTTAATCGAGCGCCTTGCGCGTCACCTGTCGGTCGGACAACCCGATCAATGGCCGTCTCGTATAGAGGATGCTGCAAGCATTCTGGCGCTGATGAAGGAACCGGACGGGGCGATGCGCGATGCGGGCGACAACGCCATCTGGTCCGCCATGATCGACGCGGCCCTGCGCGAACGCTGGTCGCTTCCACACCCCGCGACATCAACGGGGGAAGCGGGCGGAGCGGATGAAGAAGGCGAGATCAAGTTGACGTCGGATGCAGTCGGCCATGACCGCGCCGATTGGGTTCATCTGCATCATGGGCAGGAGATGGAACGATGAAGGGACTGCTTAAACTGGCCATAGTCGCCGGACTTGGTGCGGTTGCGTTGAAGGGCTGGCGCGAATGGATGGGCGACGGAAACGCGCCGGACGATCGCGGTCCGGTGGGATCGTCCGGCATCGTGCGCGACGCCGGGCCGCAACAGGGCGTCCGCGCCGCGGACTGGGATATGGTCGACGAACAATCGGATGAAAGCTTTCCCGCGAGCGATCCGCCCGGTAATTTCTGAACGCATCCTCCGCCGCATTGCCGCTGCCCCTTCCCACCCCTATGAAGCGGATCGGGTGCATTTCGCACTCGCAACAGGGGAATGACATTTATGCCTTCGGGTCTGATCGCACTGCTCGACGATGTGGCGGGCATTGCCAAGCTGACGGCGACCTCGCTGGACGATGTCGCGGCGGCGGCGGGTCGCGCGGGAACGAAGGCAGCGGGCGTGGTTATCGACGATGCCGCCGTCACCCCCAAATATGTCATGGGCCTGACGCCCGATCGCGAACTGCCGATCATATGGAAAATCGCGAAGGGGTCGCTGCGGAACAAGCTGCTTTTCCTGCTGCCCGCCGCGTTGCTGATCAGCGCCTTTGCGCCATGGCTGCTGCCGCCGCTGCTGATGCTGGGCGGCGCGTTCCTCTGTTTCGAGGCGGTCGAAAAGCTGCTGGAAGCGGTGCAAGGTGGCCATGACGTCGCAGAAGAAGCGGTGAAGGCGCATAGTTCGGCCGACCTCGAAAATCAGAAGGTGTCGAGCGCGATCCGCACCGACTTCATCCTGTCGGGTGAAATCATGGCGATTTCGCTGGGCACGGTGGCGACCGAACCGGTGTGGGAACAGGCATTGATCCTTGTCGTCGTGGCGATCCTCATCACGGCGGGCGTCTATGGTGTCGTCGGCCTGATCGTGAAGATGGATGATATTGGCCTGCACCTGACCAGGAAGGATGGTGCAGGCACGCAGGCGCTCGGCCGATCGCTGGTCAAGGCGATGCCGGTTCTGATGTCGATACTGGCGGTCGTCGGCACGGCGGCGATGCTATGGGTCGGCGGGGGCCTCATCGTGCATGGCCTGCATGAATTTCATCTGGACCTGATCCCCGGCACCATCCACCATCTGGCGGATAGCGCCGCCCATGCAGCCCCCGCCATTGGCGGCCTTCTCGACTGGCTGGTAAACGCCATCGGCGGCGCGATCGTTGGATTGGTCGTGGGCGCCATCGTCGTCGCCGCGCTGCATCTGTTCAAAAAACATTGAGGCGTTTAGGGGGAGCATAGTCGAAAGCTCCCCTTTCGACGACGATTGTTCCTGTCCGGACTTGCCCCAGTGACCCATTCTTCCCCATGGCGTATAGAGGCAGGCGCGCTGATCGCGCTGGCTCTGCCGATGATTGCAGGCAATATCGCCTGGTCGGCCATCGCCGCCACCGACCTGCTGCTGTTGGGTCGGATCGGCGCGGAAGCCGTCGCGGCCGGGGCACTCGCGATCAATCTGTTTCATGCGCTGCTGCTTTTCGGCATGGGTCTGGTCACGGCAGCATCCCCCCTGATCGCCAGCGAGCGCGGCCGTCGCCGCAACAGCGTGCGCGACGTTCGCCGCACCGTGCATCAGACATTACGCGCCGCGCTTTTCTTCGTTCTGCCAGCCTGGGCATTGCTTTGGGAATGCGAAAGCATCCTGCTTGCCATGGGGCAGGAAGCCGACCTCGCGCGCGAAGCAGGCCATCTGATGCACGGCCTGCAATGGGCGCTGCTGCCCTTTCTGGGTTTTACCACCCTGCGTAATTTCATTGCCGCGCTGGAACGCCCGATCTGGGGGCTGGTCATCATGCTCGCAGCCATTCCGTTCAATATTCTGGCAGGCTGGACCCTGATTTTCGGCCATCTGGGCTTTCCCGCGCTCGGCCTGTTCGGCGCGGGTCTGGCGAGCACGCTTTCATCCTGCTTCCTCTTTTCCGGCCTATTGACCGTCATTCTCGTCGATCGCCGGTTTCGCCGGTACAGGCTGATGGGCCGTTTCTGGACGCGCGACCGCGAACGTCACCGGCAGGTGTGGGCACTGGGCCTGCCCATCGCCATCACGCTGGGGTTCGAAACCACCGTATTCAACGCCTCCGCTTTCCTGATGGGGCTGATCGACCGGGATTCGCTCGCGGCCCATGCGGTGGCGATCCAGATCGCCGCGCTGGTCTTCATGGTGCCGATGGGCATCGGACAGGCCGCGACCATTCGCGTCGGCATCGCCTATGGACGGCAGGATCGCGCGGGGATTGGCCGCGCGGGATGGCTGGCGCTGATGATCGGCACCGGCTTTGCAATCTGCGCCGCTACATTGCTGATCTTCACGCCGCGCACGCTGGTATCGGCCTTCCTGGACCTCAGCAATCCGGACAATGCGCGCACGGCGACGCTGGCGGTCAGCTTTCTGGCCGTTGCCGCGCTGTTCCAGCTGGTCGATGCCGCGCAGGCGGTGGGCGCCGGCGTGCTGCGCGGGATTCAGGACACGACCGTTCCCATGATCTTTGCGCTGGTCGGCTATTGGGTAGTGGGCATCGGGGTTGGAACCCTGCTTGCGTTCCCGCTTGGCATGGCAGGACTTGGCTTCTGGTTCGGCCTTGCCAGCGGCCTTGGCGCGGTGGCGCTATTGCTGATCATCCGATGGAGCCTGCGCGAACGATTGCATCTGGTCCCGGCCTAACAATTCGTCGCGTTGATTGCACGGCAGGGATATAGTGCACCGCACAAAGCAATTGAAAGAATCGCGCAAATCGGTCAGGGAGGCGACATCATGCAAGCTCCAACCGAGATTTTTGAAGCCATCGCGCTCCAGAAGTGCCTGAAGGTGACCTACAACAAGATGGTCGTCACCCTCGCCCCGCACATCCTCTATACCCGTCATGACGAAATGTTCATCGACGCCGTGACCACCGACCGCGACGGTCGCCCGCCGCGGGAGCTGAAGCTGGGCACGTTCAAGCTGGTCGGCCTGTCCGATATTCAGGTGCTGGATGAAACATTCGAGGCGATGTACGGCCTGTATAATGACGGCGACGACAAATATAAGGGCGTGACCCTTTTCGCCGTAACGCCCGAAAGCCAGGCCGCCTGAACCCGGCGGGCCTGACGATCGAATGGATTATCAGGGCGGCCATGGGCCGCCCTTTTTCATTTCTTCAACCGATAGCCGGTCCGGAACATCCAGCCGATGATGCCAAGGCATAACGCAAGCATGCCAGCAACGAACAACAGGCTGTAACCGATGTCCACATCCCCCCGGCCAAAGAAGGTCCAGCGGAACCCGGAAATTAGGTAGACGATCGGGTTGAACAGGGTCAGCGTGCGCCACGGATCCGACAGCATGTGGACCGAATAAAAGGCCCCGCCCAGAAAGGTCAGCGGCGTTACGACCAGCAGCGGGATCACCTGCAACTGTTCGAAGCCATTGGCCCATATGCCCAGAATGAAACCGAACAGACAGAAACTGACCGCGATCAACACCATGAAACCGGCCATCGCAAATGGATGGGCGACATGAATGTCCACGAACAGATGGGCCGTCAGGAATATGATCGTCCCCACGATCAGCGACTTGGTCGCCGCTGCCCCGACATAGGCGATTACGGTTTCCGTCGCCGAAATGGGGGCTGACAATAGTTCATAGATGGTGCCGGTGAATTTGGGCATGTAAATGCCGAAACTGGCGTTGAAGATGCTTTCCGTCAGCATCGACATCATGATCAGGCCCGGCACGATGAACGCGGCATAGGGAATGCCGTCCACCTGCGTCATGCGCGACCCGATGGCGCCGCCAAACACCACGAAATACAGCGTCGTCGTGATGACTGGCACCAGCAACCCGGTCAGCCAGGTCCGGCGAAAACGGTGCAGTTCGAATTTGTAGATGGACGCAATGGCGTGAAAATTCTGGAGGCTCATGCGGCCTTCTCCTGATGGACGAGGCTCACGAAAATATCTTCCAGGCTGCTTTGCTGGGTGTTGAGATCCTTATAGCCGATGCCAAGGTCGCCCAGTTTACGCAGCAAGGATGACACTCCCGTCCGTTCCGCCTGTGTGTCGAATATATATTCGACTTCATGGCCGTCGGCCTTCAGCGTCACATTCCACTGGGCTAGTTCGGCAGGAACCGCCTCGATCGGATCGGCCAGCACCACGGTCAGGGTCTTCTTACCCAGCTTTTTCATCAGCGCGGTCTTTTCTTCGACCAGCATCAGTTCGCCCCGGTTGATCACGCCCACCCGGTCAGCCATTTCCTCGGCCTCCTCGATATAATGGGTGGTCAGAATGATGGTGACGCCGGTCTGACGCAGTTCACCGATCAGCTTCCACATGTCCCGGCGCAGTTCGACATCGACTCCCGCCGTTGGTTCATCGAGGAACAGCACACGCGGTTCGTGGCTCAATGCCTTGGCGATCATCACACGGCGCTTCATGCCGCCCGACAATTCCAATATCTTGTTATGCCGTTTGTCCCACAACGACAGGTCGCGCAGGATTTTTTCGACATAGGCGTCGTTGCGCGGCTTGCCGAACAGGCCACGGCTCAGCTTTACCGTGTCGATCACCCTTTCGAACTGGTCGGTGCTCAATTCCTGGGGGACAAGGCCTATCGCCGTGCGGGCGCCGCGATAATCGGCGACGATGTCATGCCCGGCAACGGAAACGCTGCCCCCGCTCGCCCGCGCAATGCCGCAGATGATGGAGATCATCGTCGTCTTGCCTGCGCCGTTCGGCCCCAGCAGCGCGAAAATCTCGCCTTCCTCTATGGTCAGATCGACGCCCTTCAGCGCCTCGAAACCTGACGCATAACGTTTCGTCAGACCATTGATTTCAATGATGGATGCCATGGATGGCTATGCCCCTGTTGCCTTCGTCGCGAAGATAGGCGGCAGATTGCAGGGTGCAACCTATTCCGCGCGTCGAAAGAAACGAAAGACCGTCGCGGGCGGAAAATTCCGGACCGTCTGCCCCGCCCTGACGACGTCCAGCCCCAGTGCATCCATCACATCGCGATTGATCGGCGGGCGCATGGAATAGGTGAACTGCACGAAGCTGCCGCCCGGCCGCAACATGCGGAATGATTCGGACAGGATGTCGAAATGCATGTAGCGATCCATCGCCAACAGCGGCAGGCCGCTGACCACGGTCTGATAATCGCCCGGCGCACCGGCCGTCGCGGTCGACACGATCTGAGCCGGCGTTTCCAGAATCGATACATGCGGGAAATGCCGTCGCAAGCCACGCGCGAAGGCCGGGTTGATTTCCACCACTTCCAGTTTTTCAGGCGGCAGGCCGGTTTCCAATATGGCACGGGTAAAGACGCCCGTACCGCCACCCAGTTCAAGCACACGGCCGTCCTGCGGATCGATCTGCGCGACCATCAGTCGGGCGAGATAGCGGCTGGACGGCACGACCGATGCCGTCTGGCGGGGCTTTTTCACCCATGCGGCCAGAAAATCCAGATATTCGGTAGCGCGGGCGCGAAATTCGCCACTCGGCAGGGCGATCGCGCGGCTGCGCTTGGGCTTATGCTGCATAAGCGGGATGCGACCACTTCATTTCCATCCCGACTCCCTTAGCGAGGTCAACGCACGACGTCGATTGCCTTTAAATATCCCGTTCCCGCTATGCGCCAGAATGCAGCCATCCCCCCGCAGAAGGATGGCCGTCGCAATTACTTCCGTTTCCCCGCTTCGTTCGCCGCCAGCACGCGCAGCACATTGCCGGACCAGATTTTCTGAATGTCCGCTTCGCTATAGCCAGCCTTCAGAAGCGCAACGGTGATTTTGGGCAGGTCGACCACATCCTCCATGCCGACCACACCGCCACCGCCATCCCAGTCCGCGCCGATGCCGACATGGTCAGGCCCCACCACCTTCAGCGCGTGGAGCATATGCGCCATGAAATCGCCGAAGGTCGGGCGATCCGTGTCGGGATAGAGCTTGTCGATTTGCTGCCGTTTGGCCAGCAGTTCGGCGCGCTTTTCCGCCGACAGCTTCGCGTCCTCACGCATCTGGCCGAACAGCGCCATCATCGCCTTTTGCCGCTCCGGATTGGGCTTTGACGCCTTGAGGTAGGCGCCATAGGCGTTCATCTGAATGACGCCGCCCTTTGCCGCCAGGGCTTTGAGATGATCATCATCGATGTTGCGCGGATGGTCATAGACCGCCTTGCACCCCGAATGGCTCAACAGGATGGGCGTGGTGGACAGCGCCAGCAGATCATCCAGCACCTGATCGCTGCTGTGCGACGCATCGGGCACGATGCCCAGCCGGTTCATTTCCTTCAGCAGTTCCTTGCCCAATGGGCTGAGACCACCGTAGCGCGGCTTTTTCGACGGATCGGTCGAGCTGTCGGCAAACTGGTTATGCGCAAAATGCGCGAAGCCCGCCAGACGCACGCCCATGTCGTAGAAGGTTTTGAGCAGAGTGATATCTTCGCCCAGCGGATAGGCGTTTTCGATCGACATATAGACGACCCGCTTGCCCGCCGCCGCGATGGGCGCCGCATCCTTCGCTTCCATCGCCAGGGCGAAATTGTCCGGGTCGGCCGCGACCATCGACCGGATCGACATGCCGCGCAGCAGGGCGAAGTCGCGCGCCTTGCGGAACCCTTCGACCGTCAGTGGCCCCTGCCCCGTATAGATGGCCCAGAATCCGCCATCCAGACCGCCCTTCTTCATGCGTGGCAGATCGACCTGCGTATAATCGCTATGGACGCCATGTTCCTCATCGATCGTCCAGCCCGGCAGATCGAGCGAGGCCGGCGTGTCGAGGTGACTGTCGAGCGTCAGCAGCCGCTGATGCAGTTGATAGTCTTTCTTCGACACCACCGGCGCTTCGGCCTGCGCGGCGATCGGGAGCAGCGCTGCAAGCGCCGCCCCCATCATCCATGCCACCCGCATCAGATTTCACCCGAAATGGTGAACTGGAAGGTACGCGGGGACAGCGGGCGGAAATTGCCGTCGCCGGTAACCGCAGGCGAGATATAGGACAGCGTATCCTTGTCGAAGATATTGTCGATGTTGAACCGCGCCTTCACGCCCTTGACCGGGCCAAGGCTGATGCCGTCGCCAATGTCGACATAGGCGCTGAACACGGTGAAGCCCTTCACGCTGGACCCGGCCGAATTGTCGAAGGTCGACCAGCGGCGCGACGTATACTTACCGCTGAAATTGCCGACCAGCCAGCTGGCCGGTTCGATGGTCACGCCGCCATTGACGATCCATTTGGCGCTGTCGGGGATATATTTGCCATCGGTGCGATAGGTGAGCGTCGCGGTGGCGATGTCGTCCTTGAACTTGGCGATATTATAGGTGGCGTTGAGGTTGAAATAGGCAAGGCCGTTCAGATAGCGCGGCTTGTACGTGCCGCTGAATTCCGCGCCATAGGCCGTCACCCGACCGACATTCTGATAGAATGTTTCAATGACGTTGGTGGTGCCGGGCAGGATCGATCCGATCGACTGGATGCGGTTTTTGAACTTGGTGTAATAGACCGCGTAGGACGCATAAAATTCGCCCTGATTGGTGCGGACCCCGGCTTCAAAATTCTGCGACCTTTCAGGAGCCGGTGCGGGCACGCCCGCCGCGCTGCTGTTCAGCGATACGGAAAAAACGTCGTCCAGCCCCTTGGGCAGCGCCATATTTTCGGCATAGGAGGCGAAAATCTGGCTTTGATTGTCCAGCTTGTAGAGCACACCGGCCATCGGCAGGAAGGCGTCGCTATAATTGGCACGCAGTTGCTGCGGCCCCCAGCCCGGCACCCATACAGGCGCAGCCGTCGTTCCGGCATTGCGGTAATAATCGTTGAAATCGCGATAGCCGCCATAGCGATAATCGATGTTCAGCGCCTTGATACCCAGATCGAAGATCAGGCTGTCATTCAGCAGGGCAATACGATCCTTGACGAAGGCCTGGGTCGTGTTCCGCTGGCTCTGATAATCGCGACGGACATAGACCAGTTCATTGAGGTTTGGCGGGCTGGCGGGCGATCCGTCGGTCGTGTTGAAGCGCGCCTGCGTGCGGTTATAGGTATCGACCTCGGCCCACAGCCCCGTTTCCAGCGTGTGCGCGCCGATTTCCCAATGCAGCTTCGTCGTCAGGCCATAACGGTCGCCGCCCACGGTCGACAGGCCATATTGCGTGCCCTTCGGCGCGAACAGCGCGATGCCCGCTGCGGTTTGCCGCTGATATTGCAGCAGGCTGTTGGCGTAGGTGTCGGGCGACACGCCATAGCCGCCCTTGTCTTCGTAATAGGCGGTGGCTTCGGCCCAGACTCCATCGGCGATGCCGGCATGGATCGTGCCGCCATAGAGCTTGTCATCGCGCACGTTGATCGCCAGCGTATTGGTATAGGCATAGTTGGCGTTGCTGTAGGCAGGACCGCCAGCGACCGGCGCAAAGCCGGGCGTCGTGTTGGGCACGACGGAGATATAGCCGCGATCACGACCGCTTGCGCCGCCAATGTCGGTGCCGGTCAGATATTGCGCGCGGCTGAGCGAGGGGGAGTCGAAATCGTTGAACTTGTTCGACACGAATTTGAACCGCGCCCAGCTGTCGCCGCCCAGATCCGCATGCAGCATCCCTTCCCAATGTTCGCGGTCCACCGTCCCGTCGCCACGCCACAGGTCGGTATCCAGCTTCGTGCGGCTGACATAGGCGCGGAACGGCCCGACCTGTCCGGTGCTGGCGCGGATGAAGGTGCGCTTCATGCCGAAATCGCCAAAGCTCTGCGACACGAACAGGCCCAGCTCCTTCTGCGGGTCGATGCTGTTATACTGCACCACCGGGCCAAGCGTGGAGTAGCTGGGCAGGCCGACATCGCCCGCGCCCACAGCCGCTTCGACCACGCCCAGATTTTCATTGTCGACATAGCGGAATACCGGGCTGCCGCCAAAAGCATCGCTGCGGCCGGTGGGAATGCCATCGACCACGAAGCCGATCTGGTCGAGGTTGAAGGCGCGCGTCTGGACGCTGTTGCCAAATTCGTAGAGGCCAAGCGCCCCGTCCGTCTGCACGTTGAAGCCGGGCAGCTGTTCCAGCATTTTGAGGCCCGAAATGCCCGACGGCGCGGACAGCAACGCTTCGCGGGTGACGGCGACGACATTGCTGACCTTGTCCTCACCGATCGCCTCGGCCGACTGGGAAATGCGGCGGCCGGTCACGGTGATCGTGCCTTCATCCCCCGCAACGGGTTCCTGCGCATGAGCGATGCCGATAGCACCGGCGGCGCATGCGATCAGCAGCGCGGCGCGGGACGACAGGCGGATGGAGGCGGTAACGGACATATTTAGGTGGCTCCCTGTTTCACAACGAGCCGATCAGGGGGCGTCTTGCGCCTCACCTCTCCCGACAGATTATCATCGTTTCTACGTTTTCTTGTGAAACGAGACTGTCGGGGAACTCCGCCATAGGCCAATGAGGATTTCTAGGCCTATGGCAGGATATTCAATATGTTACCGTTTATTTCAGACTATGTGCCTGAAATTGCGGTCAACGTCCTTTCCAGACGCCCGGCCGCTTTTCGACAAAGGCGGTCATGCCTTCCTTCTTGTCTTCGGTGGCGGTCAGTATCTGGAACAGGCGTCGTTCGGTCAGCAATCCCTGGGCAAGACCGGTTTCAAAGGCGATGTTGACCATTTCCTTGTTCACCATCGCGCCCATGGGCGGCATCGATGCGATGGTCGCAGCGGCCTTGAGCGCTTCGTCCAGCAATTGCGCGGCGGGCACGACCCGGCTGACGAGGCCTGATCGTTCCGCTTCGGCGGCATCGATCATCCGGCCGGTCAGGCACATGTCCATCGCCTTTGCCTTGCCCACGGCGCGGGTCAGCCGCTGAGATCCGCCCATGCCAGGCGCGACGCCCAGCTTGATTTCGGGCTGACCGAATTTTGCGGTGTCGCCCGCGATGATGAAGTCGGCCATCATCGCCAGTTCGCAGCCGCCGCCCAGCGCAAAGCCCTGCACCGCTGCAATCCACGGCTTGCGGGTCGCGACGACGCCGGTCTGCCAGCCGGAAAAGAAATCCTGAAGGAAGAAGTCGGCCGCGTCCTTTTCCACCATTTCCTTGATGTCGGCGCCCGCCGCGAACGCCTTTTCACCGCTGCCGGTGACGACTGCACAGCGCTGGGCCGGATCGGCATCATAGGCAGCAAGGGCAGCGCTCAGATCCTTCAGCACCTGACTGTTGAGAGCATTGAGCGCCTGAGGCCGGTTGAGCGTGATCAGCGTCACCGCGTCACGCTGTTCCACCAGGATCGTCTCATAGGTCATCGCCGTCTCCTTATCGATTTGCGGTTGGTCTATTGGGGTCGGGCGGACAATGCCACCCCCGACCGGGCCGCATTCCTGCCGATGCTATCGGCACAGATGCATGAAGTCGCGGTCGTAGCTTTTCATATGCGCGCCGCCATCGACATAGAGCGTCTGGCCGGTGACCGCCGTTGCTTCCACCAGATAGAGCACCGCCTGCGCAATCTGTTCGGCCTGCGGCAATTTACCCAGTGGCATCAGCTCGGCCAGCTTTTCCATCTGCGCTTCATCATAATCGGGCGTCGCGATGGTCAGGCCGGGCGCAACGGCGTTCACGCGTATGCGGGGCGCCAGACTGTGTGCGCTGGTGCGGGTCAGGCCCGCCAACGCCAGTTTCGACAGGGTATAGGCCATCTGGTCCGCATGGGGATGGTCGATGCGCTGATCGAGGATGTTGACGATGCAGCGATCCCCCACGCCGGCCGGGACGGTGGCAAAAGCCTTTGTCAGCAAGGTCGGCGCAGCGCAGTTGACCGCATAATGACGCATCAGATCGTCCGCGGTCACGTTTTCCAGCCGATCCTGCCCGAATATGGCGGCGCTGTTGATCAATATGTCGGGCGGGCGACCGAACCGTTCGGCGACCATCGCCACCAGTTCTTCCGCCCCTTCGGGATCGGCGAAGTCGACGACGAACCCCTCCCACTCGGTCGCTTCCTCTTCGAACGTCAGCGCCAGATGGGAATCGAGCCGCGTGTCGTGGCTGCCATGGATGGCGAGCGAATGGCCCGCCTTCGCCAGCGCCGCGGCGATGATGCCGCCCAGCCGCCGATGCCCGCCGGTGACCAGCGCCAGACGCTTGGGTGCCAGCGGCGCGCCGACGGGCGCGGCATCACCGCGCGCCTTGCCCAGCGGACGATAGGTCGGTTCGCTGTCGCCTTCGCTGATCATGAAGAAATGAGCTTCAGCACTTCCTCACGCGATTTCTCATCGTCGCGAAACACGCCCAGCATGCGGCTGGTCTTCATGATGACATTGGGGGTGCGGACGCCCCGGCCCGTCATGCAGCCATGGGTCGCCTCGATGATCACGGCGACACCCTGAGGCTTCAGATGTTCCCAAATGCAGTTGGCGACTTCGGACGTCAGCCGTTCCTGCACCTGCAGGCGGTTGGCATAGGCGTGCAGGACACGGGCCAGCTTCGATATGCCGACCACATAATCGCCGGGCAGATAGGCGATTTGCGCCGTCCCCACGATCGGCGCCATATGATGTTCGCAATGCGACTGAAACGGAATATCCTTCAGCAGCACGACATCGTCATACCCCCCCACTTCGTGGAAGATGCGCGACAGGTGATAGGCCGGATCGTCGGCATAGCCGCGACAATATTCGCGCCATGCCCGCGCGACGCGTTCGGGCGTTTCCATCAATCCTTCGCGTTCGGGGACATCGCCCGCCCAACGGATCAGCGTGCGGATGGCGTCGCTGACTTCGGCCGGAACCGGTTCCTTGCCTTCGATGGTTTCCGCTTCGAGTTCACAGGCCATGAACCGGGCTACTCCTTAATGCTGTTGGGTCGCATATGGCGGCTGGGCCTCAGGATAGCCAGACCCTTTTAGGACGGCTGGACACAAGGTCATAGTGGTGGCAAATCCGCGATCATACAGGGTCGTCGATAAAATATGCCTTTCATCACTTCATTCCATGCGTACTGAACGGATCGCCGCCGTGCTGCTGGCGGCCGGAACATCTTCCCGCTTTGGCGATGCCGACAAGCTGATGGCCGATTTGCGGGGAAAGCCCATGGCTGCCCATGTGCTGGAAACCATCGCGTCCATGGCCTTTGCCGAACTGATCGCCGTGGTCCGGCCGATCGAGTTCGCGCCGGTCATCCATCGCAAACTCGACCGGCGCGGCTATACGATCATCGTCAATGATCAACCCGAAGAGGGCATTTCGGGCAGTATCGTCCGCGCGGTCGAACATGTCATGCCGAACCGCAAGATACGCGGCATCCTGATCTGTCTGGCCGACATGCCCGACGTGCCGCAGACCCATTATAACCGCGTCTGTCTGGCAGCGGAGGACATAAGGTCGGTGGTCGCGTCCACCGATGGTTTTTCGTCATCCCCGCCCGCCTTCATCGGCCGCAAGCATTTCCCAGAACTGCTCGCGCTCAAGGGCGATCAGGGTGCGCGAGCGCTGCTGAGCCACGGCATCCAGATCGAAACGATGGAAAACGTCCTGCATGACATCGACACGCAAGAAGATCTGGCCGGGCGGCGGCCGGCGACACCGCAATAAGGCCGTTCAGCTTGACCGGGTCGGATCGGTCATCGGATCGCCGATTTCGCGGGCATCGGGCGCGCGGCTGATCGGCAGCGACCCGGTCTGTCGTTCCAGCATGCGATGAACGACCGGCGGCTTTGGCCCGGTATGCAGTTCCATGATCGCCTTGCTGATGTCGACATCCGCCACGGTCCGCCGCTGATTGTGCCGGACATAATCGAGCCAGGTGGAGACATGATAGCGTTCCAGCCATAATTCCGGATCGCCCAGATCGCGCATCAGCGACCAGCCATGCGCCCCATCGCGCAGGCGGATGCGCCGCCGTTCGCTCATGATGGCGAGGAAGGGCACGACCGATCCGGCCGGAATGCAATATTCGATGGTCACGACCACCGGGCCGCTGCGCGGTTCGACCGGCACGGCAGTATCGGGTTCGCGCCAGCTGTTCTGAAGATCGAGATTATCGTCCCCCACCTGCGGCAGCGGGCGCAGCAGGCCCAGCATGGCGACGGCGAACTGGGCAGCGGCGGAGATGTAGAGCGCATCGACCACCCCATGCTGTTCGGCGATCCAGCCGAACAGCCATGCGCCGATCGCCATGCCGCCAAAGGCCGTCATCTGATAGAGCGACACCGCCCGCGCCACGACCCATCGGGGCGCCGACACCTGAACCGACACGTTGAAGGTCGACAGCGCGGTCACCCAGCCCATCCCTGCGAACAGATAGCCGACCAGCGCCAGCGCCAGCCATGGACTGACCCCGGTGATCGCCGTGCCCAAAGCCAGGATCAATGCTGCGAAGCGAACGATGGTTTCGATCGAGAAGCGCGCGCGCAGGTGCCGGGTGGCAAGCGCCCCCATGACCGCGCCGATGCCAAATGCCCCGCTGGTCATGCCAAAGGTCAGCGCGCCGCCGCCCAGCAGGTCGCGCGCGACCAGCGGCATCAGCGCCGACACAGCGCTGGCCCCCACGCCAAATGTCGCGCCGCGCAGCAGCACCAGCTGAATTTTCGGCGACATGGCGACATAGCGCACCCCCGCCCCCATCGCGACGCCCAGCCGTTCGCGCGGCAACAGCTTGGGCGGCAGATTGGGTTTCCAGCGGAACAGGACGAACAGCAGGGCGATATAGCTGACCGCGTTGGTCAGGAAAGCCGCAGCCGCGCCCGCCGCCGCGACGATGACGCCGCCCAGTGCGGGACCGACGCTGCGTGCCAGATTGAAGCCCATGCTGTTCATCGCAACCGCGCTGGGCAGGACGGCGCGCGGCACCATGTCGCCGACCGACGCCTGCCACGCCGGACCATTCACCGCGGTCGCGCAGCCGAGCAGGAAGGTGAAGCCCAGCAGCAGCCATGGCGTGACCCATCCGGCCCATGCGGTGACCGCCAGCGCCGCCGATACCAGCAGCATCGTCCCCTGACAGGCGATCATCACCTTTCGCCGGTCCAGATTGTCGGCAACGGCCCCGGCCCAGAGCGACAGCAGCATGATGGGCAGCGTCGTTGCAGCGGGCACCAGCGCGATCAGCAACGGGGAAGCCGATAGCGACGTCATCATCCATGCCGCGCCGACAGACTGGATCAGGCCGCCGAAATTGGACAGGAGGCTGGCGGTCCAGACGGCGCGGAATGTGGGGATGGACAGGGGTGAAGGGAGCGGTTGGGTCGAAGCTGTCGTCGCACTGTCCATGGAACCGGATATAGCCCTCTATGGCCGGGGCGCAACTTTTCAGACGCGGCCCGTGCGCAGGGCGGCGGCCCAGTCGGCCCGGCCCCGGCTTTCGGCGGCACGGGCAGCTGTTTCATGATCATAGGGCAAAGCGATCAGGGTCGCCTGCCAGCCACGGTCCGTCCGCGTCGCAATGGCGTAGCGGGCATCGGGCGTGCCCGTTTCCACCCTGTGCGGGACGGGATGGACATCGTCATAGGCGGGCAGGCCGACGCTCCCCGGATTGACGATCAGCCCGCCGCCGGGGCGATGATGGATGCGCGGGATATGGGTGTGCCCGCACAGGATCAGCGGCGCGGTGACGCCCCCTGCCCGCCCCTCCACTTCCTGCGCCGTCGCGGGGCGCAGGCCGGGCGGGTCGATGCTTTCCAGCCAGTAGCACAGGTCGTCACCCGGCGCGCCGTGAACCATCAGCACATCGTCGGCCAGCCACAGCTGTTCGGGCAGGTCCGCCATCCATTCACGATGGCGGGGTTCCAGCATATCATGCGCATGGCGATCCGACGCGCCCATCCGGTCGGGATGCTGCGTCAGCAATTGCCGTTCATGATTGCCCCTGATCGTGGGCAGGCCAAGCGGCATCAGCCGGTCGGCGACGGCGCAGGGAAAGAGCGGACCGGACATGATGTCGCCCAGATTGACGATCCGATCGACATCGCGCCGCACTATGTCGGACAGCACGGCGTCCAGCGCCGCGATATTGCCATGGATGTCGGACAGGATTGCGATACGCATCGCCATGAAATGCCATGAAGATTCGCGTGTTGAAAGACAGGATGTGCGACAGCGAAGTGGACAATCGCACGATTGCCGCAAAATTGCCCTTACGGCATGCACGGCATGGCGCGAACAACAGAATAGACACTTGCACTTTACGTAAACGTAAATACATTTGTCGGCGAAATCCGAAGCGCCATAATGGCCCCACGGAGAGGGAATGAACATGGAAGCCTATATCTACGACGCCGTCAGGACGCCCCGTGGCCGGGGCAAGGCCGACGGATCGCTGCACGAGATCACCCCGATCCAGCTGGCGACGCAGATGTTGGAAGCGGTGCGCGACCGCAGCCAGATCGACACCGCCGACGTCGATGACGTGATATTGGGCTGCGTCAGTCCCGTGGGCGAACAGGGCGCGGACATCGCGCGCGTCGCCGTGCTGAACACCGATTATGCGCAGACTGTGCCGGGCGTACAGATCAACCGATTTTGCGCGTCGGGCCTTGAAGCGGTGAACATGGCCGCGGCCAAGGTGTTTTCGGGCGAAGCGATGTTCGCCATAGGCGGCGGCGTCGAATCGATGAGCCGCGTGCCCATGGCATCGGATGGCGGCGCATGGGCGATGGACCCGGCGGTCGCGTATAAGACCTATTTCGCGCCGCAGGGCATCGGCGCCGACGTCATCGCAACGAAGTTTGGCATCAGCCGCGACGATGCCGACGCCTATGCCGTGGAAAGCCAGAGGCGCGCCAAGGCGGCGTGGGACGAAGGACGCTTCGCAAAGTCCATCGTGCCGGTAAAGGATGTGATCGGTCAGGTCGTGCTAGACCATGACGAACATATGCGCCCCGACGCGACCATGCAGTCGCTGGGATCGCTGAAACCCAGCTTCGCAGCATTGGGTGAAGATATGCCGGGTTTCGACACCATCGCCCTGCTGCGCTATCCCGAACTGGAGAAGGTCAACCATATCCATCATGCGGGAAACAGCAGCGGCATCGTGGACGGCGCGGCCGCCGTGCTGGTCGGCAACAAGGATATGGGCGAGAAATATGGCCTGAAACCGCGAGCGAAGATCCGCGCGATGGCATCCATCGGGTCCGAACCGCTGATCATGCTGACCGGGCCTGAATTCGTCGCGGGCAAGCTGCTGTCGCGGGCCGGCATGACGCAGGGCGACATCGACCTGTGGGAACTGAACGAAGCCTTTGCGTCGGTCGTGCTGCGCTACATGCAGGCGATGGACCTCGACCATGGCAAGATCAACGTCAATGGCGGCGCGATCGCCATGGGCCATCCGCTGGGCGCGACGGGCGCCATGGTGCTGGGCACCGCGCTGGATGAACTGGAACGGTCGGGCAAGGGCACCGCGCTCATCAACCTGTGCGTCGGCGCGGGCATGGGCACCGGCATCATCATCGAGCGCGTTTGAAACGAATATAAAGCACCGTTCGGGCTGAGCCTGTCGAAGCCCTGTTATTCTTCAAAAAGAAAAGTGCGGCCCTTCGACAAGCTCAGGGCGAACGGGATTGAGAGGTAGCTTCATCATGCAGACCATCAACTTCGACATCGACGCCGACGGCATCGCCACGCTGACCATCGACGTACCGGACCAGTCGATGAACGTCATCGGCCCGGATTTTCTGGCCGATCTGGATAGCGCGATCACTCGCATCGCGTCGGAAGAATCCATCAAGGGCGCGGTCATCGCATCGGGCAAGGACAGCGGCTTCATGGCCGGCATGGACCTGAAATTTTTCGGGTCGATGCTGGCGACCGGCGACGGGGAACGCCCTGCCCCGGCCGCGATCTTCGACAAGGTGTTCGTGCTGAACCAGCTGTTCCGCCGCCTTGAAACCAGTGGCAAGCCGATTGCCTGCGCGATCGAGGGTACCTGCGTGGGCGGCGGTTTCGAACTGGCGCTGGCCTGCCACCGCCGTTTCGTGGGCGACAGCAGCAGGACGCAGCTGGGCCTGCCCGAAATCCTGATCGGCCTGTTCCCCGGCGGTGGCGGGTCGCAGCGCCTGCCCCGCATCATGGGCGTGCAGGCGTCGCTGATGTACATGTTGCAGGGCAAGCTGTTCCGCCCCGCCGAAGCCGCCATGCTGAAGGTGGTGGACGGCGTGGTGCCGCAGGGTACGGCGCTCGACGCCGCGCGCGAATGGGTGAAGGCCAACCCCAACGCCCATACGCAGCCATGGGATGTGAAGGGTTTCAAGGTGCCGGGCGGCGCAGGCGGTTTCAATCCCGCCTTCGTCCAGACCATGGCAGGCGCTTTGCCGATGACGCTGAAGCAGACGCAGCGCAACATGAACGCGCCCATCGCTTTGCTGTCGGCGGTATATGAAGGCATCACCCTGCCGATGGACCGGGCGATCCGGGTCGAGAGCAAATATTTCGCCAAGGTCGCAGCCGATCCGCAGGCGTCGAACATGATCCGCACCCTGTTCGTCAACAAGCAGGCCGCAGAGCGCGGCGCGCGCCGTCCCAAGGACGAAGCCAAGGCGCCGACGACGAAGCTCGCCATGCTGGGCGCAGGCATGATGGGCGCGGGCATCGCCACCGTCGCGGCGCAGGCGGGGATGGAGGTCGTGCTGTTCGACCGCGATCAGGCCTATGCGCAAAAGGGCAAGGCGCATGTCGAAGCCGTGCTGTCCAAGCGGCTGGGCAAGGGCATGACGCCCGAAAAAATGGCGGCGACGCTGACGCGGATCACGCCGACCACCGACTATGCGGCGCTGGCGGGCGCGGACTTCGTGATCGAGGCGGTGTTCGAGGATGTCGGCATCAAGGCCGAAGTCACGAAGCAGGTCGAGGCCGTGCTGGGCGCGGACACCATCTTCGGGTCCAACACCTCCACCCTGCCGATCACGAAGCTGGCGCAGGCATGGAGCAAGCCGGAGAATTTCATCGGCGTGCACTTCTTTTCGCCAGTCGAGAAGATGCCACTGGTCGAAATCATCCTGGGTGAAAAGACCGGTCCGGCCGCCATCGCCAAGGCGCTGGATTTCGTCGCACAGATCAAGAAGACACCGATCGTCGTGCATGACAGCCGCGGTTTCTATACCTCGCGCAGCTTTGGCACCTATGTGCAGGAAGGCGCGGAGCTGGTGGGCGAAGGCGTCAATCCCGCGCTTATCGAAAATGCGGGCAAGCAGCTGGGCATGCCGACCGGCCCGCTGGCCGTCAGCGACGAAGTGTCGATCGAGCTGGGCGTCAAGATCATGACGGCCGCGAAGAAGGAACTGGGCGACGCCTACACGCCGCAGGGTTCGGACGACATCATGGTGAAGATGGTCGATGCCGGACGTCTGGGCCGCAAAAATGGCAAGGGCTGGTATGACTATCCCGAAGGCGCGAAGAAACATCTGTCGCCGGTGCTGGGCGATCTGTTCCCGATCGCCGACAAACAGCCCGATGTGGAAGCGGTCAAGGAACGGCTGCTTTATCGCCAGCTGATCGAATGCGCCCGCTGTTTCGAGGAAGGCGTGCTGGAAACGCCGGAGGATGGCGACATCGGCGCGATTTTCGGCTGGGGTTTTGCGCCCTATACCGGCGGGCCGTTCAGCCATATGGACACGGTCGGCATCGCCCATGTCGTGGCGGTGCTGGACCGGCTGGCGACGACGCACGGGCCGCGCTTTGCGCCGACGCAGCAACTGCGCGACATGGCGGCCAGCGGCGCGACATTCTATCGCCCGCTTCCATCCCGCGCCGCAGCATGATTTCGCTATAAATCGTAACGACTGTCGGTTAGGTCTCCTCATCAGCAGATGGGGAGACCTTTTTCTTATGAACAAGCCGACGGTACTGGTCACGGGGGGCGCAGGCTATATCGGCAGCCATGCGGTGCTGGCGCTGAAAGATGCGGGCTATGGCGTGGTGGTGATCGACAATCTGGTCACCGGGTTCGATTGGGCCGTGCCGTCCGACGTGCCGCTGGTACGGGGCGACATTGCCGATCAGCCGCTGGTCGAAGCGACGCTGCGTGACCATGATGTAAAGGCGATCATGCATTTCGCCGGGTCGGTCGTGGTGCCGGAATCGGTCGAAAATCCGCTGAAATATTATCATAACAACAGCGCGAAGACCCGCGACCTGATCGAAAGCGCGGTGAAGGTGGGCGTACCGCACTTCATCTTTTCATCGACCGCCGCGACCTATGGCACGCCGGAGGAAAGCCCGGTTCGGGAGACGACGCCGCAGCGGCCGATCAATCCCTATGGCATGTCGAAGCTGATGACCGAATATATGCTGCGCGATGTGGCGGCGGCGCATCCGATGAACTTTTGTGCGCTGCGTTACTTCAACGTCGCGGGCGCGGACCCGCAGGGACGGTCCGGCCAGTCGACGGCAGGCGCGACCCACCTGATCAAGGTGGCGGTCGAAGCGGCGCTGGGCAAACGCAGTCATGTCGGCGTGTTCGGCACCGATTTCGATACGCCCGACGGCACGGGGGTACGCGATTATATCCATGTCACCGATCTGGCCGCCGCCCATGTGCTGGCGCTGGAAGCGCTGATGGCCAAGCCCGACGAAAATTACCTGCTCAACTGCGGCTATGGCCGAGGCTTTTCGGTTCTCGAAGTGCTGGACGCGGTGGACCGCGTGACCAACATGACGATCGAGCGCAGGCTGGAAGGCCGCCGCGCGGGCGATCCGCCGTCGCTGATTTCCGACAACAGCGCGATCATGGCGCAATTCCCCTGGGAACCGCGCCATGCCGACCTGACGCAGATCGTGACCCATGCGCTGGCCTGGGAGCGCAAGCTGAGCGAGCGCACATGAGCGAGGCGAGCGTCCGCGCCTTTTTTGCCGAAAAGGCGCCGGACATCGCCATCATCGATCAGGGGGTCAGCACCGCGACCGTGGTCGAAGCCGCCGCCGCGCTGGGCGTCGAACCCGCGCGGATCGCCAAGACGCTGTCGCTGCGCGTGGGCGATGCGGTGGTGCTGCTGTGTACGCGGGGTGACGCGCGGCTGAATAACGGCAAGGCGAAGGCCGCGCTGGGCGGCAAGCCGCGCATGCTGGGCGCGGAGGAGGTGGAGGCGATCACCGGGCATCCGGTGGGCGGCGTGTGCCCCTTTGGCCTGCTCTCCGCCCTGCCCGTCTATTGCGATGTGTCGCTGAAGGATTTTGCCACCGTCTTTCCGGCGGCGGGATCGCGCACCAGTTCGGTGGAACTGACGCCCGATCGACTGGGCGACTTGACCGACGCGACATGGATCGACATCTGCACCCTTCCTGAAACTGCGGAGTAGCCCCATGCCGACCGAACATCTTTTCGCCACCGGGGCGCAGGCCGCCAGCGACATCGCCACGCGCATCGCCACGATCCTGTCGGACGCGATCGCCGCGCGCGGGGTCGCCAGCATCGCGGTGTCGGGCGGGCGGTCGCCGCGGCCGGTTCTGGAGGCGCTGAGCAAGGTGCCGCTGGACTGGACAAAGCTGATCGTCACGCTGGTCGATGAACGCTGGGTCGATCCGGTGAGCGCCGACAGCAATGAACGGCTGGTGCGCGAAACCCTGTTGCAGGGACCGGCAGCGGCGGCGCGCTTCGTACCGATGAAGAATGACGCGGCCGACGCCTACGCCGGGCAGGCAGCGGTGGAGGCGGATTTTGCCGCCCTGCCCTGGCCGCTGGACATCATATTGCTGGGCATGGGGGATGATGGGCATACCGCGTCGCTGTTCCCGCAAGGCGCTGAACTGGCGCAAGGGCTTTCGAGCAGCGCGCTGACCATTGCGGCGACCCCGCCGGTCGCGCCGCATCAGCGCATGTCGTTGACCGCGCATGGGATTTTGCAGAGCCGCCACATATTCCTTCAAATCGGCGGCGCGGAAAAGAAGGCGGTCTACGATCGCGCGCTGGCGGGCGGCGCGGTGGAGGAACTGCCGATCCGGCTGGCGCTGTTGCAGGACGCCGTGCCGGTCGAAGTCTGGATCTCGCAAGGCTGATCGCGCTTTCGTTCGCTGTCAGCTTTTAGGGCGCGGGTTGCGCCGCAAGGCCGCATTTTCCGACCCTGGCCTGTCCTGAGCGCGTGCCGCAGGCAGGCCGTCGAAAGGCTTCAAACGAACGGGAATTTCAGTCGCGCGGTTTGTGGCGGGAGATCAGATAGCGCCACACGCCCATCGCATTGATGACCAGCATCGCGACATTCTGCCAGCCGATCCCGGCGCTGTCGCGATCCAGAAAGCCCCAGACGATGAGCGCCATCGAGCTGGTCATGAACAGGACAAATGCCCATCCGGTTATGCGACGACCAAGGTTGAGGGACACCGCCAGCGCCGCCAGCGTGGACGCAGCCGCACCATAATATTGCAAGGCGGTGAGCAGGCTTTGGGTCATGTCTATCCAACGCCGCATCAGGTCCGCGGTTGCAGGCGCCCCATGCTGTGTTTACGGGCATTTCCATGGTTGCCGAAATTTCTCCGTTCCACGCCATCGCAATCAGCCGCGAGGCCCATGCCCTGGAAGCGCAGGGCCGATCCATCCTGCATATGGAGTTCGGCCAGCCGTCGACCGGGGCGCCCGCAGACGCCATCGCCGTCGCGCATCAGGTGCTGGACAATGAAGCCATGGGTTATTGGGAAAGCCCGGCGCTGAAAGAACGGATCGCGCGCCATTATGCCGAAAAGCATGGCGTTGCGGTCGATCCGGAACAGATATTGCTGACATGCGGCGCGTCGCCGGGGCTGGTGCTGGCGCTGACCAGCCTGTTTGCGCCGGGCGCGCGCGTGGCGACGGCGCGGCCGGGCTATGTCGCCTATCGCAACAATCTGAAGGCGCTGTATCTGGAGCCGGTCGAGGTCGCATGCGGCCCGGCCGAACGATACCAGATCAGCGCGGATGCGCTGGCCGCGATCGATCCTGCGCCGCACGGCCTGATCATCGCCAGTCCCGCCAACCCGACCGGTACGATCATTCCGGCGGACGAACTGGCGCGGATCGCACAAATGTGCGCCGAACGCGGTATTCGCATCATTTCCGACGAAATCTACCATGGGCTGAGTTATGACGAACCGGCCCGGTCGATGCTGGAATTTGCGCCGGACGCGGTGATCGTGAACAGTTTTTCCAAATATTACAGCATGGCCGGGTGGCGGCTGGGCTGGATCGTGGTGCCGCCCGCCCTGATCGATGCGGCGCGGGCACGGATGGGCAATCTGTTCCTGACCCCGCCGGTGCTGGCGCAGCGCGCAGGCCTGACCGCCTTTGACTGCACCGACGAACTGGAAAGGCATGTCGACAATTACCGGCACAACCGGCAAATGCTGCTGGATGCATTGCCCGCATTGGGGCTGGCCAGCATCGCGCCGCCCGACGGCGCTTTTTACATCTATGCCGACATCAGCCATTTGACCAATGACAGCCTCAGCTTCTGTCAGAAGCTGCTGCGCGAAACCGGGGTGGCGACTGCGCCGGGCGTGGATTTCGATCCGGAGGACGGACACCGCTTCATCCGGTTCAGCTTTGCCGTATCGACCGACCGGGTAGAAGATGCCATCGCGCGCATGGTGCCATGGTTTCAGGCGCAGGGCGGACGGTGATTGGCTGATTTGGGTGGGTTGCGGAATGTCTGCTCGTGGGCAGCGTGTAGCGACTATCTGACATTCCCATGCAATGTGGCTGGCGAATCGTTGATCGCAAAAGCGACCGTCCCAAACTCGATCGCAGAAGTATTTTCCCCGCCGACAGAATGCCCTTCCAAAAGGCTCATTCGCCCTCGCTCGAAAAACAGGAGCATCCCAAGGCCGTGTTCCATGCCATCTATGTTTGCATACACGTTCAGTCCCAATGGGCTGGATACGGTTGCGGCTTGTGCTAACGAGGATACCGAGATTGTCGTGAAGAAGCCACCACCGGTATTCTCTCGCTTCTCAACCGTCACAGATTGAAGCTGCTCGCTCAACGGACCGAAATGCTCCGGCTTTTCGGCCAAGATCGCCTCTATTGCTGCTCGCTCTAACTCTGTCAGTTGCGTCATAGATGATGGTTATCCCATTCAACGAAGTGTCCGCAACTAGGCACCGCAATTCGACGCATGGAAGGCAACAACTGGTAGAAACCCGTCCATCAAAAAAAGGGGGCCGCAGCCCCCTTTTCTTCTTACCATTCATAGGCTTTGGGCAATGCGCCTTCGCCCGGTGTCGCGTAACGATCGCGCAATTTGGTCTGGCGATTTTCCAGCGGCTGCTGCACGCCGTCGATCCACATGGCGACCGGGGCGGAGGTCATTTCCAGCGGGTCGCCGTCCCACATCACCACGTCGCCCGCCGCACCGGCCTTGAGCGCGCCGAAACGGTCGCCCATGCCCATCGCTTCGGCAGGGGCGGAGGTGATGGTGCGCAGCGCCTGACCCCAGCTGAGACCGGTTGCGCCGGGCACCTTCGTCAGGGCCACCATATTGCCCGCCTGCTGCGTCGCGGCACGCAGTTGCAGCGCATCGTCGCCCGTCAGCATGCCCATGGACACCACGACGCCGGCCTTCACCATGCGGCCCACATTGCTCTGGGTCGCGGCCAGCTTTTCGAAGCTGGACGGCAGGTCTTCAAGACCCGCGGTGATAACCGGCACCTTCGCCGCCGCCAGCTGCGATGCGACCATCCAGCCTTCGGTCGCGCCCGCGATGATCAGCTTGAGCGCGGGAAATTCCTGACGCAGCGACAGAACGGCCAATATGTCCCGCCCGCTTTCGGCATGCACCATCAGCGGCATCGCGCCGGTGACGACCGGACCAAGCGCCTTTGCATCCACGCTGTTGAGCAGTGCATCCTTCGAATTGCCGTCATAGCTGGCGGGCGCTTTCGCATAATCCTGCGCCTGCGCCAGCATGGTGCGAAAGGTCAGAATCATCGCGGCGCGGCTGCCACCGGCGTCATCCGCCCCCTCTTCGCCCATTTCGACATATTGGAAAGCACGCGCCTTCGTCACGGGATTGAGGTCTGCGCCCAGATCGACGAATGCGCCCTGCCCCGCGAAGATGCCGGTGCCAGCAGCGGGCACGACCACGGCGCGGGTGATGCCCGCCGTGCGGCTGATCGCAACCGGGTTGGCGAGCGGGTTGATCGCAGGCGCGACATCGATCGCGGCGGAGAAGATCGTCTTCGTCGCGCGGGTGTCGTTGGTCTGGCGAACCGCAGGCACTTCCGCAAGGCCAAGGCGGGAAAAGCCCGAAACGATGCCGGGCGTCACCCATTTGCCGCCTGCATCCACCGTCTTTGCCCCGGCAGGCACGGCGATCCCCGCGCCAGCCGCAACGACCTTGCCACCGGTAATGACCACCGTGCCATTGTCGATCGGTTCCGATCCGTCGCCGATGGCGAGCTTCGCGCCGGTGATGGCGACGGACTGGGCCAGAGCGGGGGTGGCGGCGGCGATGGCCAAAGCGCAGGCCAGGGTTCTCGACAGGCTCGAACCGAACGGAATTTTATGGGCGATCCTGCTCATTTCACGTCTCCCGCGCCGATCTGGCCCAGTTCGAAATCACCCACCGGGCGCATTTTCGGATTGCTGCTGTCATAAAGGAGCGCGCCGTCGATCCACACCTTTTCGGGGCGGGTATAGGTGCTGAACGGATTGCCGTTCCACAGGACGACATCGGCCATCTTGCCGACCTTCAGGCTGCCGGTCTGTTCCGCAATGCCCATGGCGCGCGCAGGATTGATGGCGAGCCATGTCCAGGCCACTTCATCGGGAATATCGATGCCCATGCGGCGGCCCGCGCCCAATGCCTTGGCCGCTTCCTGATTGAGACGCTGGATACCGTCCTGATCATCCGAATGGACGATGGCGCAGGCCCCGGCCCTGTGCACCAGCGGGACATTTTCCCTGATGCCGTCATAGGCCTCCATCTTGAAGCCGTACCAGTCACCCCACATGGCCGAACAAATGTCGTTTTCACGCAGCAGGTCGGCGATCTTGTAGCTTTCGACCGCATGGTGGAAAGCGGTGATCTTGTATCCGAATTCCTTCGACATATCGATTACATTGGCCATTTCATCGGCGCGATAGCAATGGTTGTGGACGAGGATCTTGCCCTCCAGCACGTCCGCCAACGTTTCCATGCCCAGGTCGCGGGTCTGGTCCTTACCGGCAGCGCGCTTCTTCTGATATTCGCGCGCCTTGATCCAGGTCTGGCGATCGACCGCCATATTGCCCATGCGGGTGGATGGTTCACGCCCCTTGCTGCCGTAAACGCGCTTGGGGTTTTCGCCGCACGCCATTTTCAGGCCATAGGGCGCGCCAGGGAATTTCATCCCCTGCTGGGTACGGGCGGGGACATTCTTCACCGTCACGCTGCGGCCGCCGAACAGATTGCCTGAACCCGGCAATATCTGAAGCGTCGTCACGCCGCCATTGGCGAGCGCGCGGCCGAAACCGGGGTCTTGCGGCCAGATGCTATGTTCCGCCCACACATGGGGCGTGACCGGAGAGGTCATTTCATTGCCATCCGACAACGCATCGACGCCCGGCGAGGCATAGACGCCCAGATGGCTGTGAATGTCGATCACGCCGGGGGTGACATATTTGCCTGTGCCGTCGAACACCGCGATGTCGGCGGGGATCGGCGTGTCCGGCCCGCCCACGGACACGATCCTGCCTTCGTTCAGGAAGACCACGCCATTGTCGATGCGTCCCCCTTCACCGTCGAAGATGGTCGCGCCGCGGATCGCGGTCGGCCGCCCCGGATAGGCTTTATAGGTGGAGGGATAGGGATTTTCCGGCTCCGCCGACGATCCCTGCGACGCGTCCGCCGCCTTTTCCTTCTTTGCTGCCAGCGGTGTAGCGGTGCCCGCCAGCAACGCCGCCATCAGCAGCCATCTGCCGCCTTTGTTCATGCCTGTTCCTCCCTGTTCGAGGCTGTGGTGTCGAGGTGCATCATGCGTTTCACATAGGGTGAGACCAGCAGCACCAGCCCCCCGACGATGATCGAGAACCAGCCTATTTGCGTATAGACGTCAAGCACTTGCGCAACATTTCCGGCTTCGCCGCTGCCCGTGGCGCGAGCGATGAGACCCGCGATGAAAGTGCCCGCCGCCATGGCAAGGAACCATGTGCCCATGACGAGGCCCACCATGCTGGGCACCGCCAGCCGCGTCATGGCGGACAGGCCCACCGGCGAAAAACAGAGTTCAGCCATGGTGTGCAGCAGGTAAATCAGAAAAACGAAGATGACCGGGGTCAGATTTTCCCCCGCCAGCGCCGCACCGCCCACCAGCACCAGAAAACCCGCGCCGCAAAGGATCAGACCGATGCCGAACTTCGCGGGCGATGACGGTTCCAGCCGCCTTTTGTCGAGGAAGGTCCACAGGACCGCGAACAGCGGCGCGAGCAGGATGATGAAGACCGAATTGACCGACTGGAACAGGGATGCCGGGACGTCCCATCCCAATATGCTGCGGTCGACGTTGCGATCGGTAAAGATGTTGAGCGACGATCCGGTCTGTTCGAACAGGCCCCAGAAAAGCGGATTGAGCGCAATCAGGAACAGGGCCGCGAACATGCGGTCGCGGTCGACCTTCCCCAAAGTGCCGAATGTGCGCCAGATGATGTAGATGACCGTCAGCGCGGAAAAGCCGAGCAGTGCATAACCCAGAAGTTCGGCATAGCGGATCACCGCCCAGATGGCGAAGACGCCCAGCGCCGCCGCGACATAGATGGTCCATTCCTGACTGAGGCCGGTGACCGTGGGCGCGCGCAGCTGTTGCGGGGCGGGCGGCTCCCCCTTGCCCAGCAGCCATGGTTTCAGCCACACGAACATGATGAGGCCAAGCAGCATGCCGACACCGGCCGCGCCGAAACCCCAGCTCCAGCCCCACAGTTCGCCCAGCAGGCCACACACCACGGGACCAAGCATCCCGCCCATGTTGATGCCCATGTAGAAGATGGAGAAGGCCGGATCGCGGCGATGATCGTCGCGGTCGTACAGTTCGCCCACCAGCACCGAGATGTTGGCTTTCAGAAAGCCGGTGCCCACGATGATGGAGGCCAGCGCCAGATAGAAGCCATTGAGGAACAGCGGATCCGGCCCCCCCGGTCCTTCGGTCACGGCAATCAGGAAATGGCCGATGGCGATGAAGACGCCGCCCACCAGCACCGCCTTTCGCGGGCCAAGAAAACGGTCGGACAGATAACCGCCGATAACCGGCGTAATATAGACCAGCGACGTATAGGCGCCGTACAGCAGATAGGCCTTGTCCTCACCGAAGAGGAAATGTTTGGTGAGGTAGAAGATCAGGATGGCGCGCATCCCGTAATAGGAGAAACGCTCCCACATTTCCGCGAAGAAGAGCAGATACAGCCCACGCGGATGGCCGAGCCAGGTCTTCCCTGCCTCGGCAGACATATTGTCCGAAATCGCCATTCGGCACCCTTTGCTTATTCTTGTGTCCGGCCCGCCATGATCGGGGCCGCCTGTGGCCGCGAACCTAGAGCGGATATGTCCGCCCTGTCAAAAGGGAGGCTAGTTAAAAAGGCCGCCCTCCCTTGCGCCCGCAACGCGCGCGCGCCATCTGTCATGGCGATGTTCAACGACCTCTCCTCCCCGCTCGCCCTGCTCCAGACTCGTCGTTCGGGCAAACCCCGCGACCTGATCGCCCCCGGTCCCGACGACGCGCAGATCCGGCAGATACTGGAAGTGGCGCTGCGCACGCCCGATCATGGCAAGCTGGCGCCGTGGCGGTTCGTCATCGTGCCGCAGGATCGCCGCGATGCGCTGGCCGCGCTGCTGGAGACGGCCTATCGCACCGAAAAGCCCGATGCCGGTCGGCTGGAGATCGAAGCGATGCACCAGTTTGCGCGACAGGCGCCGACGTTGATCGTGGCGCTTTCCACCCCGGTGGCGGGCAGCAAGATTCCGCTGTGGGAACAGGAATTGTCCGCAGGCGCGGCGATCATGAACCTGCTGCATGCAACCCACGCGCTGGGCTTTGCGGGCGGGTGGCTGACAGGATGGCCAACCTTCAACGACGATGTGCGGGATGCCTTTGGCAAGGATGGCGAGAAAATCGCGGGCTTCATATTCATCGGGACGCCCGGCCGACCGCTGGAAGAACGACCACGGCCAGATTATGACGCTGTCGTATCGACATGGGACAGATAATTGCGAAGGCAACGCTTTGCCGAACAGCGCATGCCGATTGACGCGCATGGCTGTATTATGGCACTGATGCACTATGGCTGACGAATCCAAACCCGTCTATCTCCGCCTGAGAGAGATTATCGCCGCCTCCATTCTGGATGGAGACTATGCCGATGGTGACCTGTTGCCATCGGTGCGCGCCTTTGCCGCGACGCAGGGCGCCAATCCGCTGACGGTGGCGAAGGCCTATCAGAGTTTTCAGGACGATGGGCTGGTCGTCGTCAAACGCGGCGTCGGCATGTTCGTCGCCGATGGCGCAACCCGTCGCCTGCGGGAAGCGGAACGCGAACGCTTTCTGGATAGCGTATGGCCACCAGTCGCCGCGCAGATTCGCCGGCTGGGCCTGCGGATCGACGATCTGGATCTGCTGAAAGCCTGATCATTCGCGCGCGTCAGGCCGTGCCGTGATCAGCGGGCCGTCTGCCGCCTTGCCATCCCGATCCGCCGGGTCATTTCATAATTTCGCAAGGGCATCCGCCGCGTCCTGATGACCGGAGAAGTTCGGGGCCTGCGCTGCGCGATGAAGGGCCAGCTTCGCCTCCTCCCTGCGTCCGGCCACCGCATAGGCCTGCCCCAGATGCAGCTGGAACAGCGGAGCGTCGGGGGCCTGCGCAACCGCTTTTTCCAGCAGGTCGACCGTCGTCGGCCCCTTGTCCCCGGTCCGCAGCAATATCCAGCCAAACATATCGGCCATCACCGGATTGGCGGGCATCAGGCGATAGGCATGGGCCGCATAGGCGCGCGCCGTCGTCCGATCTCCATTTTCCAGCGCCACGCGGGCGAGATCGGCCATCAGCACGGCGTCATTATCGCCAATGCGGGCACGCACGGCCGCCAGCATCTGCATCGCACCGCGCCAGTCCTGCGCCTGCATCGCCAATGTAGCGGCCACGCGCTGCGCCTCCACATCATCGGGATTCTGGCTGAGGAACAGCTGCACCACCTGCCGCGCCTGCCCCATATTGCCGACAGCCACCCAGCCTGCCGCCATTCTGAGCGCGGCGCCACGATCGAAACGGATGTTGGCCGCCGCTTCATAGGCGCGCATCGCCCGTTGCGGTTGCCCCGCGGCCACCAGCGTATCGCCCCATATCAGCCATGCGTCAGGCGCGCCGGGATTGGCACGCGCGAGCAAGGCCGCGCGAGCAGCGGCATCCGCATTGCGGCCGCTACTCAGCAAGGCGCGGATATAGGGGATATTGTCGCGGGCGGTGGCGCTGTTCGCCGGTGCCGGTCCGGCCGCAATGCCGCCATCCTGCGCGCTGGCAAAGGCGTCGGCGGACGCCCGCACCGGCCATGCAGCGCGCGTCAGCATGTCGTCCGCCATCTCCCTGTCACCCAATGCCTCCTGCACGCGCGCGGCGAAGGTCAGCGCATAGGGATCGGCATCGCGCTGGGCCACGATGGGCGCCAGCACCGTCGCGGCGGACGCGAAGTCGCCAACCATATGATAAGCCCGCGCCAGCAACGTGCGGGCGGTACGATTGTCGGGCTGCATATCGACCAGCGGCGCCAGCGCCTGCATTGCCAGCACGGCATTGCCATCCTGCAATTGCAGGACACCGCGCAACAGCTGGGTCGCAGGTTCGCCATCCATTCGCCCCTGCGTCCTGTCCAGCAGCTTGCGCGCCAGATCGCCCTGCCCCGCTCGCGCCGCCATTACCGCCTGCATCATCCATGCGCGGGGATTGCCGGGGTCGAGCGCCAGCAGGCGGCGGGTCAGGCTGAGCATCCCGCTCGCCTGCCCGGCATCGGCCAGCGTGGCGGCATATTGTTCCAGAACCGGCACCGAATCCGGATTGGCCGCCAGCGCCCGTTCAAACCATGGCAGCGATGCCGTCAGCCCATATTGCGCGCGCGTCAGTTCCCCGCGCAGCGTCAGCGCCCTTGCGCCATTGGGGTTGATCGCAACGGCCCGGTCCGCCGCCATGATCGCCCCTGCCTGATCCCCCATCGCCATGCGCAGACGGCCAAGCTCCACCCAATTGTCCGGATCGCCTGGCGCAACCGACAACGCCCGGTCGAGCGCCGATCGTGCGCCGCCCATGTCGCCCCGCGCCATCGATGCGCGCCCGATGACCCGCGCCGCCGTAACGGCCGCGTCTTCAGGCATGTCGGGGGCCTGCGCTTCCCGCAGGGCGGCATCGACATCCCCCTGCAACAGCAGCGCCTGCGCCATGACGGCGCGGGTATCGGCGGGCGGCGCGCCCAATTGCCGCGCGCGTTCCACCGCCGCCTGCGCGCCCGTACCGTCGCCCAGCTCCACCAGCGCGCGCGCCTGCGCCGCATGGGCGATGGCCGATCGCGGATCACCCTTGATCGCGTTCATCAGTTCGACCCGCGCAGTGCGCGCGTCGCCCGCGTCCAGCGTCGCTAGCCCGCGCGTCAGGGCGGCGCTGCCGTCCCGTTCATGCGCACGCCACTGGATCAGCGCAGCCGCCCCCAGCGCCAACAAAGCGATGACCGCGATCAGGATCAGGCTGGATCGACGCATCGCAGCTTATCCCTGCATCCGATATTGTTTCAACAGATCGTAGAGCGTCGGACGGCTGATCCCCAGCATCTTGGCCGCGCCCGAAATATTGCCGTCGGTCCGCGCGATGGCGCGGCGAATGGCGCGACGATCGGCCATTTCGCGCGCGGCCTTCAGGTTGACCAGATCGCCGCCATCGGCCTGTTCATCGTCCAGGTCGAGGTCCGCCGCCGTGATCATCTTGCCATCGGCCATGATGACGGCGCGCTTCACGCGATTTTCCAGTTCCCGCACATTGCCAGGCCAGTTCCACGCATCCAGCGCCGTCAGCGCATCGGGCGCCAGCCCCTTGACCTGCGGGTTCATGTCGCGGGCGAAGCGGGTGAGGAAATGGCGCGCCAGCAGCGCCGGATCGCCGGGACGGTCCTTGAGCGCAGGAATGCGCACGACGATTTCGGCGAGACGATAATAGAGGTCTTCACGAAAGCTGCCTGCTGCGATCATCTGTTCCAGATTCTGGTGGGTGGCGCACACGATCCGCGTATCGACCGCAATGGGCTGTCGCCCGCCGATCCGTTCGATCACCCGTTCCTGAAGGAAGCGCAGCAATTTGACCTGCAGGGCGAGCGGGATGTCGCCCACTTCGTCCAGGAACAATGTGCCGCCCTGCGCCTGTTCGATCTTGCCCGGCGTCGTCTTGATCGCGCCGGTAAAGGCGCCCTTTTCATGGCCGAACAATTCCGATTCCAGAAGGGTTTCGGGAATCGCCGCGCAATTGATCGCGACGAATGCGCCGTCGCGGCGCGGGCTGGCGTCATGCAGCCCCTGCGCCAGCAATTCCTTGCCGGTGCCGCTGGCGCCCAGCAGCAGGACGGACACCTGCGCGCTGGCGACCCGTTCGATGGTGCGGGCAACCTTCATCATTTCGGGCGCGCCGGAAATGATCCGGCCCAGCACGCGAGCATCGTCCGGCGCGACTGCGGCCAGCCGCGCATTTTCCCGCTCCAGCGCATGGACGTGAAAGGCGCGGCGCACGATCAGGCCCAGTTCGTCAATATCGACCGGTTTCTGGTAAAAGTCGTAAGCGCCGCCCGAAATCGCATCCAGCGCGCTTTCCCGCGCGCCATGGCCCGACGCGACGATGATTTTTGTATCGGGCTTGATCTGCAACATTTCGGCGAGCGTGGCGAAACCCTCGCTCGTCCCATCGGGATCGGGCGGCAGGCCAAGGTCCAGCGTCACCACATCGGGCGTTTCTGCGCGCAGCATCTCGATCGCTTCCTGACGATCGCCCGCGATGAACAGTTGATAATCCTCATAGGCCCAGCGCAACTGGCGCTGAAGGCCCGGATCATCCTCCACGATCAGCAATTTGGGGCGAGTGTCGCTCATCAGGCGGCCTTTTCCTTGTCGTCAGTGCGGGGCGCCAGCGGCAGGCGCAATGTGAAACGGCTGCCGACGCCGGGCTTGCTTTCCACCTCGATGCGTCCGCCCATGGCCTGCGCCAGCGTACGGGCTTCAAAGGCACCCAGGCCAAAGCCCGCCGCCTTGCTGGAGGAAAAGGGTTTGAACAGGTCACGGCGGATATATTCCGCGCTCATGCCGGTGCCCCTGTCCACCACCTCCACAATGGCGTGGGTCGCATCGGCCGACAGGCGCAGGTCGACCGGACTGTCGGGCACACTGGCGTCGATCGCATTTTGCAGCAGATGGGTGACGATCTGTTCGAAACGGACCGGGTCGGCCAAGGCGGGCGGCGCATCGCCGCTGACATGGACGGGGTGCAGCCGCGCGCGGGTGCGGGCGACCTGTTTCAGCATGGCGATAAGCGCCATGGGACGCGGCTCTTCGGCGCGCGCCTTATTATGTTGCGACAGGCGGGCGAGCATGTCGTTCATCTTTCCGACCGATTCCCTGAGCGTCAGGACCATGTCGGCGCGAAAGTCGGGATTGTCCGCATGCCGTTCCGCATTGCGGGACAGGAGCGACAACTGGCTGACCAGATTTTTGACGTCATGAATGATGAAGGCGAAGCGGCGGTTGAACTCGTCGAAACGCTGGGCATCGTCCAGCGCCCGTTGCCCCTGCGCTTCGCTGATATGGGTCGCGGCCTGGCGCCCCGCGGCGCGCAACATGTCGAAATCTTCCCAATCCAGCCGCCGGTCGATGGGCGGTCGCGCCAGCAGCAATGCACCGATCATGCGACCATAATGGATCAGCGGCACCAGCGCCCAGATGCGCCCGTCCTCCAGCAGCCATGACGGCAGGATAAGGGTGCCATCCCCGCCCTTGGGCTTGGCGAGGTCTACGATCCAGCCGGTCTTTTCCAGCTGGGTGACGGTGACCGGCCCGATCATGTCGGTATCGGGCATGTCACCCGCCCAGTTCCAGTGCGTTTCGAAACTCAGACCACCATGATCGTCGCGCAGGAACAATATCGCGGCGGGCGAATCAGTGATGTCCGCCACCGCCTTTGCCACACGCTGTCCCAGCGGCGCGGCATCCTCCCCCGGACGGCCGATGGTGTCGCCAAAGCGCATCCATTCGGTACGATAGTCATAGCGATGCTGGAAGAAATGCTTGGCGACCTGCACTTTCCACAACGCGCGCAGACGCGGCGATGGCAACAGCACCAGCGCGGTGACGGCGGTGAAGAAGACCGCGCCGATTTCCACCACCCGCGCATAGGGTCCGGCGATCAGTTCGATCAGCACGGCCGCAGCCGCCAGCACGCCGACATACAGGCCGACCGCGACGATGGACAGCGACTGAAAGGTGATCGTCCGCGACAGGCGAAGGCGCCCCGCCATATCCTTGCGCATGCCGATCGCGATAACGGGCGCGACCAGCGCCATCAGCAGGCCGCGCAACGCATAGAGTTCGTTTACGCGATGGGGCGCGAACCAACTGACGGCATAGAGGCTGAGGTCATAGGTCCACATCGCCGCCAGCGACCCCAGCAGCAACGCCACCCCGCCCCGCTCGCGCGATGGCCAGGCCGTGTAGAGATGATGCACGAGCAATATGCTGCCGATGGCGGTCATCATGCGCAAAATCGCCGAACAGGTGACCAGCGCATGATACAGGTCGCTGAACGGCGACAATTGCTGCCCGATCAGATCGATGACGGTCTGGATCAGGAGCAGCCCGGCAATCACCAGATAGACGGGCGTCACCGCGCCGGTCGGCCCGGCCCGGCCCACCGGACCACGGCGCAGCATGACGTAGATGGCGAGCAGCCATGCCGCGTTGCGGATGCACTCGCCAATGCCCGACAGGGGTTTCGACACGCCGCCGAAGGACACGTACAGCGCCCAGCAGGACGTCAGCAGCAGCGCCGCCGCCAGCAGGCGCGGTTCGGGCGCTTCACCGCGTCGACGCAGCAGGAAAATGCCGAGCGCGGCGAACAGCACGGCGGCCAGTGCATGGCCCCAGTCGCCGACAAATTGAAGGAGCGCGCCCATCCCGGTCCGCCCGTCAGCGTGCGCCGTCAGGCCAGAGCACGACGCGCAGGGTCTGGATCAGGATCAGAAGGTCCAGAAACGGCGTATAGTTTTTCGCGTAATAAAGATCATATTCCAGCTTGTTGCGCGCATCTTCTATCGACGCGCCATAAGGATAGTTGATCTGCGCCCAGCCGGTAATGCCGGGCTTTACCATATGCCGTTCGGCATAATAGCGCAGATGCTGCTCCAGGTCCTCGACAAACTGGCGCCGTTCCGGGCGCGGGCCGACGAAGCTCATTTCGCCCTTCAGCACCGTCCATGTCTGGGGCAGTTCATCGATGCGCAATTTGCGCAGCCAATAGCCAAGGCGGGTGATGCGCGGATCGTCCTTTTCGGCCCAGACCGCCTTGCCATCGACTTCGGCGTCCAGCCGCATCGTGCGCAATTTGATGATCCAGAATTCCTGCCCGTATAGGCCGACGCGCTGCTGCCGGTAGAAAGCCGGCCCCTTGCTGTCGAGCTTCACCAAAATGGCGGCCAGCAGGATGACCGGACCGGTCAGCGCCAGCAGGATGGAACTGGCGATGATGTCGAACAGCCGCTTGGCCATGCTGGACAGGCGGCGACCGGCGGAAAAGCCATCCGAAAAGATCAGCCAGCTGGGATTGACGCTGGCCAGATCGACGCGCCCCGTTTCACGTTCGAGGAAGGTCGAAATCTCGTTCACATGGACACCGGTCGTCTTGATGCGCAGCAGATCCTGCAAAGGCAGCGCGTTGCGCCGTTCCTCCAGCGCCAGCACCACTTCGCTGGCGTTCAGCCGCACGACGAAATCCGACAGATTATAGACGGCATCGCGATTGATCGCTTCGGGGATCACCTGAGGCCCGTCATTCATCGCGATGAAGCCGACCACCAGAAAACCCGCGCCGCGCCGCCGTTCCAGTTCCTTGATGCGGTTGGCACGATTGCCCGCGCCCAGAACCACAAGCCGCCGCTTGAACGCTTCACCGCCCAGCATGGAACCGAGCAGCAGGCGCACCGTCACCAGCAGGCCCATGGCAAGGCCCATGGCGTAGAGCGAATTGGAGCGCCACAAGGTCATGCCCGGCAGCAGGAAATAGAGCACCGACAGGAATATGACGCCCAGCGACACCGCCACCAGCAGGCGCGCAAAGGCGAAACGGATCGATTGCAGCGATTCGACGCCATAGACGCCCACGGCGATCATCGCGGTCTGAATCGATATGGCGAAGCTGAGCAGCGGTCCCATGCGGGTCATGACATGATCGACATCCATGCCGATCTGACGCGCGCGCAATATCCACCCGCCTTCAGCTGCGCTCAGCAACAGCGCGAAATCGAGCAGTCCCAGCAGCAGCACCGCGTGCGGCACATAATGTTTGAACAGCCTTATCATTGTCGCGCATGTCCTGCTGGCCGCCGGTCGGCGTACCCTGTTCCAGAGAGCCGGACTTTCTTACAAGAACCGTAAGATATTCCGACAGTGCGCACACCATGGCGTAAATTGGCAAAGAAATGCTAAATCGCATCACAACTGTTTATCGCTGCGATGCGTCATGCCGGGATGACGGGACAGGATGGAGGTTCAGTCCGGCCCCGCCTTGGGACGGATCAGTCCTGATTGCGCAGGGCGTCGGCCGCATTTTGAGCCGCGTCGCCCACGACACGGGCCGCGTCATCAACCGCTCCCGCCGCCTGCGTCACCTTGTCCGCGCGCATATCGTCGCGCCGATCATTGGTCAGATAAAAAAAGCCGATGGCCAAGACAAGCGCCAGAGCGACAAGCCCAAAAACGACGCCGCCGCCATGGGATTGCGGCGCCGCCGAAACATGGTGCGGCGGCGCGGGGTCATGCG
Source organism: Sphingobium sp. (assembly GCF_048594625.1). Classification (GTDB taxonomy): domain Bacteria; phylum Pseudomonadota; class Alphaproteobacteria; order Sphingomonadales; family Sphingomonadaceae; genus Sphingobium. The sequence continues at coordinate 42,787 of NZ_JBMDWL010000032.1, forward strand.
GAGGGGTAAGATCGGCCATGGAACGGCTCCTTTATCCGTTAAACGGATGGCGGAGCGCGATCGTTCCAGTCATTCCTCTTCTTCACCGCCAGCGTCATTGCCAATGCTGCGACCACGGCTCAGGCGATCGACGTCATCCATGATTTCGTCCAGCACCGCCGAATCCGTCGTTTCCTGACTGCGCCGCGATGGCAGGTCGCCATTTTCCATAATCTGTTCCAGCGCCGCCCGACCGCGCGCAACGCGGCTCTTGATAGTGCCCACGGCGACACCGCAGATTTCAGCGGCCTCTTCATAGGCGAAACCGCCGGCACCGACCAGGATCAACGCTTCACGCTGAGGCTGCGGCAATTGCAGCAGGGCACGCTGCATGTCGGATAGTTCGACATGCTTGTCCTGCCCCGCCGGAGCCGCCAATATGCGTTCCGCCGTCAGATCGTCCCAATCGCCACGGAAGCGCGAACGGCGCATTTGCGACAGATAATGGTTGCGCAGGATGATGAATGTCCAGGCACGCATGTTGGTGCCCGCCTGAAACCGGTTACGCGCAGCCCATGCCTTCAGCAGGGTTTCCTGCACCAGATCATCGGCAACATCGCGGTTACCCGACAGCGATCGGCCGAATGCGCGCAGATGCGGAATGACGGCTGCCAGTTCCCGCTTGAAATCCGAGTCGGACAAGGCGGCCCGTTCTTCGATACCGCCGATTTCGCCAACGTCTTCATCCATGGGAGCCACTCCCGTGCCGCCACTCGCCCTCGCCGCATGAACCGACGTCGTCAAAGCCATAAGCGCATCCGTACCCTAAACCGATCACTGTAAAAGACCATCTTCCCGTCTACCGCCACAGCACGAAAAGCATGGCAATGACGGCCAGAGCCAACGAGATGCCGAGGACATAGCGAACGACATGAGGGGTTTCGCCTGCGCGAGCATCCTCTGCATCGATATGCTTTTCCGGTTCGGTCATAACGTGTCTCCCGATCGTTACGCATGATTAACGCAGCGCCACGACCGGGGTTCCGTAAATTCTGCCTGCTTTATGTTCAGGCGCGAAGTTCAGGCCGGGGCGGTCGCCTCATCAAAGAACAACGCCTGCGAAATCGACGCCTTTACCGTCGAACGCTGGAACGGCTTGGTGATAAGGAAGGTGGGTTCCGGACGCTCGCCCGTCAGCAGACGTTCGGGAAAGGCCGTGATGAAGATGACGGGCACGGAAAATTCGGCCAGAATATCCTTCACCGCGTCGATGCCGCTGCTGTCGTCGGCCAGCTGAATGTCGGCCAGCACCAGGCCCGGACGATCCGCCAGCGCTTCGCGCACGGCATCTTCGCGGGTCACGGCAATGGCGGTAACGTCATGGCCCAGATCACGGACGATGGTTTCGATGTCCATCGCGATGATCGGTTCATCCTCGATGATCAGCACTTTCGCGCGCGTCTGCAACTCGATCTCGCCCAGCGCTTCTTCGACCAGCGCCTCGACATCATTGCTGTTGAGGCCGATCAGATAGGCGACGTCATCGACGGTGAAGCCTTCCAGCGCGGTCAGTAACAGCGCCTGACGCGGCAGCGGGGTCAGCCGGGCAAGGCGCGCCTGCGCCACGGCTTCGCGACCGGCGCCAGCGGACGAGGGCAGATCCTCCAGATGCGAGGAAGACCAAATCGCCTGAAACGTCTTGTAAAGGCCGAGGCGCGGGTCGACGTCGCTGGGAAATTCCTCCGGTGCTGCGACGATGGCTTCCAGCGCCGCGCGGACATAGGCATCGCCATGGGTCTGGCTGCCGGTCAGCGCCCGCGCATAGCGCCGCAGAAACGGAAGGTGAGGGTGCAGTTGCTGTCCAAGCGACATTTTCTAGTCTTCTCCCTGCCCGTCGGGGCATGATTGTCCCGAAGCATGGGAACCACTGGAAGGATGGAATGTCGATGCCGTCATGACAACCCCCCGATGCCCCAAAAGCCGCGCTGATGCGCCCGGCGTAAAAAATGCTTCGATGGTGGGGAACCAACGACGGACGGATTTGTTTCGCATCCATATGGTTTTTTCGACGCTATCGTGAATTTCCCATGGATTGCACGGTTGTACGAATTGACGTCATGACGCAAACCCGCGAAACGGGCGAACCGGGATGGCGGTAATGACTGCAAAGGGGCTGGTTTTGGTTTCTTCAACGACGGAGCGGGACGTGGCAGGTAATGACGAGACTGCCGCAACCGCACCCCGCAAGGCGCAGGCGAAAAGCGCCGCGGGGCGACAAAAGGCTCAGCCTGCTCCGGGAAAAGAGGATAATCACGTGTCGCAGGCGCTGCGCACCGTTTATCAGCGCGCCGTGGACGAGGATATTCCGTCCGAAATGCTGGATCTGCTGAGCAAGCTGGACTGATACGGCCATGATGGGGGGAAGCCTTCCTCCGACTGCCCGATTGATGGTCGGGCCGTTGCTGCATTTTTTCCGGTCCACCGGCGTCAAGATGTTCCTCATCCTGACTCTGGCCTTGTTGCCGCTGGGGCTGATCGCGCTGATCGCATCGCTTCAGGCGATCCGCACCGCCGATCTTGAAAAGGAAGCCCTGCTGCGCGTGGCCGTGACGCAAAGCGCGCGCAAGCTGACCGCCGATCTGCAATCGGATCGCACAGCGCTGGAAATTACCGTCAACGCCATGGCCAATAATGCGGCGGACAAGGGCATGTGTCGGCGGCTGTCCTTTTTCCTGACGTCGCATGATACGGAAGGCGGGCAATTTTACATCTATGATCGGGAAGGCCGCCGGATTTGCAGTTCGTCGCAGCGCGAACCGGCAGGGATAGCCCCTGCCGACCGTTTCGCCCGGCCGATCGCGACATTGCTGCCCAACCACCTCGTCAGCCGGGTCCGCAGCGGCAACGGCCGGTTCGTCGCGCTGTCCTATTATTCGCGCGCGCATCTGGAAAGCGTCGCCGATCCGGCCACCGCGCTGCAAAATCGGCAGCTCAGCCTGCATCAGGGCCAGCAGCAGCTGCTGGTCAGCCGGTCACATGGCGATGTTGCGGGCCATGGTACCAGCCTGTCGGCACGGCTCGATCCGCCCGACATATTGCTGACCATGACGGTGCGCGAACCGCCCGCCACGCTGGCGCGGCTGTTGTCGCTGTTCCTGCCGCTGGTCATGTGGTTCGCCGCCGCCGCGATCGGATGGTTCGTGGTCAACCGGCTGCTGATCCGTCCGCTGGTGCTGTTGCGCCGCGTCGTCGCATCCTATCAGCCCGGTCAGGTTCTGGAGCCGTTGCAGCGGTTGCGGACCCCTGCGCAGGAGATCATGGCGCTGGGCGAGACATTCCATGAAATCAGCAAGGATGTCGCCACGCATGAGGCGGAGATGGCCGACAGCCTGGACACCCAGCGCAAATTGACGCGCGAAGTGCATCACCGGGTCAAGAACAACCTTCAGATCATCGCCAGCCTGATCAACCTGCATGCCCGATCCGCGCATGAGGCGGAGGCGATAGAAGCCTATGCGTCGATCCAGCGCCGAGTCGATGCGCTGTCGGTCGTCCACCGCAATCATTTTGCCGAGCTGGAGGAAAATCGCGGCGTGGGCGTCCGCCCGCTGATCAGCGAATTGTCGGCCAGCCTGCGCGGCACCGCCCCCGCCGCCGCCCGCCGCTTCGCGATCCAGATCGACAGTGACAATCTGCACATCAGTCAGGATGTCGCCGTACCCATCGCATTTCTGCTGACCGAACTGGTCGAACTGGCGATGATGCAGGCGCCTACGGCGTCGATGCGCATATCGGTGCAGCTGGAGCCGGGCCGTGACGACCGGGCGCAGTTGATGGTGCGATCGTCCGGTCTCAAGACGTCGGAGGCGATGGCCAGCCATCTGGACGAACGCTATGGCCGGGTGCTGACCGGCCTGTCGCGCCAGCTGCGCGCGCCGCTGGACTATGATGGCGAAAAGGGCTGTTACGCCATCGCCATCACTGTCATTCCCTGATCCGAACCGTCAGACCCGCTGGTAATCCCGGCGGAAATCGGCCGTGAAACGGGTCAGGGTGCCCGCGGCGATATTGTCGCGCAGCCCCTGCATCAGCTCCTGATAGAAATGGATATTATGCTGCGTCATCAACATGGCGCCCAGCATTTCCCCCGCCTTCACAAGATGATGCAGATAGGCGCGGCTCCATGTCGCGCAGACCGGGCAACCGCAGCGCGGGTCGAGCGGACCCTGATCCTCGTTGAATTTGGCATTGCGGATGTTGAGCGGCCCGGCCCAGGTAAAGGCCTGCCCGTTACGGCCCGACCGGGTCGGCAGCACGCAATCGAACATGTCGATGCCGCGTTCCACCGCGCCGACGATGTCGTCGGGCTTGCCTACGCCCATCAGATAGCGGGGTTTGTCCTGCGGCAGCATGTCGGGCGCGAAGTCCAGTGTGGCGAACATCGCTTCCTGCCCCTCCCCCACGGCCAACCCGCCAACGGCATAGCCGTCGAAGCCGATGTCGATCAGCTTGTCCGCCGATATGCGGCGCAGCCCTTCGTCCAGCGATCCCTGCTGGATGCCGAAAAGAGCGGCGCGATCCGCATGGTCGCCGCCCGCATCAAATCCCTCGCGCGACCGCTTCGCCCAGCGCATGGAGCGTTCCATGGATTTCGCCGCCTCATCATGGGTCGCGCCATTTTTCGTGCATTCGTCGAATGCCATGACGATGTCGCTGTCCAGCAGCCGCTGGATTTCCATCGACCGTTCGGGCGTCAGCATATGTTTCGACCCGTCTATATGGCTGGAAAAGGCGACGCCCTCCTCGCTCATCTTGGTCAGCGCAGACAGGCTCATCACCTGATAGCCGCCGCTGTCGGTCAGGATCGGCCGGTCCCAGCCCATGAAGCCATGCAGGCCACCCAGCCGCGCCATACGTTCGGCGCCCGGCCGCAGCATCAGATGATAGGTGTTGCCAAGGATGATGTCGGCGCCCGTCGCGCGCACTTCCGCCGGGCGCAGCGCCTTGACGGTGGCAGCAGTACCCACGGGCATGAAGGCAGGCGTGCGGATTTCGCCGCGCTGCATCTGGATCGCGCCGGTCCGCGCCTTGCCATCGGTCGCGCTGATCGAGAAGGAGAAACGAGTTTTGGTCATCGCCGCGCTCTAAAGGCGAAGCGGCCCGGTTTCAAGAATGGCGGGATCACCCCGCCCGGCGTACGCCTTCAAACAGGGCCATCGCATCGATATTGAACCCGTCGACCCGGCGATAGGGACCGATGAAACGCAGGCAGTCCGCCGAAAGCCGCAGGGGCCATGGCGTGCCATCCTCATCGTGGAGGGCTAGGGTAACGCGGTGGGTCGTCGGACGGCGTTCTTTCATGGGCCTGCGTATAATTAACAAAGGTTAACAAAGACCTGCGCCGAAATAGCCCATACCCAACCGGGTAATTTGTGTCCTTCGCGCCACAGCGACTCCGCTTTGCGACCTTTTAGGGCGGCGAAGATGCAACAGTCATACCCTAAAATGGTTAACGCACTGTCAACCATGATCTGTTGCGTTGCATCATGCGCGTCAGCCTGTTCTGTTCACGCGGAATAGAAAAGCGGGGTCGCATATGATTGATTCAGGGCGGTTTAATGCGTCAGGACGCGAGCTGGATACGGCATCTGACAGCCGTTTCCCGTCGCAGGAAAGGCATTTTGACGCTACGGAAAGCAGCAAACTGAGTCAGAATGAAACATTGGCGAATCTGTCGACGATGTTCGATCTGGGCCAGATCGACGTGCAATGGGATGCGCCGCTGGAAACATTATGGGCGTTCATGACTCCCCATGAGCGGCCGAATTTTTCCATGGCGATGCTGCGCGACGTGAGAACATGGTATGTCGAAAGCAAGCGGCTGTTCGACGCCGGGCAATTGCCGATCAAATATCTGGTCGCCGGATCGCGCTTTCCCGGCGTGTTCAACCTTGGCGGCGATCTGGAACTGTTTGCCGGTTGCATCGAACGCGGCGACCTGCCCGGCCTGATCGATTATGGCCATGCCTGTATCGACGTGGTGAACCGGACATGGCGCAATGGCGACATGCCGGTGATTTCCATCGCATTGGCGCAGGGGGACGCACTGGGCGGCGGATTCGAAGCGCTACTGTGTTTCGACATGGTGATCGCCGAACGCAGCGCCCGTTTCGGCCTGCCCGAAATGCTGTTTGGCCTGTTCCCCGGCATGGGTGCCTATTCCATTCTGGCTCGTAAGCTCGGCCGATTGATGGCGGAACGCATGATCCTGTCGGGTAAGGTCTACAGCGCCGAAGAAATGTATGACATGGGCATCGTTCACAAGCTGGTGGAAGATGGCGAAGGCGAAGCGGCGGTGCGCGATCATATCCAGTCCACCCGCGCCCATCATTCGGGCCATGTCGGCGTGTTTCAGGCCGGGCGTCGGGTCGATCCCCTCGATTATGACGAATTGAAGGACATCGTCGAAAACTGGGCCGCTTCGGCGGTCAAGATCGACCTGAAGGACATGCGGATGATGCGCCGCCTTGCCTCTGCCCAGACGCGGCTGACGCGCTGACGATGGGCCATTTCGTCGCCGGACCTGCCGTCCGGCGGCGACCTCAGGCTGATTTGCGGTCGTGGATCAGGCCGACCATATCCTGCCCCTGCAACTGCATGCGGGCCATCAGGTCCAGTAGGTCTTCGACCGGCATGGGCTTGGCCAGTACGAACCCCTGAACATTGGTGAAACCGACTTCGCGCGCATAACGCAGCTGTTCTTCGGTTTCGATCCCTTCGGCCACCGTTTCCACATCCAGCGAATGAGCCAGATAAGCCACCGATTGCGCAATCGCGCGATCGCGCGGATTTTCGCCGACCCCGCGCATGAAGCTCTGATCCACCTTGATGGTGTCGAAGGCATGGGATCGCAGCGACCCAAGCGAGGAATAGCCGGTCCCGAAATCGTCCAGCGCCAGCCGCAGCCCGATCCTGCGCAATTCGGCCAGGATCAGGTGCGTGCGCCCGTCATCTTCCAGGAAGGTCGATTCGGTGACCTCCAGCTCCAGCCGCCGCGCGCGCATCCCGGCCTTTAGCAACGCGCCGACCACGGAACGCGAAAGGCCCTCGCTCTTGATGAGCGCGGGCGAGATGTTGACGGCGACGCGAATATCCTCGTCCCAGGCCATGGCGTCCATGCAGGCGCGCTCCAGCGCCCACATGGTGATCGGCTCGATCAGCGAGCTACTCTCCGCGATGGGAATGAACTCGCCGGGGGAAATCGGCCCCAACCGTGGGTGGGTCCATCGCATCAGCGCTTCGCAGATGACGATGCGCCCCGTTTCGGTATTGAATATCGGCTGATAATGGAGCCGCAAATCGCCGTTGGCCAGCGCGGTACGCAGCCCCGCCTCCAGTTCATAGACGCGGTTCTGCCGTTCCTTCATGCTCCAGTTGAAGCGGCTGTGCCGGTTACGGCCACCATGTTTGGACTGATAGAGGGCAAGGTCCGCATGTTGCAGCAGTTCATCGCCATCGCGGCCATCGGCCGGTGCCACCGCAATGCCCATGGACGCGGTGACGATCAGATTATGCCCACCCGCTTCGAACGGATCGCCAAATTCGCGCATGACGTCGCTCGCCACCGATTCGGCGACGACGCGATCGGCATGGGGGCAGATGACGATGAATTCATCGCCGCCAAAACGCGCCACATGGCCGCGCCCGCTGACGGCATTGTTCAGCCGCTGCGCCACCTGACACAGCAGCTGATCGCCCACGATATGGCCCAGCGTGTCGTTGATTTCCTTGAACCGGTCGAGGTCCATCCACAAAACGGCCATGGCTTCATGGTCGTTGCGCCGCTGATCGAACAGGTCGCGCAGGCGCATCTGCATCGCCATGCGGTTTTCGACGCCGGTCAGGCTGTCAAACCGCGCCAGCTTTTCGAATTTCCAGGCGAGATTGGCCTTTTCATTCTTGGCCAGCAGCGCGTCGAGCACGATGCGGTGCGTCGTCTTCGTGATTTCCGCCATGGCGAAGATCATCAGGAAACACAGGACGCCCAGAACCTTATAGCCAAAACCGCCAGCCATGATGAGGCCGATGGAGGTCGGCAGCAGCGAAAAGCAGGTCTGCCCCACGGCCACATGCACGCGCCCGGCATTACGGCCCGAAATACCGCCGGCATAGGATGCGACCATCCCCACGCTGAGCACATGCAGGCTGGCCGCATCGGTCAGGGTCAGCGTGGCGAAAGCGTGCAACCCCAGCAGCGCAGCATAGACCCACGCGCCCGTTTCATAGGCCATGCCCCAGATCGGGCTGGCAGGCGCTTCCTTGTCCGCCAGCTGCCGCTGAAAATAGACGGCCGAAATGGAGCGGCTGATCCCCACGATCAGGATCAGCGCGGAAATGATGGTGATGGGCAACAGCTGCGCATACCAGGCGACGACCAGCCCCAGCGATCCGCCCGATATGGCGCCACTCAGCAGCGAGGCTGGCGAAGCGTATAAAGCCTTGACGAGACTGTCCTTCACCTCAGCGCTCTGTTGAGACTGGGGCGTCAGACGATCGCGCAGCTTGGCGCTAAGGGGAGCAAACAGGCGGTCCACGTTGCTGCCTTATCGCCGGTCACGATTGCCATTTGGTAAACGAAGGGTTGGCGATGCGGAGCAGAACGGTAGGAAAGCTAAGGAGAATCGGCACTTTCCGTCCGCGGTTGCAAATATTGTCGCCAGCGAAACGAAATGATAGGCCCGCCCCATCATCGCCATGCATCCGGAAAGGGCAGCATCATCCATCCGCTCGACCATCCCGTCTGGAACAGCCTGCGCCATGGCTGGTCAGCGCTGGCGCAGGGCGATGCGCTGGCGCTGCGGCTCGATCCCGACCATGGTCCCTTTGCGGCCGCCGCGACACGGGACGATGCCGGACGCGCGGCTCTGGCGGCTCTGACGCCAGATGACGGCGAATTATGGATGATCGGTCCCGACGCATTGTCGCCGCCACCCGGAGTCCATGTCATGCGCACCGCCATGCTGACCCAGATGGTCGCCGACAGGGTGACAGACGATGGCCCCGCCCTGCCCGACTGGCATATTCTGGGCGAAGAGGATGGACCCGCCATGCTGGAACTGGCGCTGTTGACCAAGCCCGGCCCTTTCAGGAGGCATACGCACCGGCTGGGGCGCTTCATCGGCGTGCGCGACGAAGATGGACGCCTGGCCGCGATGGCGGGGGAGCGGATGCGCCTGCCCGGCTTTACGGAGGTCAGTGGCGTATGCACCCACCCCAACTGGCGCGGCCGGGGGCTGGCGGGCGCATTGATGCGCATGGTGATGCGCGCGATGCTGGACCGCGGCGAAACGCCATTCCTGCATGCCTATGCCAGCCATGACCGGACCATCGCGCTCTATCGCGGCCTGGGGTTCGCGGTGCGGGCGGAATTGCCGATGATGGTGGTCGGCTGGACGGATCAGTAGATATCTTCACCCGCAAGGCCCGCCAACGTGATCAGCGCCATACCGGTGTCCCGCACGACTCCATCGCGCGGCGACCATCGTTCGGCGAAATGCAGGCCGTCCGCATCGCTCAGTTCGATCAGCCAGTGCGCGCCGTCCAGACCGGGCGGACCGCGGCGGCATGAGTGATGGTGCCTGCGCGCTGGATAGCACGGTCGCATAAGAGCGCAGCCATGCTTCGTTGACCAGCGGGATGGCGTGGACGCGATCGCCATGAAGGCGGTCATGTGTCGCCGTCTGCGGCGGGAAATAGTGCCGGATCGGGAGGTTCCTGGCGCCGCAGTCGGAGCAGTCGCCAGCAACAGCGCGATCATCAGGGATGACATATATCCTCCGTCGGGATGCGAAGGATGGCAGGCAAGCGGTCCGTACGAAAGGAGAAAGGCCGGTGGATCGCTCCACCGGCCTTTCTTTTATCAGGCTTTCACCTGGAGGCATGAGATCCCGGCCTGCGCCGGGATGACACTTCCTGTCAGAAGTCCATGCCGCCCATGCCGCCCATGCCACCCGGCATTGCGGGAGCAGCCGACTTGTCTTCCGGCAGTTCCGAAACGGCGGCTTCGGTGGTGATCAGCAGACCAGCAACCGAGGCAGCGTTCTGGAGCGCGGTGCGCACGACCTTGGTCGGGTCGATGACGCCGGCGGCGACGAGGTTTTCATAGGTGTCGGTCGAAGCGTTGAAGCCGAACGAGGTGTCGTCCTGATCCAGCAGCTTGCCCGAAACGACGGCGCCGTCATGACCGGCGTTGCTGGCGATCTGGCGAACCAGAGCGGTCAGCGACTTGCGGACGATGTCGATGCCGCGGGTCTGGTCGTCGTTCGCGCCGGTGACGCCTTCGAGAGCCTTGGTCGCGTACAGCAGGGCGGTGCCGCCACCGGGGACGATGCCTTCTTCGACGGCTGCGCGCGTGGCGTGCAGGGCGTCATCGACGCGATCCTTGCGTTCCTTGACTTCGACTTCCGTCGCGCCGCCGACCTTGATGACGGCCACGCCGCCAGCGAGCTTGGCCAGACGTTCCTGCAGCTTTTCACGGTCATAGTCCGAAGTGGTGACTTCGATCTGCGCACGGATCTGTTCGGTGCGGCCCTTGATCGATTCGGCTTCACCGGCGCCATCGACGATGGTGGTGTTGTCCTTGTCGATGGTGACGCGCTTGGCAGTGCCGAGCATGCCGAGCGTGACGTTTTCGAGCTTGATGCCGAGGTCTTCGGAAATCACTTCGCCCTTGGTCAGGACGGCGATGTCTTCCAGCATGGCCTTGCGGCGGTCGCCGAAGCCCGGTGCCTTGACCGCCGCGACCTTCAGGCCACCGCGCAGCTTGTTGACGACCAGGGTCGCCAGCGCTTCGCCTTCAATGTCTTCCGCGATGATCAGCAGCGGACGGCCCGACTGAACGACGGCTTCCAGAATGGGAAGGATCGACTGAAGGTTCGACAGCTTCTTTTCGTGGATCAGGATGTACGGGTCGGCAAGTTCGACCGCCATCTTTTCCGGGTTGGTGATGAAGTAGGGCGACAGGTAACCGCGGTCGAACTGCATGCCTTCCACGACGTCCAATTCGAAGTCGAGACCCTTGGCCTCTTCCACGGTGATCACGCCTTCCTTGCCAACCTTTTCCATGGCTTCGGCGATCTTTTCGCCGACTTCGCGGTCGCCATTGGCGGAAATGATGCCGACCTGGGCAACTTCCGACGAACCGGCAACCGGCTTCGAACGCGACTTGATGTCTTCGACGACGTTGGCGACGGCGAGGTCGATGCCGCGCTTCAGGTCCATCGGGTTCATGCCGGCGGCAACCGACTTCATGCCTTCGCGCACGATGGCCTGGGCCAGGACGGTCGCGGTGGTGGTGCCGTCACCGGCGATGTCGTTGGTCTTCGACGCCACTTCGCGCACCATCTGGGCGCCCATATTTTCGAACTTGTCCTTCAGTTCGATTTCCTTGGCGACCGAAACACCGTCCTTGGTGATGCGGGGCGCGCCGAAGCTCTTGTCGATGACGACGTTGCGGCCCTTCGGCCCCAGGGTCACCTTGACCGCGTCGGCCAGGATGTCGACGCCGCGCAGGATGCGCTCACGAGCGTCACGCGAAAACTTTACGTCCTTCGCTGCCATGATCATTTACCTTTCAAGAAAATAGTTGGGATGGAAATGCGCGAAGCTCAGGCGATAACGCCGAGGATGTCACTTTCCTTCATGATGAGCAGGTCTTCACCGTCGACCTTGACTTCGGTGCCCGACCATTTGCCGAACAGCACGCGGTCGCCAGCCTTGACGTCCAGCGGGGTCACCTTGCCGTCTTCGGCCTTGTTACCCGAACCCACAGAGACGATTTCGCCTTCCTGCGGCTTTTCCTTGGCGGTGTCGGGGATGATGATGCCACCGGCAGTCTTCGCTTCCGCTTCGATGCGGCGAACGAGAACGCGGTCATGCAACGGACGAAATGCCATGTTGATTGCCTTTCCCTTGGCGTATTTGGGATGGGGCGCAGCGAGAGGGAAACCGGAGTCGCACTCCGGAAATGCCCTGTTCGCCTGTCCTTCTCCCGATGAACTCTTCGTTGTTAGCACTCACCGATCAGGAGTGCTAGCGGCATGCATATGGAAAAGTCGTGGTCCTGGTCAAGGGCGGCGTGGCGGAAAAATTTCGATCTTCGTTTCAGGCCGGGGCACGACACGGGCCGCGTCATAGCCGCGCCCCGCCGTCCGGTCATGCCACCAGCGACGGACTGCGCGGATATTGCGGCTGTTCAAGTCTATTAACGGTACGAGTCATTTTGATGACGACGGTCCGCATCGGATAATGAGAATTAATCATCGATGCCCGCAGTCGCATCGGTTGCGGGGGGCCGGGCCGCTTCCTACCTGCGGGCCACATCATCTATCGGAGACGGCCCGCATGACCGACAGCTATACCCCGCCCAAAGTCTGGACCTGGAACAAGGACGACGCCGGTCCCTTCGCCAATATCAACCGGCCGATCGCGGGCGCGACCCATGACCTGACGCTGCCGGTCGGCCAGCATCCGTTTCAGCTCTACTCGCTCGCCACGCCCAATGGGCAGAAGGTGACGATCATGCTGGAAGAATTGCTGGAGGCGGGGGTTTCCGCCGCCGAATATGACGCCTGGCTGATCAAGATCGGCGAAGGCGACCAGTTCGGCAGCGATTTCGTCGCCATCAATCCCAACAGCAAGATCCCCGCCCTGCTGGACCATAGCGTATCGCCGCCGCAGCGCGTGTTCGAATCCGGTTCCATCCTTCTGTATCTGGCGGAGAAATTCGGCAAGTTCCTGCCCACCGATCCGGCCGGGCGGACGGAGACGCTGAACTGGCTGTTCTGGCAGATGGCCGCCGCGCCGATATTGGGCGGGGGTTTCGGCCATTTCTTCGCCTATGCGCCCGAAAAGTTCGAATATCCGATCAACCGCTATACGATGGAGGCCAAACGGCAGCTGGACGTGCTCGACCGGCAGCTGGCGCACAGCGAATATATCGCCGGAGCCGACTACACCATCGCCGACATGGCGATCTGGCCCTGGTATGGCGGTATCGTGCTGGGCCGCGCCTATAATGCGGCGGAATTTCTGGACGCGGGCAGTTACAAAAATCTGTTGCGCTGGGCGCAGCAGATCGATGCCCGCCCGGCGGTGACGCGCGGACGCATGGTCAACAAGATGAACGGGCCGCTGGAAGAACAATTGCGCGAACGGCACGACGCGGGCGACTTCGCCACGAAGACGCAGGACAAGCTGGAAGGCGCGGCATAACATGAAGAGGGTGGCCCCAATGGCGGCCACCCTCCCCGATCCGGATCAATAGCCCACGGTAAAGCGTGCCCGGCTGTGGCGCGGCTGTTCGATTTCATCGACCAGCGCGATGGCGTAGTCGGCGTAGGAAATGCTGCTGTTACCGTCCGCATCGACCAGCAGCGCGTCCGTGCCAAGGCGGAACTGGCCCTTGCGATCGCCTTCGAAGAAATAGGCGGACGGCGACAGGAAGGTCCAGTCGATGTCGCCGACCCGGCGCAGATAGTTCAGGAAATCGCTGCCCCGTCCGGCCTCGACCTTGTAGGCTTCGGGAAATTCAGGGGTGGTGATGAGCGGCACGCCCGGCGCGACCTCCAGACTGCCCGCACCGCCGACGACCAGATAGCGCGGCACGCCCGACGCGCGCACCACATCCACCAGTGACGCAGGATCGGTATCGGCAAACATGACCGCACTGACCACGACGTCATGCCCCCGGATGGTTTCGGCAAGGGCGTCCGGATGATTGACGTCGCCAGCCGCCGCCATGACGCCATCTGCCACGACTGCATTTTCCGGATGCCGCGAAATGGCCGTCACCTGATGCCCCCGCCGCGCCAGTTCGGCGCTGATTTCCCGCCCTGCCCGACCGCTGCCGCCGATGACCGCTACCTTCATGCCATATCTCCATAGGTGGTTACCAATGGAAACCAGATAGCGATTGGGCTATCATACCGACAAGAAGGCACTTTGCGCTCATCTGGTTACGTCCAGGATACCGCCCATGACCTGCATCCATCCCCTGCCCCCGCCCGACAGGGGCGACGCCTATAATCCCGATTGCCCGACCCGACAGATACTGGACCGGATCGGTGACAAATGGGCGGTGCTGGTGATGCTGACGCTGAACGACGGGCCGGTGCGTTTCAACGACCTGCGGCGGCGCATAGGCGCGATTTCGCAGAAGATGCTGTCGCAGACGCTCAAAAGCCTGGAACGCGACGGGCTGGTCAGCCGCGCCGCCTACCCCACCGTGCCGGTGACGGTGGAATATCGGCTGACGCCGCTGGCGGATGGACTTATCGGTATCTTGGACCAGATCACCCGCTGGGCCGAAACACATGTCAGCGACATCATGACGTCACGCCGGGCGCATGACCAAGGCGGGGCTATGGCTGCTTAAGGGTGGTTTTCCGCCATCCCCCTCCCGTCAACGGAGGGGGAACATGTCCGACTTCGGCCGAAACCAGACCCGCCCGCTCCCGCCAGACCGGAGCGCACTTACCCCGCCGTCTTCACGATCTCCGCCCACGCTTCCTCGGTTATGACGTCGATGCCGAGCGCCGTCGCCTGTTTGAGCTTGCTGCCCGCGCCCGGCCCGGCGACCACCAGATCGGTCTTGGCGCTGACAGACCCGGCCGCCTTGGCGCCCAGCCGTTCGGCCTGCGCCTTCGCCTCGTCGCGGCTCATGGTTTCCAGCTTGCCGGTGAAGACGATGATCTTGCCGGTCACGGCGCTGGCGGTGGTTTCGACCACATAGTCGGGCGGGGACACTTCAGAGAGGAGATCGTCCCACGCCGCCACATTATGGGGTTCGTGGAAGAAATCGGCCAGCGCATGTCCCACCGCCGCGCCGACATTTTCCACGCCGATATGTTCGGCAATGGCCTTGTCGCGCTTGGCCTGCGTTTCGGTCGGATCGGCGGCGGCGCGCAGCGCGATGATCTCGTCGCCCAGGCCACGGATGGCGGGGAGCGTCGTGTAGCGTTTCAGCAGATCGCGCGCCGTCACCGCGCCGACATGGCGGATGCCAAGGCCAAAGAGCAGGCGCGCGGCGTCGGGCGACCGCTTCGCCTCTATCGCGGCGAACAGATTGTCGACCGACTTTTCCTTCCATCCCTCGCGCTCCAGCAGCGCAGGACGATGTTTTTTCAGGCGGAAGATGTCGGCCGGTTCGGCGATCCAGCCAAGGTCCAGAAATTCCTGAATCGTCTTTTCACCCAGCCCTTCGATGTCGAGCGCCGCGCGGCTGACGAAGTGGCGCAGCCGCTCGAACCGCTGGGCGGGACAGATGAGGCCGCCGGTGCAGCGATAATCGACTTCCTCTTCTTCCCGCACCGCTTCGGAATCGCAGACCGGGCAGTGGGTGGGAAAATGGTATGCGGCGCGGCTTTCATCGCGGCTGAGATTTTCGACCACCTGCGGAATGACGTCGCCCGCGCGCTGAACCACGATGCGGTCGCCGGGTCGCACGCCCAGCCGCTCGATCTCGTCGGCATTGTGAAGCGTGACGTTGGACACGACGACCCCGCCCACCGTGACGGGGGTCAGGCGGCCGACCGGGGTCAGCTTACCGGTGCGACCGACCTGAATGTCGATGGCCTCCAGCGTGGTTTGCGCCCGTTCGGCCGGGAATTTATGCGCAATGGCCCAGCGCGGCGCCTTCGCCACGAAGCCAAGGCGCTGCTGCCAGTCGAGCCGGTCGACCTTGTAGACGACGCCGTCAATGTCGAACGGCAGTTCGGCGCGCTTCGCCTCTATGCCGCGATAATGGGCGATGAGCGCGTCGAGGCTGTCGACGCAGGCGAGCATGTCGGACACCGGCAGGCCCCATGTGGCGATGGCCTGCATCACGCCCAGCTGGGTTTGCGCGGGCAGGTCGCTGTGCGCGCCCCAGCCATGGGCGAGGAAGCGTAGCGGGCGGCTGGCGGTGACGGCAGCATCCTTCTGCCGCAGGGAACCGGCGGCGGCGTTGCGCGGATTGGCGAACTGACGCGCCTTTTCCGGGTCTTCGGCTTCGTCCAGCAGGCGCCGGTTGAGCGCGGTGAAATCCGCCTTCGCCATATAGACTTCCCCGCGTATCTCGAACAGGTCGGGGATGGACGGGCCGGTCAGGCGTTGCGGGATGTCGGCGATGGTGCGGACGTTTGCGGTGACATCCTCCCCAGTCGTGCCGTCGCCCCGCGTCGCGGCCAGCACCAGTTCGCCCTGCTCATACCGCAGTGAACAGGACAGGCCGTCGATCTTCGGCTCGGCGGTCAGCGCCAGCAGCTCAGCCTCCGGCAGCGACAGGAAACGGCGGACGCGCGCCAGGAATTCGCCGATGTCTCCATCCGAAAAGCCATTGTCGAGGCTCATCATGCGGACGGCATGGCGCACTTTCTTCAGCGCCGATGTGGGCGCGGCGCCGACTTGGGCGTTGGGCGAATCGGCGCGGACCAGATGCGGAAAGGCCGCCTCCAACGCATTATTCTCCGCGATCAGCGCGTCATAATCCGCGTCGCTGATCTCCGGCGCATCCTGATCATGATAGAGGCGATTATGCTTCGCCACCTCTTTGGCCAGACGCATCAGGCGGTTGGCGGCTTGGGCTTCGGTCAGGGTCGCTGGGTCGGTCATGCGCGATGCTCTAGAGCATTCTGAAGTTGGCTGGAACAGCCAACGGCTCGCAGAATGCGGTGAACAAAAGACAATGAAATCCCGGCTTCAGATTCCCGCTACCGGTCGTGTTTCGAAATGCCGGGGGACACCCGCGATGATCGGACGCGCCTTTGCAATGGCTACGCGGACGGCGGGGCGTGTCAGCGATGCCGCATGGCTTTAGCGGCCGTCCCACACTTTGGTGATCCAGATAGCGTCCGGGTTCGCGCCGTCAAGCGCAACGATATAGGGCAGGCATCCGGGCATCGCGCCGGTCGCTTGGCTGAGGATGGCGATCAGTTCGTCGCGCTTTCCCCCTTTGGCGAGCATCTGGTTGATCAGGCCGTAACGGGGCGTGGTGGCCTGCGCGGCGGCGGGAACGGCCGTGGCGGTGATCGCGGCGGCAACAAGGCCGATCATGTCTCTGCGGTTATGGGTCACCGGTCCTGTCCGTTTCTATAGTCGTGTTCCCGCGAAGGCGGGAACCCAGTTCAGCCGGTAGGACTGGATTCCCACCTTCGCGGGAACACGGAAATTAAGTCTCCAACAGTCGTTCCGCCTGCGCGCGCGCTTCCGCCGTGATTTCCGCGCCGGACAGCATGCGGGCGATTTCCTCGCGCCGTTCCGCATCGCTCAGCGCATGGACGCCGGTGCGCGTGACGGTGCCATCGGACGATTTCGCGATCAGCATATGGCCCGCGCCCCGCGCCGCGACCTGCGGGCTGTGGGTGACGACCAGAATCTGGTTGCTCTGCGCCAGCCGCGCCAGCCGTTCGCCGATCGCATCGGCCACCGCGCCGCCCACGCCCCGGTCGATCTCATCGAAGATCAGCGTGTCCGCCCCGCCCCGCTCCGCCAGCGCGACCTTCAGCGCCAGAATGAAGCGGGAAAGTTCGCCGCCCGAAGCGATCTTTGCCAGCGGGGCAAAGGATGCGCCGGGATTGGTCGAAATCTCAAACTCCACCCGGTCCATGCCCTGCGGGCTCCACTGGCCTTCATCCAGCGGGGCGACGACCGTACGGAAACGCGCGGCGCCCAGTTTCAGCGGAGCGAGTTCACCCGCCACCGCCGCATCGAGCCGCCCGGCCGCCTGCTGGCGCTGCGCCGACAGGGCCTGCGCGGCGGCGCGATAGGCCTGCGCCTTTTGCGCGACATCTTTCTCAAGGGTCGCAATATGCCCTTCCCCACCTTCGATCGCGGCGAGTTTGGCGGCCATTTCATCGCGCAGGGCGGAAAGATCGTCGGGCTGCACCTGATGCTTGCGGGCAAGGCCGCGCAGGTCGAACAGGCGGGTCTCGATGGCGTCGAGCCGGGCGGGATCGAAACTCAGCGCTTCGGCGGCTTCGGCAAGGCGATCCTCCGCCTCCCCCGCTTCCACCACGGCGCGGTCCAGCGCCTCCAGCACCGCGTTCAGCAACGGTTCCTCGCCCGCGATCCGGTCAAGCCGCCGGGCCGCCTGCCGCAATTGCGCAAGGCCACCGTCGGAGCCGGTCAGGCATTCGCCCACGGCCGTCAGGTCGTCGGTCAGGCGCGCGCCCTTCTGCATCGTGGCGCGTTCCTGCGCGAGAGTCGCTTCTTCGCCGGGTTCGGGCGCGAATTTCGTCAGCTCATCGACCGCGTGGGACAGGTAATCGCGGTCGCGCGCGGCATTTTCCATCGTTTCACGCGCCTGAGCCAGCGTCTGGGCAGCGCTGCGCCATGCGGCATGGACGGACGCCACCACCCCCGCGTCGCAGCGGCCATAGCTGTCGAGCAGCGCGCGGTGACCACGCGGGTTGAGCAGGCCGCGATCGTCATGCTGCCCATGAATTTCGACCAGCGATCCGCCAAGGTCGCGCAGCAAGGCCGCCGAGCAGGGCTGATCATTCACGAAAGCGCGGCTGCCGCCATCGGCCTTGACCAGACGGCGGATCAGCAGCGGTTCGCCCGGCTCCATGTCGATGCCATTATCGGCCAGCAGTTGCGCGACCCGATGGTCGGCGGCGGGCGGTTCGAATGTCGCCACGACGCTGGCCTGCGCTTCGCCATTGCGGACAAGGCCGCTGTCGGCCCGCGCACCCAGCGCCAGACCCAGCGAATCGAGCAGGATCGATTTGCCCGCACCGGTTTCACCGGTCAGGACGGACAGGCCGGCGCCGAACTCCAGGTCCAGCGCCTCGATCAGCACGACGTTGCGGATGGCGAGCGAGGTTAGCAGCGCTTTTACTCCCCCCTCCCTTTCACGGGAGGGGTAAGGGGGTGGGTGCGCCGCGCCCGCGGCGCCTGCAACGGTGAGGTCGGAAGCGCCCCTTTGGGGTCGCAACCCACCCCAACCCCTCCCTTAAAAAGGGAGGAGCTAAAAGGCGTCAGGCCTTGCCGCCATGCTGCTGCATCAGCTTGTAGCTGCGCTCATACCATTTGGTGCCGGGATAGTTGCGGCCCAGAACGGCGGCGGCCTTTTGCGCTTCGGCCGGGATGCCGAGCGACAGATAGGATTCGACCAGACGCTCCAGCGCTTCGGGCGTGTGCGTCGTCGTCTGATATTTGTCGATCACGGTGCGGAAACGCAGCGTGGCGGCCAGCCACTGGCCACGGCGCTGATAGAAGCGGCCGATTTCCATTTCCTTGCCCGCAAGGTGATCGTTGACAAGGTCGACCTTCAGCCGCGCGTCGGCGGCGTAGCGGGTATCGGGATAGCGGCGGATCAGCTCGCCCAGCGCGTCAAGCCCCTGCTGCGTGATCTTCTGGTCGCGTGTGACGTCGGCAATCTGCTCATAATAGCACAGCGCGATCAGATAATAGGCATAGGGCGCGTCCTTGTTGCCGGTATGGATCGACAGGAAACGCTGCGCCGCGGCGATGGACTCATTATAGTCCTGATTCATATAATAGCTGAACGCCGACATCAGCTGCGCCCGGCGCGCCCAGGGCGAATAGGGATGCTGACGCTCCACTTCGTCGAACAGCGCGGCGGCCAGCTTATACTGGCCACGGTCCAGACGGTCTTTGCCGCTGTTATACAGGGTCGACACGTCGCGGGCGACATATTGGGTGTCGGCCTTGTTCTTCGACGTGGAACATCCGGTAAGAACGGGCGAGGCGATCAGGACCAGAGCGGTAGCCGCGCCGATGCGCGTCAGGGTTTTCGTCAGCATGGGCGCGGTCATAGCCGAGCGACGCGCCGTCGCCAAGCGGCAGAATGCAGCACCATCAACGGGCTGACTGAACCGGCAGTTCCAGCCGTGCCACCGCCCCGCCCTGCAAGGCCGGCGACAGGGTGAAGACCCCGCCCAGCTGCGCCGCCAGAGCGTGCGCGATGCGCAGGCCCAGCGACTGCACGGCCGTTTCGTCGATCTGCGCGGGCACCCCCCGCCCATCGTCCACGATCCGCAGCACCAGCGCGCTATCTTCATTTTCCAGACTGACATGGATGTTGCCGGCCCGGTCAGGCAGGCCATGTTCCATCGCGTTGCTGACCGATTCCGCGACCACCAGCGCCAGCGGCACCGTGATGTTGGGGTCCAGCCGCAATCCGTCCGGCGCAGCGACCGTCATGACGACATCCTGCCGCCCGCTGGCGTCGACGATGTCGGCGGTCAGCATCGACAGGAAATGGTGCATATCCTGCCCCCCGCCCGACGGATCGTAGAGCGCCCGGCTGATCCGCCCCACCAGCGCGACCCGTTCCGACGCATTGTCCAGCGCATGGCGGGCGACGTCATGGTCGATATGCCGCCGCTGAAGCGACAGCATCGCCGCCACCACCTGAAGATTGTTGGACACGCGATGTTGCAGTTCGTGGAACAGCAGCTCGCGATTGTCGGCCAGCGCGCGGCTGCGTTCACGCTCCACCGCCAGATGGAAATTGGCGCGCTGCATGAAGTGGATGAGCAGGATGTCGATCGCGACCACGCCGGTGTAGAACAGCATCGCCACCACCACCGCCGGGTTCAGCACCATATGATGATAGGGCGGGATGAACGCATACCATGACACGATACCGCACAGCAGCGCGGCAAAGATGCCGGGCCGCACACCGAACAGGAAGGATGCCAGGATGACGGCGGGGAAGAAGGTGACGAAGGGATAGCCGCTGGGCAGCAGCGGCGTGGCGGCGATCCGCAGCACATAGGCCGCGGCGCAGAATATCGCAGTCAGGACATAGGCATAGACCGGCCGGTCGAGGACGAGAGGCAAACGTTCGACAAAACGCTCATTCGTCCGCTGCATGACACCCCCCGGGAACGGTTCATCGTTACAGTATCAGAACTTTCGCCACCCGCCTTGATCGAAATCAGACATATTCGAATAAAAAGGGGGCGCCCGGTTCACCCGGACGCCCCCCTTCATTTCCAATGCGGATCGAACGATCAGTCCTGCGTCAGGAAGTCGGGCAGACCGCCGCTGGGGCCATCATCATTGCCGCCTTCGCTGCGTTCGCGGCGGGGACCACGATCGCCACCGTCACGGCGGGGACCACGGTCGCGACCGCCACGACCACGGTCGCCACGGCCTTCGCCGTCACGGCGCGGGCCACGATCGCCGCGATCACCACGGTCGCCGCGCGGTTCACGCGGTTCGCGGGCCGGACGGGTGTCTTCCAGTTCGGCGCCGGTTTCCTGATCGACGACGCGCATGGACAGGCGAACCTTGCCACGCGGATCGATTTCCAGAACCTTGACCTTCACTTCCTGACCTTCCGACACGACGTCGGTCGGCTTTTCGACGCGCTCATTCTTCATTTCGCTGACGTGGACGAGGCCGTCCTTGCCACCCATGAAGTTCACGAACGCACCGAAATCAACGATGTTGACGACCTTGCCGGTGTAGATCTTGCCGACTTCGGCTTCTTCCACGATGCCCAGAATCCACTTCTTGGCGGCTTCGATCTGGTTGATGTCGGAAGAGCTGATCTTGATGATGCCTTCATCGTCGATGTCGACCTTCGCGCCGGTTTCGGCGACGATTTCGCGGATGACCTTGCCACCGGTGCCGATAACGTCACGGATCTTCGCCTTGTCGATCTGGATCGTTTCGATGCGCGGGGCATGGGCCGACAATTCGGTGCGGGTCGAAGACAGCGCCTTGGCCATTTCACCCAGAATATGGGCGCGGCCTTCCTTCGCCTGACGCAGCGCGACTTCAAAGATTTCCTGCGTGATGCCGGCGACCTTGATGTCCATCTGCATCGTGGTGATGCCTTCTTCGGTGCCCGCCACCTTGAAGTCCATGTCGCCCAGATGATCTTCGTCGCCA
Source organism: Sphingobium sp. (assembly GCF_048594625.1). Lineage (GTDB taxonomy): Bacteria > Pseudomonadota > Alphaproteobacteria > Sphingomonadales > Sphingomonadaceae > Sphingobium. Next base: position 64,672 of record NZ_JBMDWL010000032.1, read on the forward strand.
AGGATGTCGCTGAGCACAGCGAAATTCTTGCCTTCTAGGATCAGGCCCATGGCGATGCCCGACACGGGGCGCTTCAGCGGCACACCGGCGTCCATCATCGACAGCGAACCGCCGCAGACCGTCGCCATCGACGACGAACCGTTCGACTCGGTGATGTCCGACAGGACGCGGATGGTATAGGGGAAATCTTCCTTGCTGGGCAGCACGGGGTGCAGCGCACGCCATGCCAGCTTGCCATGGCCGACTTCGCGACGGCCCGGCGCGCCGAAGCGACCGACTTCGCCGACCGAATAGGGCGGGAAGTTATAGTGCAGCATGAAGCTTTCATAATGCAGGCCGGTCAGGCCGTCGATCATCTGCTCGGCGTCCTTGGTGCCCAGCGTGGTGGTGCAGATCGACTGCGTTTCACCGCGCGTGAACAGCGCCGAACCATGGGTGCGCGGCAGGAAGCCAACCATCGCCTCGATCGGGCGGATCTGCGTGGTCGTGCGGCCGTCGATGCGCGTTCCGTCCTTCAGGATGGCGCCGCGGACGATTTCGGCTTCCAGCTTCTTGGTCAGCTTGATGCCGGCCATCACGGTCTGCGCGTCCAGGCCTTCTTCAGCGAACCATGCCTTCGCCTTGGCGCGGGCTTCGTTCAGCGCATTCGAACGGGCGGACTTGTCGGTCAGCTTGTAGGCAGACGTGATGTCCTTGCCGATCAGCTTCTTCAGCTTCTTCTTCAGGTCTTCCAGATCGTCGCCCTTGGCGACTTCCCACGGATCCTTCGCGGCCTTTTCGGCCAGGTCGATGATCGCGTTGACGACCTTCTTCGACGCTTCATGGGCGAAGAGGACGGCGCCCAGCATGACGTCTTCCGACAGTTCCTTGGCTTCGGATTCGACCATCATCACCGCGTCATGGGTGGCGGCGACGACCAGGTCGAGTTCGCCGGTCTTCACTTCGTCCAGCGACGGGTTCAGCTGATATTCGCCATCCTTATAACCGACGCGGGCAGCGCCGATCGGGCCAAGGAAGGGAACGCCCGACAGGGTCAGCGCGGCCGAAGCGGCGATCATCGCGACGATGTCCGGCTCGCTTTCGCCATCGAACGACATCACCTGAGCGATGACGTTGATTTCGTTATAGAAGCCTTCGGGGAACAGCGGGCGGACCGGACGGTCGATCAGGCGGGAAACCAGCGTTTCCTTTTCCGTCGCGCCGCGTTCACGCTTGAAGAAGCCACCGGGGATGCGCCCTGCGGCCGAATATTTTTCCTGATAGTGAACGGTCAGCGGGAAGAAATCCTGCCCTTCCTTCACGGACTTGGCGGCGGTCACGGCGCACAGCACCACGGTTTCGCCATAGGTCGCCAGCACGGCGGCGTCGGCCTGACGCGCGATACGACCGGTTTCGAGGGTCAGCGTCTTGCCGCCCAGCTCGATCGAAACTTTCTTTACATCGAACATAGAGTTTTCCTTCGCCCACCTGGCCCTATTGCCGGGCGGGGCCTGTCATGCGGGCTAAACCGGCCCGCATCGGTTTGGGGGCATCATCTGGCCCCTGATATGCAACAGGGCGCCGGATTGCGCCCTATTCCAGAATCGGAAACGGCCCCGAATGGGGCCGTCCCTTTGTAGCAGGCTTACTTGCGCAGGCCCAGCTTGGTGATGAGGTCGGTGTAACGACCCGCATCCTTCTTCTTCAGATAATCCAGCAGCGAACGACGCTTGTTGACCAGCATCAGCAGGCCGCGACGGCTGTGGTTATCCTTGTGATGCGACTTGAAATGCTCGGTCAGGTTGACGATGCGTTCGCTCAGGATCGCAACCTGGACTTCCGGCGAACCGGTGTCACCCTCAACGCGGGCATATTCCTTGATAAGCGCTTCTTTGCGCTCGGCAGTGATCGTCATGTCTCATCTTCCTTCGGCATCAGGTTAAATCCGCGCACGACCTTGACGTTTCCGTCCTGCATTTCGACCAGCGCGACAGGGATGTCCCCGTCCATCGCCAAATGAAGCCCAGTAGTCGCGGCGTTGCCGACGATCACCTTCCCCTGTCGGAGAGCCAGTGCATCATCGGGGGAGACTGCAAGAGCCGGGATGTCGTCCAGCCCTGCGGTCAACGGCAGCATAAGTCCGCCGATGTCGCCGCCCCTAGCAGCTTCGTCCAGATTGTCCAGCGAAATCGCGGCTTCCAGCGCGAACGGACCGGCCTTCACCCGGCGCAACATGGTCACATGCCCCACCGTGCCGAGCGCCAGCGCGATGTCGCGGGCAAGCGAGCGGATATAGGTGCCCTTCGACACATGGGCGGTAAGGGTGATGGAAGACAGCCCAGCGTCCTGCGTTCGGTTCGAGCCTGTTGAGAACCCCTGCGCGCCCGTCTCGACAGGCTCGAACCGAACGGGGGTACGGGCGTGGATCGTCACCGACCGCGTCTTCATCTCCACATCCACCCCCTTGCGGGCGAGGTCGTAGGCACGCTGGCCGTCGATCAGGATGGCGCTATAGGCGGGCGGCGCCTGTTCGATGGGACCGGTAAAGCGCGGCAGCACGGCTTCCACCTGCGCCAGCGTGGGCCGCACCTCGCTTTGCGCAATCACCTTCCCTTCCAGATCGAGCGTGTCGGTCTGAACCCCGAAAGCGATGGTGAAATGATAGATCTTGTTGCTGTCGAGCATCCGCCCGGTCAGCTTGGTCGCTTCCCCGATCGCAATCGGCAGCACGCCGGTCGCCAGCGGATCGAGCGTGCCGCCATGGCCGACCTTCCATTTTTCCGTGCCGCCCGTCGCCTCCCGCTGGATGCGCAGCGCGCGTTTCACCGCGCTCACCGCCTGCGTGGAGCCAAGGCCATGGGGTTTGTCGAGGATGATCCAGCCGTGCATGGCGGCGGGCCTTATATGTCCCGTCTTGGCGTGTCAGCCTTTAATGCGCTATCTCGCGCGCATGACGATCAAGCTCATCTGCCTCGATGCCGACGACACGCTCTGGCACAATATGCGCCATTTTCATGAGACGGAGGATGCGCTGTTCGACATGCTGCGCCCCTTTGCAGCGGCCGATGTCACGCGCGAACGGATGATCGCCTGCGAAATCCGCAACCTGCCGCTCTATGGCTATGGGGCGAAGGGCTTTACCCTGTCGATGATCGAAACGGCGGTGGAGGTTGCGGGCGACCGGCTGGACGCCGAGATGATCAAGGGCATATTGGCGGCGGGCCGTGCGCTGCTGGCGCATCCGGTGCTGCTGTTCGACGGGGTGAAGGACACGCTGGAGCGGCTGGCCGACAGCGCGCCGCTGGTGCTGGTGACGAAGGGCGATCTGCTGCATCAGGAAAGCAAGTTGGCGGCGTCGGGCCTGGGCGACCTGTTTTCCGGCATCGAAATCGTCAGCGACAAGAAGGCGGAGACGTTCCGCACGCTATTTGCGCGCATGAACATCGCCCCGCAAGAGGCTGTGATGGCTGGCGATTCGATGCGGTCGGACATATTGCCCGCGCTGGAGGCAGGCGCATGGGCGGCCTTCATCCCGCAGGAAGGCGCATGGGTGCATGAAAGCGCCGCCGCGCCATCCGACCACCCTTGCTTCACCCAATTGGAGCGGCTCGCGGACCTGCCCGACTGGATCGGGGCGATCGGCTGACGGTCAGGAAATCCGCGCCCGCCATTCATCGGCCAGGATCGAATAGATCACCGTGTCACGGACATGGCCGGTCCAGGTGATACGCTGTTTGCGCAGCACGCCTTCGCGCACCGCGCCCAGTTTCTCCACCGCCTTTTGCGAGCGGATATTGCGCTGATCGACGCAGAATTCGATGCGGGTAAAGCCGCAGTCCAGCGCCCGGCCGATCAGCATCGGCTTGATTCGACCGTTCAGGCCCGTCCCCCGCGCCGACGGCGTCATATAGGTGCCGCCCAGTTCCAGCCAGTTGTCGGCCGCCGCCACCCGCAGGAAGCCCGACATGCCGACCACCACGCCATCGGCCATGATCAGGAACGGAAAGCGATCCGGATTGGCCAGCGTCGCCTCGAAAATCGCATCGAAATGTCCGCCCGACCAGTTGGCGGGAAAAATCTCCCACACCGGATCGTCCATCGGACAGATGGCGCGCAACGCCTCTCGATGATCGGCGCGCAGCTGTTCCAGATGCAGGCCCGGCACATCGATCGGGGCCAATAATGCCTCCATCCGGCTCATGGCTGCATCTGCTCCACAAAATGACGGCGGCACAGCGCCACATAACGGTCGTTGCCGCCGATTTCGGTCTGTTCGCCCCGGCGGATCGCCCTGCCCGCTTCATCGACGCGCAGGTTCATCGTCGCCTTGCGCCCGCAATCGCAGATCGTCTTGATCTCGCTCAAACTGTCGGCCAGCCCCAGCAGGGCGGCGCTGCCGGCGAACAGCTGCCCCTGAAAATCGGTGCGAATGCCATAGCACAGGACCGGAATGCCCAACCGGTCGCACACCGCGCCCAATTGCCACACCTGCGCCTCCGTCAGGAACTGCGCTTCGTCCAGCAGGATGCAGGACAGCGGCGTCTGCGCATGCTGGGCGGCGATAGCGTCGAACATGTCGATCGACGGGTCGAACAGATGGGCCTGCGCCTCCAGCCCGATCCGCGACACGATCCGCCCCCGGCCATAACGGTCGTCCAGCGCGGCGGTCCAGATCATGGTGTCCATGCCCCGTTCCCGATAGTTGAAATCGGATTGCAACAGGGTGGTCGATTTGCCCGCATTCATCGAGCTGTAGTAGAAATAGAGTTTCGCCATCCCGGCGGGATTAGAGCATTCTGAAGTCGGCTGAAACAGCCGACGGCTTGCAGAATGCGGAAAAAACAGAATTAGCGCATTGTCGGCGCGACGCCAGCCAGGAAACGAACCAGCGCGTCGGCCAGCGCGATGCGACTGTCCGAAAAGCTGTGGTCGGTCGGCCAGACCATCAGCCGCGTGTCGGGATTGGCCGCCTGCGCATCGGCCGTCACCTTGCGCGCCATGGCGCCGATGCCGCGTTCCGCGCCGATGATGGTGAGCGGGCGACGGCCATAGCCCGCCAGCTTGCGCCCCAGATCGAACTTCTGCCCGTCCGATGTGATCTCACCGGTCAGCCCTTCATAGGTCGCGCCATGGAGCGGCGGCAGGTCGCTTGCCACTTCGGCCTTCCACGCCGCCTCCCCCTGTGGCGACGCGAGCGCCGCGACGGTCTGCGCGGGATCCCATGGGTCGATCAGGAACAGGCCGGCAACGCGCGGTTCGGCCGCCGCCGCATCGGCCGCCATGAAGCCGCCCATGCTGTGCCCCGCCACCACGATCGCGCTGGTGTCGATATGATAGGCGTTGGCGATCGATGGCTGTTGCAAAAACTGGAGCGCGGCGAAGGCATCGTTCGACGCGCCGTTGAAGGAGAATGTGCCGGGGCTGCCCCAGCTGCCGCGATAATGGAGCGTCAGCACATTCCACCCGGCGCGCCGGGCCGCCTGCGCCAGATCCAGATTTTGCTCATTGCCCGGAAAGCCATGAAGCAGCAGCAGTGTGGGATGGATGCCCGCCCCGGCAGCGGTATACATCACCGCGTTCAGCGCGCCGCCCTCGACCGGAATGACGAAGGCGCTCATGCCCGCCGGATGCGCCGCGTCGGGCCTGGGGTCGGCTATAACGGCGGGATGGACCACCGGAGCCTTGGCCATGGCGGGCGTTGCGCAAGACATCAGCCCAAGTGACAAAATACCGGCTATTCTCATGTCCCGTCCCCTTGCCCGCTCATGGACAAGACGCTGTTAGCGCCGCAGTACCGTGCCGTCGACGGCGGACATGGATTATTCTTCGGCGCTATCCTGCTCAAGATCGCGGGCAACCTTGGGATCGCGCAGCAGCTTGTCGATATGGCTACCTTCGTCGAAGCTCTCGTCCGCCAGGAATTTCAGCTTTGCGGCATATTTCAGGCGGATGCGGGTCGCGACTTCGCGTTGCAGATAGGCGGTATTGGTGCGCAGCGCCTTCAGCACCGCATCCTCATCCTGCCCCAGCAGCGATTTGATGAAAACGGTCGCATGGCGCAGGTCGGGCGACATGCGCACTTCGGTCACGCTGACCACATGTTTGCTCAGCACATCGTCATGCACGTCGCCGCGCTGAAGAATGTCGGACAGAACATGACGCACCTGTTCGCCCACGCGAAGCAGGCGGACGGACGGACCTTCGGATTGACTGGACATAAATCCTCCCCTCCCGCGTGCGGGAGGGGCCGGGGGTGGGCTCATCCCACCGGCCATTGCAATTCAGGAGAGGGCGAGCCCACCCCCTAGCCCCCTCCCGCAAGCGGGAGGGGGAGACACAGATTACAGCGTGCGCTGACGCTCTTCGACTTCGAACAGTTCCAGCGTATCGCCGACCTTGATGTCGTTCGTATCCTGCAGGACCGCACCGCACTCCATGCCCGCACGCACTTCGGACACATCGTCCTTGAAACGACGCAGCGACGCGATGTTGGTGCGCGACACGATGACGTCCGACCGGGTGAGACGCGCGGACAGCCCCTTGCGGATGATGCCGTCCAGAACCAGCAGACCAGCCGCCTTGTCCTTCTTGCCCGCCGGGAACACCTGAAGCACTTCGGCGCGGCCGACGACCGTTTCAATGCGTTCGGGCGCCAGCTGGCCCGCCATTTCGCCACGCACTTCCTCAAGAAGGTCGTAGATCACGTCATAATAGCGCAGCGAGATCTTTTCACGCTCGGCCAGCTGACGCGCCTTGGCGTTGGGACGCACGTTGAAGCCGATCAGCGGCGCGCGGCTGGCGGCGGCCAGCGTGACGTCGCTTTCGGTGATCGCACCGACGCCCGAATGCAGGATTCGCAACTTGATTTCGTCGGTCGAAATCTTGTTGAGCGACGACACGATCGCTTCGACGGAACCCTGCACGTCGCCCTTCACCACTACCGGATATTCGATGACGGTCGTGTTGAGCGCAGAGAACATATGTTCAAAGCTGGTCGGCGCGCTCGTGGTGCGCTTCTTGGTCGCCTGTTCCTGACGGTAAGCGGCGACTTCGCGGGCGCGGGCTTCATTTTCCACCACGGTCAGCTGATCGCCGGCCTTGGGCACGCCCGACAGGCCCAGCACCTCGACCGGGGTCGACGGACCTGCGGACTTCACCTGCTGACCCTTGTCATTGACCAGCGCGCGTACCTTGCCGCTTTCCGAACCGATGACGAAGGTGTCGCCGATCTTCAGCGTCCCCTTGCGCACCAGCACGGTGGCAACGGCGCCACGGCCCTTGTCCAGCTGCGCCTCGATCACATTGCCGTCGGCGGCGCGATCGGGGTTGGCGGTCAGCTCCATCAGCTCGGCCTGAAGCAGGATCTTGTCGATCAGCTCGTCCAGACCGGTCTTCTTGAGCGCCGAAACCTCGACATCCTGAACGTCGCCGCCCAGATCCTCGACCACGATTTCTTCGCTCAGCAGGCGTTCGCGCACCTTCTGCGGATTGGCTTCGGGCTTGTCGCATTTGTTGATCGCGACGATCATCGGCACGCCCGCGGCCTTGGTATGATTGATGGCTTCGACCGTCTGCGGCATCAGGCCGTCGTCGGCCGCCACCACCAGGATGACGATGTCGGTGACGTTGGCGCCACGCGCACGCATTTCGGAGAAGGCTTCGTGGCCCGGCGTGTCGAGGAAGGTGATGACATCGCCCTTCTTCGTCGTCACCTGATAGGCGCCGATATGCTGGGTTATGCCACCGCTTTCGCCCGCGACCACATCGGTCCCGCGCAGCGCGTCGAGCAGGGACGTCTTGCCATGGTCGACATGGCCCATGATCGTGACGACCGGGGCGCGATGCTTCAGCGTTTCGGGCGCATCGACTTCGCCTTCCATGCCGATTTCGACGTCGGCTTCGGACACGCGCTGGATGCGGTGGCCGAATTCTTCGACCAGCAGTTCGGCCGTATCCTGATCGATCGGCTGATTGAGCGTGACGGCAGTCCCCATCTTGAACAGGGCCTTGACCAGATCCGCGCCCTTTTCGGCCATACGGTTGGCCAGTTCCTGCACGGTGATGCTTTCGGGCACCACGACGTCGCGGACCTGCTTGTCGCGCTGCTGGGCGCCGCCTGCATAATGGGCGCGGCGTTCCTTTTCACGGGCGCGCTTGAGCGCGGCGAGCGAACGCGCGCGCGCGCTGTCGTCGTCGGCCAGCGCACGGGTCACGGTCAGCTTGCCGGACTGGCGACGATTATCCTCGCCCTTCTTGGCGCGGTCGGGCTTGGCCGGTTCGGGGCGCTTGACCGGGGTGACCGGGGTGAAGCGACGCGGCGGCGGCGCGGCCGGCGTGGCAGCGGCGGGCCGTTCCTGCGCGGCAGGCGTAGCGGCTTCTTCCTTCGCCGGTTCGGCGACGGGGGCAGCAGCTTCTTCCTTCGCGGCTTCGATCACGGGTTCGGGCGCAGCGGCGGCGGCCGCTTCGGCGGCTTCCGCGGCCAGGCGATTTTCCTCGGCGCGACGCTTTTCTTCCTCGCTGGCGGCAAGGCGCGCGGCGTCTTCACGGCGGCGCGCATCTTCCAGCGCGGTCATGCGGGCTTCTTCCGCTTCACGCAGCAGCTTGGCCTGCAATTCCTGACGCGACATCAGGCTCTGCGGCGGCGCCTGACGCACCGGCGCGGGTTGCGGCGCGCGCGCGTGTTGCGGCTGGGGCGCGGCGGGGCGGGGCGCGGGCGCAGCGGGCGCCGGGGCGGTTTCGGCCTGGGGCGCAGCCGCAGGTGCGCCACCGGTCGTCTCACCGGGCTTGCCCAGGACGCGGCGCCGCTTCACCTCGACCACGACCGTATTCTTGCGGCCATGGCTGAACTGCTGCTGCACCTGACCGGATTCCACAGTCCGCTTGATGCCCAGCGGCTTGCGACCCAGAACCGGCTTGTCTTCCTTGCTGTCACTCATACGATCGAACTTAACCCTTCACTTCCGCTTCGGCCGGATAGGCCCGCCGACGCCTTTATGTCCCTAACGCTACCGGAAACGCCTAATCGGGGACAGCCGGCGCATCAGTGGAGACATGCTCCCCATGCACTGGCGCCCCGTTAGCGTAACCCAGATAGCTTTCCAAGCGGCCTATGGCCCCGCGCAGGCGCAAAGCAGCCCGCGAGTCGGTCACCGCGATATGGACGACATTGTCCCGCCCCATTGCCATAGATAGGGCGTCGCGGTCCACAGGCAAGGTGATGCCTGCCAAATCCGTGCCTTCCGCTTCCTGTCCGACGCGCAGCGCCTGATCCAGTTTGCGGTTGCCGTCCGCCGCCGCATCGACGGCGTGGAGCAGCAGATGCACCTGTCCACGGCGGCAGGCGACATCGATTTTTTCGGAACCCGTCAGCAGCATGGAGGCCCGCGCCTCCAGCCCCAGCCGGTCGAGCAGCGCCTTGCGCAGGCCCGTCTCGATCATGTCGGGCAGGTCGGCGGGAATATCCAGCGCACCATCCTTGAACGACCGGGCGAGCGCGCCCTTCAGCTTCCCCTTGGTCAGCGCGGCTTCCAGTTCGGCGCGCGGCACGCCAATCCATGCCCCCCGCCCCGGCGCCTTGGCGCGGATGTCGGGCAGAACCTGTCCTTCCGGGCCGATGGCCAGCCGGATCAGCGTTTCGGGATCGGCACGGTCGCCGCTCAATATGCATTTGCGTTCGGTCATGCGCGCCCCTCCGCCAAAACGGATGAAAGGGCAAGTCCAACGCTGTCGAGAGGCGTTATTCTCTCATCGGGGAGTGTCCGCAACATAGGCGTCCTCCCTTGTTAGAGTATTTGGCCTTGCTAGAGACGCAAGATCGACAGCCGCCAGCACGCCCGGCCGCGGCATGCGCGACCGGGTGCAATATGCTGACAGGATGCCGACAAGAGCCATGGAAACTTATGCTTCCTCTTCGAACCAGTGAGCGCGCGCGGCCATGATGATCTCATTACCCTGCTCGTCGGAGAGACCATAAGCGGCCAGAATGCCGCCCTTGTCGTCGCTGTTGCTGTCCGATTTGCGACGACGCTGATCGACGCGCTTCTTCTGCACCAGTTCGTCGGTGGCGAGGTCGGCCAGATCGTCCAGCGTCTTGATGCCCGCCTTGCCCAGCGTGACCAGCATCGCTTCGGTCAGATGCGGCATGTCGGCCAGCGCGTCTTCGACGCCCAGATTGGTGCGTTCTTCGCGGGCGGCCTGTTCGCGGCGTTCCAGCGCTTCCTGCGCGCGGTTCTGAAGCTCGGCGGCCAGTTCCTCGTCGAAACCTTCGATCGCGGCCAGTTCGTCCACCTCGACATAGGCGACTTCTTCCAGTTCGCCGAAACCTTCGGCGACCAGCAACTGCGACAGGGTTTCGTCCACATCCAGTTCGTTCTGGAACATTTCGGAACGGGCGACGAATTCCTTCTGGCGCTTTTCGGACGCGTCGGCTTCGGTCATGATGTCGATCGCCTTGCCGGTCAGCTGGCTGGCGAGGCGGACATTCTGACCGCGACGGCCGATGGCGAGCGACAACTGATCGTCGGGAACGACGACTTCGATACGCTCTTCTTCTTCATCGATGACGACGCGGGCGACCTGCGCAGGCTGCAACGCGTTGACGACGAAGGTCGCCGTATCTTCCGACCAGGGGATGATGTCGATCTTTTCGCCCTGCATTTCCTGCACGACGGCCTGCACGCGGCTGCCCTTCATGCCGACGCAGGCGCCGACCGGATCGATGCTGCCGTCGCGGCTGATGACGCCGATCTTGGCGCGCGAACCCGGAGCGCGGGCGGCAGCCATGATGGTGATGACGCCGTCGTAGATTTCGGGGACTTCCTGCGCGAACAGCTTCTTCATGAATTCGGGATGCGCGCGGCTGAGGAAAATCTGCGGCCCGCGATTTTCGCGGCGCACGTTCAGCACGACGGACCGGATGCGGTCGCCGACGCGAACGACTTCGCGCGGGATCTGCTGGTCGCGGCGGATCACGCCTTCGGCGCGGCCCAGGTTCACGACGACATGGCCGAATTCGACCGACTTGACGACACCGGTGATGATTTCACCCACGCGGTCCTTATATTCGTCGAACTGACGTTCACGTTCAGCGTCGCGGACCTTCTGGAAGATCACCTGCTTGGCCGACTGGGCGTCGATACGGCCGAGGTCGATCGGGGGCAGCGGATCGACGATGAAGTCGCCGACGACCGCGTCCTTCTTCAACTTGGAGGCCTGCTTCAGGTCCACCTGCTTGAAATAATCCTCGACAATTTCGACCACTTCCACGACGCGCCACAGGCGCAGGTCGCCGCTGTCCGGGTCCAGCTTGGCGCGAATGTCGTTTTCCGCGCCGTAACGCGCACGGGCGGCGCGCTGGATCGCGTCTTCCATCGCTTCGATGACGATCGCCTTGGCGATCATCTTTTCGCTGGCCACCGAATTGGCGATGGCGATCAGTTCTGCCCGATTGGCGGAAATGGCGTTGGCCATGATCTTATGAACCCTTATTCTTCGGTTTCAAATTCATCCGCCCCATCGGAGGAGAGCGGCATGCTAGCAGAAATCAGCCTGTCGGTCAGCACCAGCTTGGCGTCGCCGATCAGCGAAAACGGAATGACGACATCCCCGGCCTTCGCGTCGGTGAAAAGAATCTCCTCACCCTCCGCGCCGTTCAGGATGCCGCGAAAACTCTTGCGCCCTTCCACGATCTCGGTCGTGGAAATCTTGGCCTCATGCCCCGCCCATTCGACGAAATCGAACGGACGCGTCAGCGGCCGGTCGATGCCGGGCGAACTGACTTCCAGACGATAGGCTTCCTCGATCGGATCATGTTCGTCCATCACGTCCGAAATGCGGCGCGAAATGGAGGCGCAATCCTCGATGACGAGCTGCTTCGTCTTGGGATTTTCGGCCATGATCTGGAGCGTATATTCGTCGCCCGACCCGAATAGCTTGATGCGCACAAGGTCGAAGCCCAAAGCCTTCACCTCAGGTTCGATCAGCGCGGTCAGTTCGGCGATGTCCGCCATGCAGTCTCCAGAAACAAATATGTGCGGCTTCCCCTGCCGCGAGCTTGCTGCCCGCGACCCTGACATGTTTGACGATGTAAGGAAGCATTGCGGATATAGGCGCGGCGCGAATAATCTGCAACAACATTCGTCGCCAACCATTTCTATGCGCATCATCCTGCGCCCGCCGCCCCGACATGGAGACATCAATGCGCCACATGACGCTCGCCGCCCTCCCCCTGCTGCTGATCGCCTGTTCGGGCGACGGGGCCAACAGCCAGACGACATCGCCCGACGCAAAGCCGTTCAAGACGTCCGTCATCGCCGATTTCGATTCGCCCTGGGCCATGACCTTCCTGCCGGACGGCCGCGCGCTGGTGACGGAAAAGGCGGGCGAAATGATCCTGTTCGATCCCGCGAACGGCACCAAGATCCCGGTTGCGGGCATCCCCAAGGTGGATAGCGCGGGCCAAGGCGCGCTGATGGACGTCGTCCTCTCCCCGACCTTTGCAAAGGACAAGGTGGTCTATTTCAGCTTTTCCGAAGAGCGCGATGGCCTGAAAGGCGTGGCGCTGGCCAGGGGCAAATTCAATCAGGCGAGCGACGGCACCACGAAGCTGGACGGCGTGACCGTCATCTTCCGCGCCAGCCCCTATGTCGATGGCAACGGCCATTATTCGGGCCGCATCGCCTTTTCCCCCGATGGCAAATATCTGTTCTTCACCAATGGCGAACGGCAGAAATTCGACCCTGCGCAAGACCCGAAAGCGACGCTGGGCAAGGTGCTGCGCCTGAACCTTGACGGCACGCCCGCCGCAGGCAATCCGCTGAGCGCAAAGGGCTTCCATCCCGCCATTTGGTCCTACGGCCACCGCAACCTGCTCGGCATCGCCTTCGACAAGGATGGCCGCCTGTGGGAACAGGAAATGGGGCCAAAGGGCGGGGATGAAGTGAACCTGATCAAGCCCGGCCTCAACTATGGCTGGCCCAAGGCATCGAACGGCGACCATTATGACGGTCGCGATATTCCCGACCACAAGCCCGGCGATGGATTCGAAGCGCCCAAGATCAGCTGGAACCCGGTCATTTCGCCGGGCGGCCTGCTCTATTACACCGGCAGCGCCTTTCCCCAGTGGAAGGGGTCGCTGTTCATCGGCGGCCTGTCCAGCCAGAGCCTGGTGCGCGTGAAGCTGAACGGCGTCAATGCCGAAAAGGCCGATCAATGGGACATGGGCGCCCGCATCCGCGAAGTGGAACAGGGACCGGACGGCGCGCTGTGTCTGCTTGAAGACGGCGGCAAGTCGCAGGGCCGGATGCTGAAGCTGACGCCGGCGGGGTGACTGCCCTTGCCCTGAAACGAAAAACGGGGCCAATATGGCCCCGTTTCCCTTTACACCAACCGGCTCTGCTTGACCGCCGCCGCGATGAAGCTGGCGAACAGCGGGTGCGGATCGAATGGTTTGGATTTCAGTTCCGGGTGGAACTG